>NZ_LT629696.1:690224-1380449 GCF_900100265.1 Leifsonia sp. 466MF
TGATTGCGGCCGTGAAAGAGGCGGTCGACGCGAACGTCAAGGCGGCTCAGCTCGCCGGGCTCATTCCCGTGGAGGTCGATCTGTTGCCGTTCGCTCTCACTCGCGCGATGCTCTCGCGACCGGGAGTCGCCGGCACAGCGGCGCTCGTCGACATCGGCGCCAACACGACGAGTGTCGTCGTCGCGACCGACGGCGTGCCCCAGTTCGTACGAATCATCCCCGCCGGTGGCGCGGAACTCACCCAGGCGCTTCGCTCGGGGCTCGATGTCTCCGCAGGAGAGGCCGAGCGCATCAAAGCCGAAACGGGGCTCGCCCGCCAGGTGACCTCGCTCGAGGAGCAGCAGGCGGTGGAGATCGTCTACCGGGTGACCGGTGAACTCCTGACCAGCCTGCGAAACACGATCAGCTATTTCGTCAACACTCGGCCAAGCACTCCTGTCGAGCGCATTCTGCTGACCGGTGGCGGTTCGCAGCTTCCCGGGATGGTGGAGGCGCTGGGCGAGATGACCCGGATCCCCGTTTCACCCGGAGATCCGTTCCATTCCGTCACGCTGTCCCGGCATCTCGACGCCGCCCAGTTGCGGCAGAACCGCTCGGCGCTGTCCGCGGCGCTGGGTCTCGCACTTGGGAGCGCAGCATGAGCATCACCATCCGTCGCCCGGTCGAACCGCAGGATTCTCCCGAATCGGAGGAGAAGGCATCCGGTGCAAAGACGCCGGGTCAGAGGAAGCCGATCTCGAAGAAGCCGAAGTCCGCCCTGCGTCAGCCCCAGGCCGGAGCAGGGGAGGGCCTGGTCGTCGGCGGCGACCCGCGGGTCGACCTCCTGCCCCCCGAGGTCCGCTCCGCCCGCCGCAACGCCCGCACCCGACGCGGGTTCGCATGGGGCGTCCTCGCGGTGTTCCTGGTGGTGGTGATGGCGAGCGGGGGAGCGTTCGGTCTGAACATCGTGGCGCAGGGACAGCTGCTCGTCGCGCAAGCGAGGACCAACGAACTACTGAGCGAGCAGCAGAAGTACACCGAGGTGCGGAACATCCAGAATCAGGTGGATGTGGCGGTCGCGGCGAAACAGGTAGGCGCATCCACCGAGGTGGCATGGCAGCCCTTCATTGCGGCTGTCGGCTCGGCGGAGCCGCCAGGACTGAGGATGAAGTCGGTGACCATCGACTCGGCGTCTCCGATTGCGGTCTACCAGCAATCGACCGATCCGCTGCAGGGGCCTCGGATCGCCACGGTCACGGTCGTCGCGCTGAGTAACACATTTCCGGATGTCCCTGGATGGCTTCGTGCTGTTCTTCAGGTGAGGGGAGTCGTCGATGCGACGGCGGGAACGGTCAACCGAGACGACGGCGGCGTCTACACCTCCAGCATCACCATCCATGTAGGCGAGGCGCTGTTCACGAAGCGGTTCGAGACGAAGGGCCAGTGAGATGGACAAGACCAGGCTCTGGATCATCGGATCCGTTCTCGCGATGGTCATCATCGCCGGTCTCGGATGGGTGGTCGGAATTCAGCCGCAGCTCGACCAAGCGACGGCTGCGTCTGCCGAGACCTCCCAAGTGGACGGCGGCAACACCATCAAGGCAGCCGTTCTGGCGAGGATGAGGAAGGACAGCGAAGATCTCCCGAAGCTCAAGAAAGAGCTGGCCGAGCTGGGTGCCGCAGTGCCGGCCATGGCAGACTGGCCATCGTTCGCGGATGAGCTGAATACCTTCGCTACAGCAAACGGAGTCACGATCATCGCGACGACGCAAACCGACGGTCAGCCCTATATCCTCCCCGACTCCCCGAAGCCGTCGGCTCCCGCTGCCGGACAACCAGCCGGCGCCGCGACTCCGACGCCGGTTCCGACCCCGACCCCGACTCCGACGGCCACGCCGGTTCCCGTCCACATCCCCGGCGCTCCGCCGCTGACGAAGCCGACCATCACGGCCGACAACTTCACCTTGATCCCGGTCTCGGTGACCGTGCGTGGCACGGAAGATCAGGTCCTCGGATTCGTCAACGCGGCACAGAACGGCACGCGACTCTTCCTCGTCAACGGAATAACGATCGACACCGCAGCATCCGGGGTGGGCTACGACGCCAAGCTCAGTGGCTACATCTACGTGCTGACCTCGTCTGCGGACAAGAAGGCCAGCAAGTAGGGCGCTCACGGAACGGCCTCCCCGGTCTCGGCCACCCCCGTTGCTACAGTGGGCGCAACGGGCCCGCCGGGCCGATGGAGGAGCCAGGATGAGCGACACGCCGGACGCGCCGAAGCGCGCGACCTACGAGCCGGGGCCGGACGACGCACGGCCGGAGTCCGAGCAGGCGGCCGCCGAGCAGGCCGGCACGCCCGCGACCGCACCCGCCGCGTCCGCCGCCGCAGAGCCCGCCACCGACACGGGGGCACAGGTCGTCGAGCCGCCGTCGAATCCCGTTTCGGCCCGTGGTCACCTTAACCGTCCCGCAGACGACGCCGAGCAGGAGGCGGCCCCCGTGGCCGCCGCGCCGGCCGAGCCGCAGCGTCCCGCCGCGATCGCCGAGCCGGAGCCTGTCGTCGCGAGCGATGACGATGTCGCGGCCGCCATCGCCCGTAACAGCCCGCAGCCGGGAGCGACCGCCGCGGGCGACGCGACGGTCGACACCGCCTCACCTGTCGAGTCGGCCACTCCGGTGATCGTCGCAGCCGAGGCCGCCACTCTGAGTCAGGGCGACACCGCAACGACCGCGTATGGCAGCGTCCCGCCGGGCGCACCGGCCGCGGCCGCGACCACCGCCCCCGGCCCGCAGCCGGTCGCCCCGATCTACCTCACGCGCCCCGAGCCGCCGAAGAAGAAGAGCAACCGCGGCGTCGGCATCCTCATCGCCCTCGTCGGCACCGTCGCGTTCGCCATCCTGTGGGCCGGCGCCGTGCTCATCGTCGGGTCGCTGCTGACGCCGAGCAACGAGTTCGGCCCGGCGCTCCTCGAGTTCTTCACGGGTGGTCGCGCGTTCGGGATCCGCGGTTGGGCGCCCGTCGTGGCGTTCTTCATCGGGATGGTCGTGCTCATCCAGATCCTGAACCGCGCGCGCTGGTGGGCCTACATCCTGGGCGGCCTGTTCGTCGCGGTGTTCGTGTACTTCGTCTACATCGGCGCCGGCCTGATCGATGCCCAGTACTGGCTCCGCAACTCCGACGAGTTCGCCATCCTCATGCGGAGCGCCTGGGTGAGCCCCCTCGCTGTGCTCGCCGGCGTGATCGCCCGCGAGGTGTCGATCTGGACGGGCGCGTGGCTCGCCGCCCGCGGCCGCAAGCTGAAGGCGCGCAACGCCGAGGCGCAGGCCGACTACGAGCAGCAGGTCGCCGACGCCCAGAACCAGGCCGTCGCCGCCTACGCGCAGCAGGGGTACTGACCGGGAGGGCCCGCAGCCGACCATGCGTGACGAGCGCGTCTACGCAACCGTCGTCGCCTTCTTCGCGACGGGGCTGTACCTCGCTCTGGTCGTCGCCGCGTTCGGCCTGGTCTCCCTCGCGACCGACAGCGATGTCGTCGCCGACCCGGACGTCGGGCCGCTGGTCGGCCCCGTCATGGTGGTGGCGTCGGCGGTCATGCTGCTCGTGTTCCTCATCGTGCTCGGGACGCGCGTCCCGGCCGAACGCCAGCGGGTCTCGCCCGGTGTCGCGTTCGGCGTCGGAGTCGCCTGCTATGCCGTGTTCATCGCGGCGGGCGGTATCGCCGGTGCGGCAGGCGACCCGAACGACCCGTTCCACTACTTCCTGTTCGCGTTCGCCCAGCTCCTGCGCTGGCCCGCCATCACGATCGCGGTCCTGGCGTTCGCGGTGACGCTGCTCTACCAGCTGGTGCTCGTCGGACGCTTCCGCCAGCGCGGGCGTCCGCGCTGGCCGTGGGAGGGCGACGACGAGGACTAGGCCTGCCCGACCGGGTCAGACACGGACGCGCGCCGGGAGGGACGCATCCACCAGCGGCACCTGAACCCGCGTGAAGCCGCCCTTCTGGATGAACACACCGCGTCCCGGAGGGAACTCGGACCGGTTCAGGCGCGGCAGCGGCGTCTTCAGCAGGATGTCGCCCTCGACCGAGTCCGGCTGCAGCAGCAGCCCGCGCCGGCCGTTCTTCACCTCGCCGAGCAGCGGCCATGACGTGCCCCACGCGCTCGACTCCGCCTCCGCGACGAGCAGGTGATCGCTGCGCCGGATGGCGCGGATCAGCTCCACGATGGGGGAGTCGGCGGGCGTCTGCAGGAAGTCGCCGATGCTCTCGACGAACACCGCGATCCGCCCCTCGGTGTCCGGGTCGGCGATGGCGACGGCGAGGTCCTTCGCGAGCTCGGCGGCGTCCGCCTGCGTGAGCGCGCGGTCCGTCCACAGGCTCGACCCGGAGAGCGGAGACCGGGCGCTTCCCACGTAGTACAGCCGCGTCTCGGCGTCGAAGCGCGCCACCGCATCCGCCACCGCCGCCAACGCGGTCGTGCGACCGCTGGCCGGGGGACCGGCGACGAGCAGCGTCCCTGATGGCTCGAAACCGAGCGGGCCGAGGTCGATGTCGCCGATGCCGAGCACGGGCTGTCCGCCGACGCTGTCCGGAAGGGACGCGGGGTCCAGCTCCTTCGGCATCGAGCCGACCACGGGCGCCTCCGGGATGCCGGCGCGCTCCATCGCCTCGGCGAGACGGCGGACGGCCTCCGACTGGTCCGCGACGGCGCGCGAACCGCCAAGCACGGCGATCTGCGTCTCGTAGCCGTCGACGATCGCGCGGCCGGGAGGGGACGCGGGCGAGAGGATATCGCTGGGCACGTCGAGCATCCCGTACCCGTCGTCCGCCAGCCGCAGCACCACGCGGCGCTGTACGAGCGAGCCGATCGCGGTGGGGACGGCGCCGGCACGGTCGCCGGTCAGCGCCACGTGCATCCCGAGGCGTCGGCCGTCGGCCAGCAGGTCGCGGAACACGTCGTACCACTGCGACCGCCCGGCCGGGATCTCGAAGTCCTCGCGGAAGCTGGGGAAGCCGTCGACGAGAAGCAGGATGCGCGGCTCCTCCTGGCGGCCGGTCAGCGACCGGTACTCGGTGATGTTGGACGCGTTGGCTTCGGCGAAGCGCGGGCCGCGGTCCTCGAGCGTCTCCTTCAGCATCCGGAACAGCCGGATGATGCGCTCCGGGTCGTCGCCGGGGATGATCGAGCCGACGTGCGGGAGCTTCTCCAGCATCCGCAGGCTTCCCGCGCCGAAGTCCAGGCCGTAGACGTGCACCGGGCCGCCGCGCGGAGTGATCGCGGCGGCGGAGGCGAGGGTGCGGAGCGCCGTGGACTTGCCGGAGCCGCCGGTGCCGTAGACGGCAAGGTTGCCGTCGACATCGGGCTGGAAGTAGACCGGGCGCTGCTCCTGGCGGTCGGGGATGTCGGCGACACCGAGCAGCAGTTCCGCGTCGGTGCGCTGCCGCAGCAGCCCGAGGTCGTAGGCGGTGGCGAGCTCGTCGAGCCACGGACGGCGGGGAGCCGGGATGTGCGCGGCCGACTGCGCGCGCACGATCGCGGCGACCATCCGCTGCTGGTCCGTGGGGCCGAGGTCGCGCTCCGGCTCCTCGGCGGGCCGCTCCTCCTCCCAGCGCACCTCGCCGCCGAAGCGGAGCTCGGCGACCTCGACGCCCGCCCGCTCGGGCTCGCGGGTGGTCCAGCCGCCGGCGTAGGCCGACTGGAACCGCACGAGACGGCCCGGCCCGGTCTTCGCCATGCCGCGGCCGGGGATGCTCGGGTCGAAATGTGCGGCGTCGGCGACGCCGACCACGTCCTGGCTGTCGGACTCGTCCGCCATGCGCAGCGCGATGCGGAGGTTGGTGTTGGCGCGGAGGTTGTCCTTGATGACACCCGCCGGCCGCTGCGTCGCCATGATGAGGTGGATGCCGAGCGAGCGTCCGCGCTGGGCGATGTCGACGACGCCGTCGACGAACTCCGGCACCTCGCCGACCAGCGCGGCGAACTCGTCGATGACGAGCACGAGCGCGGGCGGACTGTCCGGATCGCCGCGCTTCTCCAGCTCCAGCAGGTCCTTCGCCTTCTTCCGGTTGAGCAGGTGCTCACGGTAGTGCAGCTCGGCGCGGAGGCTGGTGAGCGCACGGCGCACCAGGTGCGGGCTCAGGTCGGTGACGAGGCCCACGCAGTGCGGGAGGCTGACGCAGTCGGCGAACGCGGACCCGCCCTTGTAGTCCACGAACAGGAAGGTGACGCGGTCGGGGCTGTACTCGGCGGCCATCCCGAGCACCCACGCCTGCAGGAACTCGCTCTTGCCGGCGCCGGTGGTGCCCCCGACGAGCGCGTGGGGTCCCTGCGTGCGCAGGTCGAGGTGCATGGCATCGACGCCGGCCGACCCGATGGTCGCGCGCAGCGTGCCGGGGCGGCGTCGCGTGGGCTTCGCGCCGGCGGTGCGGTCGTGGATGGAGGCGTTCTGCCGCCAGCGGTCGACCACCGCACTCGACGACTCGGCCAGCTCGTGTCCGAGCAGCGTCACCAGCGACACGGAGCGCGGCAGGTCGCTGGCGTCGGCGACGAGGGCTCCGGCGTCGATGACGGGGGCCATCCGCTTGGCGTAGTCGAGCGCGGTCGCGGCGCTGACCGGCTCGGTGACGACGTCCTCCACCGTCTCGCCGATGCGGACGAAACCGGCCCGCGCGCGGTGCGGCTGGTCGGTGTGCTGAAGGAACGTGCGGCAGACGGCCGGGAGCCGGTCGACGTCGTCCGAGATCCACACAGGGAAGACGCCGGCGTCGGCCGCCGCCTCGGCGAGCTGCACGAGGCGGGCGCGGTCGACGGCGACGTCGTCGGAGATGACGACGATCACCGCGGGGACCGGCGATGGCGTCCCGTTGCTGGTCTGCGAGCGTCCGACCTCCGCGCCGCGCTCGAGGGCGGCGCTCTCCTGCTCCATGGCACCACGCCGCTGCGGGCCGGCCTTCGCGGCCGCGAGGCGTTCCTCGACGAGGCCCTCGAGCGAGCTCAGCACGCCGGCGGCCGAGGATGCGCTGTCGGCGAGGTGAGCGCCGGCCAGCGGGCTGTGCGGGGACGAGGTGTGCGGCATCCACTTCAGCCAGCCGAGCTCGCGCGACCACCGCGGTGAGACGAGGGCGGCGACCGCCAGCTCGGAGGGGGAGTGCAGGGCGGTGAGCTGGACGAGCACCGAGTTCACCGATCCCGCGACGAGGTCCGCCGGTCCGGCGATGCCGAGCGCCCCGGACTCGTACAGGTTGTCGAGCACCGGGACGTCCTCGACCAGGGCGTTGTCGGCGATGACCGTGTCGAGGCGCTCCTGGAACTCGACGATCAGCTCGCCCCGGTCGACGGCCTGCACGGTGTTGCGCGACCGCATGGTGCCCCGGCCCAGCTGCAGGTTGAGGAACGACCAGTGCTCCGGGCGCCGCGTCCAGAGCAGCGGACCGCGGCGGACCGCCTCGGCGAGGGCGTCCGCGGTGGTCGGCGTCTCCGCCTGGCGCAGCTCGACCTCCGTGGTGCGCTCCTGCTCCAGCTTGCTGGAGAGCGCCTCGAGCCGCTGCTCGAACAGCGCGATCTGCTTCTTGAGCTTCCGCTTGCCGCGGGTGCGGCCGCTGATGTAGTTGCCGACGAGCATCACCGGCGACAGCAGCACGAAGAGCAGGCTGGTCGGGTTGTGCGTCAGGAAGAACATCGCACCGCCGAGAAGCAGCGGCGTGATCATGGCGAGCAGGGGGAAGGGCGGGTCGTCCTTCTCGCCGGGCACCTCGGGCGCCTGGAAGACCTGCCCGGAGTATCGCCGCTCGACGCGCGGCGACCGGTTGAAGAACACCGGGCCCGCGGTGGGCGGAGCCGCCGGCAGCTCGGACCCCGACTTCACCTCGAGCTCCACCTCGGTGTCGCCGAGCAGCAGCGTCTCCGACCGCCGCACGGTGAACCGGGTCACCAGCCCGCCGTCGACGACGACACCGTTCGCCGAGCCCAGGTCGACGACCTCGACGCCGTCGCCCGCCTCGAACCGCACGTGACGCTTCGAGACGAGGGGATCCTGCAGAACGATGTCGCACGACTCGTCGCGACCGAGCACAGTGGTCCCGGCGCGCAGCGGGAACTCCGTGCCCTCCTGCGGACCGCTGAGCACCCGGAGCGTCGCGACGACCGGCACGTCGCCGAGTTCGGGGGAGACGTAGTGGAGGCCGGCGTCGGCCAGCGCGACCGTCGCACCGCTGCCGATCCACGCCTCCCCGACCGGGGCGTCCGGCGGCAGGACGAGCGGATCGGCCTGTCCGGGAAGCTGGGCGCGGAGCGTCAGCGCGCCTGGCGCGGCGACCGGTCCGGTGCGCCGCGGATCGATCCGCGCCACGGTCGAGGCGACCTCGGCGATGCTGGCGGCGGCGTCGGCGGTGACGACGATGTCATCGCTGCTGCCGGACGGGCGGGCGAGAGTCAGTTTCAGTCGCACTTCAGCACCATACCCATCTCCTCGCCCGCACGTGGATGGGGACCGCTCCCCATCGCTTCCCCGCTGGTCCACCGGTACGTTGCTGAAGACAGGATGACCGGAGGACTCCGGCGGTCGCCACCGGAAGGGGAGGAACAGTGTCCGATCTCGTACTCAAGCTGGACGAGCTGGTGCAGCTGCGCGATGACCTCGACGCCGTCGTGCGCGAGTTCCAGAACGCCGACGACTTCAGCGACTCCGTCGCCGAGGCGACCGGGCACGACGACCTGCACAGCCACGTCCGCGACTTCGCCCACAAGTGGAACGAGAAGCGCAAGGAGATGACCGAGAACGTGAAGAACGTGCAGCAGGTCATCGCCGCAGTGGCGGACAACTTCGTGAAGGTGGACGGCGACCTCGCCAAGGCGCTGGACGAGAAGAAGGGTGCGGACCACAAGTGAGCGACAAGGAGTTCCAGCCGCTGACCGGCGACCCCGACGTCCTGGAGGCGAAGGCCCGGCACTACGAGTCGATCGGCGAGGCGATCCAGCGCTCCGTGAAGGAGCTCAACAAGATCCACGACCTCGACGGCTACAAGTCCCAGGCCGTATCGAAGCTGCAGGAGATGTCGAAGGACACCGCAGAAGACATCAACAAGGCCAAGGACCGCTACTCGAAGACGGCGAACGCGCTGATCACGTACGCCGCCCAGTTGCGCGAGGCGCAGGACGACGCCGACAAGGCCATCGCGCTGATCGAGCAGAAGCAGAGCGCGGCGGATGCGGCGCACAAGGCGGCGACGACCGCCCACACCGACGCGCAGAAGGCGAAGCCGGAGGACGCCGCGACCGCGGGCAAGTCGGCCGACAAGGCCGACGATGCCGCCCGCGACGCCAACGCAGCCCTGCAGGCGGCGCACCAGGCCTGGTACGACGCCCGCGACAAGAAGAACCGCGCGGCCGAGAAGGCGGTCGACGCGATCGTCGACGTCGTCGACCACCACAACAACGGCCTGAAGAACCCGGGCTTCTGGGACAAGGTGATGGATGTCATCGAGACCATCGGCGACATCGCCGGGGTCCTGGCGATCTTCCTCTCCTGGGTTCCGATCCTCGGACAGGTGCTGGTCGTGATCGCGCTGGTCGCATCCATCATCAAGCTGGTCGATGCCGTCGTGAAGTTCGCGAACGGCGAGGGCACGTTCCTCGACATCATCGGAGCCGCCGTCGGCGTCGCGCTGAGCCTCTTCGGCGGACGCATCTTCGCGTTCCTCGGAAAGGCCGCGCGCATCAAGGCGCTGGCCCGTGCTCCGCGGCTGGTCGGCGGTGTGCGCACCAGCCCGAACGCCATGCTCAAGATGCAGATCGGCAAGCGCTTGATGAAGTCGGCGACGAAGAAGCTCTTCGAGAAGCCGCTCAACGACGTCAACCCGGTCAAGATCTGGCAGGCCGCCGGCGAGTCGGCCGCCGGCCAGCGCGCCGCGTACAAGGCCCTGGTGACGGATGGCGCCGACAAGGCGAAGGCGATGCGGACGCTGCTCGGCATCGACCAGAACGTCGTGCGGGCCGTCTCGCATGACGTCGGCGCCCGCGAGGTGAACCCGCTCACCGTCGTCGCCGCGTACCACCAGGGCACCGCGCTGATCAACAAGGGCATCGAGCTGGTCAACGCTCCGGGCAAGGTGGACGAGATCGCCAACAAGTTCGACGGCGGCAACCACACCGATCTGCCCAAGATCCCCAGCATCGACCTGCAGAAGTTCGCGCTCGGCCAGGCGGACAAGTATGTTCCGACCTACAAGAGCAACAACGGCTGAGGAGGCTGACCCGGTATGACGCTGCGCCCGCGCGACATCGTCGACTTCACGTTCGAGGCCCCGGAGGGTTGGTACGACGTCGAGCTGCTGAACGAGGACCCTCGAGGGGACTGGCCGGAGCGATTCGCGGCCACCCTGGACGCGGGTGCGCAGGCGGCCGGCCTGACGGCCCAGCTCCGCGCCCTGCAGCAGGTGCTGCACGCCGAGGACCCGACCGGCGCCACCCGCGCGCGGGTGTACATCCCGATCCCGTCGGCGGGCGTCTTGAACGCCTACCAGACCTTCGAGCTGCTGCAGCTCGAGGTCGACGACAGCCCGGAGAGCTACCTCGCGGCGACCGACGCGGATGCGGCCGAACGCCGCCCCGGCTACGAGACCCTCGGCTACCGCTCCTGGCGCACGGCCCACGCGGTCGGCGAGCTCGTCGGCTTCACGCACCTGACGGCCCTCGCCGACGACGACGCGGGCGACGCCCTCCTGGAGCAGCGGGTGGTCTTCGCGATCTTCCCGGTCGGGTCCGCACAGGCGTTCCACACCGTGTTCCGATCGGGATTCATCGGCGGCTTCGACGACATGGTCACTGACACGCAGGCCATCGCCGACTCGCTGCGCGTCACTCTGGGGGAGTTCGCATGACCGACGCACGTCTGACCTCACTCGACGATGAGCTCACCATCGTCTTCCCGGGCACGTGGGTGATGATCCCGCTGCACGACGAGGAGGCGGCCTCCCGGCGCATCGCGCGCCTCGTGACCGAGCGGGTCGGTCGCGCCGACCGGCTGGCGCGCGTCCGGCGCACGGCGAAGACCGAGCTGGAGCACCTGGTCGCCCTGGCGGACGCGACCTCGGCTTTCGCCCTCGCGCTCTCCATGGAGATCCTCCCGGGGGTGCCGTTCCCCGCCTCCATCGTGCTGTCGCGCGAGGAGTGGCCGACGACACCCGGACCGGACGACGACACCGCCACGCACCTGCAGCGCTGCTTCCCGGACGACGACGCGTTCGAGTTCTCCATCGGGCCGGTGCGACGTCGATCGCAGGTCCGGCAGACGACCTACGACGAGCAGTCCGCTCCCGAACTGGTGGCCGACTACCGGTTCGCGGTTCCGGACGGCTCGCGTCTCATCCACGCGCGCATCAACGCGCCGATGGCGACGGCTCCGGAGCTCTACCTGGAGTTGTTCGACGCGATGATCGACTCGATCAGCTTCCGCGCGCCTCTCGTGCAGCCGGCCTCCGCCCGCTGACCTTCCGTCCGCTCACCTTCCGCCCGCTCACCCGGCGGCGGTACTCGCGGACGATCAGCATGACGGTGGTCACCACGAGCGCCGCCGTCACAACGGTCCAGACGACCGCGCCGATCGGGCCGACCGGCCAGAACAGCCAGCCGGCGACGAGGAACGACGCGAGACCGTAGGGGATGCCGGCGACCAGCACAGCGCGTCCCGGTCGCCAGCCGAGGAACATGATCTCGGTCCAGAACGCCGTCCAGGGCGTCATCCGGACCGGGAGCAGCGACAGTGCCGTCTTGCCGACCGTCACCGGCCCGATGACGTTGCGCGACCATCCCGTGCTCGACAGCCGCTCGCCCGCATACGACGGTCGCAGGCTGCGGACCACGTACGTCCACGACAGCACGGCGAGCGAGACCGATCCGAGCGCGAGCGCGACGAACGCGTACCCGAGAAGCGGGACGAGCACGACGAGGGCGAACACGAGGAACAGCACGATGATCACGGTGTCGCCGCCCGTGACGAACTCGCGGGAGCTGAAGTCGGGGTTCGTGCTCCAGAGACCGAAGGGCAGGGCGGCGGGGAGAGCCACCGTGACCGCCCCGAGCACCGTCCACACCAGGGCCACCAGCAGGTATCCGAGAGGGCGGAGCGCGCGCTCGGCCTGCGACGGCGGTGTCGAGGAGCGGTCCGAACGCGACCTGGTTCCGCGTGCAGCGGCGGAGTTCGGGTTCGGCTTCATCGGGCTGTACGACGGCATGGCAGCCACGCTATCCCGCTGGCCCGGCGAGCGTGAACTCCGACGGATGGGGAGTGCTCCCCATTCCGTCCTCTCCGCAGGCCTGGTTAGGTGGACGTAGCTGGTCGGCCCCGGGGGTACGGCCTCTTTCGAACCGAAGGGATAAGGACCGTCATGGCCAACATGAACGTCACGTACGGCGAGATGACCGATGCCGCCAACCGCCTCATCGCGGGCAAGGACGACATCACCGCGAAGCTCCACGAGCTGCAGAACCTGGTGAACGGGCTCGTGAACGGGGGCTTCGTCACCGACCAGGCGTCCGGCGCCTTCCACACCTCGTACGAGCAGTTCACCAAGGGCACCACCGAGGCGGTGAACGGACTCGACGGGATGTCGCAGTTCCTCACCAAGGCGGCCGACGCCCTGCAGAACGTCGACAGCGAGCTCGCCAAGGGCATCGGCGGCTGAGCCGAACCCACACGACAGCGGAGCGCGGGTACCCCGAACGGGTGCCCGCGCTCTTCTGCGTCCCGCCCCTAAGCTGACTGTCGGCCGATCGGTATCCGGCCGGTATGGGGGAGTCCACGTGAGCACCGAGTCCGAAGCCGCGCCCGCGAAGCGCACCGTCCGCGTCCGCTGGTTCTGGTGGGTCCTCGCCGCCGCTGCCGTGCTGTGCACGGCCGTCGGCGCCTTCTTCTCCGTCACCACCGTCGCGGCGGCGCAGAGCATGCCGCGCACCGTGGTCGCGCGCTATCTCGACGCCCTCGTGCACGGCCATGCCCGGGAGGCGATGACGCTGGGCGGGATCACTCCGCGATCCGGCGACATCCTGTTGACCCAGAAGGCCTACGCCACCGCGACCGACCGCATCACCTCGTTCACGCTCGGGGCCCCGGTCACCCGCAAAGGCGTGACGACGGTGGATGCGACGGTCGAGCAGGGCGATCGCCCGTACCACCGCTCCTTCCGCGTCGTGCGCGCGGGTGGCCTGCCGTTCCTCCCGCTGTGGAAGCTGGCACCCGTGACGCCGGACACCGTCGAGGTCGAGACCGCGGGGCCCAGCGGCCTGAGCTTCACCATCGCGGGTGTCACGCCGTCGAGCGATGACGCTGTTGCGAAGCTGCGCGCCCTCCCCGGCAGCTACCCGGTGAAGGTCAGCTCGTCGAGCGCCGATTACTCCGCGAAGAGCGGTGTCGCCATCTCGCATCCGGTCGGCAGCGTCGTCACTCCGACGCAGTTCGCCGCCGAGCTCTCCGAAACGGGCTACGCGGATGCGAAGAAGGCCGTCGAGGACTGGCTGGACGCCTGCCTCGCCACGCAGGACGCCGCTCCGGCGAACTGCCCGTTCCTGGTGAAGGACGAGACGGCGAACGGCGTCCGGCTGAGCGACCTGCGGTGGGCGCTGGTGACGCGCCCCGAGGTCGACATGTACGGAGACTGGCACGACGGAGGGTGGGACGTCCGCGGCTCCGGCGGCTCGGTCACGGCGACGGCGAAGGTGACCAGGCTCGCCGACGGCGCCACCGGGCAGGTCTCGACCGGCGACATCCCGTTCGCGTACTCGGGCACGGTCACCTTCACCGGCGACGGTGCGGTCTTCACGCCGGCGCGGGGCGACGGGTCCCAGGGCTGAGCGTGGAGAAGTCGACACGGACGGCGCTGTGGCTGGGCGCCACGGCGGTGGTACTCGCCACGCTCGCGGGCGCCGTGATGTCGGTCGGGACGATCGGCATGGCGCAGGAGCTGCCGCGCACGCTGGTCGCGCGGTACCTGACCGCGCTCGAGCACGGCAAGGCGGAGCAGGCGATGCGCATCGCCGGGATCCACCGCTCGGCCGGGGATATCCTGCTGACCGACACGGCGTATGCCAAGGCCACGCATCGCATCACGTCGTTCACCGTCGGCCACCCGGTGACCCGGTCGGGCCGCACGACCGTTGAGGCCGTCCTCACACAGGGCGACCAGGAGCAGCGCCGTACGTTCGCGTTCGAGCGGACCGGCGGGCTCCCCGGCGTCCCGCTCTGGCGCATGGCGAAGGTCGCACCGGACACGGTCTCGTTCGAGGTGCAGGCGCCGGACGGGATGACCTACTCCATCGCCGGCATCAGGCCCGTGAAGCAGGCGCTGCGCACGATCGTCACATTCCGCGCTCTCCCGGGCAGCTACCCCATGAGCTTCACGTCGCCCAACGCCGCCTACCGGATCTGGGATGCGGACGTGGCATCCAGCCCGTCCGACCGGACGAAGACCACCCGCTTCCCGGCCCAGCTCTCGTCCGATGGCGACACCGCCGCGCGCGCCGCCGTCGACGCGTGGCTGGACGCGTGCCTCGCGACGACCGTTCCCGATCCGGCCGGATGCCCGTTCGTCGTGGACGACACGACAGACGACGGCTACACGGTGAGCGGCGTCCAGTGGAAGCTGGACCAACGCCCCTTCGTCGCGGTCGACTCCTCGTGGGCGCACGGCGGATGGATGGTGTCGAGCGACGAGGGGACCGTCGAGGCCTCCGGAACGGTGACGAGCCCCACGGACGGCTCGACCGGCCCGGCGTCGACGGATCCGTTCTCGTTCCAGTACTTCGGATCCGTGACGTTCGGCCCGGACGGCGCCCCCGTGTTCACGCCCCAGTACGAGGACGGGACGACCCAGGGCTGACGGGTGCCGCAGTGGGTTTCGCCCTGCGCGGACACCGGCCGCCCGCACCCGTGCTCATTTGACCGACCGGCCCCCGGCGGATAGTATTTATCGGGTGTGCGCTCTGTCGCGCGCTTGCTTCGTGCCCGGTTTCCGGGCCAGGAGCGAGCGGGTTGGCACGTACTCATCCGATGGGCAGGGAGACCGCACGGGACCCCCGCCCCCACGGCATATCGGCCGGCTCTGCCGTCCGATTCCCCCAAGTGCCGTTCCACCCGACGACAGCCTCCATCGTTCCGATGACGGGCGCGAAGCCGGTGGGTGGCTCATGGGGAAGAAGCAACAACTGTCACCGTGCAGTCCATAAAAGGAGAAGTTCAGTGCCAACCATTCAGCAGTTGGTCCGTAAGGGCCGGACGCCGAAGGTCACCAAGACCAAGGCTCCCGCCCTTAAGGCCAACCCGCAGCAGCGCGGCGTGTGCACGCGTGTGTACACCACCACCCCCAAGAAGCCGAACTCGGCGCTCCGCAAGGTCGCCCGTGTGAAGCTGTCGAACGGGACCGAGGTCACCGCTTACATCCCCGGTGAGGGCCACAACCTGCAGGAGCACTCGATGGTGCTCGTCCGCGGCGGTCGTGTGAAGGACCTCCCGGGTGTCCGCTACAAGATCGTTCGTGGCGCCCTGGACACCCAGGCCGTGAAGAACCGCAAGCAGGCTCGCAGCCGTTACGGCGCGAAGATGGAGAAGAAGTAATGCCTCGCAAGGGTCCCGCTCCGAAGCGCCCCGTCGTCGCCGACCCCGTGTACGGCGCGCCGGTCGTCAGCCAGCTCGTCAACAAGATCCTCCTCGACGGCAAGAAGGGCCTCGCCGAGCGCATCGTCTACGACGCGCTCGAGGGTGTCGCCACCAAGTCCGGCCAGGACGCGGTCACCACGCTGAAGAAGGCTCTCGACAACATCCGTCCGACCCTCGAGGTCCGCTCCCGCCGTGTCGGTGGCTCGACCTACCAGGTGCCGGTCGAGGTCAAGCCGCACCGCGCGAACACGCTCGCGCTCCGCTGGCTCACCAGCTACGCCAAGGGTCGTCGCGAGAAGACGATGACCGAGCGTCTCCAGAACGAGATCCTGGACGCGTCCAACGGTCTCGGCGCCGCTGTCAAGCGTCGCGAGGACACGCACAAGATGGCCGAGTCGAACAAGGCCTTCGCCCACTACCGCTGGTAAGCACCGCACCGCGGTAATAAATCTGGCCGTCCGGGCGTTATACCTCATAGTGCCGCGCCCGGACGGCACCCCTCACTTTCAACAATTCGGAGGAACCCTGTGGCACAGGACGTGCTCACCGACCTGAACAAGGTCCGCAACATCGGCATCATGGCCCACATCGATGCCGGCAAGACCACTACGACCGAGCGCATCCTGTTCTACACGGGCGTCAACCACAAGATCGGCGAGACGCACGATGGCGCCTCGACCACCGACTGGATGGAGCAGGAGAAGGAGCGCGGCATCACCATCACGTCCGCGGCCGTGACCTGTTTCTGGAACAAGAACCAGATCAACATCATCGACACGCCCGGTCACGTGGACTTCACCGTCGAGGTGGAGCGTTCGCTCCGCGTCCTCGACGGCGCCGTCGCCGTGTTCGACGCGAAGGAGGGCGTCGAGCCCCAGTCGGAGACCGTGTGGCGTCAGGCCGACAAGTACGTCGTCCCGCGCATCTGCTTCGTCAACAAGATGGACAAGCTCGGCGCCGACTTCTACTTCACCGTCGACACCATCATCTCGCGCCTCGGCGCCAAGCCGCTGGTGATGCAGCTCCCGATCGGTTCCGAGTCCGACTTCGTCGGCGTCGTCGACCTGATCGAGATGCGTGCGCTGGTCTGGCCCGGCGACGCCAAGGGTGATGTCACCATGGGCGCCAAGTACGAGGTCCAGGAGATCCCCGCCGACCTCCAGGCCAAGGCCGAGGAGTACCGCGCGAAGCTCATCGAGACCGTCGCCGAGAGCGACGACGTGCTGCTCGAGAAGTTCTTCGGCGGCGAGGAGATCACCGTTCCGGAGATCAAGGCGGCCATCCGCAAGCTCACCGTGAACAACGAGATCTACCCGGTCCTGTGCGGTTCGGCGTTCAAGAACCGCGGTGTGCAGCCGATGCTCGACGCCGTGATCGACTACCTCCCGTCGCCGCTCGATGTGCCCGCCATCGAGGCGCACAACCCGCGCGACGAGGAGCAGGTCATCCTGCGCCACGCCGACGCCACCGAGCCGTTCTCCGCCCTGGCCTTCAAGGTCGCGGTGCACCCGTTCTTCGGTCGCCTCACCTACGTGCGCGTCTACTCGGGCCGCATCGACTCCGGCGCCCAGGTCATCAACTCGACCAAGGGCAAGAAGGAGCGCATCGGCAAGATCTTCCAGATGCACGCCAACAAGGAGAACCCGGTCGACTTCGTCACCGCCGGCAACATCTACGCGGTGATCGGCCTCAAGGACACCACCACCGGTGACACCCTGAGCGACCCGGACAACCAGGTCGTGCTCGAGTCGATGACCTTCCCGGAGCCGGTGATCGAGGTCGCCATCGAGCCGAAGACCAAGGCCGACCAGGAGAAGCTGGGCACCGCGATCCAGAAGCTGGCCGAAGAGGACCCGACGTTCCGCACCGAGCAGAACCAGGAGACCGGCCAGACCGTCATCAAGGGCATGGGCGAGCTCCACCTCGACATCCTCGTCGACCGCATGAAGCGCGAGTTCAACGTCGAGGCGAACGTCGGCAAGCCCCAGGTGGCCTACCGCGAGACCATCCGCCGCACGGTGGAGAAGTACGACTACACCCACAAGAAGCAGACCGGTGGTTCCGGTCAGTTCGCTAAGGTGCAGATCAGCCTGGAGCCCATGGAGGTCACCCCGGAGACCTCGTACGAGTTCGTGAACGCCGTCACCGGCGGTCGCGTCCCGCGCGAGTACATCCCCTCGGTGGACGCGGGAATCCAGGACGCGATGCAGGTCGGCGTTCTCGCCGGCTTCCCGACGGTGGGCGTCAAGGCGACGCTCCTCGACGGTGCAGCGCACGACGTCGACTCCTCGGAGATGGCGTTCAAGATCGCCGGCTCGATGGCCTACAAGGAGGCCGCTCGGAAGGCGAACCCGGTGCTCCTCGAGCCGCTCATGGCGGTCGAGGTGCGTACGCCGGAGGAGTACATGGGCGACGTCATCGGCGACCTGAACTCCCGTCGCGGGCAGATCCAGTCCATGGAGGACGCCAGCGGTGTCAAGGTGGTGCGTGCCAACGTCCCGCTGTCGGAGATGTTCGGTTACATCGGTGACCTGCGGTCGAAGACCTCGGGCCGCGCGGTGTACTCGATGCAGTTCGACAGCTACGCGGAGGTCCCGAAGGCTGTGGCCGACGAGATCGTCCAGAAGAGCAAGGGCGAGTGACCTCGGGTCTCAAGCCTTCGGCAACATCCCGTAACATAAGAAACCAATCCCGTAGAGCTTCCGGTCGAAATCCATCGACCGGCGCCTCTACACGAGAGTCCTGAGGAGGACCCACAGTGGCTAAGGCCAAGTTCGAGCGGACTAAGCCGCACGTCAACATCGGAACCATCGGTCACGTCGACCACGGCAAGACGACGCTCACCGCGGCGATCTCCAAGGTGCTTGCTGACAAGTACCCGTCGGCGACCAACGTTCAGCGCGACTTCGCGTCGATCGACTCGGCTCCGGAAGAGCGTCAGCGTGGTATCACGATCAACATCTCGCACGTCGAGTACGAGACGCCGAAGCGCCACTACGCGCACGTTGACGCCCCGGGTCACGCCGACTACATCAAGAACATGATCACCGGTGCTGCTCAGATGGACGGCGCGATCCTCGTGGTCGCCGCCACCGACGGCCCGATGGCTCAGACCCGTGAGCACGTTCTGCTCGCCAAGCAGGTCGGCGTCCCCTACCTGCTCGTCGCGCTGAACAAGTCCGACATGGTGGACGACGAGGAGATCCTGGAGCTCGTCGAGCTCGAGGTTCGCGAGCTGCTCTCCAGCCAGGACTTCGATGGCGACAACGCCCCCGTCGTGCGCGTCTCGGGCCTCAAGGCTCTCGAGGGCGACGAGAAGTGGGTCCAGTCGGTCCTCGACCTCATGGACGCCGTCGACAACTCCATCCCCGACCCGGTGCGTGACAAGGACAAGCCGTTCCTCATGCCGATCGAGGACGTCTTCACCATCACCGGTCGTGGCACGGTCGTCACGGGCCGCGCCGAGCGTGGCACCCTGGCCATCAACTCCGAGGTCGAGATCGTCGGCATCCGCCCGACGCAGAAGACCACGGTCACGGGTATCGAGATGTTCCACAAGCAGCTCGACGAGGCCTGGGCCGGCGAGAACTGTGGTCTGCTCCTCCGCGGTACCAAGCGCGAGGACGTGGAGCGCGGCCAGGTCGTGGCGAAGCCGGGTTCTGTGACCCCGCACACCAACTTCGAGGGCACTGCCTACATCCTCTCGAAGGACGAGGGTGGCCGTCACAACCCCTTCTACACGAACTACCGTCCGCAGTTCTACTTCCGTACCACCGACGTCACCGGCGTCATCTCGCTGCCCGAGGGCACCGAGATGGTCATGCCCGGCGACACCACCGACATGTCGGTCGAGCTGATCCAGCCGATCGCCATGGAGGAGGGCCTCGGCTTCGCCATCCGTGAGGGTGGCCGCACCGTGGGCGCCGGTACGGTGACGAAGATCATCAAGTAAGTCCTTCGACTTCACTCGTGAGAGGGTCGGGCCTTCGGGTCCGGCCCTCTTTCGCGTTCCTGGCTATCCGCTCCGATCGCTTTACCTGAGGGCGATGGAGTCGCAGAATGGACGCACCGTTTCAACCGGACGGTTCCGTTCGACGAGAGGAGCGCCTATGGATTCCCACAGCCTCGCAAACCAGCCCACATCGCTGACAGGTTCTCGTAACGGAAGTTCGGGGGCCGCATAGCGGTCGTGGACAATCAGTTGAGTAGCGGCGCGAGGCGCTACTCGAGCGGGGTCGGCTAGGGTCGGCCCCGCTCCGCTATGTGTGGCGTCCGCTCGCTGGATGTCGTCACGGCAGGGTGAAGCGGCGGGGATCCAGGTCGTACTCCAGCTCGATCCCGGAATTCAGCCGCACGATGAGCGTGCACGAGTCCACCTGCTCGCCGCGATCGGGCCGCGACTGAGCGTGGGCCGACCGGGCTTCCTCATCTTCATCTCGCATCCCCCTGCTCCTTCCGCTGCGCAATCGCGGCTGGTGACGAGCGTGCAAGCACATGGTGCATCACAGCGGCCCGCTCTGGCTACGGATGGTTTCCCGACGCCGCGACCCTGCTCGAGAACGACGGGTCGGCTTAGCCGCGAATCCCCGGGATCGTGCACCGCGGGGCGAGTGGCACGCCGGCGGCCTCAAGTGCAACGCGCATACGGTCCGGTCGCGACCCCGTCTTCCATCCCCAGCGGGTGATGCGCAGGCCCATCGATTGAATCAGCCGCTCACGCTCGCTCTGAGCTCCCAGGACTTCCGCGGTGGTTCTTCCGTTCTTCAGCGCCGGGTGGATGTACTTGACTGCGCCGTCCGCCTCGCCCACGAGCCCGAGTTCCGGCCAGACGAAGTCGAGGCGCGCTCGAAAGCCGAGCAGATCGCCGATGCTCACCTGGAGGTCAGGTGCGGGCGCTCCGACCAGACCCATGCTGACCCGGCTCACCGACTCCAGTGGCGACTCCGCGCGCCCGTCTGCGAACGCGGCGACCGCACGCGCGCGGCGGGCGCCCGCCGCCGACGGTAGACTCTTCGCGGCCTCGACGAGCTCCGTACGCGTTGTCTTCGATTCACGCCCGGCTCGGTCAGAGCGGGCGAGCACGAAATCTGCCATCACGACCGCATCCATGAGCGACGCGCTCGCCGCGAGGTCCGCCACAGTGCGCGTCAGAGTCGTGGCGTGGAGACCGCGAACCTCGGTGGTCGTCACGGTATCGCCGCGCAGGTGGCCCACGATGCCGCGCTCGGTATCCTCCGCGGCCGCGCGAGTGAGGATATGGATCTCTCTCGGGGCTGGACCGAGAAGCGGCAATCCGTGAACGAGCGCCGCCGACCAATGGGAGAAGACGGGAGGACGTGGGCGGAGCGCGGCGAAGAGTCGAAGCCGCGCGAGGGCTTCATCGATCGAACGATGGCGGTCGATCTGCTGCAGTGTCGCAAATTGGCCGGGTTCCACGGCGCGGAGAGACGTTCGCAGGAGGCCGGGACGAGCGGATCGCTGGGTGTTGCTCATGCACCGAGTCTTCGGTGGTCGGAGCCTCTGGATGTCGCCAAGGCGTACTCTGTGGAGAACGAATTCTCCACAGGCCGACGCCGCGACACGCCCGGGTTGCAGGTTGGGCCGCGATCTGGCAAACTTGTCTAGTTCAACATTCCGGAACGAGCGCGTCTACGCGCGCTTCGACCGGATCACTGCCAGGCAGTGCATAGCCCGTTGCACCGTGTTCATTCGCGGTTTTGGCGACGTGAGGTTAGGCCGCAGGCAGCAGGACACGCTCAATTCGAACACCCACGAGTCCAGGGGCTAACTCTGTGCCTGTGACAGGTTCGATCACGAGTTGACAGAAGAATAGTGGCGTTCCACCGCGTACGTCGCCCGCGTCCAATGCGAAGAACGGCTCGAGAGAGCCGTCTCGTACGACGCCATAACAAGAGAGAGAGTCAGACATGGCGGGACAGAAGATCCGCATTCGGCTTAAGTCGTATGACCACGAGGTCATCGACACCTCGGCGCGCAAGATCGTCGACACGGTGACCCGTGCCGGCGCGACCGTCGTCGGCCCGGTGCCGCTTCCCACCGAGAAGAACGTGGTGGTCGTCATCCGTTCGCCCCACAAGTACAAGGACAGCCGCGAGCACTTCGAGATGCGCACGCACAAGCGGCTGATCGACATCATCGACCCGACGCCGAAGGCCGTCGACTCGCTCATGCGTCTCGACCTGCCCGCCGACGTCAACATCGAGATCAAGCTCTAAGGGGGAGTGCCACCATGTCCAACGCTGACACGAAGACTTCCAAGGGCCTCCTCGGCAAGAAGCTCGGAATGACCCAGGTCTGGGACGAGAACAACAAGCTCATCCCCGTGACCGTCATCGAGATCACGCCGAACGTCGTGACCCAGGTCCGCACCCCCGAGGCCGACGGCTACAACGCCGTCCAGATCGCGTACGGCCAGATCGACCCGCGCAAGGTCAACAAGCCGTCCGCCGGCCACTTCGACAAGGCGGGCGTCACCCCGCGTCGTCACCTCACCGAGGTCCGCACCGCCGACGCCGCCGAGTACGCGGCCGGCCAGGAGCTCACCGTCGACGGAACCTTCGAGGTCGGCCAGCTGGTCGACGTCGTCGGGACCTCGAAGGGTAAGGGCTTCGCCGGTGTGATGAAGCGCCACAACTTCCAGGGCGTCTCCGCTTCGCACGGTGCGCACCGCAACCACCGCAAGCCGGGCTCCATCGGCGCCTCCTCGACCCCGAGCCGTGTCTTCAAGGGCATGCGCATGGCCGGTCGCATGGGTGGCGAGCGCGTCACCGTCCTGAACCTCAAGGTGCAGGGCATCGACGCCGAGAAGGGCCTGCTGCTGGTCAAGGGCGCCGTTCCCGGCGCTCGTGGCCGCATCGTTTTCGTCCGCAACGCAGTGAAGGGGGCCTAAGGTAAATGGCTACCTCGATTGACGTCGTCGACCTCAAGGGCAAGAAGGCCGGCTCCATCGAGCTTCCCGACGCCCTGTTCGACGTTCAGACCAACATCCCGCTGATCCACCAGGTCGTCACCGCCCAGCTCGCCGCGGCGCGCCAGGGCACGCACAAGACCAAGGGTCGTGGCGAGGTCTCCGGCGCCGGCCGCAAGCCGTTCAAGCAGAAGGGCACCGGTCGCGCCCGCCAGGGTTCCATCCGCGCACCGCAGATGACCGGTGGTGGCATCGTCCACGGACCGACGCCGCGCAGCTACGCTCAGCGCACCCCGAAGAAGATGATCGCCGCTGCTCTGCTCGGTGCCCTCTCGGACCGCGCCCGCGGCAGCCGCCTCCACGCCGTCCAGGCCTTCACGACCGGTGACGCTCCGTCCACCAAGGCCGTCGTCGACCTGCTGAGCGGCATCGCGACCTCGAAGCACGTCCTCGTCGTGCTCGAGCGTGACGACGAGCTCGCCTTCAAGAGCGTCCGCAACGTGCCGACCGTGCACGTGCTGACGTACGACCAGCTGAACGCCTACGACGTCCTGGTGAGCGACGACATCGTCTTCTCGCAGGCGGCGCTCGAGGGCTTCATCGCCGCCAAGAGCAACAAGGAAGAGGTGAACGCGTAATGGCCGTCAACAAGGACCCGCGCGACGTCATCATCGCCCCGGTCGTCTCTGAGAAGAGCTACGGCCTGATCGACGAGGGCAAGTACACCTTCCTCGTCGACACGCGTTCGAACAAGACCGAGATCAAGCTCGCCATCGAGTCGATCTTCAAGGTCGAGGTCGCGTCGGTGAACACCCTGAACCGTCAGGGCAAGACCCGCCGCACCCGCTTCGGCACCGGCAAGCGCAAGGACACCAAGCGCGCCATCGTCACGCTGAAGTCCGGTTCCATCGACATCTTCACGGCCGTCGGCTGAGCGAAGGACTAGAGGAAAACAGACATGGCAATTCGTAACTACAAGCCCACGACCCCCGGTCGTCGCGGCTCCTCGGTCGCCGACTTCGCCGAGATCACCCGCTCGACGCCGGAGAAGTCCCTTCTCCGTCCGCTGTCGAAGACCGGTGGCCGCAACAACCAGGGCCGCATCACGACCCGTCACATCGGTGGTGGCCACAAGCGCCAGTACCGCGTGATCGACTTCCGTCGCAACGACAAGGACGGCGTCAACGCCAAGGTCGCCCACATCGAGTACGACCCCAACCGCACGGCGCGCATCGCGCTGCTGCACTTCGTGGACGGCACCAAGCGCTACATCCTGGCGCCCGCCGGCCTGAAGCAGGGCGACGTCGTCGAGTCGGGTGCCGGCGCGGACATCAAGCCGGGCAACAACCTGCCGCTGCGCAACATCCCGACCGGTACCGTCGTGCACGCGATCGAGCTGAAGCCGGGCGGTGGCGCCAAGCTCGCCCGTTCGGCCGGTGCCTCGGTCCGCCTCGTCGCGAAGGACGGCCCCTACGCCCAGCTGCGCCTCCCCTCGGGTGAGGTCCGCAACGTCGACGCGCGCTGCCGCGCCACCGTCGGCGAGGTCGGCAACGCCGAGCAGTCGAACATCAACTGGGGCAAGGCCGGCCGCATGCGCTGGAAGGGCGTCCGCCCGACCGTGCGTGGTGTCGCGATGAACCCGATCGACCACCCGCACGGTGGTGGTGAGGGCAAGACCTCCGGTGGTCGCCACCCGGT
Source organism: Leifsonia sp. 466MF (assembly GCF_900100265.1). Classification (NCBI taxonomy): domain Bacteria; kingdom Bacillati; phylum Actinomycetota; class Actinomycetes; order Micrococcales; family Microbacteriaceae; genus Leifsonia; species Leifsonia sp. 466MF. The sequence continues at coordinate 714,473 of NZ_LT629696.1, forward strand.
CAGCCCGTGGGGTCAGAAGGAAGGCCGTACGCGCCACCCCAACAAGGAAAGCGACAAGCTCATCGTCCGCCGTCGCAACGCCGGCAAGAAGCGCAAGTAGGAGTTCGAGAAGATGCCACGCAGTCTCAAGAAGGGCCCCTTCGTCGACGAGCACCTGTTTCGCAAGGTGGTCGCCGCGAACGAGGCCAACAGCAAGAACGTGATCAAGACCTGGTCGCGCCGCTCGATGATCGTCCCGGCCATGCTGGGTCACACCATCGCGGTGCACGACGGTCGCAAGCACATCCCGGTGTTCGTCACCGAGACCATGGTCGGTCACAAGCTCGGCGAGTTTGCGCCGACCCGCACCTTCCGTGGACACGTGAAGGACGACAAGAAGGGTCGCCGCCGCTGATCGCGGTGGCGTAAGGAGGAGAGAAATGGTGGAGTCGATCGCCCGCGTGCGACACATCCGCGTTACCCCCATGAAGGCCCGCCGCGTCGTCAACATGATCCGCGGCAAGCAGGCTCAGGAGGCCCTGGCCATCCTGAAGTTCGCCCCCCAGAGCGCGAGCGAGCCTGTCTACAAGCTCGTCGCCTCGGCCATCGCCAACGCGCGTGTCAAGGCCGACCAGAGCAACACCTACCTGGACGAGCAGGACCTGTACGTGAGCCGCGCCTTCGTGGACGAGGGGACCACCCTCAAGCGGTTCCAGCCGCGTGCACAGGGCCGGGCCTTCCGCATCAACAAGCGCACCAGCCACATCACGGTCGTCCTCGCGACGCCGGACGAGGCCGAGGCCGCCCCCGTCAGCAAGAAGGCGAGCAAGTAATGGGTCAGAAAGTCAATCCGTACGGCTTCCGTCTGGGGATCACCACCGACCACGTGTCGCGGTGGTTCTCCGACAGCACCAAGCCGGGTCAGCGTTACAGCGACTACCTCGCCGAGGACGTCAAGATCCGCCGTCTGCTTCAGACGTCGCTCGACCGCGCGGGCGTGTCCCGCATCGAGATCGAGCGCACCCGTGACCGCGTCCGCGTCGACATCCACACCGCCCGCCCGGGCATCGTGATCGGTCGTCGTGGCGCCGAGGCCGAGCGCATCCGCGCCGACCTCGAGAAGCTCACGGGCAAGCAGATCCAGCTGAACATCCTCGAGGTGAAGAACCCCGAGGCCGACGCCCAGCTCGTCGCGCAGGGCATCGCCGAGCAGCTCTCCGCCCGCGTGGCCTTCCGCCGCGCGATGCGCAAGGGTCTGCAGGGCGCGCAGCGTGCCGGCGCCAAGGGTGTCCGCATCCAGGTGTCCGGCCGTCTCGGCGGCGCCGAGATGAGCCGCTCCGAGTTCTACCGCGAGGGTCGTGTGCCGCTGCACACGCTCCGCGCCAACATCGACTACGGCTTCTACGAGGCCAAGACCACCTTCGGTCGCATCGGTGTGAAGGTGTGGATCTACAAGGGCGACATCACGAACAAGGAACTGGCTCGCGAGCAGGCCAACCAGAAGCCGTCGCGCGAGCGCAACGACCGTCCGCGTCGCGGTGGCCGGGGCAACGCCCCCGAGACCGCTGGCGCGCCGGCCGCAGCAGGAGTTGAGGCATAACCATGTTGATCCCACGCAGAGTCAAGCACCGCAAGCAGCACCACCCCGGCCGTAGCGGCCAGGCGACCGGTGGCACGAAGGTCTCCTTCGGCGAGTTCGGCATCCAGGCCCTGACGCCCGCTTACGTGACCAACCGTCAGATCGAGTCCGCTCGTATCGCCATGACGCGTCACATCAAGCGTGGCGGCAAGGTGTGGATCAACATCTACCCCGACCGTCCGCTCACGAAGAAGCCGGCCGAGACCCGAATGGGTTCCGGTAAGGGTTCGCCGGAGTGGTGGGTCGCCAACGTCAAGCCGGGTCGCGTCCTCTTCGAGGTCTCCGGAGTCTCCGAGCAGCTCGCTCGCGAGGCCATGACCCGTGCAATCCACAAGCTGCCCCTCAAGGCACGCATCATCAAGCGCGAGGAGGGCGACGCGTAATGGCGATCGGATCCAAGGAGCTTGCCTCGAGCGAGCTCGACACTTTCGAAGACGAGCGTCTCGTCGACGAGCTGAAGAAGGCCAAGGAAGAGCTGTTCAACCTCCGCTTCCAGTCTGCCACCGGCCAGCTCGAGAGCCACGGCCGCCTGCGCGCCGTGAAGCGTGACATCGCTCGTATCTACACCGTGATCCGCGAGCGCGAGCTCGGGATCCGGGCTACCCCGGCCCCGACCGAGGCAGCGCCGGCCGAGAAGAAGAAGACCCGCGCCAAGAAGGCGGCCCCGGCCGCCGAGGCCGAGGTCGACACCACGAATGAGGAGGCCAAGTAATGGCTGAGACCACCAAGGCCGCGGCCGCGGAGTCGGCGGCCGCCGAGGCCGAGGTCGACACCACGAATGAGGAGGCCAAGTAATGGCTGAGACCACCAAGGCCGCGGCCGCGGAGTCGGCGGCCGACGAGGCCCTCGTCCGCGGGTACCGCAAGGCCCGTCGCGGTTACGTCGTCAGCGACAAGATGGACAAGACCATCGTCGTCGAGGTCGAGGACCGCGTGAAGCACCCCCTGTACGGCAAGGTCATCCGCCGCACCTCCAAGGTGAAGGCGCACGACGAGAACAACACCGCCGGCATCGGCGACCTCGTTCTCATCAACGAGACCCGTCCCCTGAGCGCCAGCAAGCGCTGGCGCCTGGTTGAGATTCTGGAGAAGGCCAAGTGATCCAGCAGGAATCCCGACTCAAGGTCGCCGACAACACCGGCGCCAAGGAGCTCCTCGCGATCCGCGTGCTCGGCGGCTCCAGCCGTCGCTACGCCGGCCTCGGCGATGTCATCGTCGCCACGGTCAAGGACGCGATCCCGGGTGGGAACGTCAAGAAGGGCGACGTCGTCAAGGCGGTCGTCGTGCGTGTTCGCAAGAACACCCGCCGCCCGGACGGCTCCTACATCAAGTTCGACGAGAACGCCGCTGTCATCCTGAAGAACGACGGTGACCCCCGCGGCACGCGCATCTTCGGACCGGTCGGCCGCGAGCTCCGCGACAAGAAGTTCATGAAGATCATCTCGCTCGCACCGGAGGTGCTGTAACCCATGGCGAACATCAAGAAGGGCGACCTGGTCCAGGTCATCTCGGGCCGTTCGCAGGCCCGCGGTGGTGACCGTGGCAAGCAGGGTCGCGTCATCGAGGTTCTCGTCGAGCAGAACCGTGTCATCGTCGAGGGCGTCAACTTCGTGACGAAGCACGTGCGCGTCGGCCAGACGCAGCGTGGCACGAAGACCGGCGGAATCGAGACCCACGAGGCCCCGATCCACGTCTCGAACGTGGCGCTGGTCGACCCCGAGACCAAGAAGCCGACCCGCGTCGGCTTCCGCGAAGAGAGTGTCACGAAGGACGGCGTCACCAAGACGGTCCGCGTTCGTTACGCCAAGAAGTCTGGTAAGGACCTGTAATGACCGACACTGCAACCGCTGCTGGCAAAATCCAGCCGCGCCTGAAGCAGAAGTACAAGAACGAGATCTCCCAGCAGCTCCAGGGCGACTTCGGCTTCACCAACGTGCACCAGGTGCCCGGTCTGGTGAAGATCGTCGTCAACATGGGTGTCGGCGAGGCGGCTCGTGACGGCAAGGTGATCGACGGTGCGGTCAACGACCTCACCCTGATCACCGGTCAGAAGCCCCAGGTCACGAAGGCCCGCAAGTCCATCGCGCAGTTCAAGCTGCGCGAGGGTCAGCCGATCGGCGCGCACGTCACGCTGCGCGGCGACCGCATGTGGGAGTTCCTCGACCGTCTCCTCACGCTCGCGCTTCCGCGAATCCGCGACTTCCGCGGCCTCAGCGACAAGCAGTTCGACGGGAACGGCAACTACACGTTCGGTCTCACGGAGCAGTCGATGTTCCACGAGATCAACCAGGACCGCATCGACCGCGTCCGCGGCATGGACATCACTGTGGTGACCACCGCCAAGAACGACGACGAGGGCCGCGCACTGCTCAAGCAGCTCGGCTTCCCGTTCCGTTCCAACGACGCGGCCAACTAGGCCCACCTGCGGGCCGGCCGTCCGGCCGGCCCGCTTCCACCACAGGTCGTCAGTCGTGTACCGGCTGAACGAAACCTGGTGACCGTAAGGAAAACCGAAATGACCATGACAGATCCGGTCGCAGACATGCTGACCAGACTGCGCAACGCGAACTCGGCTCACCACGACACCGTGTCGATGCCGCACTCGAAGCTCAAGGCCCACATCGCCGAGATCCTCACCAAGGAGGGCTACATCTCCGGCTGGGACGTCACCGACGCCCGCGTCGGCAAGACGCTGACCCTGCAGCTCAAGTTCGGACCGAACCGCGAGCGTTCCATCGCCGGTATCAAGCGCGTGTCGAAGCCCGGCCTTCGCGTCTACGCGAAGTCCACGGAGCTCCCCAAGGTGCTCGGCGGGCTCGGCGTCGCCATCCTGTCCACCTCCTCCGGTCTGCTCACGGACCGCCAGGCTGAGAAGAAGGGCGTGGGTGGGGAAGTCCTCGCCTACGTGTGGTAATCCGCCATGTCGCGTATTGGAAGACTGCCCATCGACATCCCGACCGGGGTCGATGTGAAGATCGACGGCCAGGCCGTCACCGTCAAGGGCCCGAAGGGTGAGCTCAGCCTCACCGTCGCTGAGCCCATCGAGGTCAAGCTGGAGGAGAACCAGGTCCTGGTTACCCGTCCGGACGACGAGCGCGCTTCGCGTTCGCTGCACGGCCTGACCCGCACCCTCATCAACAACCAGATCATCGGCGTCACCCAGGGCTACTCCAAGGGCCTGGAGATCGTCGGCACCGGTTACCGCGTCGTCCAGAAGGGCTCGGCCGTCGAGTTCGCGCTCGGCTTCTCGCACCCGGTGACCGTCGAGCCGCCGGCTGGCATCACGTTCACGGTCGAGGGCAACAACCGCCTGACCGTGGCCGGGATCGACAAGCAGGCCGTCGGTGAGGTCGCCGCGAACATCCGCAAGATCCGCAAGCCCGAGCCGTACAAGGGCAAGGGCGTGCGCTACGCCGGCGAGGTCGTTCGTCGCAAGGCCGGAAAGGCTGGTAAGTAATCATGGCTCTGGGTACCAGAGGAAAGAGCAAGGCGGCCGCTCGCGACCGCCGTCACACCCGCCTTCGCAAGAAGATCGAGGGCACCGCGGTCCGTCCGCGCCTGGTCGTGACCCGTTCGGCCCGCCACGTCTTCGTGCAGGTCGTCGACGACGCGCAGGGCCACACGCTGGCGTCCGCGTCGACCATGGAAGCGGACCTGCGCACCTTCGACGGTGACAAGACCGCCAAGGCCCGCAAGGTCGGAGAGCTCGTCGCCGAGCGCGCGAAGAGCGCCGGTGTCGACGCCGTCGTGTTCGACCGTGGAGGCAGCAAGTACGCGGGCCGCGTCGCCGCTGTCGCCGAGGGAGCTCGAGAGGGTGGACTGAACCTGTGAGCGACGAGAACAACAAGGAGCAGACCGTGGCCGATCAGGTAACGGACAGCGCGCAGCCGGTGGAGACCGCTGCGGGCACCGACAACAACACCCGGAGCGAGCGCGAGCCGCGCCGTGGTGGCCGCGAGCGCAACCCCAACCGCGACCGTGGCAGCCGTGACGCCGACAAGAGCCAGTTCCTGGAGCGCGTCGTCACCATCAACCGCGTCTCGAAGGTCGTGAAGGGTGGTCGTCGCTTCAGCTTCACCGCTCTCGTGGTCGTCGGCGACGGCAACGGCCTGGTGGGCGTCGGCTACGGCAAGGCCCGTGAGGTGCCGCTGGCGATCTCGAAGGGCGTCGAGGAGGCGAAGAAGAACTTCTTCCGCGTCCCGCGCGTCGGCAACACCATCCCGCACCCGGTGCAGGGTGAGGCCGCCGCCGGTGTCGTCCTCCTGCGTCCGGCCGCCGCCGGTACCGGTGTTATCGCCGGTGGTCCGGTGCGCGCCGTCCTGGAGTGCGCCGGCATCCACGACGTGCTGAGCAAGTCGCTCGGTTCGTCCAACACGATCAACATCGTGCACGCGACCGTCGAGGCGCTGAAGCAGCTCGAGGAGCCCCGCGCCGTCGCAGCTCGCCGTGGTCTCGACTACGACCAGGTCGCCCCGGCGCGCCTGCTTCGCACCGAGGCAGCGCTGGCCGAGGCCGCCGCGACCGCGAAGGCAGGTGCCTGATGGCTGCGCGTCTGAAGATCACGCAGATCAAGTCGAAAGTGAGCGAGAAGCAGTACCAGCGCGACACGCTGCGCAGTCTGGGACTGAAGCGCATCGGTGACGTCGTCGTCCGCGAGGACAACCCGCAGAACCGTGGGTACGTCAACACCGTCGCTCACCTGGTGAAGGTCGAGGAGATTGACTAATGGCTGAAGAGAAGGCCACCACAGAGGCCGCTGAGAAGCCGGCCGCCAAGAAGCCCGCGACCAAGGCCGCGAGCACGAAGGCTGCCGCTGACAAGCCGGCCGCCGAGAAGACCAGCACCGCGAAGAAGGCTCCGGCCAAGAAGGCGTCGGCTCCGGCCGCTGCCGACAAGGCCGCCGCCTCCAGCACGGACGACACCGTGGCCGCAAAGCCGGCCGCGAAGTCCTCCGCCAAGAAGGACGTCGCCGCCCCGCGCGAGCAGGTCCTGAAGGTGCACCACCTCCGCCCCGCCGCCGGCGCCAAGAAGGAGAAGACCCGCGTCGGACGCGGTGAGGGCTCCAAGGGTAAGACGGCCGGTCGCGGTACCAAGGGAACCAAGGCGCGCTACCAGGTGCGTCCGGGCTTCCAGGGCGGCCAGCTTCCCCTGCACATGCGTGCGCCGAAGCTGCGCGGCTTCAAGAACCCGTTCCGCGTCGAGTACCAGGTCGTGAACCTGGAGAAGCTCGCCGAGCTGTACCCGTCGGGCGGTGACGTCACCGTCGCCGACCTGGTCGCCAAGGGTGCCGTTCGCAAGAACGAGAAGGTCAAGGTTCTCGGCAACGGGGACATTGCGGTTAAGCTGAACGTTGCGGTCGACAAGGTCTCCGGCTCTGCTGAGCAGAAGATCGTCGCCGCAGGTGGCTCCGTCAAGTAGTCATCCGCAGAGCAGCTGAGTCGGGTGGCCGGGGAACCGGCCACCCGACTGACTCTTAGGAAAGCAGGACGCAGGATTGTTTAGCGCCGTTGGGCGGATCTTCCGCACCCCGGATCTTCGCCGGAAGATCTTCTTCACGCTGGGCATCATCGCCCTGTTCCGGCTGGGATCCTTCATCCCTGCGCCATTCGTCGATTTCGGCAACGTCCAGACATGTCTGAACGCTAATCAGGACACTTCCGGCCTGTATTCGCTGGTGAATCTGTTCTCCGGCGGTGCCCTCCTCAAGCTCTCGATCTTCGCGCTCGGCATCATGCCGTACATCACCGCGTCGATCATCGTGCAGCTGCTGCGCGTGGTCATCCCGCGCTTCGAGACCCTCTACAAGGAGGGCCAGGCCGGCCAGGCCAAGCTCACGCAGTACACGCGCTACCTCACCATCGCGCTGGGCGTCCTCCAGTCGACGACCCTCATCACCGTCGCCCGCAGCGGCGCGCTGTTCGGCACCACCGCCGTCTCCCAATGCACGCAGCTGATCACGGACGACTCCTGGTACGCGATCATGCTCATGGTCGTCACCATGACCGCCGGCACGGGCCTCATCATGTGGATGGGCGAGCTCGTCACCGAGCGCGGCATCGGCAACGGCATGTCGCTCCTCATCTTCACCTCGATCGCCGCGCAGTTCCCGTCCTCCCTCTGGGCGGTCGGCCAGTCGCAGGGCATCGAGATCCTGCTGGTCGTGATCGCGATCGGGTTGCTCATCGTCATGGGCGTCGTCTTCGTCGAGCAGTCGCAGCGGCGCATCCCCGTGCAATACGCGAAACGCATGGTCGGGCGACGGACCTACGGCGGCAACAACACGTACATCCCGATCAAGGTCAACATGGCCGGCGTCGTACCCGTCATCTTCGCGTCGTCGCTGCTGTACCTGCCGGCGCTCATCGCCCAGTTCAACCAGCCGGCCGCCGGCAAGGCACCGGCGCCGTGGGTCACGTGGATCACGAACTACCTGACCAAGGGCGACCACCCGCTGTACATGCTGCTGTACTTCCTCCTGATCGTCGGGTTCACCTACTTCTACGTGGCGATCACCTTCAACCCGGAGGAGGTCGCGGACAACATGAAGAAGTACGGCGGCTTCATCCCCGGCATCCGCGCGGGCCGTCCGACGGCCGAGTACCTCGATTACGTGCTCACGCGGGTGACCCTGCCCGGATCCTTCTATCTGGGCATCATCGCGCTGATCCCATTGGTCGCCTTCGCGTTGATCGGCGCAAGCCAGAACTTCATGTTCGGCGGCACGTCCATCCTGATCATCGTCGGTGTCGGGCTGGAGACGGTCAAGCAGATCGACTCCCAGCTTCAGCAGCGGCATTACGAAGGGCTTCTGCGTTGACCCGAATGCTGATCGTCGGACCCCCCGGAGCGGGCAAGGGCACTCAGGCCTCCCGCATCACCACCGCCTACGGGATCCCCGACATCTCCACGGGCGACATCTTCCGGGCCAACATCAAGAACGAGACGCCGCTCGGCAAGCAGGTCAAGGCCATCGTCGACGCGGGCGACTACGTCCCGGACACGCTCACCAACCAGCTGGTCGCGGACCGGCTCGATGAGGAGGACGCCAAGAACGGCTTCCTGCTCGACGGGTACCCGCGGACGCTCGCGCAGGTCGACTACCTCGACGAGCTCCTCGCCGGCAAGGGGCAGAAGCTGGATGCGGTCATCCAGCTGACGGCCGACCAGGACGAGATCGTGCAGCGCCTGACCAAGCGGGCTCACGAACAGGGTCGAGCGGACGACTCGGAAGAGGCCATCCGCCACCGCCAGCAGGTGTACGTGCGCGAGACCTCGCCGCTGATCGACGTGTACCGCGAGCGCGGTCTCCTCGTGCCGGTCGACGGCCTGGGTGCGATGGACGAGGTCGCGGAGCGGATCACCTCCGCCCTCGCCGAGCGCGGCATCGTCCCGGTCGCGGGCGCAGGCGCGTCCACCGGCGAGTCCGTGGCCTAGAAGTGGTCTTCAAGAGGTCGATCTACAAGACGCCCGCTCAACTCCGCGACATGGTCGCGCCCGGGCGCGCGACGGCCGCGTCTCTCGAAGCGGTCGCGGCGGCGGTCGCTCCCGGCGTGTCCACCCTCGAGCTCGACGCGATCGCCGAGCGCGCGATCGTGGATGCGGGCGGTTCGTCGAACTTCCAGTTGGAGCCCGGCTACCATCACACGATCTGCGCGTCGGTGAACGACGAGGTGGTGCACGGGATCCCCGGTCAGCGCATTCTCGAGCCCGGCGACATCCTGTCGGTCGACAGCGGCGCGATCCTGGGGGGCTGGAACGGGGATGCGGCGCGCACTTTCGTGCTGCCCGATCCCGCGCATCCCGAACTCGTGGCCGAGCGCACCCGCCTCTCAGAGGTGACGGAGCAGTCGCTGTGGCGCGGTATCGCGACCCTGGCGTCCGCCCGCTACCTCAACGACGTGGGTGAGGCGATCGAGGACTACATCTCGGCGCTGGGCGACTACGGCATCCTGACCGACTACATCGGCCACGGCATCGGGCGCCGCATGCACGAGGAGCCGCCGGTGTTCAACTACCGCGTGCGCGCCAAGGGGCCGGAGGTGCGCCCTGGGCTCGTCGTCGCGATCGAGCCGATGGTCGTGCTCGGATCGCAGGAGACCTACGTCAAGGACGACGGCTGGACCGTCGCGACGGAGGACGGCTCGGCGGCCGCCCACTGGGAGCACAGCGTCGCCGTCCACGCGGACGGCATCTGGGTGCTCACCGCGAGCGACGGCGGGGCCGCCGGCCTCGCCCCGTTCGGTGTGACGCCGGTTCCGATCGCCTGATGGGCGCCCGGATCACGGTGTTCGCCCAGAGCGGCGGAGGATCATACACTCGGATTGGCGGATTCGCGCCCTTTCCCATAAGATAGATCCTTGGTGTCTTAGGCGCGTTCTCACGTGCCTTCCGCCGATCAACGCACGACCAGCAAACCACGACTTTTAGCGACAGTGAGGCTATGGCCAAAAAAGACGGTGTCATCGAGATCGAAGGATCCGTGATCGAGGCTCTTCCCAACGCGATGTTCCGCGTGGAGTTGACGAACGGTCACAAGGTTCTTGCCCACATCTCCGGCAAGATGCGCCAGCACTACATCCGCATCCTCCCCGAGGACCGCGTGATCGTGGAGCTGAGCCCTTACGATCTGACCCGCGGCCGGATCGTCTACCGCTACAAGTAAAGGTCTGCTGTAAGTAACGGCCCCACCCAACGGGTAGCCCCGGGTGAGGTACGAGGACAGCGAACAAAGGTAAGAAACACTTATGAAGGTCAACCCCTCGGTCAAGAGGATCTGCGACAAGTGCAAGGTCATCCGCCGCAACGGCCGGGTCATGGTCATCTGCGAGAACCCGCGCCACAAGCAGCGCCAGGGCTGAACGCAGTCATAACCGAATAGAAGAACAGGCGATGCCAGAACCCGCGTCCGGAGACGGACACGGGGGACACCCTCGGAGGAGGCCGGGGCACCGGGATCGCTGCAGACCTCCACTCATCACAGGAGAAGCCAACACATGGCACGTCTAGCAGGCGTCGACATCCCGCGCGAGAAGCGCGTCGAGGTCGCACTCACCTACATCTATGGAGTCGGCCGCACCCGCGCCCTCCAGACTCTGCGCGAGACCGAGATCTCGGGCGACATCCGCGTCAAGGACCTGACCGACGAGCAGCTCGTCGCTCTCCGCGACTACATCGAGGGCAACTTCAAGGTGGAGGGTGACCTGCGCCGCGAGGTCGCCGCCGACATCCGCCGCAAGGTCGAGATCGGCAGCTACGAGGGTATCCGCCACCGTAAGGGCCTCCCGGTCCGCGGCCAGCGCACCAAGACCAACGCTCGTACCCGCAAGGGTCCGAAGCGCACCGTGGCCGGCAAGAAGAAGGCGCGCTAAGGCCCGCGGCCCCACGCTCTTAGGATTCAGGAGAAGAAATGGCAGCACCCAAGTCGGCCGCTCGCAAGCCGCGCAAGAAGGAAAAGAAGAACATTGCTGTGGGCCAGGCCCACATCAAGAGCACGTTCAACAACACGATCGTCTCGATCACCGACACCACCGGTGCCGTGATCAGCTGGGCCTCGTCCGGCGGCGTCGGATTCAAGGGCTCCCGCAAGTCGACCCCGTTCGCGGCGCAGCTCGCCGCCGAGTCGGCCGCGCGTCAGGCGCAGGAGCACGGCATGAAGAAGGTCGACGTCTTCGTCAAGGGCCCGGGTTCGGGTCGCGAGACGGCGATCCGCTCCCTCCAGGCCGCCGGCCTCGAGGTCGGCTCGATCAACGACGTCACCCCGCAGGCGCACAACGGTTGCCGCCCGCCCAAGCGCCGTCGCGTCTGAGTTCTCTTCTCGTCCGCCGCAGGCGGCGGTCCATTCGGGCCGCCGCCTGACGGCGTGACGAAACCCACCCCAGTAGAAGCGAATGTCATATAGCGGACATTCAGCCGAAAGGAATCAATAGTGCTCATTGCACAGCGTCCTACGCTCACCGAAGAGAACATCTCCGAGTTCCGCTCGCGGTTCGTCATCGAGCCCCTGGAGCCCGGCTTCGGATACACCCTCGGCAACTCCCTGCGCCGCACCCTCCTCTCCTCCATCCCCGGCGCGGCTGTCACCAGCATCCGCATCGACGGCGTGCTGCACGAGTTCAGCACCGTTCCGGGCGTCAAGGAGGACGTGACCGAGATCATCCTGAACATCAAGGGTCTGGTGGTCTCCAGCGAGCACGACGAGCCCATCACCGCGTACCTCCGCAAGACCGGCGCCGGTCAGGTCACCGCCGCCGACATCTCGGCTCCGGCCGGTGTGGAGATCCACAACCCCGAGCTGGTCATCGCGACCCTCAACGACAAGGCGAAGTTCGAGGTCGAGCTGACCATCGAGCGCGGCCGCGGCTACGTGTCGGCCCAGCAGAACCGCAACGAGTACAGCGAGGCGGGCCAGATCCCGATCGACTCGATCTACTCGCCCGTCCTGAAGGTCACCTACCGCGTCGAGGCCACCCGTGCCGGTGAGCGCACCGACTTCGACCGCCTCGTGGTCGACGTCGAGACCAAGCCCGCGATCAGCCCGCGCGACGCCATCGCCTCGGCCGGCCGCACGCTGGTCGAGCTGTTCGGTCTCGCTCGCGAGCTCAACAGCGCCGCAGAGGGCATCGAGATCGGCCCGGCTCCGGTCGACGCCGTCCTCAGCTCCGAGCTGTCGATGCCGATCGAGGACCTCGACCTCTCGGTCCGCTCGTACAACTGCCTCAAGCGCGAGGGCATCAACACCGTGAGCGAGCTCGTCTCGCTGTCGGAGACGCAGCTCATGAACATCCGCAACTTCGGTCAGAAGTCGGTGGATGAGGTCAAGGACAAGCTGACGGAGATGGGTCTGTCGCTGAAGGACTCGGTCCCCGGGTTCGACGGCGCCCACTTCTACAGCGGTTACGACGAGGACGAGTCCACCACCATCTGAGGCTCGTCGCCCGACTCAGCCATCAGACCTTTTCAACACTGGAGATAACCGATCATGCCTAAGCCCACCAAGGGCCCCCGCCTCGGGGGCGGCCCGGCGCACGAGCGCCTCATGCTCGCCAACCTGGCCGCTGCGCTCTTCACGCACAAGAGCATCAAGACCACCGAGACGAAGGCCAAGCGCCTGCGTCCCGTGGCCGAGCGCCTGATCACGTTCGCGAAGCGCGGCGACCTGCACGCCCGCCGTCGCGTGCTCGCCGTGATCAGCGACAAGTCCGTCGTGCACGAGCTCTTCACCGAGATCGCGCCGCTGGTCGCCGAGCGTGAGGGCGGCTACACCCGCATCACGAAGCTCGGCTTCCGCAAGGGTGACAACGCGCCGATGGCGCAGATCGAGCTCGTGCTCGAGCCCGTCACCCCGAAGGTGAAGTCGTCCAAGACCACCGCCGCCCCCAAGGCTGCGCCGGTCGAGGAGACCCCCGCCGAGGAGACCGCGACCGAGGAGACCCCGGCCGAGGAGACCAGCACCGAGACCGCCGCCGCCGAGGCGGAGGTCGTCGAGGACGCGACCGCCGACGCCGACGCCGCCGGTGAGACCGACGCCGAGAGCGAGGCGGCGAAGGCGTAACGCCCTCCCCTTTCCACACGAAGGCCCTGCATCCTCGGATGCGGGGCCTTCGTCGTTCCCGCCGTCTGTGGGTCGCAACACGCCGTTATGGCGACCGCAAAACGGCGTGTTGCGACCCACGGATGCCGGGCGGGGGCGGGAGGCGAGGCTCTAGGGTGAAGGGATGACCGACGACACTCTGAGCCCGCTCCGCGAGCGGGTCGCCGCGCCGCCGACCTACCGCCCGCAGCATCCCCTCATCGCCGAGTGGCGCCCCGCGACGGCGGCCGATGTGGATGCGGTGCACGAGGTGTATCGCGCGATCGCCGCCCAGGACCACCCCAACTACGTCACGACACGCGAAGAGGTCGAGGAGGAACTGGGCTACAGCTTCATCGACCTGGAAGCCGACTCGCTGCTGGCCGTCACCGGCGACGGACGGGTCGTCGCCGTCGGCATCGTGATGGAACCGCCGCGGCAGGAGACGCTGGTGCGTGAGTTCATGAACGGCGGCGTGCATCCCGAGTTCCGCGGCCAGGGGATCGGACGTGAGCTGCTGGCGTGGCAGCGTGCCCGGGGCGAGCAGAAGCTGGCCGCGTCGGACAAGGCGCTGCCGGGCTGGCTGGTGGGTTACGCCGACCGGCGCGCGCCGGATCGCGAGCGGCTGCTCCTCGCCGGCGGGTTCGAGGTGGCCCGGTACTTCCGGACGATGGAACGCGACCTGCGCGACCCCATCCCCGAGGTGGCGCCGACGATCGATGTGCGGATCGTCCCGTACACGAGCGAGCTGGCCGCCGCCGTCCATGCGGCGCGCGATGACGCGTTCCGGGACCACTGGGGCAGCCAGCCGCTGAGCGACGAGCAGTTCGACGGACTGGTGTCGGGAGTGTTCGTCGCCGAGCTCTCGTTCGTCGCGCTCGCGGGCGACGAGGTCGCCGGCGTCCTGCTCACGGATGTGAACGAGGACGACTGGCCCGGACAGGGCTTCACGGGCGCGTACGTGTCCACCGTCGCCGTGACGCGGCCGTACCGGGGGAGACGCATCGCGCCGTCGCTGCTGCGAGCGGTGCTCGAGGCGTGCGCTCAGCGCGGCTGGGACAAGGTGGTCCTCGACGTCGACGCCGAGAATCCCACCGGTGCGCTAGGGCTCTACACGGGGATGGGGTTCGTGACGACGCAGGCCGAGACGGGGCTCGTGCGTGCCTACTGATCCTGTGGCCGCCGATCAGGTGCGGCGGTACCGCCTCGACATCGCCTACCAGGGCACGGACTTCAACGGCTGGGGACGTCAGCCCGGGCTGCGGACGGTGCAGGGGACGTTGGAGGACGCCCTCGCGACGATCTTCCGGCGGGCGGGGGAGCCGCCGCTCCTGACCGTCGCGGGTCGAACGGATGCCGGGGTGCACGCCGTCGGGCAGGTCGCCCACGTCGATCTGTCCCCGGCACAGGAGGCGGTCCTCCGGAAGCCACACGGGAAACGTCCGCCGCTATCCGCCGAGGAGGCGCTCGGCCGGCGGCTGAACGGCATCCTGGGCCCGGTGTCCGACGTCGTCGTGCTGTTCGCGACCGTCGCGCCCGACGGGTTCGACGCGCGTTTCTCGGCCCTCTGGCGACGCTACGAGTACCGCGTCGCCGACCGCGCGGCCCTCCGTGACCCGCTGCAGCGCCACCGGACCGCCTGGGTGTCAGCCGACCTCGACGTGGATGCGATGGACATGGCTGCCCACGGACTCCTCGGGCTCCACGACTTCGCCAGCTACTGCAAGGCCCGTGAAGGCGCCACGACCATCCGCACTCTCCAGGCGTTCAGCTGGCGTCGCGACGACGACGGCGTGCTCGTCGCCGAGCTCACGGCCGACGCGTTCTGCCACAGCATGGTGCGTGCGCTGGTCGGGGCATGCGTCGAGGTCGGTGAGGGCAAGCTCGACGCAGGCGACCTCGTGGCGCTGCGCGACGAGAAGCAGCGCACCAGCGCCTTCAAGGTGATGCCCGCCCGCGGCCTCACGCTGATGGAGGTCGGCTACCCCGAGGGAGCGGAACTGGCCCTCCGCGCGGAGCGAACGCGCGCGATGCGCGAGCTGTGAGAGCCGCTCACCTCACGAGCCCGTTCTCGTAGGCGAACGCCACCAGTTGCACGCGCGACGCCAGCCTGAGCTTGGCGAGGATGCTGCGGACGTGCGACTTGACGGTCGCCTCGGAGATGAACGCCGTCCGGCCGATCTCGCCGTTGCTGAGGCCTCGGGCGGCGAGGAGGAACACCTCCTTCTCGCGGACCGACAGGGCGTCGATCGCCTCCGGGCGGCGGCGGGCCAGCGTGCGGAACAGGTCCGTGGTCGCCTTCGGTGCGATGACCGAATGACCATCGTGCACGGTGCGGATCGCCGCCAGGATGAACTCCGGCGTCGCATCTTTCAGCACGAAGCCGTCCGCTCCCGCTCGAAGCGCCGCGGCGACCGCCTCGTCGCGTTCGAAGGTCGTGAGGACGACGATGCGGGGGAGTGGTTCCGCGTTTTCCCGCCGGATGCCCTCTGTCGCTGCGATGCCATCCAGCACCGGCATCCGGATGTCCATGAGCAGCACATCCGGTCGTGCCGAGCGGGCCAGTTGCATCGCCTGCAGGCCGTCCGGGGCGCTGCCTGCGAACTCGAGATCGGGTTGCGACTCGATCATCATCTGCAGCCCCGTGCAGAACAGCGGCTGGTCGTCGGCGATCGCGACCCGGATCATGCGGTCACCGCATTCCGGCCGGTCGCCGGGATGTAGGCCGTCACGAGATACCCGCCCGGCTGGTCCTCGTCCTCGCCGGCGTCGAGCCAGCCTCCGGCGAACCGGGCGCGCTCGCGCATCCCGATGAGGCCGCGGCCCGCTGGGTTGGGCGGAGGGGCATCCCGAGGAACCGAGGGCCGGGATGCCAGGGACAGGGCGATGCCGTCTTCTCGCTCGTCCAACGCCAGCCGCGCGCGTGCACCGGTGCCAGCGTGCTTGAGCGCGTTGGTGAGGCCCTCCTGGACGATCCGGTAGACGGCGAGTTCCTGTGCCGCGCTGAGTACCACGGCGCCGCCGAACCGCTCGACGGAGATCACGAGGCCGGCGTCGGACATCCGCTCCACCAGGTCGTCGAGATCGGTCACGCCGGGATGCACGGGTCCGTCGGGACTGCCGACGAGGGTCTCGATCAGCACCCGGACCTCGGTCAACGACGCTCGCGCGGTGTCTGCAATGGTCGCGAGCGAGGGCGCGACGGATTCGGGGCGCTCGTCCACGAGCAGGCGAGCGCCGTCCGCCTGGGCGAGGATGACCGACAGGGAGTGCGCCATGATGTCGTGCACGTCCTGGGCGATGCGCTCCCTCTCGCCGGCGACCATCGTCTCGACCTCCGCGACGCGGAGTTCGGCCGTCGTGCGCGCGAGCTCCTCCTCGCTCCACCGCGTGCGCATCCAGACGCCGATGAGGGTGCCGATGACCCAGGCGAACGCCGCCGCTCCGGCGCAGACGACGAAGAATGTCACTCGGATCGCAGCATCGGTGTGCCCGATCCCCTGGGCCCAGGACAGGAGGCCCGCAACGGACACTCCCGCCCCGACGGCGAAGGCGAGGGCGACGACCCGCATGCGACCGTGCACCGTGGCGGCCACGACGACGATGATGACGGCATAACCGAGGTAGATGGCCGCGTTCTGGAAGATCCCCGCCGGGAAGAGGAGTTGCCCGATGAGCACCGCGGTCCCGGTCGCCATGGCCGCGACAGGACTGAGCCGGGAGAGCCCGATGGCGCACGCGAGCACGAGCAGCGCGGCCCAGAACGGAACGGTGGCGCGGAGGGCGGACGGCAGGAGCTGGTTGCGGCCCGCTTCCGTCAGCGCCCAGAACACGAAGAACGTCACGGCGAGGGCGGGCTCCAACAGCCACCGGCTGCGCGTCAGGATCGGACTCATACGGGCAACGCTAGGGTGAGGCCGCCGATTGTGCGCGTGATCGGGCGAGGTTTCAGCCCTGGGGCTGAGTGCGGGTCAGCCCGCCCTGGAGGGTCTGGTCTCCGATCACCGACAGCAGGCGCAGCTTCTCCGCGGACTCGCTGCCGGGTATCGCTGTGTAGACGAGCAGCGAGTGCGCGTGACCCGGGTCGACGAGCTGCTGGCAATGCAGTTCGAGTTCCCCGACCTCCGGGTGAGTGAAATGCTTGACCTCCTTCGGCCGGAGCCCGACCTCGTGCGCCGCCCAGAGCGTCCGGAACTCGGCACTGCGGTCGAGGACGTAGTCCGCCAGAGCGGCCGCCCGCGAGCCGGGACCGCGCGCTGTCACGACCTCGCGCAGGCCGGAGGCGAACATCCGGCTCAGGAAGTCGTGGTCGCGAGGGGCGTACAGGCTGCGCGAACCCGGGTCGGTGAACCATCGCACTCCCAGGCTGCGCTCCGGCCCGCGGAGCGACGCCGTATCGCCGGTCAAGGCCACGCCCATCCTGCTCTGCCGCAGCGTCTCTCCCACTTCGGTCACGATCTCGGCCGGGGTGTCGTCGAGCCGATCGAGCACGCGCAGCAGGCCGGGGCTCACGTGCTCGCTCTCCGAGCCCTGCGCGGGCGGGGTGTGGCCGGCGAGACGGAACAGGTGATCGCGCTCCGCGTGGGAGAGATGCAGCCCCTGAGCGATCGAGGCGAGCATCTGCTCGGACGGCTGGGGACCTCGCTCCCGCTCCAGCCGGGCGTAGTAGTCGACCGACATGTGCGCCAGGGCGGCCACCTCCTCGCGCCGCAGCCCGGACGTGCGGCGGCGGCTGCCGCGCGGGAGGCCCACGTCCTCCGGCTGGAGCAGGTCGCGCCGGGTCCGGAGGAATTCGGCGAGTCCGATACGGTCGATCACCCCTCATGTCTACCGCCTGGCGCTCTCCGTAACCACGGATCGCCGGGCCGTGGCTACGGATGGCCCGAGCGTTCAGGGTGGAGTCACCGAACGAAGGAGAACACCGTGGCACGCACGATCGACATCGACATCCCCCCGCTCACCGGCAGACGGGCCGTCGTCACCGGGGCCAGCGACGGCATGGGGACGATCATCGCGGCACGGCTTGCGCAGGCGGGCGCGGAGGTCGTCATGCCGGTGCGCGACCGAGCCAAGGGAGCTGCAGTTGCGGATCGGATCCGCTCCACCGTCCCGGACGCGCGGCTGGTGCTTCGTGACCTCGACCTGGCCTCGCTCGACTCGGTCGCCGCGTTCGGCGAGGGGATGCGAGCGGACGGGCAGCCGGTCCACATCCTCATCAACAACGCCGGGCTGATGACGCCTCCGGAGCGCCGCACCACCGTCGACGGCTTCGAGCTGCAGTGGGGCACCAACCACCTCGGCCACGTCGCGCTCGTGGGAGCCCTCTTCCCGCTGCTCCAGGAGGCGCGGGCGCGGG
This sequence comes from Leifsonia sp. 466MF, assembly GCF_900100265.1. Classification (NCBI taxonomy): domain Bacteria; kingdom Bacillati; phylum Actinomycetota; class Actinomycetes; order Micrococcales; family Microbacteriaceae; genus Leifsonia; species Leifsonia sp. 466MF. The sequence continues at coordinate 733,015 of NZ_LT629696.1, forward strand.
TCACATCGCAGGTGAGCGTCGTCGCGAGGAGCGGCGCGATCGACTGGCACGACCTCGGCGCCGAGCGGCCGTATCGCGCCCAAGCGGCATACCGTTCCTCGAAGATCGCGCTCGGCCTGTTCGGGCTGGAGCTCGATCGGCGGAGCGCGGCGGCCGGATGGGGCATCAGCAGCAACCTCGCGCATCCCGGGGTCGCTCCCACCAACCTGCTCGCAGCGCAGCCGGGGTACGGGCGCGCGGCGGACACCGGGGCGGTCCGCATGATCCGCTGGCTGTCCGCCCGCGGCCTCCTGGTCGGCACCCCGGAGACGGCCGCGCTTCCCGCGCTGCTCGCGGCGACGGGGCCGCATGCGGAAGGAGGCAGGATGTACGGCCCGAGCGGACCCGGGCACCTGGGGGGTGCTCCGGCGGAGCAGACACCGTATCCGCCGCTCCGCGATGCCGCGGAGGCCGCCCGGGTGTGGGAGGTCTCCGAGCAGCAGGCGGGCATCTCCCTCCCGGTTTGACCGGGCGTGTCCGGCTCCCGTAGTATTGACCTTTGGTGTCCGGGCCCCTGCGGCCGGACGCACGAACGTGAGCCCTCCACCGGTCCGGTTCGACGCCATCGCGAGCGAACCACCAACGGAGTGGGATTCACGAACACCTCCGTTCGAGACAGAAAGCAGCCACTACTGTGACGCGCACCTATTCCCCGAAGGCAGACGAGATCCAGCGCGACTGGGTCGTCATCGACGCGACCGATGTCGTGCTCGGCCGTCTCGCCAGCCACACCGCCGCCCTCCTCCGCGGCAAGCACAAGCCGACCTTCGCCCCGCACATGGACAGCGGTGACTTCGTCATCATCGTCAACGCCGACAAGGTCGCGCTGACCGGTCAGAAGGCTCTGCAGAAGAAGGCCTACCGCCACTCGGGCTACCCGGGCGGACTGAAGGCGACCACGTACTCGGAGCTCCTCGAGAAGAACCCGGTGCGCGCCGTCGAGAAGGCCGTCCGCGGAATGCTGCCGAAGAACTCCATCGGCCGCGCCCAGCTCCGCAAGCTGAAGGTCTACACCGGAAGCGAGCACCCGCACGCCGCCCAGCAGCCGAAGCCGTACACGCTCGGCCAGGTCGCCCAGTAAGCGCGACGACGCAGACCTTCACGACTTAAAGAGACAAAGGATTATCACCACCGTGGCGAAGATCGCAGACAGCATCGACTCGGCCCAGGCCGAGAACGTCGAGTCCTACTCGACCGAGACCCCGGCCTCCGAGGCCCCGGCCGCCCCGCGCGCCGTCCTCTCCGTTCCCGGCGCGGCCGTCGGCCGCCGCAAGGAGGCCATCGCGCGCGTGCGCCTGGTCCCGGGTTCCGGCACCATCACGGTCAACGGCCGTGAGTTCGCCGACTACTTCCCGAACAAGCTGCACCAGCAGCTCATCAACGACCCGTTCAAGGTGCTCGACCTCATCGGCTCCTACGACGTGGTCGCCCGCATCACCGGCGGTGGCCCCTCGGGTCAGGCGGGCGCACTGCGCCTCGCCATCGCGCGCGCTCTCAACGAGATCGACCGCGACAACAACCGCCCGACCCTGAAGAAGGCCGGCTTCCTCACCCGTGACGCCCGCGTCACCGAGCGCAAGAAGGCCGGTCTCAAGAAGGCCCGCAAGGCGTCGCAGTTCTCCAAGCGCTAACGCTCGCCAGCGTTTAGGCTTCGGTCCATGCCACGCCTCTTCGGAACCGACGGCGTTCGCGGTCTCGCGAACGGCAGTCTCACCGCCGACCTGGCGCTCGGCCTTGCGCAGTCAGCTGCTGCTGTACTGACGCAAGGCCGAAGCGCCGAGGCGCGCCGCGCCGCCGGCAAGCGCCCAACGGCCATCGTCGCCCGCGACCCCCGTGTCTCGGGCGAGTTCCTCTCCGCCGCCGTCGCGGCCGGGCTCGCCAGCTCGGGCATCGACGTGTACGACGCGGGAGTCATCCCCACGCCGGCAGCGGCCTTCCTCATCGCCGACTTCGACGCAGACTTCGGTGTGATGGTCTCGGCCTCGCACAACCCGGCCCCCGACAACGGGATCAAGATCTTCGCCCGCGGCGGCACCAAGCTCCCCGACGTCGTCGAGGACCGCATCGAGCAGCACCTCGACCTCGAGAAGCTGACCCCGACCGGCGCCGACGTCGGCCGCATCCGACGCTTCGCCGACGCGGAGGACCGCTACGTCCTCCACCTCCTCGGCAGCCTCCCGCACCGCCTCGACGGCATCCACGTCGTCCTCGACTGCGCTCACGGCGCAGCGGCGGGAATCTCGCCGGAGGTGTTCACCGACGCGGGAGCGCGAGTGACCGTCATCGGCGACGCGCCGGACGGCATGAACATCAACGACGGTGTCGGCTCCACGCACCTCGACAACCTCGCGAAGGCCGTGCTCGCGGCCGGCGCCGACGTCGGCATCGCCCACGACGGCGACGCGGACCGCTGCCTCGCGATCGACGCCGACGGCAACGTCGTCGACGGCGACCAGATCATGGCGATCCTCGCGGTCGGCATGAAGGAGCGCGGCAAGCTGCGCGACGACACCCTCGTCGCTACGGTGATGAGCAACCTGGGCCTGAAGCTCGCCATGCGCGACCACGGCATCCGGATGGTCGAGACCGCGGTCGGCGACCGGTATGTGCTCGAGGAGATGAACGAGCACGACTACTCCCTCGGCGGAGAGCAGTCCGGCCACGTCATCATGCGCGAGTTCGCGACGACGGGTGACGGCATCCTCACCGGGCTCCACCTCCTCAGCGAGATGGCACGCCAGGGCAAGACACTGGCGGAGCTCGCCCGCGTGATGACCGTGTACCCGCAGGTGATGGTGAACGTGAAGAACGTCGACCACCACGCGGTCCACACCGACGAGGGACTCCGCACGGCCGTTCAGACGGCGGAGAGTGCACTCGGCGACACCGGGCGCGTGCTGCTGCGCCCGTCCGGCACCGAGCCGCTCGTCCGCGTCATGGTCGAGGCCGCGGATCAGGTCACGGCGGAGCGTCTGGCGAACGAGCTCGCGGATGTCGTGCGGGAGCGGCTGGCTCTCTAGCCGTTCAGCGCGTCTCGCGCGTCAGCACTCTCGCGCGTCAGCGCGTCTCGTGCGCCCGGCGTGCCGCGAGGAAGTCCGCCACGGAGTAGGCGCGCGAGCGGTCGGGCAGCATCTCGGTGCCGTACAGTCCCGCCATCAGGGTGCCCGGGTCGACGTCGAGCGCCGTGGCGATACGGACGATGGTGTGCAGCTCGGAGTTCGCCTCGCCGCGCTCCACCCGCCCGTAGTTCGTCACGTGCATGTCGGCCAGGTTGGCGATGTCCTCCTGGCTCATCCCGAGCGCGATGCGTGCCTCACGAACCCGCTGCCCGAAGAGCTCGGCGGCGCGAGAACGTGGTGCTGGCATGCCTCATGCTTACGGGTCGTATGCATGCATGGCCAGAGCACCACGACCTCATTTATGCATGCCTGAGGTTTAGAAGCCAGATCAGAGCTTGCGCAGCAGGACGGAGCTCACCGCGTGATCGGCATCCTTCCGCAGCACCAGCTTGGCGCGCGAGCGTGTCGGCCGGATGTTCTGGAGCAGGTTCGGCTCGTTGATCGCCGTCCAGATGGATGCGGCCCGCGCTCGCGCCTCATCCTCCGTCAGCTGCGCATAGCGGTGGAAGTACGACTTCGGATTGGCGAACGCACCGCGCTGCAGCTTCAGGAAGCGCTCCTCATACCAGTGCGCGATGTCGCGGGTGCGCGCATCCACGTAGACGCTGAAGTCGAACAGGTCGCTCACGGCGAGCCGGTTGCCGCCGCCCGCCGGCTGCAGCACGTTGAGGCCCTCGACGATGAGGACGTCCGGGCGCCGCACGACGATCTCCGCATCCGGAACGATGTCGTAGCTCAGGTGCGAGTAGAAGGGGGCCCGGACCTCCGGGGCGCCGCTCTTGATGGCCGTGACGAAACGCAACAGCGCCCGCCGGTCGTACGACTCCGGGAAGCCCTTGCGCTCCATCAGGCCGCGGCGCTCGAGTTCGGCGTTGGGAAGGAGGAAGCCGTCCGTGGTCACCAGCTCGACGCGCGGGGTGTCGTCCCAGCGCGACAGCAGCTCGCGCAGCAGGCGCGCGATGGTCGACTTGCCGACGGCGACCGAGCCCGCGACGCCGATGACGAACGGCGTGCTGGCCGCCCGCTCGCCGAGGAAGTCGCTCGTCACCCGATGGAGCTGCTTCGCGCCGCCCACGTACAGATTGAGGAGACGGCTGAGCGGGAGGTAGACCTCCGACACCTCGCGCATGTCGAGCGGATCGCCGAGGCCGCGGAGCTGGACGATCTCCGTCTCCTGCAGCGGCAGTCTGGTGTTCTCCGCCAGTTCCGCCCAGTCGGCCCTGCTCAGCTCGACGAAGGGGGTGGAGGAGTCGCCGTTCGGAAGCATAGGGCACCAATTCTAGGGGGCGCTCCGAGCCGGCTCCCACTTACGCCCACGATAGACTCGGGTGCATGTGTGGAATCGTGGGGTACGTCGGTACCGACAAGAGCCTCGAGGTGCTTCTCGGCGGCCTGAAGCGCCTGGAGTACCGCGGATACGACTCCGCGGGCATCGCCGTGATCGGCCCGGACGGCGCCCTCGGCACCGCCAAGAAGGCCGGGAAGCTCTCGGTGCTGACCGAAGACCTGCAGGAGCACCCCATCCCGAACGGGCAGACCGGCATCGGTCACACCCGCTGGGCGACGCACGGCGGCCCGACCGACGTGAATGCGCACCCGCACCTGGGCGACGATGGTCGCCTGGCCGTCATCCACAACGGCATCATCGAGAACTTCGCAACGCTGAAGGACGAGCTGCTCGCCGACGGCTTCGCCTTCGAGTCCGAGACCGACACCGAGGTCGCAGCCGTGCTGCTGGGCCGCGAGTACCGCCGGACGGGCGACCTGCCCGAGGCGTTCCAGAGCGTCGTCTCACGCCTGGAGGGTGCCTTCACTCTCCTCGCGATGCACCAGGACCAGCCGCACGTCGTCGTCGGCGCACGCCGCAACTCGCCGCTCGTCATCGGGCTCGGCGAGGGGGAGAACTTCCTCGGCTCGGACGTCGCCGCGTTCGTCGAGCACACCCGCAAGGCGATGGCGATCGGTCAGGACCAGATCGTCACCATCACGCCGGACAGCGTCACGGTCACCGACTTCGCCGGCGCGCCCGTCGAGGTCGAGCCGTTCGAGGTCGCGTGGGACGCCTCCGCCGCCGAGAAGGGCGGCTGGTCGTCGTTCATGGCGAAGGAGATCGCCGAAGAGCCGGATGCGGTGGCCAACACCCTCCGCGGCCGCCTCGTCGAGGGCGCCGTCCACATCCCCGAGCTCGACGCGCTCGGCGACGAGTACTTCGCCGGCATCGACCGCATCACGATCATCGCCTGCGGCACTGCAGCGTACGCGGGCCTGGTGGGCAGCTACGCGATCGAGAAGTGGGCCCGCGTGCCCGTCACGGTCGAGCTGAGCCACGAGTTCCGCTACCGCGAGCCCGTGCTGACCGACGGCACCCTGGTCATCTCGATCAGCCAGTCGGGCGAGACGATGGACACGCTGATGGCCGTCAAGTACGCCCGCGAGGGCGGCGCCAAGGCCATCTCGGTCTGCAACACGCAGGGCGCGACCATCCCGCGCGAGTCCGACGCCGCGCTGTACACGCACGCCGGCCCGGAGGTCGCCGTCGCGTCGACCAAGGCCTTCGTCGCCCAGATCACCGCTCTGTACCTGTTCGGCCTTCACCTGGCGCGCGTCCGCGGCACCCTGAGCGCGGCGCAGCAGCGCGACGCGATCGAGGAGCTGCAGGAGGTGCCCGCCAAGATCGCCACGGTGCTCGAGTCGCACGCCGAGATCGCGCAGCTGGCCAAGTGGATGTCGGACACCCGCGCGGTGCTGTTCCTCGGTCGTCACGTCGGCTACCCGATCGCGCTGGAAGGTGCGCTCAAGCTCAAGGAGCTCGCGTACATCCACGCCGAGGGCTTCGCTGCCGGTGAGCTGAAGCACGGACCGATCGCCCTGATCGAGCCGGGTCAGCCGGTGTTCGTCGTCGTGCCCAGCCCGCGCTGGTCGGACGAGCTGCACAAGAAGGTCGTCTCGAACATCCAGGAGATCCGCGCCCGCGGCGCCCGCGTCATCGCGATCGCCGAGGCCGGAGACGCCGCCGTGCTGCCGTTCGCCGACGAGGTCATCCGCATCCCGCTGGCCGCGCCCCTCTTCGAGCCGCTTCTCGCGGTCGTCCCGCTGCAGATCTTCGCCATGGAGCTGTCGGCGGCGAAGGGCCTCGACGTCGACCAGCCGCGCAACCTGGCCAAGTCCGTCACCGTCGAGTGACGCCGTGATCGCCGGCATCGGGGTCGACGTGGTCGATCTGGCCCGCTTCGAGCGGTCGATCGCCCGCACGCCGAAGCTGCGCGACCGGCTGTTCACCGAGGCGGAGCGCCTGCTTCCCGTGCACTCGCTCGCAGCCCGGTTCGCCGCGAAAGAGGCGCTGATCAAGGCGCTCGGCGGCTCTGAGGGCGTGCGCTGGCACGACATGGAGATCGTCCCCGACGAGGAGAGGAACCCCGGTTTCGTGTTGCACAACGTCGTCGAGGCGCAGGTCCGCGAGCGTGGCATCGTGCGCATCCACGTGTCGATGACGCATGACGCCGGCGTCGCGACGGCGTTCGTCGTGACGGAGTGCGCGCCGTGACCGCGGTGTTCCGGGAGCGGGTCGTCGACCTGGATGCGGTGACGGCGAACGTCGCACGCCTGCGCGAGCTCGTCGGCACGCCGCACGTCATGGCGGTCGTCAAGGCCGACGCGTACGGCCACGGCGCCGTCGAGTGCGCCCGTGCAGCGCTGGCCGGCGGGGCGGACTGGCTCGGAGTCGCCGAGATCTCCGAGGGCCTCGCGCTGCGGGAGGCCGGCATCACCGCGCCCGTGCTGGCGTGGCTGCACGACCCCGACGACGACTTCGCCGACGCCGTCCGCGCCGGTCTCGACCTCGGGATCTCGTCCCGCGTCCAGCTGGAGGCCGCAGCGGCCGCAGCCACGGGCGACCGGCCGGCCTTCGTCCAGCTCAAGATCGAGACCGGTCTGAGTCGCAACGGCGTCCCGGAGTCCGAGTGGGATGCGGTGGTCACGCGCGCACGCGAGCTCGAGGTCGCCGGGCTCGTCCGCGTCCGCGGCATCTTCTCGCACCTCTCCAACGCGTCGCCGGAGGACGACCGCGCCGCGATCGCCGCGTTCGAACGTGCGCTCGATCGCGCATCCGCCGTCGGACTCGATCCCGAGCTGCGGCACATCGCAGCCAGTGCGGCCGCCCTCTCACTGCCGGAGTCGCGGTTCGACCTCGTCCGCCTCGGCATCGCCGTGTACGGGCTGTCGCCCTTCGGCCGGGAGTCGGCCGTCGAGCTCGGGCTGCGTCCCGCGATGACGCTGCGCGGGCGGGTGGCCGCGGTCCGGCGCGTGCCCGCGGGCACAGGCGTCTCCTACGACTACACGTACCGCACCGAGAAGGAGACGACGCTCGTCCTCGTCCCCCTCGGCTATGCGGAGGGCATCCCGCGTCATGCGTCCAACCGCGGTCCCGTCGCGATCGGCGGCCGCACGTTCCGGATCAGCGGGCGCGTCGCCATGGACCAGTTCGTGGTCGACGTCGGCGACCTGGACGTGGCGGTCGGCGACGAGGTCGTCCTGTTCGGCGACCCCGCGAGCGGTGTGCCGGGGGCGGACGACTGGGCCGAGGCCGCCGACACCATCAACTACGAGATCGTCACGCGTCTCGGCGGACGGCTGAGACGGAGCTACACCGGAGGCGGCCGATGACGGACGCGCTGCAGGTGCCCGCCGTCCGGCGGGTCGCAACGGCGGACGAGATGCACGAACTCGGCCGGGATCTCGCTGGCGTCCTCCGAGCGGGCGACCTCGTCATCCTGTCCGGTCCGCTCGGGGCGGGCAAGACGACGCTGACGCGCGGGATCGGCGAAGCGCTGGACGTGCGCGGCCCGGTGACCAGCCCCACGTTCGTGCTCGCCCGGACGCATCCCAGTCTCTCCGGCGGCGCGCCGCTCGTCCACGTCGACGCGTACCGCCTGTCGAGCGCGCTGGAGCTCGACGACCTCGACATCGACTTCGCGCGCTCGGTCGTGGTGGTGGAGTGGGGCGCCGGGATGCTCGACGGCGTCGCCGAGTCGTGGCTCGAGGTCGCGATCGAGCGGCCGACCGGAGCGGCGGAGGGCGCGGCCGTAGACGCCGATGCCGTCGACGAGACGGACGAACCGCGTACCGTCACGCTGACCGGGTTCGGTCCGCGCTGGGTGCCGCTCGCGGGCTCCTCGTCCGCCGATCCCGCTTAGGCTGGATGCATGCTGCTCGCCATCGACACGTCCGCCGGGACCAGCGTCGCCGTCGTCGACCGGGAGGGCGGGGTGCTCTCGGAGATCATCGAGACCGACACCATGCGTCACGCGGAGGTGATCGGCACTCTGATCGATGAGGCGCTGACCGTGGCCGGCATCGAGGTGCGCGCTCTGTCGGGCGTCGTCGCCGGGATGGGGCCGGGCCCGTTCACGGGACTCCGGGTCGGCATCGCCGCGGCGAAGGCGTTCGCGATCGGCGCGGGCAAGCCGCTCGTCCCCGTCGTCAGCCATGACGCCGTCGCCTACGACCGCTACGCGTCCGGGCACGAGGGTCCGCTGCTGATCGTCACCGACGCCCGGCGCCGCGAACGCTACTGGACCGCCTACTCGGGCGTCGACGGGTTCGGTCTCCCGATCCGCCTCGACGGGCCGGGCCTCGCCCGCCCGGACGAGCTGCCGCATCCCGATATCGCGCGAGTCGACGCCGACGTCGTACCCGCCGGGCGGCTCGGCATGATCGCCGAGCTGCGCTACGCGAACCGGCTGCCCATGGACCCCGACGTCGCCCTCTACCTGCGCTCGCCGGATGTGACGCCGTCCGCCGGGCCGAAGCGGGTGACGGCGTGACCGATCCCGCCCGCACCGTGCACCAGCTGCGCCGCGCCGAGCCCGCCGACGTGCCCGCGATCATGGAGCTGGAGCGCAGCGTCTTCGAGAACGACGCGTGGTCGGAGCGATCCATGCGCTCGGAGGTCGCCGGCGAGCACGGCTACTACCTCGTCGCGTTCGCACCGGAGTCGCCCGACCGCCTCGCCGGATATGCCGGACTCCTCGCCCCGCGCGGGGGAGGGGAGGGCGACATCCAGACCATCGCGGTCGCCCCGCACGCTCGCCGCCGCGGGCTGGGACGTCAGCTCATGCTCGCCCTGATCGCCGAGGCGCGGAAACGCGGCGCCCGCGAGGTGTTCCTCGAAGTGCGCGCCGACAACCAGGGCGCCCAGACCCTCTACCGCGACCTCGGTTTCGAAGAGATCGGCGTGCGCCCGAAGTACTACCAGCCGGACGGTGTGGATGCGATCGTGATGCGTCTCGCCGTCCCCAGCCCGGAGACCACCGTCGCATGACCAGTGCAGCATCCACTCGCCTCGATCCGGCGTCCGTGAAGGAGCCGCTCGTGCTCGGCATCGAGACGTCATGCGACGAGACCGGTGTGGGGATCGTCCGCGGCACGACGCTGCTCGCCAACACGATCGCGTCGTCGATGGAGGAGCACGCCCGCTACGGCGGCGTCGTCCCGGAGGTCGCCGCCCGCGCACATCTGGAGGCCCTGGAACCGACGCTGCGCACCGCCGTAGCGGACGCGGGGATCGAGCTGGCCGACGTCGACGCCATCGCTGTGACCAGCGGCCCCGGACTCTCGGGTGCGCTCATGGTCGGCGTCGGCGCGGCAAAGGCGCTCGCCGTCTCCCTCGGCAAGCCGCTGTATGCCGTCAACCACCTCGTCGGCCACGTCGGCGCCGATCTGCTCGACGCGCAGGGCGGCCCGGGTCATGCCGTCGAGCTGCCGACGATCGCCCTGCTCGTCTCGGGCGGCCACACCTCCCTGCTGCTCGTCCGCGACCTCGTCTCGGACGTCGAGCTGCTCGGCGAGACCATCGACGACGCAGCCGGTGAGGCGTTCGACAAGGTCGCCCGCGTGCTCGGCCTGCCGTATCCCGGCGGCCCGCAGATCGACCGCGTCGCCGCGGACGGCGACCCGAAGGCGATCCGCTTCCCGCGGGGGCTGACCCGGCCGAAGGACCTGGAGAAGCACCGGTACGACTTCTCCTTCTCCGGACTCAAGACCGCGGTCGCGCGCTGGGTCGAGCAGCGTCAGGATGCCGGGGAAGAGGTGCCGGTCGCCGATGTCGCTGCGTCGTTCCGGGAGGCGGTGGCGGACGTGCTGATCACGAAAGCGCTGGCCGCATGCCGCGATCACGACGTGCCCCGGCTGCTGCTCGGCGGCGGTGTCGTGGCGAACGCCCGGGTGCGCCAGCTCGCCATCGCGCGGGCGGCCGAAGCCGGTGTCGCGCTGCGCATCCCGGCACTTTCGCTGTGCACGGACAACGGCGCGATGATCGCGGCGCTGGGGGCGCAGCTGATCATGGCGGGCCACGGCCCGAGCGAGCTCACCTTCTCGGCGGACTCCACGCTCCCGGTGACGGAGATTCAGGTCACCGCCTGAGTGGTGCGTTGACACCCTCCCGGACCCCCTGCCACGATGGGTGTGATACAGCGTTCTCTCAGGAAATCCGTTTCCGCTGAGGCGCCGACCACCAGCTTCCCGCACCGAAGGAGATGGGTCTCATGACCGACCCGAACGCCCCCGTCGAACCGACGGACCCGAACTCGCAGAACGGATCGGTCCCGCCGCCGCCGCCCGCCCCGCCCGCGTCCGACACGGGGGCCGTGCCGCCGCCCGCGCCGGGTTACGGTCAGCAGCCGCCGGCTCCGGACTACGGGCAGCAGCCGCCGGCTCCGGGATACGGCCAGCAGCCGCCGGCCCCGGGATACGGTCAGCAGCCGCCGGCCCCGGGGTACGGTCAGCAGTACCAGCAGCCCTACGGCCAGCAGCCGGGCCAGCCCCAGCAGCCGTACGGCCAGCCGGCGTACGGACAGCCCGCTCCCGGCTACACCCAGCCGTACGGGCAGCCCGCCGCCAAGTCGCCGATCCTGAGCATCCTGTCGCTCGTCGGCGGCATCCTCGGCATCGTGCTCAACATCGCCTGGGGCATCGGCTTCCTGTTCGGCATCGCGGCGGTCGTGCTCGGCTTCATCGGCCGCAACAAGGAGCCGCAAGCCAAGGGCTTCTGGCTCACCGGTATCATCCTCGGCTTCGTGAGCATCGCGATCGCGATCATCTACTGGATCTTCCTGGCGATCATCTTCGCGAGCATCGCGAACTACCAGGGCACCTACTGATCAGAGCCCTGTGAAGCGGTTCGCCGACGGCCTCAGAGCCGTTCGGCGAGCAGCGCCGTGTGCCGCCCGGCGACCCTGGTGAGGATCAGGGTCGCCGGGCGGTCGCCGTTGAGGCCCAGCCGGCGGCGCAATGCGGCGGGGTCCACATCCACCCCCCGCTTCTTGATCTCGAGGGTGCCGATGCCGCGCTGACGGAGAGCCTTCTTCAGGTCCTTCTCGGCGTACGGGAGCGTTTCGAGAACGCGGAAGCCGGCCGCGAACGGGGTCTCAGCGGGCCGGTCGGTCGTGATGTAGGCGATCTGCTCCGAGAGCATCCTGCCGCCCAGCCTGCGTGCGAGATCGCCGATGAGGCGCGCGCGTATGACCGCGCCATCCGGCTCGTAGAGGAACTCCCCGAGCGGACCGGTCTCCTCGTCGGGACTGTCGGCATCGGCGGTCAGTTCGTCCGCCCGATCGCCGCGGATCACAAGTGCGGCGCGGTGGATGCCGGGCCGGGCCAGCGCTCCGAACCAGAGGCCCAGCTCGACGACCTGTCCGTCGGCGGAGACCCACTGCGCCTCCGCCGTCGAGGGGATGAGGTCGCGGTCGAATCCCGGACCGAGCTTCAGGCCGACCGATCGGCCGGTGGCGAGCTCGTACGCGAAGCCGAGCGACGGCGTGTAGTCGTCGGGGTCGGTGAGGCGCTCCGTCTGCGTGTGCCCGGCGGTCCGTCGCGCCGGGTCGAGGAAGACGCCGTCGATCTCGCGCAGGTCGACGTCTTCCGCACGCCGCTGCTCGACCCGAGCGCTGGGGAACGGGGCCAGGTTGAAGGAGGCGATGGCCGCGGTGACCTCGTCGGCCTCGATCGCCAGGACGTCCAGCTCGAGGGCGGCGAGGGCGAGAGCGTCGCCGCCGATCCCGCAGCCGAGGTCGGCGACCCGGCGGATCCCCGCCGCGCGGAACCGTCCGGCATGCCGCGCGGCGACCGGCAGCCGGGTGGCCTGCTCCAGGCCGGCCTCGGTGAAGAGCATCTGCGACGCGAAGTCGCCGAACTTGGCCACGGCCTTGCGGCGCAGTTTCGACTGCGTGAGAACGGCCGCGACCAGCGCGGGGGAGTGGCCCTGCTTGCGGAGGTCGCTGACGATCGCGAGCACGTCCCGCTCGCTGTTGTAGGGCGGAAGGGAGTCGAGCAGCCGCAGTCCCTCCGGGCTCAGGAGGGCGACCAGCTCGGAGCGTTCCATGCGCTCAACGCTACCCTGGACGTGCCGCCCCGCCCGGTCTGGCACTCACGTTGCGTGACTGCTAACGCACCCCCTAGACTCGTGTTAGCACTCTCAGTGCGAGTTTGCTAATCAGTCTTAGTAGAGACACTGTTCTTCACAGGAAAGGGGTCAACGTGTCGGTCTCCATCAAGCCGCTCGAGGATCGCATCGTCATCAAGCAGGTCGAGGCTGAGCAGACCACTGCTTCCGGTCTGGTCATCCCCGACACCGCCAAGGAGAAGCCGCAGGAGGGCGAGGTCGTCGCGGTGGGCCCTGGTCGCATCGACGACAACGGCAACCGCATCCCGCTCGATGTCGCCGTCGGCGACAAGGTCATCTACTCGAAGTACGGCGGCACCGAGGTGAAGTTCGGCGGCGAGGACTACCTCGTCCTGTCGGCTCGCGACGTGCTCGCGGTCGTCGTCCGCTGACGCACCCCCTCTTCTCGACGGCCCGGATGCTCTGAGCATCCGGGCCGTCGTGGTGTCTGCGGTCGCAGGTAGAGTCGGACGAGTGGCATCCTCCGACGACCTCAGCTCCCACCGCACATCCGGACTCGTCTACGCGGTCTCCGCGTACGTCCTGTGGGGCATCCTCCCGATCTACTTCCTGGCCCTCGCGCCCGCCTCAGCCTGGGAGATCGTCGGCTGGCGCGTGATCTTCTCGCTCGGGTTCTGCGCCATCGCCCTCACGGTGACCCGTTCCTGGCGCGCGTTCACGGCGCTGCTCACCGACAAGCGCGTCCTGTTCACGATGGGCCTCGCCGGCGCTCTCATCTACGTCAACTGGCAGACGTATGTGCTGGCGACGGTGAACGGCCACGTCGTCGAGGCGGCCCTCGGTTACTTCATCAACCCGATCGTCACGGTGTTCCTCGGCGTCGTCGTCCAGCGCGAGAAGCTGCGCGTCGCCCAGTGGGTCGCCGTCGGCGTGAGCGTCGTCGCCGTCATCGTCCTCGCGGTCGGCTACGGCTCGATGCCGTGGATCGCCCTCATCCTCGCCTTCTCGTTCGGCCTGTACGGCCTGATCAAGAAGCGGGTGGGCAACCGGGTGGATGCGCTCTCCGGCCTCACCCTCGAGACGATGTGGCTGACCCCGGTGGCCATCATCCAGCTCGTCGTCGTCGCCGTCACCGCCGGGCTCACCATCGGCACCGCGGGGGTGTGGCACACCGTTCTGCTCGTCGGAGCCGGTGTCATCACGGCCGTCCCGCTGCTGTTCTTCGCCGCGGCATCCCGTCGCCTCCCGCTCGTCTACATGGGCTTCATCCAGTACTTCGCCCCGTTCATCCAGTTCATCGTCGGCGTCGCCGTACTGCACGAGGCGATGCCGCCGGAGCGCTGGGTCGGCTTCGCGATCGTCTGGCTCGCGCTGCTCATCCTGAGCATCGACATGATCGTCGCCGCGCGGCAGGGCAAGCGGGCGGCGGAGCTCGACCTGGCCCCGGTGGACTGACCGCGAAGCGGCCGGAATATCCGTCCAGATTCTGCCGTTACCATTGAGCATCCACAGTCGCGCGTCCTCACACGGGATGCATCTTTGAAGGGGTGAGATGGATCAGGCGGATCCGTTCGGTTTCATCGGTTTGACCTACGACGACGTCATGCTCCTCCCCGGGCATACCGACGTCATCCCGAGTGAGGCGGACACGTCCACCCGCTTGACCAAGCGCATCTCGATGGCGACTCCGCTGCTCTCGAGCGCGATGGACACCGTCACCGAGTCGCGCATGGCCGTCGCCATGGCGCGCCAGGGCGGCATCGGCATCATCCACCGCAACCTCTCGATCGAGGACCAGGCGGCGCACGTCGACAAGGTCAAGCGGTCCGAGTCGGGCATGATCACCAACCCGGTGACCACGACCCCGGACGCGACCGTCGAAGAGGTCGACGCTCTGTGCGGCCAGTTCCGCGTCAGCGGTCTCCCCGTCGTCGAGCCGGACGGCACCCTCGTCGGCATCATCACCAACCGCGACATGCGTTTCGTGTCGCCGTTCGAGCGGTCGACCACCAAGGTCCGCGACGTCATGACCCGTCAGCCGCTGATCACGGCTCCGATCGGCATCGACCCGGACGCGGCCGTCGCCATCTTCGCCGAGCACAAGATCGAGAAGCTCCCCCTGGTGGACGCCGACGGCAAGCTCGGCGGCCTCATCACGGTGAAAGACTTCGACAAGAGCGAGAAGTACCCCGACGCCACGAAGGACGACGAGGGCCGGCTCCGTGTCGGCGCCGCGATCGGCTTCTTCGGCGACGCCTGGCAGCGCGCGATGACCCTGGTCGACGCGGGGGTCGACGTGATCGTCGTCGACACCGCCAACGGCGACAGCGCCGGCGTTCTGGACATCATCCGCCGCCTCAAGGCGGAGCCCCGAGCGTCGCACGTCGACGTCATCGGCGGCAACGTCGCCACCCGTTCGGGCGCTCAGGCGCTCATCGACGCGGGTGCCGACGCCATCAAGGTCGGTGTCGGCCCGGGCTCCATCTGCACCACGCGCGTCGTCGCCGGTGTGGGTGTGCCCCAGGTCACCGCGGTCTACGAGGCGTCGCTCGCCGCGCGCGAGGCCAACGTCCCGCTCATCGCCGACGGCGGTCTCCAGTACTCGGGCGACATCGCGAAGGCGCTTGTCGCCGGTGCGGACAGCGTCATGCTCGGATCGCTGCTGGCCGGCACCTCCGAGTCGCCGGGCGAGCTCGTGTTCGTCAACGGCAAGCAGTTCAAGAACTACCGCGGGATGGGGTCGCTCGGCGCTCTGCAGACGCGCGGCAAGAAGACCTCCTACTCGCGTGACCGCTACTTCCAGGCGGATGTGCCGAGCGACGAGCAGCTGATCGCCGAAGGCATCGAGGGTCAGGTGCCGTTCCGCGGCCCGCTCTCCGCCGTCGCCTACCAGCTCGTCGGCGGTCTGCGGCAGTCGATGTTCTATGTGGGCGCCCGCACCATCCCGGAGCTCAAGCAGAACGGCAAGTTCGTGCGCATCACCGCGGCGGGGCTCAAGGAGTCGCACCCGCACGACGTGCAGATGGTCGTGGAGGCTCCGAACTACCGTCGCTGACACGCAGCTTCAGGCCTGAGAAACCGCCGCCCGTTCCCTCGGGCGGCGGTTTCGTTTAGTCTGGAAGGCTTTGCCCGCCTCCCAGATCAGGATCACTCCATGAGCCACATCGACGTCTCCGGCGTCTCGTACACGCTCGCCGACGGCCGGCCGCTGCTCGACGACGTCTCGTTCCGGGTCGGGGATGGGCGCGTCGGCGCACTGATCGGCGCGAACGGCGCGGGCAAGTCGACCCTGCTGCGCATCATCCGGGGTGAACTCCGGCCCGACGCGGGCGGCGTCGTCAACGACGGCGGCCTCGCGGTGATGGACCAGTTCGTCGGACACGTCCGCGACGACCGGACGGTGAACGACCTGCTGGTGGGAGTGGCTCCGAAGGCGGTGAAGGCCGCGGCCGAAGCCCTGGAGGCGGCCGAGAACGCCATCATCGAGCGCGACGAGACCGACACACAGCTGCGGTATGCGAACGCGCTTGCCGAGTACGCCGACGCCGGCGGATACGAGCAGGAAGTCGTCTGGGACCAGTGCACGGTCGCCGCGCTCGGCGTCCCGTTCGAGCGTGCCCGATACCGCGCGGTCCGGACCCTGTCGGGCGGAGAGCAGAAGCGGTTGGTGCTGGAGGCGCTGCTGCGCGGTCCGGAACAGGTGCTGCTGCTCGACGAGCCGGACAACTACCTCGACGTCCCGGCCAAGCGCTGGCTGGAGGAGCAGCTCCGGGCGACGCAGAAGACGGTGCTGGTCGTCTCGCACGACCGCGAGCTGCTCGCCAACGCGGCCGACCGCATCATCACGCTGGAGCTGGGGGCCGCCGGCAACACGACGTGGACGCACGGGGGAGGTTTCGCCGGCTACCACGACGCCCGGCGCGAGCGCATGGAGCGGCTCGAGGAGCTTCGCCGCCGGTGGGATGAGGAGCACGCGAAGCTGAAGGCGCTGGTGCTGCGCTTCAAGGAGAAAGCGAAGTACAACAGCGACCTCGCGAACGCCTACCAGGCCGCGCAGACCCGGCTCGCCCGCTTCGAGGCGGTCGGTCCGCCACAGGCGGTGCCGCGCGAGCAGAACGTCCGGATGCGCTTGACCGGCGCACGCACCGGCCGTCGCGTGCTCGAATGCACAGATCTCGAACTGACCGGGCTGATGCGGCCGTTCGACGCCGAGGTCTGGTTCGGTGAGCGCGTCGCGGTGCTCGGCTCGAACGGGTCCGGGAAGTCGCACTTCCTCCGGCTGCTCGCGGCCGGCGGCACGGATCCGGACCCGTCGGCCGGGCATCTCGCCGCGGCGGAGAACGCCGGCGCTCCCGTCCCGCACACGGGCAACGCCAAACTCGGCGCCCGCGTCGCTCCCGGTCTGTTCGCGCAGGCTCACGAGCATCCCGAGCTGGTCGGACGGACGCTGCTGGAGATCCTGCACCGCGGAGACGAACGCCGCGACGGGATGCCCCGGGAGGCCGCGAGCCGGGTCCTCGATCGGTATGGTCTCGCCGGTGCCGCCGAGCAGACGTTCGAATCGCTGTCCGGCGGCCAGCAGGCGCGGCTGCAGATCCTGCTGCTCGAACTCTCCGGTGCGACGCTGCTGCTGCTCGACGAGCCGACCGACAACCTCGACCTGGTCTCGGCCGAGGCGCTCGAGGAGGGCCTCGCCGGCTTCGAGGGCACGGTGATCGCGGTCACGCACGACCGCTGGTTCGCTCGCGGGTTCGACCGGTTCCTGGTGTTCGGTTCCGACGGCGCGGTCTACGAGACCGACGAGCCGGTGTGGGACGAGCGGCGGGTCAGCCGCGCGCGCTGAGCTCGGCGATCCGGTCGATCGCGTCGGTGAGGACCTCCTGAGAACACGCCAGGTTGAGGCGGATGAAACCGGCGCCGGGCGCACCGAACTCGATGCCGGGATTGACGGCGACGCGGGCCTCCTCGAGGATGCGCGTGGCAGGGTCGTCGCCCCAGCCGAGGGCGCGCAGGTCGATCCAGGCCAGGTAGCTGGCGAGCGGCTCCCGGTAGCGAGCGCGCGGCAGACGGTCGGTCAGCAGGACGGACAGCAGTTCGCGGTTGGTCTCGATGGCCCGCAGCACGTCGTCGAGCCAGGGTCGCCCATCCCGGAAGGCCGCTTCGGTGGCGATCCGGCCGAAGTGGCTGGTGCGCACCTCCACCTCGATGGGCAGGGCGTGGATGCGCTCGGCCTGCTCCGGCGACGCCGTCACGAACAGTGCGCACTTCAGGCCGGCCAGGTTCCAGGCCTTGCTGGCGGAGTGGGCGGCCACGCCGATCCGTCGCGCCTCCTCCGACACCGAGAGGAACGGCGTGAACGTCGCGTCGGTGTGCGTGAGCGGTGCGTGCACCTCGTCGCTCACGACGAACACACCGTGGTGGGCCGCCAGCGCGGCGACCGCCTCCAGCTCGGCGCGCGGGTGGACCAGACCGAGCGGATTGTGCGGGTTGCAGAGCAGGAACGCCTTCGCCCCACCCGCGAACGCCCGCTCCAGACCGGCGAGATCGAGCGCCCATCCGCGGCCGTCGGTCCCGCCTTCGAGGAGCGGCACCTCCTCGACCACACCCCCGGCCTCGGGGATCAGCTCGAAGAACGGCGGATAGACCGGCGGGGTGATGACCACGCGATCGCCTGGCTCGATCAGCATCCGCAGGGCCTCGACGATCACCACGCTCACGTCGGTGGTGGTCCGCGTCTGCGCGGGGTCGACCTCCCAGCCCCACCGGTCGCGCGCGAAGTCGACGAACGCCCGCTGAGTGCGGTCGTCCGGCCCGATATAGCCGGTGTCGCTGCGGTCGACGGCCGCGTGCAGGGCCGCGGCGATCGGCGGGGCGAGCGGGTAGTCCATCTCGGCGACGAACAGCGGGAGGACGTCGTCGGGGTACGCGCGCCACTTCTCGCTGGTGCGCTGGCGGAGACGGCTGAGGGGTTCGGCTTCGACGGTCACGAGACCACCTTTCCACAGGCCCCCGACGCCGAACAGGCGCGCGGCCTAGACTGAAGCGCGTGAGTATGGAGATCGAGATCGGCCGCGCCAAGCGCGCCCGCCGTGTGTACGCCTTCGACGACGTCGCCGTGGTTCCCAGCCGGCGCACCCGCGACCCGGAGGACGTCTCGGTCTCGTGGACGATCGACGCCTACCAGTTCTCCATCCCGTTCATCGCGGCCCCGATGGACTCGGTGGTCTCGCCGACCACGGCCATCATGATGGGCCAGCTCGGCGGCCTCGGCGTTCTCGACCTCGAAGGCCTGTGGACCCGCTACGAAGACCCGGAGCCCCTGCTCGCCGAGATCCGCGAGCTCCCGGCCGAGCGCGCGACGAGCCGGATGCAGGAGATCTACTCCGAGCCGATCAAGCCGGAGCTCGTCACCCGTCGCCTCGCCGAGATCCGCGAGGGAGGCGTCACGGTCGCGGGCGCGCTCTCACCGCAGCGCACGCAGGAGCTCTACGAGACGGTCGTCGACGCGGGCGTCGACCTGTTCGTGATCCGCGGGACCACGGTCTCGGCCGAGCACGTGTCGAAGAACGTCGAGCCGCTCAACCTCAAGAAGTTCATCTACGAGCTGGATGTGCCGGTCATCGTCGGCGGCGCCGCCACCTACACCGCGGCGCTGCACCTGATGCGAACCGGCGCTGCCGGAGTGCTCGTCGGCTTCGGCGGCGGGGCCGCGTCGACCACGCGATCCACACTCGGCATCCACGCGCCCATGGCGACCGCCGTGGCCGACGTCGCCGGCGCCCGCCGCGACTACATGGACGAGTCGGGCGGCCGCTACGTGCACGTCATCGCCGACGGCGGCCTCGGCAGCTCGGGTGACATCGTCAAGGCCATCGCCTGCGGCGCCGACGCCGTCATGCTCGGCACCACGCTCGCCCGCGCCACCGATGCACCCGGCGGCGGATGGCACTGGGGCGCCGAGGCGCACCACTCGCAGCTGCCGCGCGGCAATCGCGTCGCCGTCGGTCAGGTCGCGCCGCTCGAGGAGGTCCTCTACGGGCCGGCTCCGGTGGCCGAGGGCTCTGCGAATCTCGTGGGAGCCTTGCGCCGGAGCATGGCCACGACGGGATACTCGGACTTGAAGGAGTTCCAGCGCGTCGAGGTCGTCGTCGCGCCGTATCGTACGCAGTAGAGCAGCGCCGGCCGATGGCGGCCGGAGAGGGAGAGAACGATGGTGAAGTCCCAATCTGCCCCAGGCGGCGACAGGCACGCGACGCCCGCGTCGAACCCGGCCGTGACCTACCCGTCACGGCTCGGTCCGGCGGAGCGCGCCGCGGCGATCGCGGCGCTCAAAGACACGGAGCTCGACATCCTCGTGGTCGGCGGCGGCATCGTCGGAGCCGGATCCGCGGTGGATGCGGCGACCCGCGGTCTGACCACCGGGCTGGTGGAGGCGCGCGATTTCGCCTCCGGCACCTCCAGCCGCTCCTCCAAGCTGGTCCACGGCGGCATCCGGTACCTCGAGCAGCTCGACTTCCGCCTGGTCCGCGAGGCGCTCATCGAGCGCGGGCTGTTGCTGCAGCGCATCGCTCCGCACCTCGTGAAGCCCGTTCGCTTCCTGTACCCGCTGCACAAGCGGGTGTGGGAGCGCTTCTACATCGGCGCCGGCATGATGCTGTACGACATCTTCTCGTACAGCGGCGGGCGGCCTCCCGGCGTTCCGCACCACCGGCACCTCAGCAAGCGGCAGGTGCTGAACGCCATCCCGTCGATGAACAAGGACGCCCTGATCGGCGGCATCACGTACTACGACGCGCAGGTCGACGACGCCCGCTACGTCGCCAACCTCGTGCGCACGGCCGCGCACTACGGCGCCCACGTCGCCTCCCGCGTGCGGGTGGAGGGCTTCATCAAGGTCGGCGAGCGGGTGGTCGGCGTGCGCGCCCACGACCTCGAGACCGATGAGCGGTTCGACATCCGCGCCAAGCAGGTCGTCAACGCGACCGGCGTGTGGACGGACGACACGCAGTCGATGGTGGGGGAGCGCGGCCAGTTCAAGGTGCGCGCATCCAAGGGCATCCACCTCGTGGTGCCGCGGGACCGCTTCCAGTCGAAGATGGGCCTGCTGCTGCGCACCGAGAAGAGCGTGCTCTTCGTCATCCCGTGGGGCCGGCACTGGCTGATCGGCACGACGGACACCGACTGGCACCTCGACAAGGCGCACCCCGCGGCGACCGCCGCCGACATCGACTACCTGCTCGCGCACGTCAACGAGATCCTCAACATCCCATTGACCCGGGAGGACGTCGAGGGCGTCTACGCGGGCCTCCGGCCGCTCCTCGCCGGTGAGTCCGAGCAGACGTCCAAGCTGTCGCGCGAGCATCTGGTCGCCCACTCGGTGCCGGGCCTCGTCGTGATCGCGGGCGGTAAGTGGACGACGTACCGGGTCATGGCGAAGGATGCGGTGGATGCCGCCGTAAGCGCGATCGACGGCAGGACTCCTCCCTCCACGACGATGGACATCGCCCTGGTCGGAGCCGAGGGATACCAGGCCGCGTGGAACCGCCGTCACCGGATCGCCCAGGAGTCCGGCCTCCACGTCGCCCGCATCGAGCACCTGCTGAACCGCTACGGCACGTTCGCGGAGGACATCCTCGCGCTCATCCGCGAGGACCCGTCGCTGGCCGACCCGCTGCCCGGCGCGGACGACTACGTCGGCGCCGAGGTCGTCTATGCGGCGACGCACGAGGGCGCCCTCCACCTGGAGGACGTGCTCGCCCGCCGCACCCGCATCTCGATCGAGGCGTGGGACCGCGGCGCCTCCGCCGCCCCGGTCGCCGCGTCGCTGATGGCGCGGGTGCTCGGCTGGGATTCGGAGCGGGAGGAGCGCGAAGTGCGCACCTACCTGCGCCGGGTCGAGGCGGAGCGTGCCAGCCAGCTGCAGCCCGACGACGAGTCCGCAGACCGCATCCGACTCGAAGCGCCCGACATCGTGGAGGCCGACGCCGAAGCTGCGAAGGCCGCCGCACCGAAGGCCGGCACCCCGACGAGCGCCGACCAGGCGCCGAAGCACGTCGAGGGCGCCGGTGCGGAGGACGCGCCCGGGACCGACGGGTAGCGGCGGCGGCGCAGGCTGAGAAGCACCGCAGAAGGCCCTCCCGGAGTTCGCTCGCCGGGAGGGCCTTCGCACGCCTCCGGTAGGCTGGATGCATACCCCCCTTATGCCGGCCGGCCCGGCGGATGGAGACGGATGATGGTAGACGTTCGACGGGTGAAGCTGCCCGGGGTCGGGGTGCTTCACACCTTCGTGACCGACGATGGCGGCAAAGTCGGCGTCATCGCGCACCGGTCCGGCCACAGCGACCTGATCACGTTCTCGGACCACGAAGACGGCAGCGACGTCACCAAGGTGTCGCTCCGGCTCAACGAGGATGAGGCCCACACGCTCGCGGAGCTGCTCGGCGGCACGCAGATCACCGAGGCTCTGACCGCGCTCGACCAGATCCCCGGTCTCAGCATCGACTGGTTCACCGTCGACTACGACGACTACATCGCCGGTCAGCAGCTCGGCGCGCCCGGCGACCGCGGCTTCGTCGGCCTCACGGTCGTCGCGGTCGTGCGCGGGGACTCCGCCAACCCGGCGCCCGCTCCAGACTTCAAGGTGTTCCCCGGGGACACACTCGTGGTCGCCGGCACGCCGGAGAAGGTCGCGAAGGCGTTCTCGTTCTTCCGGACCGGCGAGGTCGCCCACCGTGTCACCGCCGACGCTCCGCCCGGAGGCTGATCGACGATGCATCTCGGCGAAGACCTCATCGTTCTCGGCATCCTCCTGCTCGTCGCGTACGTGCTCGGGCGCCTCGGCAGGTTGGTGAGTCTCCCCGCGATCCCCATCTACATGCTGGTCGGGTTGCTGGCCAGCCCGCACACCGGCTGGTTCCCGCTCAACTTCGAGAGCGACTACATCGAGCTCATCGCGATCTTCGGGCTCATCCTGCTGTTGTTCAACCTGGGTCTGGAGTTCGACCAGGACGAGTTCTTCGGCAACTTCGGCAAGCTGATCGTCTCCGGCGGCTCATACATCGTCATCAACATGGGCGTCGGCCTGATCTTCGGGTTCATGGTCGGATGGGGCACCCGCGAGGCGCTCATCATCGCCGGCATGACGGCCACGTCGTCGTCGGCGATCGTCACCAAACTGCTCATCGAGCTGCGGCGGCTGGCGAACACCGAGACGCCGATGATCCTCGGTGTCACCGTCGTCGAGGACATCTTCATCGCCATCTACCTGGCGATCGTCTCCGTGGTGCTCAGCGGCGAGACCGACTTCTGGCCCGTGGTCGGCAAGCTCGCCATCGCGTTCGCCTTCCTCGTCGTGATGTTCACGATCGCGCGCTGGGGCGGCCGGTTCGTCTCGCGGCTGTTCCGCACGAAGGACGACGAGCTCTTCACCATCCTCTTCTTCGGGTTCGCGGTGCTGTTCGCCGGCATCGGCGAGCTACTCGGCGTGACCGACGCGATCGGCGCCTTCCTCATCGGCCTCGTCCTCGGGGCGACGAAGTACCGCCGCAAGATCGAGCAGATCGCCATCCCGCTCCGGGATGTGTTCGCCGCCTTCTTCTTCCTCAACTTCGGCCTCGCGCTCGATCCGGCGAAGTTCCCGTCCGTGCTCCTGCCCGTCGGGATCGCCGTCGTCATGACGATCGTGCTCAACATCGGGGCCGGCCAGTTCGTGGCCTGGATCAACGGGATGGGCGTGCAGGCCGGCATCAACACCACGGTCATCCTTCAGAACCGTGGAGAGTTCGCCCTCATCCTCGCCACGCTGTCGCTCGCCGCAGGACTGGACGAGCGCATCCAGCCGTTCGCCGGCCTCTATGTGCTCATCATGGCGATCATCGGCCCGATCCTCGCAGCGAACTCCGAGAAGATCGGTGCGATGATCCTACGGTCCGGCCCGTCACGCCGACGGGAACGGAAGAAGACGAAGAAGCGCGAGCCGATGCTGGACGAGGAGATCGCCCTGGTCGAGGCCGCGACCGCAGACCTCGACTCCGATGCCCGGCGCGCGACGGAGAGCGTCGACGAGACGCAGCGGGCCGTCGACAGGATGGTCGAGCGGGCCATGCAGGATGACACGAGCGGCGAACGGGAACGGGACTGACCATCGAGACGACCACGGGGGCCGAGCCGATCGCCGGCGAGACCACCCTCTTCCAGATGATGCGGCGCCCGCGGTGGATCGGCGCGCTGGTGTTCGCGCTGCTCCTCGCCGCCGGGTTCGCCTGGCTCGGTCAGTGGCAGCTCGAGCGGGCCGTCGAATCGGGAAAGG
Organism: Leifsonia sp. 466MF; assembly: GCF_900100265.1. Taxonomy (NCBI): domain Bacteria; kingdom Bacillati; phylum Actinomycetota; class Actinomycetes; order Micrococcales; family Microbacteriaceae; genus Leifsonia; species Leifsonia sp. 466MF. The sequence continues at coordinate 756,878 of NZ_LT629696.1, forward strand.
CCGTCGAGGCTCCCAGTGAGACCGTGCTCCCGCTCGCGGATGTCGCCGGTCCGTCGTCGCCCCTCCGCGATGTGGCCGTCGGGCAGCTGGTCGAGTTCACCGGGACGTTCGTGCCCGAGGACTACCAGCTGCTTCACGACCGGCTCAACAAGGGACGCAGCGGCTGGTGGGTCGTCGGTCACGTGAACCTCGAGCGCGACGGCCGTCCGGTCGCGCTCGCCGTCGCACGGGGGTGGGCTCCCGACAAGGCGTCCGCGCAGGCGGCGGTCGAGCGGCTGTCGCGGCAGGCGGACACGGATCCGCAGCGCATCGTCGGTCGCATCCTGCCCGACGAGCAGCCCGAGGTGCCGACCGACAAGAAGGATCCGACGGCGATGCGCACGCTCGGCGTCGGCGCCCTCTACAACTTGTGGACCGGGGTCGACGGCATGCCCGTCTATGCGGCCTACGTCGTCGAGCGTGGGGCGCCCGCCGGGCTGGTCCAGATCTACTCGCCCCCGCCGATCGCCCAGACCGAGCTGAACTGGCTCAACATCTTCTACGCGGCCGAGTGGATCATCTTCGCCGGGTTCGCGGTCTTCCTCTGGTACCGCCTCGTGAAGGACGCGAAGCAGCGGGAGGACGAGCTGCGCGAGGAGCAGCTGCTCGAACGTGAGAAGCGTGAGAAGCAGGATGCGATGGCCGGGAAGAACCCCCAGTCCGAGCCTTTAGAATAGGCCCATGCCCCTCGCTCCCAAGCTCGAAGACTTCCCGAAGATCCGCGGGGCGCTCCGGTTCTACCAGGTGTTCGCGTACGTCACGGGCATCATGCTGCTGCTCCTGTGCGCCGAGATGGTCGTCAAGTACGGGCTCGGCTACGAGCTCTTCGCATTCAGCAACTACGGCGCGCTGACCTTCGTCCCCGTCGAGACCGCCGTCGCTCCGACCGGGGTGGACCTGAGCACGGGCATCCTCATCGCACACGGCTGGCTGTACGTCGTGTACCTGATCTCCGACTTCCGCCTGTGGAGCCTGATGCGCTGGCCGTTCACGAAGTTCGTGATGATCGCCCTCGGCGGCGTCGTCCCGTTCCTCTCGTTCTTCGTGGAGGCGCGCATCACCAAGCAGGTGAAGTCCTACCTGGCCGGCCGCGAGGCCGAGGCAGCCGACCTCGTGGAGGCGACACATTAGCGGCGAGACAAGGAGCCCTGACCCGATGAGCACGGATGCGGCGTTCACCGATCTTCTGGGCGGAGCCGACTCCGCCAACCCGTCCGGGCCCGTCCTGGTCGTCGACTTCGGCGCGCAGTACGCGCAGCTGATCGCCCGGCGCGTACGCGAGGCGAACGTGTACTCGGAGATCGTCCCGCACACGGTGACCGCGTCCGAGGTCGCTGCCAAGCGCCCCTCCGGGATCGTGCTCTCGGGCGGACCGTCCTCGGTGTACGAGGAGGGCGCACCGCGGCTCGACGAGGCCATCCTCGACCTCGGCGTCCCCGTGCTCGGCATCTGCTACGGCTTCCAGGTCATGGCGACCGCGCTCGGCGGCGAGGTCGCGAAGACCGGCCAGCGCGAGTACGGCTCGACCGCCGTGCGGATCAGCGACTCCGGCATCCTGCTCGACGGCCAGCCGGAGGAGCAGACGGCCTGGATGAGCCACGGCGACTCGGTCGCCCGCGCGCCAGAAGGGTTCGACGTCCTCGCGTCGACCGACGGAACGCCCGTCGCCGCCTTCGCGAACGACGAGCGCAAGCTGTATGGCGTCCAGTGGCATCCCGAGGTCAAGCACTCCACCTACGGCCAGGCCGTTCTCGAGAACTTCCTCCACCGGGCCGCCGGCATCCCGGCCGACTGGAACAGCGGCAACGTGATCGCAGACCAGGTGGCGGCAATCCGTGCCCAGGTCGGTTCGGGCCGTGTGATCTGCGCGCTCTCGGGCGGGGTCGACTCCGCCGTCGCCGCTGCGCTGGTCCACGAGGCCGTCGGCGACCAGCTGGTCTGCGTGTTCGTCGACCACGGCCTTCTCCGCAAGGATGAGGCGCGCCAGGTCGAAGAGGACTACGTCAAGGCGACGGGCGTCCGGCTCGTGACCGTCGATGCGCAGAAGCAGTTCCTCGACGCGCTCTCCGGCGTCAGCGACCCGGAGACGAAGCGCAAGATCATCGGCCGCGAGTTCATCCGCGTCTTCGAGAAGGCTCAGGCCGACCTGATCGCCGAGGCGGCCAGCGAGGGCGACCCCATCCGCTTCCTCGTCCAGGGCACCCTGTACCCGGACGTCGTGGAGTCGGGCGGCGGCACGGGCACGGCCAACATCAAGAGTCACCACAACGTCGGCGGCCTGCCCGAGGACCTCCAGTTCGAACTGGTCGAGCCACTCCGCACGCTGTTCAAGGACGAGGTGCGCGCCATCGGACGCGAGCTCGGACTGCCGGAGGAGATCGTCTCCCGCCAGCCGTTCCCCGGACCGGGCCTCGGCATCCGCATCGTCGGAGAGGTCACCCAGGAGCGTCTCGATCTGCTGCGCGACGCCGACGCCATCGTGCGCGCGGAGCTCACGGCCGCAGGCCTCGACGCCGAGATCTGGCAGTGCCCCGTTGTGCTGCTCGCGGACGTGCGCTCGGTCGGCGTGCAGGGCGACGGCCGCACCTACGGGCACCCCATCGTGCTGCGCCCGGTCTCCAGCGAGGACGCCATGACGGCCGACTGGACCCGCCTGCCGTACGACCTGCTGGCGAAGATCTCGAACCGCATCACCAACGAGGTGGATGGCGTGAACCGGGTCGTGCTCGACGTCACGTCGAAGCCGCCGGGGACCATCGAGTGGGAGTGATCCCGCACTGACGACGAAGGCCCGGGATGCTGAACCAGCATCCCGGGCCTTCGTCGTGAAACGTGGGTGTCAGTCGCGCGAGATCGCCAGCATGCGGAGGATCTCGAGGTACAGCCAGATGACCGTGACCATGATGCCGAAGGCACCCGACCAGCCGTAGATGCGCGGGGCGCGGTTCGCGACACCCTGCTTGATCGCATCGAAGTCGAGCACCAGCGAGTAGGCGCCGAGCAGGACGACCAGGAGGCCGATGATCAGGCCCAGCTTGATGCCGGTGTTGCCGAGCTCGACGCTGTTCAGGCCGAAGCTTCCGCCGGTCACGCCCGTCCACATCAGGACCAGGTTGACCAGCGAGTAGGCGAGGTAGCCGAACATCGCGATGAGGAAGATCTTCGTCGCCTTCGCGGAGGCGCGGATCTTGCCTGAGGCGAAGAGCGCCAGAGTCACGCCCACGACGGCGAACGTCGCGATGACCGCCTGGATGACGATGCCCGACCACTGCGACTCGAAGAACATCGAGATGGCGCCGAGGAAGATGCCCTGCGCGGCCGAGTATCCGAGGATCAGGCCGGGGGACGGCTTGCGCTTGAAGATGTTGACGAGCGCCAGCACGAAGCCGACGATCGCGGCGGGGATGGCGAGAACAGGGACGAACCAGCCGACGCCGGCGCCCGCGAGCAGGAGAACGAAGCAGATCGCCGTCTTGGTGATGGTGTCTTCGACCGTCATCCGGTCGGTGTCCACGGCCGTCGCCGACGGCGACTGGTACATCTGCTCCAGTTTCTCGGCGGAGACGGTCGCCGCCTGACCGTTGGTGGAGAACGCCGGGTTCGTAGAGAAGGCCGGGTTGTTGAGTGCCATGAGCTCCTCGTTCTATGGGTGGACCGGTTAACGGTCGTCTTCAGTCAAATCTACGGGGTTCTTTTCTGAGAGTTCTGACAGATTGCCATGAATCGAATCGGATGGCGATCCATTTCGCGAGCCACGCGCCCCCGACGATGACCGCCGTGCTCGTGGCGATGGTGATCCAGCCGTGCTCGTAGTCGTGCACGAACAGCGGGAGGAGGACGCTCCACGCGACCGGGAGGACGAGAACGGCGAACGAGGGGAGCGGGCGGAGCCGGACGAGCAGCCAGGCCGCGAGGACGACCGCGTAGCACCAGGCGAAGCCGGAGCCGCCCAGCATGAGCCAGGTGAAACCCAGGACGGGAAGGGGGACGGCGACGCGCCGGCCGATCGTCGACGGGAGCACGGCCCAGCCGGCCGGCTGCATGAGCGATCCGATGAGGAGGAGCGTGAGGCTGTACGTCGTGGTCCCGAGCACGCACGCGGTTCCGACGACGAGCATCGCGAGTCCGACGATCAGGCGGGGGCGGTAGGCGCCCCAGCGGAGCGGGAGCAGAGACGCGGGCTCCCTCCAGCCGCCGCGTGCAGGCGTGCCGGTGTCCGGCCGGGCGGGGTCGCGGGGCGCGGGGGCCGTGTTGGGATCGGCGGACACCCGTCGATTCTGGCACTCCTCACGCGTCGACGACCCGGCATGTCGGTGCCCGGGGTGGCATGCGTGCTCCGAGCTAGGATCGGGCCATGCGCGCGCGAACGGCTCCGGTTGTCATCGGCCACCGCGGGGCTCCGGGGTATCGGCCGGAGCACACGCAGGGCTCGTACGAGCTGGCGTTCCAGCTCGGTGCCGACGCCGTCGAGCCCGACATCGTGGCGACGAAGGACGGAGTGCTCGTCCTCCGGCATGAGAACGAGATCTCGGGAACGACGGATGTCGCGGACCACACGGAGTTCGCCGATCGCCGGACGACCAAGGAGGTCGACGGGGTCGCGCTGACCGGCTGGTTCACCGAGGACTTCACCTGGGACGAACTGTCGACGCTGCGGGCGCGGGAGCGCATCCCGGCTCTGCGGCAGCACAGCTCGACCTTCGACGGGCACTACCCGATCCTCCGCCTGCGTGACCTGCTCGAGCTGATCGATCGCACGGGCGAGGGCTCTGGGCGGCCGCCGGGTCTCGTGGCCGAGCTGAAGCACGCGACGTACTTCGAGGCGGCGGGGTACCCGCTGGACGAACTGCTGTTGCGGGATCTCGCGGACGCGGGCTGGACGGATCGAGCCGGGGTGGTGGTCGAGAGCTTCGAGCGCACCGTCCTGGTGAAGCTGCACGACCGCGGCTTCCGAGGTCGCCGCGTGTATCTGCTGGAGGATTCCGGCGCTCCGGCGGACCGTGTCGCCGCCCTCGGATCGTCGGCACCCGGGTACGACGCCGATCTCAGCCTGCGCGGTCTGTACGCGCTGGGCTCGGCGGCCCCGTCGGCAGCCGATCGGGTCGACGGAATCAGCGTCGAGACGTCGCTGGTGCTGTCCTCCGGCTCGGTGTCGATGGCGCTGTTCGGGGAGGACGACGGGGCGGACGTCGGCGCGGTCACGTCCGATCTGGTCGATCTCGCGCATTCCGCGGGTCTCGCCGTGTTCTGCTGGACGCTGCGTCCGGAGAACGGGATGCTCCCCGCCGAGTTCCGGACCGAGGGCGCGGAGGCGGCCTGGGGGGATTGGCGACGCCACTTCTCGATCCTGCTGCACTCGGGAGTGGACGGCGTGTTCGCCGACCATCCTGACCTGGCGGTGGCCGTGCGCGACGGTCGCTGACCACGCTCGCGGCCGAATGACGGTGGCAGCGACTAAAATCGACTGCAGACATGACGAGCCTTCCCGACGCCCCGCAGACCACCCCTTCCTCCGTCCCGATCATCCTGGACGGGTGGCAGGGCGACGGCACCGACGTCGACGCGACCGCGGGCTCCGGCCCGGGAACGGGCAGCGGGCGGGGCTCGCGCGGAACGGGAGGGCCAGGCGGCTCCGGCCACTGGCGCGGGCCGAGCGAGCGCCTGTTCGAGGGCCTCAACCCGCAGCAGCGTGAAGCGGCCGAGTATCGCGGCCAGGCGCTGCTGATCGTGGCGGGCGCCGGCTCCGGCAAGACCAGCGTCCTGACCCGGCGCATCGCCGGGCTCATCGAGAGCCGCGAGGCGTGGCCGAGCGAGATCCTGGCCATCACCTTCACCAACAAGGCGGCCAACGAGATGCGCGAGCGCGTCGAGCAGCTGCTCGGCGGCAAGGCGCAGGGAATGTGGATCTCGACGTTCCACTCGGCCTGCGTGCGCATCCTCCGGCGCGAGGCCGAGACGATCGGCAAGACTCCGAGCTTCACCATTTACGACTCGGGGGACTCTCGTGCCCTGCTGAAGCGCATCATCAAGGAGCTCGACGCCGACACTCTCGGATTCACCGTCGGCAGCGCGGCGAACCGCATCTCGAAGCTCAAGAACGAGCTGACCGATCTGGAGACCCACGCACGCTCGGCCAACCTCAGTGACCCGCAGGAGGTCATGTTCCTCGAGATCTTCCGCCAGTACACGCGGGAGCTCCGACGCGCGAACGCTTTCGACTTCGACGACCTGATCGCCGAGACGGTGTTCCTCTTCCGCGCCTTCCCGCGGGTGGCTGCGCTGTACCAGAGCCGGTTCCGGCACATTCTGGTCGACGAGTACCAGGACACCAACCACGCGCAGTACTCGCTGATCCGCGAGCTCACCATGCCGGTCGCTCCGGACATCGCCGACGATCTGGAGGCCCACGGCCGCAACGTCGGCCCGCTGCGCGATGCTGCGGGCGTCATCCCGAGCGCCTCCCTCACGGTGGTCGGCGACTCGGACCAGTCGATCTATGCGTTCCGTGGCGCAGACATCCGCAACATCGTCGAGTTCGAGCGCGACTTCCCCGGCGCGAAGGTGGTGCTGCTGGAGCAGAACTACCGCTCGACGCAGAACATCCTGAGCGCTGCCAACGCGGTCATCTCCAACAACTTCGACCGCAAGGACAAGAAGCTGTGGACCGCTGTCGGCGACGGCGAGAAGATCATCGGCTACACCGGGTACTCGGGCCACGACGAGGCACAGTTCGTGGCCGACGAGATCGAGAAGCTGCACAGCGCGGGGATGGACTACAAAGACATCGCCGTCTTCTACCGCACCAACGCCCAGACGCGTGCGCTGGAGGAGATCTTCATCCGTTCGGCGTTGCCGTACAAGGTGATGGGCGGCACGAAGTTCTACGAGCGGGCCGAGATCAAGGACGCCATGGCGTATCTGATCACGGTCGCGAACCCGAGCGACATGCTGGCGCTCCGCCGCATCCTGAACACGCCGAAGCGCGGCATCGGACCGGCGACGGAGACGCAGCTGGCGAGCTACGCGGAGGACAACGGACTCACGTTCCGTGCGGCCATGCGCGACGCCGGCTCCTTGGGTCTCGGCCCGAAGGTGACGAACGCGATCCTGCAGCTGTCGAATCTTCTGGACGAGGCGGCCGCCAAGATCGACCCGTCGAATCCGGCCGGAGTCTCGCCGGTCGCAGACATCCTGACCTTCCTGCTGGACGGCAGCGGCTACCTGGACGTGCTGCGCAACAGCCGCGACCCGCAGGATGAGGCGCGCGCCGAGAACGTGGACGAGCTCGTGGCTGTGACACGCGAGTTCGCGCGCAACAACCCGGACGGGACGCTGGTCGACTTCCTCACCGAGGTATCGCTGGTCGCTGCCGCGGATGAGATCGACGACTCGAGCGGCTCGGTGTCGCTGATGACGTTGCACACGGCGAAGGGCTTGGAGTACGACGCCGTGTTCCTGACCGGCATCGAGGAGGACCTCCTCCCGCACCGGATGTCGGCGAACGAGCCCGGCGGCCCGGCGGAGGAGCGTCGCCTGTTCTACGTGGGCATCACGCGTGCGAAGAAGCGCCTGTTCCTGTCGCTGGCGATGACGCGGGCGCAGTTCGGCGAGACCGCGGTCGCTATGCCGAGTCGCTATCTGCAAGAGATCCCCGCCGATCTGATCGATTGGCGGCAGTCGCCGGGTTCGGCGAACGGCCGCGGCGGCACGCAGTCCCGCGCGCTCAACGCTCGGCGTCCGGGTCTGGGCGCCGGTTCCGGCGGGACCGGGTGGAACGACCCGCTCTCGTCGTCGACGTTCCGCCAGGAGCGACCGAAGGCGGAGTGGCCGAACCGCGTCACGGGCAAGGTCCGCGACAACGGCGACCTGGAGTTGGCGCCCGGCGACCGCATCCGCCACGCCGACTTCGGCGAGGGCCGGGTCACCCAGGTGACCGGGCAGGGCGCCAAGCGCGTCGCGCATGTCCAGTTCGACAAGGTGGGCGCGAAGAAGCTCCTCATCAAGATCGCCCCGATCGACAAGCTGTGACGGCGGCTGCCCCGGCAGAGCGGAAGGGCGGAGCGCCGCGCAACCTCGAGGTGGGTCTGCGGGCGGCTGTCGCTGTCGCGGTGCCGTTGTTCATCCTCTTCGCGGTCGGCCGTCTCGACCTGACGGCCTACGCCACCTTCGGCGCCTTCACGGCGCTCTATGGAAGGAACGAGCCGTATCGGGTGCGGGTGCGGACCCTCACCGTCGCCGCCCTCGCGCTGCTTCTCAGCATCTCCGCCGGCGTGGGTCTCGCCGTGCTCGGTGAACCGCTCGCGCTCGTGGCCGTCGCACTGGTGCTGGTCGTCGGCGGTGGAACCCTGTTCGTCACGGTTTTCCAGATGATGCCGCCGCAGGCGCTGTTCTTCGTCTTCGCCCTGCTGGTCTGTGCCGCCGTGCCGACTCCGGCGGCGGACGCGCTCCCGCGCATCGGCCTCGCCGCAGCGGCGGCGGCGTTCGCGTGGTTGCTGACGATGTCCGGTTGGGCCGTGCGTCGCATCCCGGGCGTCTCGCGCAGTGCGTTGGGGCGCTCCGGGTTCGTGCCCGACCTGCGTCGGCGGCCCGGCATCGACCTCGCGGCCGTGCGGGATCCTCGGGTCTGGCTCACAGTCGCCCAGAACGTCGCCGGTGTGTTGATCGCCGGCGGCGTCGCCCTCGCGTTCGGACTGGGTCACGCCTATTGGGCCGTGGTGAGCGTCGTGGCCGTGATCCCTCCTGCGCGGGCGGCCCACTCCATCTCGCGTTCCCTGCACCGGATCGTGGGCACGATCGTCGGTGTCGCCGTCACGGCTGTGCTCCTGGTCTGGTCGCCTCCCGCGATCGTGGTGATCTGCGTGATCGTGGTGTGCCAGTTCTTCGCCGAGATCCTCGTCGCGAGGCACTACGGCGCGGCTCTGGTGTTCATCACTCCGCTGGCTCTGTCGGTCTCGCACCTGGCGAGTCCGACACCGTTGAACGTCCTGGTCGTCGACCGCGTTCTGGAGACGGTTCTCGGTGCGGGCGTCGGTATCGCGCTGGTGCTGCTCGCCCGCGTCGTCGAGCGTCGGCGCGGTCTCGCCGCCTAGCGCGGCGCGGTCGGCTTCATCGCGGCACGGTCGCCGGCGGCGGCTGGACGCGCTCTGCGCACCGCACGTCGGAGCTTCGCCCGGTAGCGCTCGCGCGGGAGATGGCGCAGGGGGAGCGGCAGCCGGGGGTAGACCGCCGCCGTCCACCGGATCGCGCGGTCGAACCGGCGCTGGCGCTGCTCGTTCCAGGCGAGACCGAACTGACGTCGCACCGCGTCGGGCAGAAGGCCGGCCGTGACGAGCCGAACCAGAGGCAGTGTCGGGCGGAGCCACCACGGCACCCGACGCGGGTACAGGATCTGCCGTGAGACCACTCGTACGTCGTCGTCCACCCGGAGCGCCAGGATCATCCCGTCCCAGTAGGCGTCGAAGTCCGCGCGCCGGGCCGGCCACCGGTCGTGGCTGAGCTGCAGGTTGGACAGCGCTCGCGAGAGCTCGTCGTATGCTCGGTCCGCCTGCGCGGGAGTGAGCGGGCCGAAGACCCGCCGGTGCAGGTCCATCACCGTCTGGTAGAGCGTGGCGGCCACCCAGAGCTGGAGCTCCGGATCGAACGCGTTGTAGGCCGATCCGTCCGCCGAGTCCTCCCCGCGGACGGGCGCATGCGCTCGGTTCACGATCCTCCGCATGGCCGCGAGCTCCGCCTCCGAGCCGAACATCGTCGCCGTGAGATAGAGCATCGTGCCGTCGAACCGGTCCATGAGCCGCTCGGCGAAGTCGCTGTGCTCGACGACGCCGCGGCCGACCGAGGGATGCGCGATCTGCAACAGAAGAGCGCGGCCCCCGCCCGCCAAGGTCAGCGCCTCGGAGACGATGTCCTCGACCTCGACGGGCCGATTGCGGGGGTTTCTGCGCACCCGGACATCCTGTCGTCGGCTCCTGCGAGTGACCGGAGAGTGTGAGGGTTGCGTGCTGCTCACGGTGCTACCCAGGTGGAGCGGGCGCGCCGCGGCCGCAGGTTTCGTCGGCCGGTGACGCGCGGCGGTCGACCGGGGCGGGCGACCGCCTCGGGGTCGAGGACCGCTCCCTCGAGAGCCACGAGTCTCCCTCGTGGCCGACGAACTCCGCGGTTACGCAGTCGCCCGGCGATCAGCAGAAGCACACCTGCGACGCCGGTCCCGGAGCCCCAGAGTGCCGGCACCAGCGTGTCCGTGCCCGTGTCGGCCAATCTCGTCTGAGTCAGGGCGGGCTCGATGTCCGGTACGGGGACGACGGGAGTCTGCGCCCGGGTGATCTCGGTGGCGATGCCGAACCCGGACGTCCACGGGTGCACCCGTGCTCCGCCCGCATCGGGATCGGTGCGCGCCGGGTCGATACGTTCGGTCCAGACGTAGTAGCCGTCGGCCGGGAGCGTGCAACTCGGCGTGGTGTATTCGCCGACGCCGTCGATCACCGTCTCGACCGTGCAGACCGTGGGCGAGTCCGGCGGCGGCGCGGGAGCGTGGGAGATCGGTTCGGCGAACGGCCCGTGCAGCGTGCTCTCGACGACCGCTGTGATGGCGGTGAAACCGTCATCGCTGGCGCGAACGCCCCAGGTCGGAAGCAGGCCATCGCCCTCGGCGACGCTCACGGTGAGGTGGTCGGCGATCGCGGCACCCGGATGCGCCTCGGCCAGGGACGTGCGTGTACCCACCTGCGGCTGGAACGGCAGCGGTGACGGGCCGGTCGCGTGCGCCTCGGCCTGCGCATTCGCCGTGGACGGTTCCGCGATCAGCACGGCCTGTGCGTCCGTCGTCGGCAGAGCGACGGTGATCCGGTTGCCGTAAGGGAGTTCGCCCGTCTTCGCCGTGGCGCTCACGGCGACGCTGGCCTCCGCTCCGGTCGGCCGGATGGCGACATCGGTCCCCGACCGAATGGTGCCGGTGCTCCCGCCGTCGTCGAAGGTGGCACCCGTGAGGGCCACCGAGACGGGATGAGCGCCGCTGGGGAGCAGCTCCGGGCCGGCGATGCGGTCCACGGTCAGCTCGACGCGTACGCGGCCGGCTCCCGTCTCGGCGAGTTCGACGACCACGGCGGCGCGCACCCCCGTCGAGGCGCGGCTTCGGGCCTCGGCCAGCATCTCGACCGCCCGCGCGTAGACGCGGTCGCTGTCGGCGCCCGCCCGTGCCGCGTGCTCTCGGGCCTCTGGTTCGGACATCCCGGCGTACATCCACGTCGCCAGCTGCCCTGAGGCTGCGGTGAGGCGGTCGCTGCTTCCCGCCCAGGTGCGGGCGAAGTAGGCGAACATCGCCGACTGCTCCGGCGTCCACCAGCCCATTCCGGCGGGGTCCGCGTAGCTGTAGTGGAGGCCGACCGGTGCCACCTTGCCGGGATTCAGGCAGAAGCCGAGTGCGCCGTCGTCGAAATGGTAGGCGCCCAGCCACCAGCCGTCGGGGGACTGGTAGCCGGGACCGTGGCCGTCGCCCACGAGGGCGCGGGCCGGCCCGGCAGCGGAGGTGAGCGCTCCATGGAGGACGCCGAGGAAGACGGCAAGCCCCGCGAGGCACACAGCGGAGATCAGGGTGAAAGGTCGATGAGTCATGCCTCCACCGTCGCGGCGACGTCGGCTCCGCGGGGCCGCCGTCGGCGGATCGGTGGACAACGGCGTTCGCCGAGGACCTGTGAACACCTCGGCCGGTTTCGGCCCGTTCAGGGGAAGGGTCTAAAGTTCTTCCTGGCGAATTTATCTCGGCGTCGAGCTATTCTCGCGCCGGACCGTCAGGAGAAATCAGCCGGCAGCCACGAGCGCACCGGAACACCAGCGGATTGGATAACCGTGGATCTATACGAGTACCAGGCCAGAGACCTGTTTGAGAAGTACGGGGTCCCGGTGCTTCCGGGCATCGTCGCCGACACCCCCGAGGAGGTGCGTGCGGCTGCCGAGAAGCTGGGCGGCGTGACCGTCGTCAAGGCGCAGGTCAAGACCGGTGGTCGCGGAAAGGCCGGCGGTGTCAAGGTCGCGAAGAACGCCGATGAGGCGGAGGCAGCCGCCCGGGCCATCCTCGGACTCGACATCAAGGGCCACGTCGTCCGTCGTGTCATGGTCGCCGGCGGCGCCCGCATCGCCCGCGAGTTCTACTTCTCGGTGCTCCTCGACCGCGCCAACCGCTCCTACCTCTCGCTGACCAGCGTTGAGGGCGGAATGGAGATCGAGCAGCTCGCCGTGGAGAAGCCGGAGGCGCTCGCCCGCGTCGAGGTCGACCCGCGCGGCGGCATCGACCACGCGAAGGCCGTCGAGATCGCACGGGCCGCCGGATTCCCGGAGGACCTGGTCGAGAAGGTCGCCGATGTCTTCGTGAAGCTCTACGAGGTCTACACCGGCGAGGACGCGACCCTCGTCGAGGTGAACCCGCTCGTCCTCACCGAGGAGGGCGACGTCATCGCGCTCGACGGCAAGGTCTCCCTGGACGAGAACGCGGACTTCCGTCACCCCGACCACGAGGCCCTCGAGGACAAGGACGCGGCCGACCCGCTGGAGGCCAAGGCCAAGGCGGCGAACCTCAACTACGTCAAGCTCGACGGCCAGGTGGGCATCATCGGCAACGGCGCCGGACTCGTCATGTCGACCCTGGATGTCGTCGCCTACGCCGGCGAGAAGCACCAGGGCGTCAAGCCGGCCAACTTCCTCGACATCGGCGGCGGCGCATCCGCCGAGGTGATGGCGGCGGGTCTCGACGTCATCCTCAACGACCCGCAGGTGAAGAGCGTGTTCGTGAACGTCTTCGGCGGGATCACCGCGTGCGACGCGGTCGCCAACGGCATCGTGAAGGCTCTGGAGATCCTCGGCGACGAGGCGAACAAGCCGCTGGTCGTGCGCCTCGACGGCAACAACGTCGACGAGGGGCGCCGCATCCTGACCGAGGCGAACCACCCGCTGGTCACCCTCGCACTCACCATGGACGAGGGCGCCGACAAGGCCGCCGAGCTGGCCGCGAAGTAAGCGAAGGACGAACGAGAATGTCTATCTTCCTCAACAAGGACTCCAAGGTCATCGTCCAGGGCATCACCGGCGGTGAGGGCACCAAGCACACCGCCCTCATGCTGAAGGCCGGCACCCAGGTGGTCGGCGGTGTCAACGCCCGTAAGGCCGGCACGACCGTCACCCACGGCGATGTCGAGCTCCCAGTGTTCGGCACGGTCGTCGAGGCCATCGAGAAGACCGGCGCAGATGTGTCGATCATCTTCGTGCCGCCGGCGTTCGCGAAGGACGCGATGGTGGAGGCCATCGACGCCGAGATCCCGCTGCTCGTCGTGATCACCGAGGGCATCCCGGTGCAGGACTCCGCAGAGGCGTGGGCCTACGCCAAGGAGAAGGGAAACAAGACCCGGATCATCGGCCCGAACTGCCCCGGAATCATCACGCCCGGCGAGTCGCTGGTGGGGATCACCCCGGCGACCATCACCGGCAAGGGCCCGATCGGCCTCGTCTCGAAGTCGGGCACGCTGACCTACCAGATGATGTACGAGCTGCGCGACCTCGGCTTCTCGACCGCCATCGGCATCGGCGGAGACCCCGTCATCGGCACCACGCACATCGACGCGCTCGCCGCGTTCGAGGCCGACCCGGAGACGAAGGCCATCGTGATGATCGGCGAGATCGGCGGCGACGCCGAGGAGCGCGCCGCGGACTTCATCAAGGCGAACGTGACCAAGCCGGTCGTCGGCTACGTCGCGGGCTTCACGGCTCCCGAGGGCAAGACCATGGGCCACGCCGGCGCCATCGTGTCGGGCTCGGCGGGCACCGCCCAGGCCAAGAAGGAGGCGCTTGAGGCTGCGGGCGTCAAGGTCGGCAAGACGCCGTCCGAGACGGCGGAGCTGCTGCGCGAGGTCTACGCCGCGCTGTAATCGCGAGACGCACCACCGCGAAGGCCGGGACCGGGAGGTCCCGGCCTTCTCTGTTTCCGGCCTGCATCATCCCGTTCAGGTACTCCCTGCCGCACACGGCGACCGCGGCGCTACAGTGAGCGCACCGTGCCGGAAGGAGACGCTGATGGCTCGTCCGACGAACACCGAGCTGCTGCAGCGCATCGCAGCTCTGGAGGAGGAGAACGCCGCGCTCCGGATGCAGAGCGGCGACCCCTCGATCGACACGGTGCCGATCGCACCGTTGCCGCCGACGAAGCGCCCGCGCAGCTGGGCCTGGACCCTGCTGGCGACCGTCCTGATCGTCCTCGGTGCCATCCTCGCGCCCGTCGCGGTGGTCGCGTCCTGGGCGAAGGTCCAGCTGACCGACACCGACTCGTTCGTCGCGACGTATGCGCCACTCGCGCACGACCCGGGCGTCCAGGCGTTCGTGACCGACGAGGCCGTGAAGGCCGTGCAGGACAACGTGGACATCGATCAGCTCACGTCTCAGGTGATCGACGGCATCACCGACCTGGGCACCGGTCCGGTCGCCACCAAGGCACTGGAGTCGCTGAAGGGCCCGCTTGCGCAGGGCGTCGAGTCGCTGCTGCGCTCGACCGTCCAGCGCTTCGTCGCCTCCGACGCGTTCGCGCAGGTCTGGCAGCAGGCGCTCCGGACGAGTCACGACCAGTTGATCGCGACGATGCAGAACGACCCGAAGGCGGCCGTCACCGTGGGGTCCGACGGCTCCGTCGGCATCCAGCTCGCCCCGATCATCGACCGGGTGAAACAGCTCCTGCTGGATCAGGGGGTCACGTTCGCGGCGCAGATCCCCTCGGTGGATCGGACCATCACCGTCGCACAGAACTCCTCCATCCCGACGCTGCAGCTCTTCTACGGCCTGGCGGTGGCTGCCGGGGCGTGGCTGCCGTGGGTCGCGATCGGACTGCTGGCGCTCGGTGTCGTCGTCGCCCGCCGTCGTGCCCTCGCTCTGATCTGGGCTGCAGTCGCGCTGGGTCTCGCCATGGGCATCACGCTGGCCGCGATCGGCATCGGCCGGCTCGTCTTCGTCTCCTCGGTCTCTCCGTCGTTGGTGCCCTCGGGATTGGCGCAGACGCTGTTCTCGACGGTGACGGACGCGATGATCGCGACCGCGGTCGCCGTCCTCGTCCTCGCGATCGCTGTCGCCGTGGTCGGGTGGTTCTCCGGTCCGTTCGCCGTTCCCCGGAGGCTGCGCGGTTTCTTCGGCGACGGTGTCGCCTGGGTACGCCAGTCGGCGGAGCGTCATGGCATCACGACCGGCCGGGCGGGCGAGTGGATGTACGCCCAGCGCACGCTGCTCCGCGCGGCCGTAGCGGTGATCGCCGCCGCCGTCGTGCTGTTCGTCCGCCCGCTCACACCGGCTCTGATCATCTGGACGCTGGTGCTCGCGGCGCTGGTCGTCGCGATCCTCGAACTGGTGCAGCGGCCGGTCATCACCGTGCCGGAGCAGGCCGACGACGAGACGCCGGTGGTCACGGTCTCCTGAGCGCCGAAGTGTCGGCCCTCCGCGCCGCGTGCGCGCCGGTAGGCTCCGTTCGGTCATGAGTCGCACAACCGTCGCCCTGCTCGCCGCGCTGGAGGCGCTCATCGTCGCCGCCATCGGCATCGGGATCTGCCTCGTCCCGATCACGATCCTCTGGGCGGCGCAGTACCAGCTCGGCGCCGACTTCACGGTGGTGTGGCGGTCCGCCGCGGACATCTGGCTGGTCGGTCACGGCGTCAACCTGACCATCGCGCTCGACCCGCAGACGGTCGCGCAGCTCGGCTTGCCGGGTGCGGCCGTGCCGTTCCAGGTGACGATCGCGCTGCTCGGGTTCGCCGCTCTGACCGCTGGACTGGGCGTTCGGACCGGGATGCGCGCAGCGGAGACGGATCAGCGTCTCGTCGGCGCGCTGACCGCCTTGGCGACCTTCGCGGTCATCTCGACACTGGTGGTCCTGACCGCGGGTTCGCCGGTCGCGCAGCCGTCCATCTGGCAGGGCGTCATCCTGCCGCCCTTCGTCTACGGGGTCGGGATCGCCGCCGGATTCGGCTTCGCCGCGCTGCGTGGCGGGGCGCCCGCCGAGACGGCTGCCGCGACCGCGTCGCCGGATCGGGATGCGACGGGCGCGCTCGACGGCGACATCGGCGGCTCCTCGTCGGAGAGGACGGCCGCGCCGGCCGTCCTCTCCGTTCTGCAGACCGCGACCGTGCCGATCCCCGGCGCCCTGCGCACCGGCGCGGGCGCCGCACTGCGCGCCGGGACGGCGGCGACCGCCATCGTGATCGGCGTAGCCGCTCTGGTGGTCGCGCTGCTGATCTTCGGCAATTACGGGACGATCATCAGTCTCTACGAGCAGCTGCAGACGGGTGTCGCCGGGGGAGCGGCCCTGACCATCGGGCAGCTCGCCGTCATCCCGAACGTCGTGGTGTGGATGGCGTCGTGGCTGGTCGGCCCCGGCTTTGCCCTCGGCACCGGGTCGTCGGTGAGCCCGATCAGTACCGCGCTGGGGCCGTTGCCGGGGTTGCCGCTCTTCGGCATCATCCCGGCCGGTGGCTGGAGCTTCGGGCTGGTCGGCGTCGTCGTCCCGATCCTCGCGGGCTTCGTCTCCGGTGTCCTCGTCCGCTCGCGGACGGCGGTTCGCGGGCTCGACGGCCTGCAGGCCCTGCTGCTGACCGCGCTCGGGATCGGTGCGATCGCCGGGATCGAGCTGGGGCTCCTCGCGTGGTGGTCGTCCGGCGCCCTCGGCCCGGGGCGCCTGCACGACGTCGGACCGAATCCGTGGATGGTGGGCGCGCTGGCTGCCGCGGAGGTCGCCGTCGCCGCGGCGATCGGGCTGGCCGCAGCCGGCCGCGGCCGCCGGTGACGGAGCCGGTCGTCTCACGCCGCTAGGCTGGTGGCGTGCTCTCGATCGTGGTGCTGATCTCCGGTGGCGGCTCCAACCTGCGTGCCCTGCTGGAGGCCTCGGAGGACGCCGAGTTCCCCGCCCGCGTCGTCGCCGTCGGCGCCGACCGCGATGCGGACGGCTTCGAGCACGCGGAGCGCTTCGGCATCCCGACCTTCACGGTGCCCTTCACGTCGTATCCGAGCCGGGAGGAGTGGGGCGACGCGCTGCTCGAGCAGATCCGGCAGTGGGAGCCCGACTTGACCATCCTGTCCGGCTTCATGCGCCTGGTGCCGCCCCGGGTGGTCGAGGCGCTGTCGCCGCGGCTCATCAACACGCACCCCGCGTACCTGCCCGAGTTCCCGGGCGCGCATGCGGTCCGCGACGCTCTCGCCGCCGGCGTGACGCAGACCGGGGCGAGCCTGATCGTCGTCGACAACGGAGTGGACGCCGGCCCCATCATCAGCCAGGAGCGCGTGGAGGTGGAGCCGGGCGACACCGAGGCCGCCCTCCACGAGCGCATCAAACCTGTGGAGCGACGGCTGCTCATCGACGCCGTGCTCGACATCGCCAACGGACACATCGACCTCGAGGAGCTTGCCCGAGCATGAGCGGACCCCGTCACGACGCCAGCCTGTACCGCGAGCGGGATCTCGTCCCGATCCGCCGCGCCCTGATCTCGGTCAGCGACAAGACCGGACTGCTCGACCTCGCGTCCGCGCTCGCCGCGGCCGGCGTGGAGATCGTCTCGACCGGCTCGACGGCGCAGACGATCCGCGACGCCGGTCACGCAGTGACCGATGTCGCCAGCGTCACCGGGTTCCCGGAGTCGCTCGACGGGCGTGTGAAGACGCTGCACCCGGCCATCCACTCGGGACTCCTCGCCGACCTCCGGCTGGCGTCGCACGAGGAGCAGCTCAAGGACCTCGGCATCGAGCCGTTCGAGCTCGTCGTCGTCAACCTCTACCCGTTCGTCGAGACGGTGGCATCCGGCGCGGTCGGCAACGACGTCGTCGAGCAGATCGACATCGGCGGCCCGGCCATGGTGCGCGCCGCCGCGAAGAACCACGCGAACGTGGCGATCGTGGTGTCGCCCTCCGACTATGACGGCATCGTGGAGGCCGTCGCCGCCGGTGGCACGACCTTCGACCAGCGCCGGGAGCTCGCATCGAAGGCGTTCGCGCACACGGCCGCCTACGACGGCGCCGTCGCCGCCTGGTTCGCGGGGGAGGCGCCGTCGACCGACGACTTCCCCGAGCGCTGGGAGGCGCGGGCTGAGCTCAAGCAGACCCTCCGCTACGGCGAGAACTCGCACCAGGCGGCCGCCCTCTACGCCGACCCGAAGGGCACCGGCATCGCCCAAGCGACCCAGCTCGGCGGCAAGGAGATGTCGTACAACAACTACGTGGATGCGGACGCCGCCCTGCGCAGCGCCTACGACTTCCGCGAGCCGGCCGTCGCCATCATCAAGCACGCGAACCCCTGCGGAATCGCCGTCGCGGACGACATCGCCGAGGCGCACCGCAAGGCGCACGAGTGCGACCCGGTGTCGGCGTACGGCGGCGTGATCGCGGCCAACCGCACGGTCACCCTCGCCATGGCGGAGACGGTGAAGGGCATCTTCACCGAGGTGCTGATCGCTCCGGGCTACGAACCGGAGGCCCTGGAGCTCCTGCAGACGAAGAAGAACCTCCGCATCCTGCAGCTGCCCGAGGGGTACGCCCGCGCGCTGACCGAATTCCGCCAGATCTCGGGTGGCGTGCTCGTGCAGGACTCCGACCGCTTCGACGAGTTCTCTTCCGACGGATGGACCCTGGTCGCCGGCGAGGAGGCCGACGCGGCGACCCGTGCGGACCTCGAGTTCGCCTGGAAGGCGTGCCGCGCCGTGAAGTCGAACGCCATCCTGCTTGCCCACGACGGCGCATCCGTCGGGGTCGGGATGGGTCAGGTCAACCGCGTCGACTCGTGCACCCTGGCGGTCAGCCGTGCGGGGGAGCGGTCGGCCGGATCCGTGGCCGCATCGGACGCGTTCTTCCCGTTCGCCGACGGCCCGCAGATCCTCATCGACGCGGGCGTCCGTGCGATCGTGCAGCCGGGCGGCAGCATCCGCGACGAGGATGTGATCGCGGCGGCGAAGGCAGCAGGAGTCACCATGTACTTCACCGGCGAGCGGCACTTCTTCCACTAGGAGAACGCGCGGCGACGTTGCCTCCGGGGCCCGGTCGCGGGAGAATGGACGGCGGTCCACAAGACCGTCACACATTTTCACCGCGATCCCACGAGGAGACACCGATGTCCGTCCTGCCCGCAGACCTGCCGCACGAAACACTGCACGTGGTAAGGGGGAGGCGGAGCGGCCTCACCATCAGCATCGCGGTCCACTCCACCGTCCTCGGGCCGGCCCTCGGCGGATGCCGGGTCTGGACGTACGACTCCTGGCAGGAGGCGGTTGCCGACTCGCTGCGGCTGGCCGAGGGGATGACCCTCAAGAACGCCGCGGCAGGTCTCCACCGCGGCGGTGGCAAGGCCGTCGTCTACCTGCCGCGCGGCACGGTGCTCACGCCGACCGAGCGCTACGAGGTCATGCTCGACCTCGGCGACGCCGTCGAGACGCTCGGCGGCAGCTACATGACCGCGGAGGATGTCGGCACGAGCGCCGAGGACATGTCCGTCGTCGCGTCGCGCACCGCCCACGTCTGCGGCCTCCCGCCGTCGGAGGGCGGCGTCGGTGAGCCCAGCGACGCGACCGCCGCCGGTGTGTACGCCGGTCTGCAGGCCACCATGGAGCGGGCGTTCGGCAGCCGGGATGTCAGCGGCCGCCACGTGATCGTGCTCGGCCTCGGCCACGTGGGATCGCTCATCGCGATGCGCCTCGCCAGCGAGGGCGCCGTGCTGACCGTCACGGACGTGAACCCCGCGAAGCGCGCCCTCGCCGACGCGCTCGGCGCCACCTGGGTGGAGCCGGATGACGCCCACCGCGTCCAGGGCGATGTCTTCGTCCCCGCCGGTGTCGGAGGAGTGCTGACCGACCGGGTGATCGACGAGCTCCGGGTCGCCGCGGTTGTCGGCCCCGCGAACAACCAGCTCGCGCACCGCTCCGGAGCGGAGCGTCTGGCCGCACGCGGCATCCTCTGGGCGCCGGACTTCGTCGTCAACGCGGGCGGGGTGATCTTCCTGTCGATGGCCGGCGAGCCCGGCGTGACCGCCGAGGCCACGCAGGAGAGGGTCGAGCGGATCGGCGACACGGTCGCGGAGATCTTCCAGGGCGCCGACCAGCGCGGTGTCACCACGCTGCAGGCCGCGGAGGAGCTCGCGCTCGACCGCCTCCGGGAGCCAGCGAACGCATAGCAGCGCTCCGCTAGGTTGGAACCCATGACGTCTTCCTGGGGCCGCCGGCTCATCGCATCCCTTGTCGCTGCCCTCGTGGTGGTCCTCGTCGTTCACGCGGCGATGATCGCCGCGTTCTACGTGGGGAGCCTCGCCGGGTCGTCGACCCCGTCGGGGGCGTTGATCGTCGCCGTCAGCAACTACTTCTCGCTGACCAGCGTCATCGCCTTCGTCCTGCTCTGGGTCGCCGGCTTCGTCGGCGCGTTCGACCGGTGGTGGACCGCGTTGATCGCGGGTGTGCTGGCCGCTGTGCTGGCGCCTGCGGTCGGCACCATCCTGACCGCGACCTCGGGCGGCTCGCCGTTCAGCGGCGACCTGATCGTCGCGGTGCTCGGCACCCTGCTGGGGATCAACCTGCTCTACGCCGTCGCCATCACCGCGCTCACCCCGACGTTCGGCCGCTGGCTGTTCCGTGTCGTCGAGGGCACCCGCAGCCGGTTCGAGACGGACCGCAAGGTCGCGCTGGTCCGCATCCCCGCCGGCAACCTGGCCGAGGGTCTGGTGACCCACATCGACCGTGAGCCGGTGGATGCGGAGCGCGCGGACGCGCAGTGGGACGCCTACGTCGCAGCTCTCTCCGAGGCCGGGTGGCAGACCGTCGAGGTCACGAGTGCTGACACCCTGGCCGACTCGGTCTTCGTGGAGGACACCGCCGTCGTCTTCGGCGACACCGCCGTGATCACGCTGCCCGGCGCCGAGTCGCGCCGTGCGGAGGTCGTCGGCACCGAGGCCGCGCTCCGTGCGCAGGGGCTGCACCTCGAGCGCATCGAGGCGCCGGGGACGCTCGACGGCGGCGACGTCCTCAAGGTCGGCTCGACGGTCTACGTCGGCCGCGGAGGGCGGACCAACGCCGAGGGCATCCGTCAGCTGCGCGCTCTCGTGGCGCCGCTCGGATACACCGTCGTCGCCGTCCCGATCACCAAGGCGCTGCACCTGAAGACGGCCGTGACCGCCCTGCCCGACGGCACGGTCATCGGCTACGAGCCGATCGTGGACGAACCACGCGTCTTCGAGCGTTTCCTCCCGGTGCCGGAGGCCCACGGCACCGCGGTCGTCGTGCTCTCGGACGACACCGTGCTGATGTCGTCGTCCGCCCCGCAGTCGGTGGCGCTCGTCGAGGACCTCGGCTACACCGTCATCCAGGTCGACATCTCCGAGTTCGAGAAGCTCGAGGGATGCGTCACCTGCCTGTCGATCCGGATCCGCTGACTCCCTCCAGCGACTCCCGGCGCGCTCCGAGTGGAGCCGGCAGGGCGCACCACGCCGCGGTCGCCGCAGCGAGGAGGGCCGCGGCCGCCCATCCCGCACCGACCCCCGCAACCGAGGCCACGAGCACCAGCGCGGAGGTGCCGAGTGCGGTTCCGAGTTGGGCTCCGGTGTTGAGGATGCCGCTTGCGCTGCCGGCGAGATCGTCGGGCACCGTGGTGCCGATCGTCGTCGCGGCGACCGACGACAGGCCCAGCCCTGCGCCTGCCAGCGCCACGCCGACGAAGACGCCCCACCACGTGCCGACGGTCAGCGCCATCAGCAGGCAGCCGAGGGCGATCGCCGCGATGCCCATCCCGCATACGGCGTAAGCACTCAGCCGTTTCAGCAACGAGCGCGTGCTCGTCGATGTGAGGATAACGGCGACACTCAGCGCCATCAGTGTCAGTCCGGCGGCGATCGGGTCGATTCCGAGCCGTTCCTGCAAGAACAACGTGGCCAGAACGGCCGTCGAGCTGGTGGTCGCGGTGTTGACGAACGACAGCAGGGTGCCCTGCCGCAGCGGACGCGATCGGAAGGCGGCTGCGGGGATGAGGGGTGCGCGGGCGGTGCGCAGCCGGATGCCGAGGAGCACGGCGAGGACGACGCCGGCGCCGACCGCCGCGACGCCGATCACCCGGGTCGCGGGTTGCTCGATCCAGGCCGCGCCGGCGATGACGGCCATGACCGTGAGGATGAGCAGCGCGGCGCCCAGGGCATCGACCGGCTCCTCCTCGGTGGGCTCGCGCACACCCGTCACCGTGGCGAGGGTGCCGATCGTCAGGGCGACGGCGAGCGGAAGGTTGACCCAGAAGACGGCCGGCCACCCGAACGCTTGCACCAGCAGGCCGCCGACCAGGAAGCCGGATGCGCCGGCCGCCGCTCCTGTGGCGCTCCACGCCGCGAGGGCGCCCCTGCGCCGCGGCGTCTCTGGCGTCGCCGAGAGCAGCAGCCGCAGCGCCGAAGGGACGGACAACGCGGCCGCGGCACCCTGCAGCGCCCGGGCGACGAGGACCACGGCCAGGGCTCCCTGATGCCAGACGGCAGCTGTACCGCCCAACACGGAGACAGCGCCGAACATACCGATGCCCACAAGCAGAAT
Organism: Leifsonia sp. 466MF; assembly: GCF_900100265.1. NCBI lineage: Bacteria > Bacillati > Actinomycetota > Actinomycetes > Micrococcales > Microbacteriaceae > Leifsonia > Leifsonia sp. 466MF. Next base: position 779,467 of record NZ_LT629696.1, read on the forward strand.
GCGTCGATGTCCGAAACGATCGCCCAGCCGCGCGCCCAGGATGAGGAGGCCGCCGAAGAACATGGCGTAGACCGTCGCCAGGGGTCCGGCCGCGGATTCCGGCGCGCCCAGACCGCTCAGGATGGCAGGAATCGCCGTGGTCGCACTGGTCACGCCGAGGACGTCGACGAACTGCACCAGGCACAGCACGAAAACGGCCCCTCTGCGCATGCGGCCACCGTACCCGGCGCCTCCGACAGGCCGACCCTCCACTGGGATGTGAGAAAAACTCTTGCGTTCGTCGAGAACCTGGCAATATGCTGTAGGGCTGCCTTGTCGCGGCAAAACGGACGTGTACATCGAGGCTGGGAGGACGCCATGACGACGATCGAGACCGCACGAAAGACCACCGTGCCCGGGTTCGTCGCCGCCCTCGCGGCCGACGCCCGACCGTCCGGGCGGTAGCTCCCCGCCCCTCGCCGCGCGCCGCCGCGCACGACACCGGGAGCGTCCGCGGACGCTCCTCGCATCCCCACCACAAGACCCGCCATCGTCGGCGTGTCTTCGGCGACTCCTCCGCGTGCTCGCCGCCGGCTCCATGACGTCGGACACTCACAGAAAACGGATCATCCATGTCTGTCGCCCAGACTCCGAACACTCAGACTCCGAAGACCACCGCGAAGCGGAAGAGCACCGCGCGCATCCTGCTGCGCATCCTCCCGTTCGCCAAGTCCGCCGCGCCCCGCATCATCCTGGGCATGGTGGCCGCGCTGCTGGCCAGCCTCGTCGCGCTGAGCATCCCGCAGGTGCTGCGCTGGCTGGTCGACGGCCCGCTGTCGACGGGTGACCCGTCGGCCGTGTGGCCCGCTGCGTTGCTCGTGGTCGGGCTGGGCGCTGCCGAAGCGGTGTTCATCTCGCTGCGGCGCTGGTTCGTGCTGACCCCTGGAACTCACGTCGAGGCGAAGATGCGCAACGCGCTGTACGCGCAGCTGCAGGATCTCCCGGTCGCGTTCCACGACCGCTGGCCGAGCGGTCAGCTGCTGTCGCGTGCGGTCAGCGACCTCAGCATGATCCGTCGGTGGCTGTCGTTCGGCATCGTGCTGCTGGTGGTCAATGTCGTCACGATCGTGGTCGGGTTCGCGATCCTGATCGGGTGGAACTGGGTCCTGGGGCTCATCTTCCTGGTGTGCTCCATCCCGCTGTGGATCTACGGGTTCGTGTTCGAGAACAAGTACTCGGTCATCGCGCGGCGCAGCCAGGACCAGGCGGGCGACCTCGCGACAGCGGTCGAGGAGTCGGTGCACGGCATCCGTGTGCTGAAGGCGTTCGGGCGCGGCAAGCACGCGCTGAAGACCTTCGAGTCGCGCGCGGAGGAGCTGCGCGGCACCGAGATCGAGAAGGCGAAGGCCATCGCCGGCATCTGGCTCTGGCTGCTGCTGGTCCCGGACGTCGCGTTCGGCATCTGCCTCGTCGTCGGCGTCTGGCTGTCGGCGCAGGGCCAGCTGTCGGTCGGCGAGCTCGTCGCGTTCTTCGCCACGGCGACCGTCCTGCGGTTCCCCGTGGAGTCGATCGGCTTCCTGCTGTCGATGACCTTCGACACCCGCACGGCGGCGGACCGCTACTTCGAGGTGATGGACGAGGTCAACACGATCACCGACCCCGCCCAGCCCAAGCGCATCGCCGAGCCGCGGGGAGAGCTCGTCTTCGACGACGTGCACTTCCGGTACCAGGACTCGCCGGAGCGCTTCCCGGACCTGCTCGACGGCATCCGCCTGACGGTCCACCCGGGGGAGACGATGGCCCTGGTCGGCCTGACCGGCTCCGGCAAGTCGACCCTGACCGCCCTGACGACACGGCTGTACGACGTGACGAGCGGCGCGGTGAAGGTGGACGGCGTGGATGTGCGCGACCTCACCCGCTACGACCTGCGCAAGGCGATCGCCATGGCGTTCGAGGATGCGACCCTGTTCTCGGCGTCCGTGCGCGACAACGTCCTGCTCGGCCGTGACGACCTCGATCCCGCCTCGGCGGAGGCCGAGCGCGTGCTCACCGAGGCCCTCGAGGTGGCGCAGGCGGGCTTCGTCTACGACCTCCCCGAGGGCGTCGAGACGAAGGTCGGCGAGGAGGGGCTCAGCCTGTCCGGCGGTCAGCGACAGCGGCTCGCGCTCGCGCGCGCCGTCGCCGCGAACCCCAGCATCCTGGTGCTCGACGACCCGCTGTCGGCGCTCGACGTCGACACCGAGGCGCTCGTCGAGGCCGCGCTGCGCCGGGTGCTCGCCTCGACCACGGCCCTGATCGTCGCGCACCGCCCGTCCACCGTGATGCTCGCCGACCGGGTGGCCCTGCTGGAGGACGGCCGCGTCACCGCGGTGGGCACCCACCACGACCTGCTCGCCAGCAGCGAGCACTACCGCTTCGTCATCTCCAGCCTGGAGGACGAGCAGAACGAAGAGATCCTCGAGGAGGTGAACCTGTGAGCACCACGACCGTCCTGGGCGTCGAAGGCGAAGAGCGCAACGACCTCAGCAAGGAGGAGAGCCGGCAGGTGCGGCGCCGTTCGCTGCACCTGCTGGGTTCGCTGCTGCACCCGCTGCGGATGCGGCTGGCGCTGACGGCCGTTGTGGTCGTCGTGAGCACGGCCGCCCAGGTGGCGGGCCCCGCGATCATCGCGTTCGGCATCGATAACGGCCTGCCGGCCCTGCTGAAGCAGGACTGGTTCCCGCTGGCGGCCGCCGGTCTCGCCTACCTGATCACCGGTGTGATCGGCGCGGTGCTCATCGCCTGGTACACGGTGCTGAGCGCGCGGATCAGCCAGGCCATCCTGCTCGACCTGCGCAAGCGGGTGTTCCTGCACACGCAGAAGCTGTCGCTCGAGTTCCACGAGTCGTACACGTCCGGCCGGATCATCTCGCGCCAGACGAGCGACCTGGACTCCATCCGGGAGCTGCTCGACTCGGGCATCAACCAGTTGGTCCAGGGCTTCCTGTACATGCTGTTCATCGCGATCGCGCTGTTCTCGATCGACTGGATCAGCGGTGTCGTGCTGCTGGTGTCGCTCGTGCCGCTGTACCTGCTGACGCGGTGGTTCCAGAAGCGCTCGCAGGTGCTGTTCCGCATCTCGCGGGTCGCGTCGGCGAAGCTGATCGTGCACTTCGTGGAGACCATGACCGGCATCCGCGCGGTCAAGGCGTTCCGCAAGGAGAAGCGCAACGAGAAGGACTTCGGCGGCCTGGTCGAGGAGTACCGGGATGTGAACGCCCGCGTCATCCAGCTGTTCGGGATCTTCGACCCGGGCCTCGTGATGATCGGCAACGTGACGGTCGGTGTCGTGCTGCTGGTCGGCGGCTTCCGGGTCGCCGACGGGCAGCTGGCGATCGGCGTGCTGCTCGCGGTGCTGCTGTACACGCGTCGCTTCTTCGACCCGATGGAGGAGATGGCGATGTTCTACAACTCCTACCAGTCGGCCGCCGCGGCGCTGGAGAAGATCTCCGGCGTCCTGGAGGAGGAGCCCAGCGTTCCGGATCCGGTGCAGCCTGTCGACCTGTGGTCGGCGCAGGGGCATGTGAGCTTCGACGAGGTCTCGTTCGCCTACAAGAAGGACCGCGTCATCCTGCCGGAGTTCACGCTCGACATCCCGGCCGGGCAGACGGTCGCGCTGGTCGGTTCGACCGGTGCGGGCAAGTCGACGCTGGCGAAGCTGATCTCGCGCTTCTACGACCCCACCGCGGGTTCGGTGAAGCTGGACGGCGTCGACCTGCGGGATCTGCACCCGAAGGATCTGCGCCGGGCGATCGTGATGGTCACCCAGGAGGCCTACCTGTTCAGCGGCTCGGTCGCCGACAACATCGCCCTGGGCAAGCCGGATGCGACGCGCGACGAGATCGTGCGGGCGGCGGAGGCCGTCGGCGCGCACGAGTTCATCGAGGGTCTGCCGAACGGCTACGACACCGACGTGAACAAGCGCGGCGGCCGCGTCTCCGCGGGACAGCGGCAGCTGATCTCGTTCGCGCGGGCGTTCCTCGCGGACCCGGCCGTGCTCATCCTGGACGAGGCGACGAGCTCGCTCGACATCCCGAGCGAGCGCCTGGTGCAGGAGGCGCTGCAGACGCTGCTCGCCGATCGCACGGCCGTGATCATCGCGCACCGCCTGTCCACGGTCGCGATCGCCGACCGGGTGCTCGTCATGGAGCACGGCCGCGTGGTCGAGGACGGCACGCCCGACGACCTCATCGCGGGCACCGGCCGGTTCGCCCAGCTGCACGCGGCCTGGCGCGACTCGCTGGTGTAGCGGTCGCGGTCGCGCGTGCGGCCGCTCGTCCGCCGGGGACCACGGGGAGACCTCCGTGGTCCCCGCCGCTGTCTCGGTGCCCCGTGGGATACGGCGATTGACCGCTATCAGCGGGCCATGGCGCGGTGGCCGCTAAGGTCCGTCATGTCGCGGGGACCGCTCTGGTCCTGCACTGCGACGGGATGGAGTGCTCTATGGAAGTCAGTCTGGATCTGGATGCGGTGCTGCATGGGGCGTCGCCGCTCCCCGGTGTGCGCGGTTCGCTGCCGAGCGGGTTGTTGCCGGCGGTGCTCGGGGTGGGCGACCCCACAGTGGATACCGCGCGGGTTGCCCTGAGCGACTGGTGGACGACGATGAGCGCGGGGATGGCAGACGACGTCGACGCACTGCATCAGCTCGTGACGGCGGCGGCGAACGCACAAGCTGCCCTGGATCGCCGGGCGGCGGCGGATATGAACAATGCCGGGGATCCAATGGCTCCCTTCCGGGTGAGGTAAGCGATCATGGCGGAATTCACAAAAGAGGACCCGGGCTGCGGCAACCCGGAGGGCATCGACGAACTGATGGAGCAACTGCTGCGGGATCAGGTACAGCTGGAGAACGCCCACACCGTCATCAACGATTCGGCGTGGGCGGTGAAGCAGCATTGGAAGGGAAAGGCCGGGGAGGCGGCGGCTGCAACGCACGAGGCGTTGAAGAGCAACATCGCTGCCAAGCATTCCCTGATCGGGGGCGCATTCACCGCCTGCCGGGACTATCGTGACGCGCACGAGACGGTGAAGGATCAGGCACGCGTCTGGGTGAACCAACTCGAAGCGGCACGGCAGACCATCAATGCAGCGTCAGAGATGATCAAAGGCCCGAAAAATGCTCCGGGCATGGCGGAGCTGATCGAAATCGCGGCCCGGAGCAAAGCGGCAGCCGTCGTCGAGGAAGCCGAGGCGCTCGAACGTCTCACGGCGCTCTACGAGGACCGCGTCGAGGCGCGAGACGCCTTTCGGAGTGCGATCGCGTACCTCACTGAGGAAGACGGCGGCATCAACGTCAAAGTGCGTGCGATCGACAATCCGAGTCCGAGCGGGCCGCCACGTCGAACGCAGGGGCCGAATGAGGCGGACCTCGGATCCATCCGCAACCTGATCGACCAGGCGAACGAATCGGTGTGGAGGATGGTCGCGGCGTGGGTGAGCGGGAAGGGGCCGCGCACCTTCGCCTGGGATGAGAGTGATCCGTTCACGCAGCTCTTCGTGCGGAGCGACAGCGTGGCCAAGGTCAAGGCGAGCATTCAAGAACAGATCCTTAACGGAAACTATCGCGACACGGGGCGTTATGACGCGCAAGGCGAAGATCTCCCGCGCGACCTGGAGACGATCACAAGTCTCGGGGGCAAAGGCAACCTGCCGGAGGCTTTCATGGGGTCATTCGCATACGACTACGACGTGACAACGGTGAATGGTGACGGCACTGCAACCGTCACCATTCACGCCTGGAACTACACCGACGTCGAATCAGCGACCCGTATCCCCGGAACCAGCAAAGCGCCCGGTGGCCCCTACTACCTTGGGCCGTACGCATCCATGAAATTCGTCCAGGACGTCCTCGGTGGCTATCAGACGATCCGGCAGGACATTACGTGGACCGAAACGGTGAGACTGCCATGATGTCGACATTGAGGGGGTCGAGCCGGGGAAATCCCGTCTGGTTGCTGTGGTTGATTCTGGGTCTCACGTTTCTGTTCATCGCGTGGGAGGTCGGTTCCTGGTTCTGGTTGCAGCGTCCGGTCGAGTTCACGGAGCGAGATCTGTACGGGACCTGGGTGAGCGATGGTCCGCATCCGACGACCCTGGATTTCACGAAGGATGGTGTCGTGACGATTTCCGGTGCGCCCCTCCCTCAGGCGCCTGAATACGAGCATCCTTCGGTGAGCGGTGTGACCCAGTGGAAGTTCTTCCCGGATACGCGCGATCCCCACGTGTCGGTCGGCGGAACCTCCACCCAGTCCATTTACGCGGAGAACTCGATGTTCTCGACCGTTCTGGCCTTGTACACCGGCGACCCGGACTCGGCCGGCACGAGAGTGGTCTTCAGGCACATGGGCGGCTAGCCCTGGTCGGGGCAAGCCTCGACCTCGCGGGCGATTCCGGCGGGGACCACAGGAAACCTCCCGTGATCCCCGCCGCCGGTCGCCGGGCGGTCAGGGGTTGAGTCAGCCGGCCGGGGACCAGGTCGAGCGCGCCCGCGACGGGCGCAGCGTGCGGTGTCCGCCCGCGCGAGCGTGCGGGGTGCGGCGCACGGAGGGTGCCTCGCGCGCCAGCGCCGTGCGGAAAAGGGGCAGGCGGGACAGCAGGCTGTCGCGCATCCCGTCGCGGAGCACGACCACCTCGCAGCCCGCGTCGATGTAGGCGCTCGCCGTCGGGCCGTCGGCAAACCGTGCCGCCGCGCCGGCGGAGACGGTGATGCAGTCGGCGACGAGCGCGCGGCCGGCCGTCGCCAGCACAGTGGTGCGGGAGGTCGCCGGGGCGACGAGCGAGCGGATTGTGCGGGCGAGCGCCGGCCACTCCGCCGGACGGATGGCCGTGCCGTCGGAGAACGTGTCGCCGAGGTCGAGCAGCTCGAGACGGTGGCCGGTCGCTACAGACACCTCCGCGCTCGCGTGCACGGCGCGCTGCAGCAACGTGACCAGGTCGGAGGCGGATGCCTCAGGAGCGACGGGGAGGGAGAGGCCGGCGACACGGACGCCGAGAGCCGCTGCGTACCGCGCGACCGCAACGGCGATCGCTGGGTCGATCCGGAGCAGCACGGTCGTACCGGCGGGTGCGGAGACGAAGGTGTCGAGATCGTCCGGGTCGTCGACGACGAACCGGCGCACCCCCGCCTCCCAGGCGGAACGCCGCTGCAGCCAGCGCGCACCGGGCGCGGCGTGCAGCACCCGGCCGAGGTCTGCTTCCACGCGGCGCAGCGCAGGGAGGGCGGCGTCGTGGGTCACGGTGAAGCCGGCGCCCTCGGCGGAGATGGTGGCGAGCAGAGCCGGATGTGCGAGAGCGCTCACGTCGAAGTGCACGTCCACCCAGGGAAAGGCGGCACGCAGGTCGCGGAAGCGGTGAGCGGCGCGGGAAAGGTCCATCACGACGACGGGCAGCTCGTCTTCACCACGTCGGCCTCGCCCGGAGTGACGGCCGTCCACCGCGCCCGCCCCGGTCGCCGCGTCCGTTCGGACGGCTGCGGCGCCGGTCGGGTCGGCGGTTCGGGTCGCGGTGGACATCGCCATCTCCTCGGGTGGACCTTCGTCCCGCCCAGCGGCGGGAACCTCGACGTTCGGGTCGTTGAGGTTGTCTCACATCCTGGCCCCGGCCCAGATGGCCCACATCCGGGGGGTCACCTCATTCCGTTTGCGTGGAGGCACGGATGACCCTCGGGGTGCGTGCGGAGATGATGGTGCCATGTACCTCCGCGTTGTGATCGTCGACGACCACGAGCGGTTCCGCGAACAGGCGGCGGAGCTGCTCCGCCTGGAGAGCTTCATGGTGGTCGGCGACAGTGCGACCGCCGCCGGCGGCATCGAGCTGAGCCGTCGGCTGGCCCCGGACGTCGTGCTGCTCGACGTCGGTCTGCCCGACGCCAGCGGCTTCGACATCGTGCCCGCGATGCGGGCGACGGGCGCCGCCGTCGTGCTCACGTCGAGCCGGTCGGCGACCGACTACGGAAGACGCGTCGCCGACAGCGGCGCGGAGGGTTTCATCAACAAAGACGAGCTGACCGGTGAGGCGATCCGCACCCTGCTAAGGTAAGCGCGTGAGCGGGGGACAGACTGTAGAGTCTCGCGCGCTCAGAGTGGCCGTCGCCGACGATGCAGTGCTGCTGCGCGAGGGGATCGGACAGATCCTGCGCGCGGGCGGTATGGAGGTCGTCGCCTCGGTGGACACCGCCGAGGAACTTCTGCGCGCCGTCGCGGCCGACGGGGATGTGGACGCGATCGTGCTCGACATCAAGATGCCGCCCACCCACACCGATGAGGGGCTGCGCGCTCTGGAGCGTCTGCGTGCGAGCGGTTCGCGCGCCGGCATCCTGCTTCTCTCCATGTACACCACCGCGTCGTACGCGATACGGGCGATGAGCGCCGGCAGCGGCACCGGCTACCTGCTCAAGGACCGCGTCGCCGACGCCGACACCCTGGTCACCGCCGTCCGCACCGTGGCACGCGGCGGCTCGGTGGTCGACCCCGAAGTCGTGCAGTTGCTCGTCACCGCACGGTCATCGGAGGCGACGGTCGAGTCGCTCTCCTCCCGGGAACGCGATGTTCTACGGCTGATGGCGGAGGGCAAGTCGAACGTGGGCATCGCCACCGAGCTGCACCTGAGCCTCCGCACCGTCGAATCCCACATCGGGCACATCATGGCGAAGCTGGGCGTGGAGGATTCCGCCGAAGGCCACCGGCGGGTGCTCGCGGTGCTGCGCTTCCTCGGCCGGGACGCCTGACCCCATGGATGCCGCGCTCCCGGCGCATCCGGAGGTCGCGCGCACCGGCGACGTGGGCGTCGCCCCGGCACGACCGGGCGCGGGCCGGCTGATCCTCCGCGCGCTCGCCGTGACCGTCACCATCGCGTCGAACGTCACGGCCCAGGTGCTCAGCGCGATCACCGGCGACTACGGGCCGCGTCCCTCCGGCGTCGGCTGGGCCATCGTCTTCATCTCCGTCGCGGTCGTCTACGTCGTCTGCGCGGTGATCGCCTGGCGGATCGTGCGGAGCCCCATCCCCGGCTGGCTCATGGTCGGAGCCGCCTTCTTCTGGTCGGCGGGCGCCTGGTACCCGCTGGTCCGGCAGTGGGGCTGGGTGTGGCCATGGGTGCAGGGCGTGACGGACTTGTGGGCGGTGCTGGTCGGGCTGCTCGTGCTCTGCTACCCCACGGGGAGGCTGGTCGCGCGTTTCGACCGCGCCATCCTGCTGGCCATCTCGATCGCCTTCGCGGTGCGTCTCGGCGGCACCCTGCTGTTCTCGTCGCCGGAGCCGTCCGAGTGCGGCTGCGTGATGAACCCGTACGCCGTGCTCCCCAGCGACACGGCCGACTACTGGCTGGGGCTTGCGTGGCGGTTCGTCGGCCTCGCCCTCATGCTGACCGTGGCGGCCCGCCTGATCGCCCGCTGGTTCACCAGCTCCCTCCCCGCCCGCCGGGTGGCCTTCGTGATGCCGCTCGCCATCCTGCTCTGGTGCTACGGCACGGTGCAGGACTCGCTGAGCTTCGCGTTCGGCTGGGACAGCGGCTGGTTGCAGTTCATCCCGCCGGTCGCGATCGCGCTCATCCCTCCGGCGTTCGTCGGCGGTGTGCTCTACGCGAGGGGACTGCGCTCGCGGATGGCGGACCTCGTCATCGTCGCGCGCGACAAGGTCGACCGCGGTCTGTGGGAGTCGAGCCTCGCGCGGATGCTGCACGACGGATCCCTGCGCGTGTTCTGGTGGGATGAGCCGCTGCAGAGCTACCAGACCAGCGACGGCAAGCCGGTGCCGGACGCCGGCCTGACCGACCGGCCGGGACGCTCGGTGCTCGCGATCGACTCCGACCAGGGACCGATCGCCCTGATCGAGCACGATGTAGCGCTCAGCCAGGATGACCGCCTGCTCGACGCCGTCTCCTCGGCCCTGCTGCTCTCGGTCGACAACGACCGGCTGCGCGGGAGGCTGGAGCGCACCATCCAGGAGCTGCGGGAGTCGCGCTTGCGCATCGTCGAGGAGGGCTACCTCGCCCGCCGGAAGCTGGAACGCGACCTGCACGACGGCAGCCAGCAGCAACTCGTGTCGTTGGCCATCAGCCTCCGCATCGCGACGTCCAAGGCCGAGGCGCACGGTGACGAGGAGCTCGCGGGCGACCTGCAGCGCGCCTCCGAGCAGCTCGCGGACGCCCTCCGCGAGCTCCGGGAGCTCGCCCGCGGCATCCACCCCACCGTGCTGACGGACGGCGACCTCCGTTCGGCGATCGAGGAGCTGGGACTGCGGAGCCACGTGCCCGTCGAGGTCCGCGTCGACATCGCCGAGCGGCTTCCCGAGGTGGTCGAGGAGACCATCTACTACTGCGTCTCGGAAGCCCTCGCCAACGCCGCCAAGCACGCGCGGGCACGCACGTGCACCGTCATGGTCTCGCGAGCGGACGCGACGGTCACGGTCATCGTGAAGGATGACGGCCAGGGCGGCGCGCGCATCGAGCCGGGCGGTGGCCTCGAGGGCCTCCGCGACCGGGTGGAGGCGGTGTCCGGCCGGGCGGAGGTGCGCTCGGTCGAGGGCCTCGGCACGATCATCGAGCTCACCATCCCGGTGCAGGGTTCCTGACCCGGTTGCACCGTCTCATGCCCGCGACCCCGACCCGGTTGACGCTGGCCCTGCGGCAATAACAGCAATCTCAGCGTCATAGCGACCCTGGGATTCGCGTCTCAAGGGATAAGCAGGTGTTCCGATACGACGGACGCCTCGTATCCGGAAGCGAGACGCCATGAGCGGAGCTGCTCAGATCACTCGAATTGTCATCGCCGCTATCGCCAGCCCTGGTCTCATGGCTAGCCTGTCCGCCACCTCCGCCTCGGCATGAGTGCCTGCTTCGAGGTGCGCATTCTCGACGTTGATCGGCGTGCGTGGCACAGATGAACCCGCTGGCTCGGGAAGCGCCAATGGTGGCCGTACCTACGCATCAGGAGGCCTCGGCGACGCAGTCGACTCCATCGCGAACTATGCCCGATCAGACAAGAACCTTCCCATCTACGTCGAGGCTCTGAACTACCCGGCGACGGCCTACCAGGCTCCATTCACCACCTACATCAACAGCGTCAATGTCGGTGTGGCGCGCCTTGCCGCCGAGGTGGAGAACCTCGCGTCTACCTGCCCGAGCACGAATAATCTCCTGGTCGGCTACTCACAGGGGGCGCACGTCATCAGCAACATGTTGTCCGGATCCAATCCGCCGGCCTTCACCACTGTGTCCTTGTCGCCCGGCGCCAGGGCCCACATCAAAGCGGTCGTCTTGCTCGCGAGCCCGTCGTTTCGGCCGGGTCAGAGTTGGAACGCACCCAACCAGGCGCGGACCACTGCCGGACTCTTTCCCGCTGATGCTGGCAAGCTCAGCGCGTGGACGGCCCTCGCCGGGAACTCGAATAACACGGCCCGGACGCAACAGCCGATTGCGCGCGAATGGTGTTTTGAAGGCGACGCATTCTGTCAATCCGCGTTTCCCAATGGCATGACGATTCACCGCAATTACTGGAAGTCGAGCGCGATGGCGGAAGCGTGGGGATTCATCTACCAGAAGATCACGTCGAATGAATAGGAGCGGTCAGGTGCAGAAGACAACGCGCCCGAGCAGCGCGGGTGCCGCGATGGCGATCGTTCTGAGCGTCCTCGCTGTCTTCATAGGAGGCGTACTCACCGCTGCCATCGCAGTACTCGATATGGGCGTCGCAGCCTGCGGACCAGCAACCGATTGCGACTATGGTGCGCTGTGGGTGGTCGGTCTCATCACGCCGAGCACCACGGTTGCCGGGGTGCTCGTCATCCTCGTGATGATCTACCGCCTCGGCCGGTCCAGGCGCGTGTGGTGGATCCCCCTCCCCGTGATCGGTGGGATCGTCGTCGCCTTTCTCGTCTCGGCCGCGATCACCGCGGAACTCCTTCCGTAGGTCGCTCACCATCCCGGTGCAGGGAACCTGACCAGAATTCATCCGCCGTTCACGAAGGCGGGCGGGGATCGGCGTACTCAGGGGGTGGGCGCAGCGAGCGTCCGTCCCCTTTCCGGAAGGACCGCCGATGGACATCCTCGTCACGGTCGTCGCCGTGATCGTCGTCGCCCTCGTCTTCGACTTCACGAACGGCTTCCACGACACCGCCAACGCGATGGCGACCTCCGTCGCCACCGGCGCACTCAAGCCCCGGACGGCCGTGCTCATCTCGGCCGTCCTCAACCTGGTCGGCGCGTTCCTGTCGACCGCAGTCGCCCAGACGATCTCCGGCGGCGTCATCAAGGAGGGGTCGTCGGGTGTCGACATCACCCCGACGATGATCTTCGCCGGGCTGGTCGGCGCGGTGCTGTGGAACCTGGTCACCTGGTACTTCGGTCTGCCGTCGAGCTCGACCCATGCGCTGTTCGGCGGCCTGATCGGCGCCGCGGTGATCGGGGCGGGCTTCGGAGCCGTCGACTGGGGCGTGCTGCTGAGCAAGGTCATCGTCCCCGCCCTGCTGTCGCCCCTGGTCGCGGGAGGCGTCGCCCTGGTGGCCACCTTCGCGGCCTACCGCATCACCCGTAACGCACGTGTCCACGGCGCGGAGGCCGGGTTCCGGCACGGCCAGACGGTGTCTGCCTCGCTGGTCTCGCTCGCGCACGGCACGAACGACGCCCAGAAGACCATGGGCGTCATCACCCTGACGCTGATCGCCGCCGGCTACCTGAGCTCCGGGAGTGCGCCGCCGTTCTGGGTGATCGTCTCGTGCGGCCTGGCGATCGCGCTCGGAACCTACCTCGGCGGCTGGCGCATCATGCGCACGGTCGGCAAGCGGATCACCGACGTCAAAGCGCCGCAGGGCTTCGCGGCCGAGACGTCGTCCGCGGCCACCATCCTGGTCTCGTCGCACCTCGGCTTCGCCCTCTCCACCACGCAGGTCACCTCGGGCGCCGTGGTCGGCAGCGGCCTGGGCAAGAAGCTCGCCTCGGTGCGCTGGGGCGTCGTCGGACGGATCGCGACGGCCTGGGTGGTGACGCTGCCCGCCGCGGCACTCGTCGGAGGGCTGGCGGCCTGGATCGCCTCCGCCAGCCTGGTCGGGCTCATCGGCGTCGCCGTGGTCGGGCTCCTCGCCGGTCTCGGACTGTGGGCGTTGTCGCGCCGCAACCCGGTCACCCGGCACAACGTCAACGAGGGCGACGAGGCCGAGGACGACGCGTCCGGCTCGCGTACGACGGCGCCGGTCGGCGCCGGACAGGAGGGATGAGGATGCGACAGCTCATCGTGCACACGGCGGCACCCGATGGATCGTTCCTCGGCGTGGACTGGGGGTCGTTCGTCGTGGTGCTGCTGGTCGCCTTCGCGGCGACGACGGTCGTCGTCATCAGCTACGCGGCGGCCCTGCGTCTGTTGGCCGTCGGGGCTCCGCTCGACGCCGACGGGGCAGCGGCGAGCGTCCGGACCGGGCGACGTCCGCTCGCCGCGACGGTCGGAGCGGTCGTGTGCTTCGCCATCGGCGTCGCCGCTGTGGTCTACGGGATCTGGCTGATCGTCCCGCAGTTCCACTGACGACGCAGTGGGCCCGGCGCTACTTCTTGGTCGGTGACTTGACCGCCCACACCTGCTGACCGATCCCGAAGGCGGCCCATCCGTTCGGGCACTTGGACGATTCGGGCGGGATGCCCTGTACGGGCCACCAGCTGTCCTCGATAGGGGGCTTCGGCGTCGCGACGGAGCCGGAGCACACGTTCGGCGCGAGGAGGGTCTTCGACGTGTATGTCATGATTGCCGACCCGTTCTGGGTGTCGTAGTCGACGCGGATGACCGTGGCGTCGTCCGGCACGAAGGTCGGCGAACCGATGAGGGCCGTGTTCGAAGCCTTCATCTCCTTCGCCGTATCCCAGATCGCCGAGTCGACGTGAGGCTCGAACGCCGTCAGCACCGAGCATCCGGACAGAGCCAGGGCGAGTGCGGACGTCGTCGCGATGACTCCGGCGGTTCGGATGCGGGGCACGGCAGCTCCAGGGGAAAGGGACAAGGATCTCCTACGAGTGAACACTACGGAACTGAGTGGTTCATCGGTCGGAGGGATGATTCCGCGCGTCGTCGAGGCGGGCCGCCCGTAAATCTACCCGGTACGGCGTCTTTCCGCCGCCCAGCAGGGGAGTGCCCTCCGCGCGGTAGTGCTGCAACGCGATGTGCTCGTGGCCCACGGCAGGGTGCCCGCTGGCCCGCACGACCCGCCACCACGGCACGTCCGAGCCGTAGTACGCCATGACCTGGCCGACCATCCGGGCCGCACGCGACCCCAGTGTCGCCGCCACATCCCCGTAGGTCATCACGAGCCCGGGTGGGATCGCATCCACGACCTCGAGCACCCGCTCGACGAAGGATGCGCTCGCCGCGTCCTCCTGGTCGGGTTCCCGGTCAGAGATCGAGGGCACCGATCGTCTCGCCGTACTGGGTCTCGCCGACCGGCTGGAAGCCGCTGCGCAGGAAGAACTGCTCCGGTCCGAGCTCGCCCGACTCCCAGATCACGTAGAGACGCTGGTGTCCGCGTGCGCGCGCCTCGTCGGCGAGGGCCCGCACGGCGAACGTCCCGATGCCGCGTCCCTGGTCGTCGGCGTCGACGTTGATGCGCCAGAGGATCGCCTTGAACTCCTCGTGCTCGGCGTTCGGGTCGAAGTTGCCCATGATGAAGCCGACCACCTCGTCGCCGTCGAGCACGACGCGCTGCCACGAGGTGTTCGGGTCGGCGACCGCGGCCGCGGCCGAGTAGGAGACCGGAGCGATGAACTGCTCCTGGCCCGGCTTCAGCGTGAGCGCGTTCGCCGCCACAACGGTCCGCGCGCTCAACTCTTCCAGTCTCAACTCAGCCATGACGAAAGGGTAACGTGCGCGGGTGACCGGGGCATAGTCGCGCGGCACCCGACGATCCGCCGAGAGAAAATGTCTCGATGTCAAGATAGTTGTCGCGCTCGGGTAAGCTGTCGTCGGCGTAAAACGGCAGACACCCCAGGAGAACCATGGACAAGATCAAGGTTGACGGAACGGTCGTCGAACTCGACGGCGACGAGATGACACGCATCATCTGGAAGGCCATCAAAGACTCTCTCATCCACCCGTACCTCGATGTGAACCTCGAGTACTACGACCTCGGCATCCAGAAGCGCGACGAGACCGACGACCAGATCACGATCGACGCGGCCCACGCCATCCAGAAGCACGGCGTCGGCGTGAAGTGCGCGACCATCACGCCCGACGAGGCGCGCGTCGAGGAGTTCGGCCTGAAGAAGATGTGGAAGAGCCCGAACGGCACGATCCGCAACATCCTCGGCGGCGTGGTCTTCCGTGAGCCGATCATCATCTCCAACATCCCGCGACTGGTCCCCGGCTGGAACAAGCCGATCGTCATCGGCCGTCACGCCTTCGGCGACCAGTACCGCGCCACCGACTTCACGTTCGACGGCCCGGGCACCCTCACGATGAGCTTCCAGCCGGCCGACGGCGGCGAGGCCCAGTCCTTCGAGATCTACCAGGCGCCCGGCGCCGGTGTCGCGATGGGCATGTACAACCAGGACGCGTCCATCCGCGACTTCGCGCGCGCGTCGTTCAACTACGGCCTCGACCGTCAGTACCCGGTGTACCTGTCGACCAAGAACACGATCCTGAAGGCCTACGACGGCCGCTTCAAGGACCTGTTCCAGGAGGTCTTCGACACCGAGTACAAGGAGAAGTTCGACGCGGCCGGCCTCACCTACGAGCACCGCCTCATCGACGACATGGTCGCCTCCAGCCTCAAGTGGGAGGGCGGTTACGTCTGGGCCTGCAAGAACTACGACGGCGACGTGCAGTCCGACACCGTCGCGCAGGGCTTCGGGTCGCTCGGCCTGATGACCTCGGTGCTGACCACGCCGGACGGCTCGGTCGTCGAGGCGGAGGCCGCGCACGGCACGGTGACCCGCCACTACCGCCAGTACCAGCAGGGCAAGCCGACCTCGACGAACCCGATCGCCTCGATCTTCGCCTGGACGCGCGGCCTCGCGCACCGCGGCAAGCTCGACGGCAACCAGGACCTCATCGACTTCACGCACACCCTCGAGGACGTCGTCGTGAAGACGGTCGAGGAGGGCAAGATGACGAAGGACCTCGCGCTCCTCGTCGGCCCGGAGCAGAAGTTCCTCACGACGGAGGAGTTCCTGGACGCCATCAGCGAGAACCTGAAGGCGCGCCTGGGCTGATCCCCCTCTGACGCATTCGTGCCGAATGTGCGCTATCGCGACGCGAGAACGCACATTCGGCACGAATCGTTAAGGGGGTCACGGGTCAGCGGGCGGTCCAGCCGCCGTCGACGGCGAGGGTCTGGCCGGTGATCAGGGAGGCGGACGGGGACGCCAGGAACGCCACGGCTCCGGAGACCTCGCGCGGCTCGCCGATGCGGTGGAGCGCGGCGATGCGCTCGACGGTGTCGGCCCGGAAGGCGTCGTCCGAGAGCGCGGCGGACGTGCCGTCGGTCTCGATGAAGGTCGGCGCGACCGCGTTGACGCGGATGCCGTACTGTCCCCACTCGACGGCCAGGCAGCGCGTCAGGTGGACGACGGCGGCCTTCGCTGCGCAATAGGACGCCTCGCCGGGCAGCGCCACGAGCCCGGCCTGCGACGCGACGTTCACGATCGCGCCGCCTCCGTTCTCCCGCATGCTCTTCGCGACGTGCTGCGACAGGAAGAACGTGGAGCGCGTGTTGAGCTGCCAGACGTGGTCGAAGTCGTCCTCGGTGACCTCGAAGGCGGGGGAGTCGATCCCGCCACCGGCGTTGTTGACGAGGATGCCGATCGGACCGCCCTCCTCCGTCACCACGTCGATGGCCGCGCGGCAGGCGTCCAGATCGAGCACATCCATCCGGATCGCCACCGCGTCGACGCCGAACACGCGCAGCTCGTCGACCAGCCCGGCCGAGCCGCCGGGGTCGCGGACGCCGAGCACGACGTCGGCGCCCTGGCCGGCCAGTTCGAGCGCGATCTCACGGCCGAGGCCGCGGCTGGCGGCGGTGACGAGGGCGCGTGAACCGGTGAGCGCGAACGGGGCGCGGGTGGATGCGGCGGGGGCTTCTGTGACCATGGGGGGAGCCTAGCCCGGGCCGCGGCGCGAACCCCTCACCCGCCGCGGGCCTGCGTCTGAGGTTGGCGGGAAACCCCCGCGCGGCACGGCGACCGGCGGTCGTATCGTGGCCACCGCACGCCCCGGCGAGCCGTCGCATCCGGACGTGACCCTCACGACAGAAGGAGCTGCGACCATGAGCATCACCGACGACGCGCTGCGCGCCAACGCCACTCTCGCCGGCGACTACGACCCGGCGGGCGCGGGACCACCGGCGCCGAAGATCGCCATCGTCACCTGCGCCGACCCCCGCCTGAGCGGGGTGGTGCGGCTGATGGGGCTCGCGGACGCCGACGTCGACCTCATCCGCAATGTCGGGACGGTGATCGACGACGACGCGATGCGTTCGCTCATCGTCTCGACGCGGATGCTGGGAACGCGCGAGATCCTCGTCATCAATCACGACGACTGCGGCCTCTCGCGCTTCTCGGGCGACGAACTCGTCGAGCGCCTGAGGGCCGAGACCGGGAGCTATCCGATCGCGCCAGCGCAGTTCTTCACGTTCACGGACGCCGAGCGGAACACGCGGGAGCAGGTGCTCAAGGTCCGCTCGCACCCTTGGATCTCGCCGGACGTCCCGGTGCGCGGCTTCGTCTTCGGCGTCCGCACGGGTCGGTTGACCGAGGTGCTCGTCGAGGACCCCGTCGTTCCCGCGGCGGGCTGACGGGGTCGGGAGCCGACGTGCCGAGCACGGAGATGGAGGCCGCCCTGGCGGTCATGCGCGCCCGGCAGCGCGCCGCCGCAGCCGCTGTCGAGGCGGGCCAGGCGCAACCGACCCCGGACGAGGCGCGCGCCTCCTTCGTGCCGGGCGACACCCTCCACCCTCTTCCCGCTGACGTGCGGGTCACCGACGTGGATGCAGGCGGAGTGGCGGCGCACTGGCTGGATGTCCCCGGCGAGAACCGGACGAGCGTCCTCGTGTTCCTCCACGGCGGGGGATTCCAGCTCGGATCCCTCGCGAGCGACGGGGAGCTCGCCGCTCGACTCGGCCGGGCGGCGGGGATGCGCGTCCTCTTCGTCGACTACCGGCTGGCGCCGGAGCACCCGTTCCCTGCCGCGCTCGACGATGCTCGCACCGCGTGGGAGTGGCTCTGCGTCGCTCACGGCTCGCCGCCGATGTCTGTCGCATTCGCCGGGGACTCCGCGGGCGGGGGACTCGCGCTCTCGACCTTGGTCGCGGCGCGCGACGCCGGCGAGCCGCTGCCCGCCGCCGTCGTGCTGATGTCGCCGACGGTCGATCTGACCGGCTCCGGACCGTCGATGCGGGACCGTGTCGCCGAGGACCCGGTCTCGACGCCGCAGCTTCTCGCCCGGCTGGCAGTTGACTATCTCGACGGTGTGGACCCCCGCACGCCCGCAGCCTCGCCCCTGTTCGCATCGCTGGCGGGGCTCCCTCCGCTCCACATCGAGGTGGGGACCGCCGATCTGCTGCTGAGCGACGCGGAGCGGCTCGCCGCAGCGGCGACCGCCGCGGGGGTCGAGGTGCAGTTGGTGGTGGGGCAGGGACTCCCGCACGTGTTCCCGCTCCTGCTCGGGACGCCCGAGGCTCAGGATGCGACGGAGCGCATCGCCCGATTCCTCCGCGAGCGGGTGGAAGGGCTCTGAGCGTCCGGCCGCATCGCCGGTGTAACAACTTCGTTTCGTCTCTTGCAATTCATTTGTTCGTAAGCTTTACTAACAAACATGACGACGACCGAGGTGCAGGGAAGCGCCGGGGGACTGACCCCGGGGCGGGCACTCCGGCCGCGCGCCAAGGTGCTCCCCGAGCACGCTCGCAGCCACAATCGGTCGCTCGTGCTCCAGACCCTGTATCGGGATGGCCAGCGCAGTCGCGCAGACCTCGCCCGGGAGACGGGGCTCACCCGGGTGACGGTCTCCGACCTGGTCGCCGAGCTGCTCGCCGAAGGGCTCGTCATCGAGCTGGGCCAGCGGGAGTCGGCGCGACCCGGCAAGCCGGCCGTCCTCCTCGACATCGACCGCGCCGCGCACCAGATCATCGGAGTGGACCTCAGCGACCACGACCGTTTCCGCGGCGCGGTCATGGACCTGGACGGGCGCATCCTGGCCAGGGCAGAGGTCATGCTCGCGGACGGCGAGGGCGGCGAGTCCGCCACCGGCGAGTCCGCGGCCGCCAAGGTCGACGCCCTGGTCGACCGGCTGGTCGCCGCCACCACCGCACCCGTGCTCGGGATTGGCGTGGGCTCGCCCGGTGTCGTCGACCTGACCGGCACCATCTTGACGGCGCCGAACCTCGGCTGGGACGACCTCCCGCTGCAGCAGCGCCTCGCGGCACGCACGGGTCTGCCCGTCGTCGTCGCCAACGACGCCAACGCCGCGGCGCTCGCCGAGCACACGTACGGCGGAGCAGCGGGCGACATGATGCTCATCCGCGTCGGCCACGGTATCGGCGCGGGCCTCCTCGTCGCCGGCGCGCTCGTCTACGGCAGCCACTTCGCGGCGGGCGAGATCGGGCAGGTCATGGTCGGGACCGACCTGGGCCTCGAGACCACGTACAACCGCGACCAGGTGCTCGAGCACTGGCTCAGCGTTCCGCAACTGCAGCGCGGCATCCGCGACGCAGAGGCCGCCGGCGTCGACGCGACGCCGATCCTCCGCGAGGCGGGGCGGCGGCTCGGCATCGCCCTCGCGCCCGTCGTCGGCGCGCTCAACCTGTCGGAGATCGTGCTCAGCGGCCCGACCGAACTGCTCGACGGCCCCCTCGCCGAGGCGACCGTCCACACGCTCCGGAACCGGACCATGGCCCAGAACCATGCCGACCTGTCCCTCCGGATGACCACGCAGGGGCAGGACATCGTCCTCCGCGGCGCGGCCGTACTCGTCCTCTCCGGACAACTCGGGGTCTCTTAACACAGCACCACCCGAACCACGACCCCTGCACCGACGGTGTGCTGCACCTGCAGCCACTGACCACTACGAAAGGAACCAGCAATGAAGAGAAAGCTCGTCGGCCTCGCCGCTGTGGCAACAGCTTCCGCTCTCGTGCTCGCCGGATGCGCCTCGGGAGGCTCGACCGCCGCGAGCACCGACGGCAAGGGCAAGACGGTCACCCTGTGGCTCGTCGGGTCCGACACCCCGGACAAGCTCCGCGACTACCTCAAGACGGAGTTCAACAAGGAGACCGGAGCGACCCTCAAGATCGAGCAGCAGGACTGGGGAGACATCGTCACCAAGCTCACCACGGCCCTCCCGGACGCCAACAACACGCCCGATGTGACCGAGATGGGCAACACCCAGTCGCCCACCTTCACCAACGTCGGCGCCTTCCTCGACATCTCCGACATGTACAAGGACCTCGGCGGGAGCGACCTGCTGCCGTCCTTCGTCGAGGCCGGAAAGGTCGACGGCAAGAACTACACGCTGCCCTACTACTTCGGGTCGCGCTACATGTTCTACCGCAAGGACATCTACCAGGCCGCCGGGGTCAGCGTCCCCACGACGCTGGACCAGTTCAACACGAACGTGGCCGACATCACGGCGAAGAACCCGAAGGGGATCAACAACTTCTCCGGCTTCTTCCTCGGCGGCCAGGACTGGCGCGACGGCATCTCCTGGATCTTCGCCAACGGCGGGGACATCGCCAAGAAGGACGGCGACAAGTGGAAGGCCACCCTCGAGTCGGAGGAGTCGCTGAAGGGCCTCCAGCAGCTCCAGGACCTGTACAAGAACGCATCCAAGGCGCCGAACGACGCCAAGGACTCGAACCAGTACATCTACCTCAACGACACCGACCAGACGCTCGACGCCGACGGTAACAAGACGGGTGACACCTCCCTCGCGGCGGCCACCATCATGGCTCCGGGATGGGCGCACTGGTCGATCGGCGACCTCGGGAAGGGCGACGACGGCAAGCCGACGCGCACCTGGAACGACGCCACGTTCGGCACCTTCGTGCTCCCGGGTAACGACGGCAAGCCGGCCCCCGTGTTCGCGGGCGGCTCCAACATCGGCATCTCGGCGAAGACCAAGGAGCCGGGGCTGTCGAAGACCCTCCTGAAGATCATCTTCTCCAAGGAGTACCAGGAGATGCTCGGCAAGAACGGCCTGGGCCCGGCGAACGAGAAGTACACCTCCTCGCTCGGCGACGACCAGTTCGCGAAGGCGCTCATCGAGTCGGCATCCAACTCGAAGCTGACTCCGGCCGCACCCGGCTGGGCCTCGGTCGAGGCGGGCAACGTGATGGAGGAGTTCTTCTCCAAGATCCGTGACGCGTCCGACCTGAAGGCGCTCGCGCAGGAGTACGACAAGAAGATCGACGCGCTGCTCAACGTCAAGAGCTAGCGCTCAGCGATCGGCGAGGGCGCGGAGGCACCCCTTCCGCGCCCTCGTCGCTGCCCTCAGACTGACTCCGCAACACAGAAAGGAGGACGCCCGTGACCGCCACCGAGGACACCCGCCTCGCCCTCGCGACACCACCGGCACCGGCGCGGGACGCACCGCGCCGCCGCCGAGGGAAGCTCACGCCGTACTCCCTGCTGCTCCCGGCCATCCTCATCCTGCTCGTCGCGCTCGGCTACCCGATCGTGTGGCAGCTGATCACGTCGATGCAGCACTTCGGACTCGCCCAGCAGTTCGGCAAACCGGCCGAGTTCGTCTGGTTCGAGAATTACATCACGCTCTTCTCCGACGGTTACACCTGGGTCGTCGTCGGCCGTTCGATCGCCTTCTGCCTGGTCACCGCCTTCGTCACGGTCGTCATCGGCGTCGGGATGGCGCTGCTGATGAACGCGGTCAACAAGGTCGTGCGCATCATCCTGCAGGTCTCTCTGCTGCTCGCCTGGGCGATGCCGGTCGTCGCGGCCATGACGGTCTGGAACTGGCTGTTCGACTGGCGCCGTGGCGTCGTCAACTACGTGCTCACCTCGTGGGGGCTCGACTTCCAGGACCACAACTGGCTGCAGAACCCGCTCTCCTTCTTCTTCGTCGCGATGGTGATCGTGACGTGGATGAGCGTGCCCTTCGTCGCGTTCTCCGTCTACGCCGGACTGACCCAGGTCTCCACGGAGGTCGTCGAGGCCGCGCAGATGGACGGCGCGCGGGGATGGCAGCGACTGCGCTACATCATCCTGCCGATCATCCGGCCCGTGCTCGGCATCGTCCTGCTGCTGCAGATCATCTGGGACCTGCGCGTCTTCGCGCAGATCAAGCTGCTGCAGGACAAGGGCTCCATCGCCAGCGAGACCAACCTGCTCGGCACCTACATCTACCAGCTCGGGGTCGGCTCGAGCGACTTCGCGATGGCGAGCGCCGTCAGCGTCTTCGTGCTCGTGCTCACCGTGGCGCTCAGCTGGTTCTACGTGCGCTCCCTGCTCAAGGAGGACGAATCGTGACCACCGCGACCTCGACCCGGCCCGCCGCCGTGACGGCTCGGCCAAGGACCCGCCGGCGCATCCGCGCCTCCCGCGTGCTGCTCGGCGCGCTCGGCATCGTGCTCGCCCTGGTGTGGGTGTTCCCTGTGTACTGGATGGTGAACTCGTCGCTGCTGCCGAACGTCATCCTGCAGAACACCACGCCGACGTGGCTGCCGTTCGGCGGATCCTTCGACAACTTCTCCGCGGTCGTCGAGGGCGGGACGTTCTTCCCGGCGCTCGGGATGAGCGTCGCTGTCGCCCTCATCACCGTGGTGTGCTGCCTGGCGTTCGCGTTCTTGGCCGCGCTCGCGATCAGCCGGTTCAAGTTCCGCGGGCGTCGCTCGTTCGTGCTCGCCGTGCTGCTGATCCAGATGCTCCCGGCCGAGGGACTGTTCATCGCCCAGTACAAGCTGATGGGCACGCTGGGCCTGCTCAATACGGTCGTCGGGGTCAGCATCCTCTACATCGCCGCCGTCGTGCCCTTCACGATCTGGATGCTGCGCGGCTTCGTCGCCGGCATCCCCGCCGACCTCGAAGAGGCCGCCATGGTGGACGGCCTCAGCCGGACGCAGGCGTTCCTCCGGATCACCTTCCCGCTCCTCGCCCCGGGGCTGGTCGCCTCCGGCGTCTACGCCTTCCTGCAGGCCTGGAACGAGTTCACGGTGGCGCTCGTCATCCTCCCGCAGTCGAGCAGCGCGACGCTTCCGCTCTGGCTGCGCGGCTTCGTGCAGCAGTCCGCGTCGCGGGCGACCGACTGGGGACAGGTCATGGCGGCCTCCACGCTCGTGGCGGTGCCGGTGATCATCTTCTTCCTCATCGTGCAGGGCCGGATGACCAGCGGCCTGGTCAGCGGGGCGGTGAAGGGGTGAGTGGCGCGTCCGTCGCCCACACCGCCGTCGCCGATCCGGACCTCCGCCGCAGTATCGCGGCGACGCTGCTGCCCGGGTTCGTCGGGACGACGCTGCCCGCGTGGCTCGAGGAGCGCCTGCGCGGCGGCCTCGGCGGAGTGTGCCTGTTCGGGCAGAACATCGCCACCGCGGAGCAGCTGCGCGCGCTGACCGACGCGATCTACGCGGCCAACCCGGATGCGGTGGTCGCGATCGACGAAGAGGGAGGCGACGTCACCCGGCTGTACTACGGGAGCGGTTCGCCCTACCCGGGCAACGCCATCCTGGGCCGTCTCGGTGACGCCGGCTACACCGAGCGCGTGGCGCACCGGGTCGGCCAGGAGCTTCGGCGCGCGGGCGTGAACCTCGACTTCGCCCCGGACATCGACATCAACTCCAACCCGGACAACCCGGTGATCGGCGTGCGGAGCTTCGGCTCGACGCCCGAGGTGGTCGCCGAGCACGGCGCCGCCTGGACCCGTGGGCTGCAGTCCGCCGGCGTCGCGGTCGCCGCAAAGCACTTCCCCGGGCATGGCGACACCGGAACCGATTCTCACCTCGAGCTGCCCGTCGTCGACCTGTCGCCGCGGCAGCTGCGCGAGCGGGAGCTCGTCCCGTTCCGCGCCGTCATCGACGAGGGCGCCCGGGCGGTCATGACGTCGCACATCCTGCTCCCGCAGCTGGATGCGGTGCACCCGGCCACGCTCAGCCCCGCGATCATCGAGGGGATGCTGCGCGGCGAGCTCGGCTTCGATGGCGTCGTCGTCAGCGATGCGCTCGACATGCAGGGCGCCAGCGGTGAGCGCGGCATCCCGGAGGCGGCCGTGCTGGCGCTCGCCGCCGGCTGCGACCTGCTGTGCATCGGCACCGAGAACACCGACGAGGAACTCGCCGCGATCGAGCAGGCCATCGCCGACGCCGTTGCGGCGGGCCGCCTCCCCGCAGCCCGCATCTCCGCCGCGGCCGCCCGCGTCCGCGCCCTCGCCCGCTCTCTCCCGCCCGCTCCGCCCACCGTCGAGTCCGCGAATTCTGCACACGACGCGCCGGATGAGCGTGCAAAGTTTGCGGACTCGACGGTGGGACAGAGCCAGGTGCGGGAGGCGGATGTCGCGGCGGCGGAGCGCGCGTTCGACGTGAGCGAGCACGCGCGCGAGTGGCTGCGGGAGAACGGCGGCGGACGGTACTCGGTCGTCCGTATCGACACAGTCGCCAACATCGCTGTCGGGACGGCGCCCTGGGGGCCGTTCTCCGAGGTCGACGCTGACCCCGGAACCGCGTGGGCCGCAGCATTCACCGCCAACCCGGCGGTCGTCTTCACCGAGAACGACCACCCCGACCTGGTGCTCGCCGCGCAGTCCCCGGTGCTCGTCATCGGCAAGGACAACCACCGGCACGCGTTCGCCCGAGCCGCCATCGACCGGCTGCGCGCCGAACGTGAGCGCGTGCTGGTCGTCGATATGGGCTGGCCCAGTGACGACCGCGCGTACGCCGACATCGCGACCTTCGGCGCATCCCGCCTAGTCGGTCGCGCCCTCCTCGAACTGCTCGGACGCCGGACGTGAGGCTCGGGATCGACATCGGCGGCACCAAGACCGACGCGGTCGCCGTCGACGAGCTCGGCGCGCTCACCCAGCGGGTGCGCCTGGCGACCGGATTCGGGCATGACGCCGTCGTCGAGACCGCCGTGGCCGCTGTGTCGCGCATCGGCGAACTCACCGGCCTCGCGCCGGGCGGCTTCCAGTCGATCGGGATCGGCGTGCCCGGGATGGTCGACACCGTCTCCGGACAGGTCGCGCACGCGGTCAACCTGGGGCTCGAGCAGCTCGAGCTCGGCGGGATGCTCGCCGGCCGCCTCGGCGTCGGCGTCCGTGTCGAGAACGACGTGAAGGCCGCCGCTCTCGGTGCGTACCACCTGCTCGGCCTGACCGGCACGATGGCGTTCCTCAACCTCGGGACCGGGATGGCCGCCGGCATCGTCGTCGACGGACGGCTCTGGCGCGGGAGCACGGGCATCGCCGGCGAGATCGGACATCTGCCCGTCGACCCGCAGGGAGCCCTCTGCGCCTGCGGTCAGCGCGGCTGTCTGGAGACCGTCGCGAGCGGATCGGGCGTCGCCCGCCAGTGGCCGACCGACGACCCGCTGCCGGTGCGCGCGGTGTTCGCCGCGGCGGACGACGGCGACCCCGTCGCCCGAGCGATCACGGCTAGGCTGGCTGCGGGCATCGCCTCAGCGGTGCGCGTCCTCGTGCTCACCGTCGATGTCGGCACCGTCGTCATCGGCGGCGGTCTGAGCCACCTGGGGAAGCGCCTGCTCGACGACGTCCACGAGGTGCTGCACGACTGGGAGCGCACGTCGCCGTTCCTGGCGTCGCTCGACCTGCCCGGGAGGGTGCGCCTCGTTCCCGAAGGCACCCCCGTCGCCGCGCTGGGCGCGGCACTCGTAGGAGAGAACTGATGGCCGAAATCGTCGTCGTCCGCGACCAGGACGCCGCGGGCGAGCTCGCCGCGCGCAGCATCCTCGATCTGATCGCCGCCAAGCCCGATGCGGTGCTGGGCCTCGCGACCGGGTCCACCCCGCTGGCGGTCTACCGGGCCCTCGAGCATGGCATCCACGAGCGGGGTGTGGATGTGTCCCACGTGCGCGGGTATGCGCTCGACGAGTACGTGGGCCTGCCGGCCGGGCATCCCGAGTCGTACCGTGCGGTGATCACGCGCGAGGTCGTCGAGCCGCTCGGGCTGACGCCGTCGCTCATCCACGTGCCCAACGGGTCGCTCGACGGCATCGAGCACGCCGGAGCCGACTACGAGAAGGCGATCGCCGAGTCCGGGGGAGTGGATGTGCAGCTCCTCGGCATCGGGACCGACGGCCACATCGGGTTCAACGAGCCCGGCTCGTCGTTCGCGTCGGTGACCCGCGTGAAGACGCTGACCGAGCAGACCCGCAAGGACAACGCCCGCTTCTTCGCGTCGGAGGACGACGTGCCGATGCACTGCATCACGCAGGGGCTGTCGACGATCCTGCGCGCGCGGCATCTGATGCTGCTGGCGTTCGGCGAGGGCAAGGCGGAGGCCCTGGCGGGTGCGGTGGAGGGTCCGGTATCGGCCTCGAACCCGGGCTCCGCCATCCAGCTGCACCCGCACGTGACGGTCCTCGTGGACGAGCCGGCGGCCTCCCGCCTGCGCAACCTCGACTACTACCGCTACGCCTACGCGAACAAGCCCTCCTGGCAGACCCTCTGACCCCTTCCCAACCGCTCCGCCCCGCCGTCGAGTCGGCACAAACTGCACGCGAAACGCCGCCGGGGCGTGCAAAGTTCGCGTACTCGACGGCGGGGGAGACGGCGCGCGCGGACGTAGGGGATCGGGCGCGGTCAGGCGAGCGGGGCGCCGTCGGCGACGACGGCGGTGACACGCCAGTCGTGGTCGAGGAGGACCGCGTCGGCCACGTAACCGGCGTGCAGCCGTCCGAGGCGGTGGCCCTCGCCGAGCACGTGCGCGGGGGCCCGCGTCAGGGCGGCGACCGCGGTGACCGGGTCGAGCCCGGCGAGCGTGACCGCGTTCCGCAGCGCGACATCCTGGGTCAGCGTCGAGCCGGCGATCGTGTCGGTGCCGGAGAGCACGGCCAAACCGTTGTGGACGGTCACGTTGAGGCCGCCGAGCCGGTAGTCGCCGTCAGTGGCGCCGGCCGCGGCCATCGCGTCGGTCACGAGCGCGACGCGCCCCGGCGCCTCGCGGAACAGCAGCGCACCGACGGTCGGGTCGACGTGCAGCCCGTCGAGGATGAGCTCGAGCGTGACCTCAGGGTTGTCGATCGCGGCCAGGACGGGGCCCGGCGCCCGGTGGTGGATGCCCGGCATCGCGTTGAACGCGTGCGTGAGCAGCCGCGCGCCCACCTCGAAGGCACGGGCCGTCTCGGCGTACCCGGCGGTCGTGTGGCCGACGCCCACGACCGCACCGGCCTCGATCAGCACGCCGATCGCCTCCAGGGCGTTCGGCAGTTCCGGCGCGATGGTCGCCGTCCGGAGGGTTCCGCGGGCCGCGGCGATGAGCTCCTCCACGGCCTCCGGCTCGGGGTCGCGGAGGAAGCGGGCGTCGTGCGCTCCGCGTCGCTCCGGCGCGAGGAACGGGCCCTCCAGGTGCGATCCGAGCACCAGCGGGTCGCTCGCCGTCAGCTCGGCGACCACCGCGAGGCTCTCGCGCAGCGACGCCAGCGGGTTCGCGACGTGCGAGATCAGGGAGCGGGTCGTGCCGTGCGCGCGGTGCGTCGCGAGCGCGGCACGCATCTGGTCGATGCCGTCGTCGTAGGGGTGGCCTCCACCGCCGTGGCAATGCAGGTCGATGAAGCCCGGGGTCAGCCAGTGACCGTGCGCGTCTATGACGTGCGGCCCGGCGGTCGATGAGGCGTCGTCATCCGGGCCGCGCACCGCCTCGCGCCAGCCGGATCCGGTACCGGTCGCGGTGATGTGCGCTCCGTCGGTGACGAGCCAGAAGTCGTCGACCAGCCCATCCGCATCCACCTTGCGGGCGCTGTGGACGACGAGGCCGCTCATGAGAACTCGCGCCGTCCGTTGATCACGCCGCTGATGGTCGCGATCACCGCGAAGACGATGGCGACGACCGGCTGGCCGAGGTCCCACCAGGCGAACGCCGCGGAGCCCATCACGACGATCTCGACGATCGCCTTCACAAACGGGTCGACGTGCAGCACCGCGCGCGGCGAGCGGAACAGCGCCCACAGCAGGATGGCCACGACCGGAGCGCCGATACCGACGAGGAAGTTCCACGGCAGCGGCCAGGCCAGGAACCCCCAGATGCCGAGCGAGACGATGGCGAACAGCTCCAGGACGAAGCGCAGGATGTCGTTCGGCCCCACCGTGAGCCGGGCGTGCTGGTCGGGTGCTGAGGTCACCACGGCAGTCTACCGACGCGTCGTGGGGCTGAGACAGCGCGGCTCAACGGAAGATGATGGTGCGCGCGCCGTCGAGCAGTACGCGGTCTTCGGCGAACCACTTCACGGCCTGCGTCAGCGTCCGGCTCTCCTCGTCCTGTCCGATCGCGACAAGCTCCTGCACGGTGTTGCTGTGGTCGACCCGGACGACGTTCTGCTCGATGATCGGCCCTTCGTCGAGGTCGCTGGTGACGAAGTGGGCGGTCGCTCCGATCAGCTTCACGCCGCGCGCGTGCGCCTGGCGGTACGGGTTGGCGCCCTTGAAGCCGGGGAGGAACGAGTGGTGGATGTTGATCGCGCGCCCGGCGAGGCGCTCGCACAGCTCCGGCGAGAGGATCTGCATGTACCGGGCGAGCACCACCAGCTCGATGTCGTGCTCGTCGACCGCCTCGAGGATGCGCTGCTCGAACGCCGCCTTAGAGTCCGGGTCGGTGACGACCCGCGACTCGAAGGGGACGCCGTAGAACCCGGCGAGGTCGCTCAGGGCGTCGTGGTTGGAGAGCACGAGCGGGATCTCCACCGGCAGCTGGCCGGCGCGCTGGCGGAAGAGCAGGTCGTTGAGGCAGTGCGCGGCCTTGGACACGAGTACCAGCGTCCGGAGCGGACGGCCGACGTTGTCGACCCGGTGCGTCATCCCGAACTCCTCGATTACGGGGGCGAGCGCGCGCTCGAACTCGTCGCGTCCCGCCGCCGACTCGACCTGCAGCCGCATGAAGAAACGGCCGGTGTCGGTGCTCGCGAACTGCTGGCTCTCGGTGATGTTGCCGCGCGCGGCGACGATCGCGCCGCTGACCGCGTGCACGATCCCGGGGCGGTCGGAGCAACTGAAGGTGAGCACCCAGTGGTTGGAGGCGGAGGAGTCGGTCACCAGATCAGGGTAGCGGTCGGGGTGATAGCCTTGGTTGATATCCAAAATATGTCTGCATTAGGAGGCATTTGATGATGAAGCAAGTATCGGTGACCGTCGGTCTCGACGTGGACATCTACGAGACCCTCGAGCTCATGGCTCGCGGCGAGAGCCGGACGGTCGGTGAAGAGCTCGAATACATCGCGGGACGGGTCGCGGTGGGGGAACCTGTCGACCCGCGTCCGAACTACAAGAAGCTGGGCTTCGTGGAGTTCATCCGCAACCGGGTCGAAGCGATGGACGAATGATCCTGCTCGACACGAACGTCCTGTCGGAGTTCGCCCGCACGCTCCCGTTCGATCCGGTCGCCGCGGCGGAGTGCGCCACCATCAGATCGGTCCGGGAGGCGGCGGGCCGCCCGATCGCGCTCGCCGACGCCATGATCGCAGCAACGGCCCTCGCCGCCGAAGCCGACGCTGTGGCGACTCGCGACAAGGATTTCGCCGACGTCGGCGTCCCCGTCATTAATCCCTGGGCTGCCTGAGCGCGCCGCGGTTGACGCGCCGGGGCGGGGTGCACCACGATCGGTGCATGACCAGCACCGGTGAGGATGCGCCCGATACCCGTTCGGGCGCGGCGTCCGCTTTCGACGTGGAGCTGAACGGGCTCAACACCATTCACGAGAGTGAGCGGAAGGGGCGGCCGCGCGACCTGTTCTGGCCGTGGTTCGGCGCCAACGTCTCCGTGTTCGGTCTCAGCTACGGGTCGTTCCTGCTCGGGTTCGGCATCTCGTTCTGGCAGGCGACGATCGTCGGCGTGGTCGGGATCGTCGTCTCGTTCCTGCTGTGCGGCGTGATCGCGCTCGCCGGAAAGCGTGGATCCGCGCCGACGATGGTGCTCAGCCGCGCCGTGTTCGGCGTGGAGGGCAATCGCGTCCCCTCGGCGTTGTCGTGGCTGCTGACGGTCGGATGGGAGACCGTGCTGGTCTCGCTCGCCGCGCTCGCCACCGCGACGGTGTTCCAGCAGCTCGGCTGGGAGGGCGGGGTCGTCACCAAGCTGGTGGCCCTCATCGTCGTCGTCGCGCTCGTCATCGTCGGCGGCGTGATCGGCTTCAACCTGATCATGCGCATGCAGATGGTCATCACGATCGTGACCGGCGTGCTGACCGTGGTCTACATCCTGCTGGTCCTGAACCACATCGACCTCGGCGCCGTGGCTGCACTCCCGGCGGGAGACGCGCCGCATGTGATCGGCGGGTTCGTGTTCATGCTCACCGGCTTCGGGCTCGGCTGGGTGAACGCCGCCGCCGACTACTCCCGTTACCTGCCGCGCAGCGCCCGCAGCGGGGGAGTGGTGGGATGGACGACCTTCGGCTCGTCGCTGGCCCCGGTCATCCTGCTGATCTTCGGCATCCTGCTGGCCGGTTCCTCGTCGAAGCTGAGCGAGGCCATCGCCGCCGACCCGATCGGCGCGCTCGCGTCGCTGCTGCCCACCTGGTTCCTGGTTCCGTTCGTCATCGTCGCCGTGCTCGGGCTGGTCGGCGGGGCGGTGCTCGACATCTACTCGTCCGGGCTGGCGCTGCTCAGCGTCGGCGTCCGCGTCCCGCGGTACGTCGCGGCGGGCATCGACGGCGTCATCATGACCGCCGGCGCGATCTACGTCGTGTTCTTCGCCACCGACTTCCTCGGCCCGTTCCAAGGCTTCCTCATCACGTTGGGCGTGCCGATCGCCGCCTGGTGCGGCATCTTCGTCGCCGACATCCAGCTGCGTCGGCGCGACTACGCGGAGGCCGAGCTGTACGACCGGCGCGGTCGCTACGGCGCCATCCGCTGGCTGCCGATCGCCCTGATCGTGATCGGAACCGCGATCGGCTGGGGCCTCGTCACCAACGGCTCGGCCTCGTGGCTGGCCTGGCAGGGCTACCTGCTCGGTCCGATCGGCGGCAAGCAGGGCGACTGGGCCTTCGCGAACCTCGGCGTCCTCGTCGCACTGGTCATCGGATACCTGGGCACGCTGCTGTTCTCGCGCGGTGCGGTGCGGCGACAGGAGGAGCGATGACCGGCCCGACGCTCGTCGTCGTCGACATGCAGCAGGTGTTCGGCGACCCGGCGAGCCCGTGGTTCACGCCGCGCTTCGCGGACGCGGAGGCCGTGATCGCGGGGATGGTGCCCGCCTTCGAGCGCGTCGTGTTCACGCGCTTCATCGCACCGGAGCGGCCGGAGGGCGCCTGGGTGCCGTATTACGAGCAGTGGCCGTTCGCGCTCGTCCCCGCCGACGACCCGATCTACGACCTGGTGCTCGCCTTTCGCGACACCGGGCATCCGGTGGTCACCGAGACGACGTTCGGCAAGTGGGGTCCTGCTCTGCGGGATGCGCTCGACGGGTCGCAGGATGTGGTGCTCGCCGGCGTCTCCACCGACTGCTGTGTGTTGAGCACGGCACTGGGAGCCGCGGACGCGGGCGTGCGCATCCGGGTCGCGGCCGACGCGTGTGCCGGCCTGAGCGACGCAGACCACCAGCGCGCCCTGGATGCGATGGCGCTGTACGCGCCGCTGATCGAGATCTCGGACAGCGCTGCCATTCTGGACGGCCTCCGGTAGAATCGTCCGTGGTCGGCGGTTCCCGCACGGCCCTGGGCGCGCACATGGGCGCGTAGTCGACCCGCCATCCCCTCCCGGAAGCCGCAGCCAGCCACTGGCACCGGCGCCGAGGCCCGCAGTAGCGGCGGAATGGCCGGGGAACGCCGTCCGTTGGACAGATCCGTATGACTGCCACTTCGACGACTCCGGCGCGCATTGCGCCGAAATTCCCGTGGACCGGGCTGATCGCCCTGGCCACCGCCACCTTCCTCTCGGTGACCAGCGAGATGATCCCGACCGGCCTGCTGCCGGACATGAGCGCCTCCCTCGGCGTGAGCGAGGCCCAGATCGGGCTGCTCGTGACGGTGTTCGCGTTCACCGTGGTGGTCACCAGCGCCCCGCTGACGGCGCTGACCCGGCGCTGGCCGCGGCACGGCCTGCTGATCGGCATCCTTGTCGTGCTCGGCATCTCGAACGCGCTCACCGCCATCGCGCCCGACTACGCCTTCGTGGTCGGCTCGCGCGTGCTCGGCGGTGTGGCGCACGGGATGTTCTGGTCGATCGTCGGCGCGTACGCCGGCCACCTGGTGCCCAAGGAGCAGATCGGCCGGGCCGTCTCCATCACCCTCGGCGGCGGGACGCTGGCGTTCGTGCTCGGTGTGCCGCTCGGCACGTTCGCCGGGCACGTCTTCGGCTGGCGGCTGTCGTTCGGGCTGCTCGCCGCGCTCATGATGGTCGGCGCCCTGGTGATCTGGAAGTTCTTGCCGGCGGTCGAGCGGGAGGCGGACGGCAAGCGTCGGCGCGAGCGCGACCGCACGGTTCCCCGACCGCGCGACCGCACCATCCCGCTGGTCATCATGGTCTGCGTGATCGCGGCCGTCACGATGGTCGGGCACTACGCGTTCTACACGTTCGTGGTGCCGTTCCTGACCGGGCCGATGGGCGTGCCGTCGGGTGACGTCGGTGCGCTGCTGTTCCTCTATGGGATCGCCGGTGCGGGCGGCCTGATCCTCGCCGGTTCGGTGTTCGGTCCGCGGCCGCAGCTGGGGCTCATCCTCGCGCTCGTCGTGACCGGGATCGCCGTTGCGGCGCTCGCCGTGCTCGCCGGCCAGATCGTGCTGGCATTGATCGCGTTCATCCTGTGGGGGCTCGCCTTCGGCGCGCTCCCGCCGCTGCTCCAGACGCGGATGCTGCACACGTCGTCCCCGGCGTTCCGCGACACCGCGAGCGCGCTGTACACGACGTCCTTCAACGTCGGGATCGGCGGGGGAGCGCTCGTCGGGGCGGTCATCTACGACGCGGGCGGCCTGATGGTGCTGCCGTGGGCGTACGTCGGTCTGCTGGTCGTGTCGGTCGCGCTCGTGCTCGTGGTCGGCCGGATGTCGCGGACGGTCGTCGCGACGCACTGACGGCGACGCACTGACCGCGGCTGTGGGACGCAACACGCCGTTCTGGACCGCCCATAACGGCGGGTTGCGACCCACGGATCAGGCGACGGGTTCGCCCGCCGCCCACACCTGGCGGACACGGAAGTCCGCGTCCAGCAACACGGCGTCGGCCGCGTAGCCTGGGGCCAGACGGCCGAGGTCGTGAGCGCGCCCGACGGCTGCGGCCGGCGTCTCGGTGAGCGCGCGCACCGCCTCGGCGACCGGGATGCCGACCTCGAGCACCGCGCGCCGCAGAGCGTCGTCGAGGGTGAGCGTCGACCCGGCGATCGACCCTCCGCCGGCGAGCCGGGCGACGCCGTCGCGCACCTCGACGTCCAGCGACCCGAGCACGTAGTCGCCGTCGGCGGAACCGGCGGCGGCCATCGCGTCCGTCACCAGGGCCATCCGGCCGGGGGCGGCGGCGAAGGCGATCCGGACCATCTCGGGATGGACGTGCACGCCGTCGTTGACGATCTCGAGCGTCACCCCCGGGGTGCGGGCGGCCGCGGCGACCGGTCCGGGCGCGCGGTGGTGCAGTCCCGGCATGGCGTTGAACGCGTGCGTGAGGATGCTCGCGCCCGCGTCGAAGGCGGCCAGCGCCTGGTCGTAGTCGGCGGCGGTGTGACCGACGGCGACGGCCGCGCCGGCGGCGGAGAAGGCGCGCACGGCGTCCATCCCGCCGGGACGTTCGGGCGCGATGGTGACCTGTCGCAGGGTGCCGGCGGCGGCATCCAGCAGCAGCTCGATGTCGGCCGGGGTCGCCGAGCGCAGCAGCGCCGGGTCGTGGGCGCCCTTGTGCCCGACGTCGAGGAACGGCCCCTCCAGGTGCGACCCGAGGATGCGCGGATCGGCCGCTGTGAGCGCCGCCACCTCCTGCACCCGACGGGCCAGCTCCGGCACCGGCGCCGTGACGAGCGACAGCACCGAGCGGGTGGTGCCGTGCCGCCGGTGCAGCTCCAGGGCCCGGCCGATCGCGTCGGGCCCGTCGTCGAAGCTCGCGCCTCCGCCGCCGTGGACGTGGATGTCGACGAAGCCGGGCGTGAGCCACGCACCTCCCGCATCGGTCACGGTCACACGATCGGCGCCGGCCATATCCAGTACGCCCGGCTCATCGCGCCATGTCGCGCCGCTGCCGAGCGCGGCGATCGTGTCGCCGTCGAACCGCACCCAGCCGTCTTCGACGACCGTGCCGCCGTCGACCAGCCGCGCCGAGTGGATGAGATGGCCGTCGCTCACGCGACGATCACCTCGATGCCCTGCTCGACGAACGCGGCACGCTGCTCGGCGGTGATGCCCTCGTCGGTGATGAGGGTCGTCAGAACCTTCGGGCCGCCGAGGGTGGCGAACGCCTTGCGGCCGATCTTGGACGAGTCGGCCACCACGACGGCGCGGGTCGCCCGGCGCGCCATCAGCGAGTTGACGCTCGCCTCGCCCTCGTCGTGCACGGTGGCGCCGACCACCGGGTCGATGCCGTTGACGCCGATGAACGCGATGTCCATCGTGATCTTCTCCAGCACGACGTCGCTGTACGGCCCGACGAGCTCGTACGAGCGCGCGTGCACGACGCCGCCGGTCATCACGGTCTTGATTTGCGGTCGCATCACCAGCTGTGCAGCGATGTTGATGGCGTTGGTCACAACGGTGAGGCTGGGATGCGGCGAGGGTTCCATGAGGTCCGGGCGCGACCCGAGCACGGTCGCGACGGCGGTGCTGGTCGTTCCGCCGCACAGGCCGACCACGGCGCCGCGAGGCACGAGGGCGCTCGCCGCCTGCGCGATCCGCAGCTTCTCGGGCGCGTGCTGCTCACGCTTGTACCGGATGGGCAGGTCGTAGGCGACCGACTGGCCGATCGCTCCGCCGCGCGTGCGGGTGAGCAGCTGCTGCGACGCCAGGGCGTCGAGGTCGCGGCGTGCGGTGGCCGCCGACACATCCAGCTTGGCCACGATGTCGTCGACCTCGATCTGGCCGGCCTCGGCCAGCAGGTCCAGCACGGCGTTCAGCCGTTCGGCTCTGTTCATCGCTGTGCGCTCTCCGTTCCGCCTGCCACATCGAACAGGGTCATCAGCCGTGCCGCCTCCCTGGTCACCGCGGCGCGTCCCTCCCGCACGTACTTCCGCGGGTCCACCACATCGGGATGCGCGCTGAGGTACGCCCGGATCGCGTCCGTGAAGAACCGGTTGAGGTGGGTGGAGACGTTGACCTTGGTGATCCCTGCGCGGATCGCCGCCTCGATCGTCTCATCCGCGACGCCGCTGGAGCCATGCAGGACCAACGGAACCGGCACGGCGTGTCGCAGCCGGGCGATCAGGTCGAGGTCGAGGGACGCGGTCCGCTCGGTCATGGCGTGCGAGCTGCCGACCGCGACGGCGAGGGCGTCGACGCCGGTCTCCTCGACGAAACGGCGGGCCTCGTCCGGGTCGGTCCGGACGCCGGGTGCGTGCGCGCCGTCCTTCCCGCCGATCTCGCCCAGCTCCGCCTCCACCAGCACGTCGTTGGCATGGGCGTGCTCGACGACGCGCACGGTGGCAGCGACGTTGCGCTCGTAGTCGAGCGCGGCGCCGTCGTACATGACCGAGCCGAAGCCCAGTTCGACCGCCTGCCGCGCGAGCTGCTCGTCCTCGGCGTGGTCGAGGTGCACGGCGACGTGCGCCGTCGACTCCCGGGCCAGTGCGAGGGTCGCCGACGCGATGGGGTCGAGCGAGCCGTGGTACGCGACGCAGTTCTGCGAGATCTGCAGGATGACGGGGAGCCCGGTCTGCTCGGCCGCGTCGACGAGGGCCTCGGCGGTCTCCAGCTGGATGACGTTGAACGCGGCCAGGCCCGTGCGGCGGCCGACGGCCGCGTGCAGCAGGTCGGCGGTGGGCACGAGGGGCATGGCGGCGGCTCCGGGTGGGGGTGGTGGATGTGGGTGGATGGGCGGCGGATGGGATGGATCGGCCGGCTCAGCCGGTCTCGATCCGCTCCTCGAACTCCCGG
This sequence comes from Leifsonia sp. 466MF, assembly GCF_900100265.1. NCBI lineage: Bacteria > Bacillati > Actinomycetota > Actinomycetes > Micrococcales > Microbacteriaceae > Leifsonia > Leifsonia sp. 466MF. The sequence continues at coordinate 815,616 of NZ_LT629696.1, forward strand.
AAGCCGGGGGCGAGCTCGCCGGCGAGGGGCGCGAGCACCGCGGCGGCCGACCAGGCGGTGGCGCGCCGGACGAGCGCAGACGGGTCGGTGACGCCGACGGCGAGCAGGCTCGCGATCGCGGCGACGGCCGCATCGCCCGCACCGGTGGCGTTGCCGGTCAGCGGCGAGCCGAGCCGCGCGTGGAGGGGTGCGCCGTCGCGCGGCACCGCGAGCATCCCCTCGGCGCCGAGCGACACCACCACCAGGCCTGCGCCGGCGTCCAGGAGAACGCGCGCGCCGGCCACGGGGTCGTCGTGGCCGGTCGTCTCCGTCAGCTCACGGCGATTCGGCTTCACGACGGAGGCGCCGGCCTCGGCAGCGAGCACGAGCGGCGTACCGACGGCGTCGATCACACTCGGCAGACCGCGGGAAGCGGCCGCAGCGACGACGCGCGCGTAGACGTCGTCCGGAGCGTCGGGCGGCAGGCTGCCCGAGCCGACGACGCAGGTCGCTGGCACGACAAGCCGGTCGACGGCGTCGTGCAGGGCCGTCCACTCGGCCGCGCTGAGGGTGCCGCCCGTCTCGTTGATGACCGTCGTCTCGCCGGTGGACTCGTCGACGACGGCGACGCTGCTGCGGGTCGGCGCCTCGACCGGCACCAGCTCCGAGGGCAGGTGGGAGGCCTCGAGGTCGTCGGCGAGCCGCAGCCCGGGCGGACCGCCGGCTGTGGTGAGGATGAAGGCCGCGGTCCTGGTCTGGGCGAGCACCCGCGCGACGTTGAGACCCTTGCCGCCCGCCCGCACGGCGGGGGCTGCCGCACGATGCGTCTCGCCCGGTTGCAGCCGGGGCACGCGGTAGGTGAGGTCGAGGGCCGGGTTCGGCGTGACGGTGAGGATCACGACGCCACCTCGGCGGTCGATGCGGTGGACGCCACCGACGTCGAGGGGGATCCGGCGAGCCGGTCGCGTGCCCGCAGGGCCGCCCCGATCAGCCCGGCGTTCTCGCCGATGCTCGCCGGCAGCAGCACCGGACGGCGGTGGAAGGTGAGGATGGCGTCCAGCTTCTCCGCGAGCGGCTCGAACAGCGCGGAGCCGGCCTGCGCCAGTCCGCCGCCGATTACCACGGCCTCGGGCGCCAGCAGCGCGACGGTGTGCGAGAGGTCGAGCGCGAGCGCATCCACCGCCGAGTCCCACACGGCCTGAGCGGTCTCGTCTCCCGCCTGCGCCAGCGCGAGCACCTCCCGCGCTCCCGGGACATCCGCCCCGGTGAGCGCGTTGTACCGGCGCGCGATGGCTGCGGCCGAGGCGACCGCCTCCAGGCAGCCGATGCCGCCGCAGGCGCACAGCGGCCCGTCGGCGACCCGGGAGTGCCCCATCTCGCCGGCCATGCCGCCACCCGTGTGCAGGCGGCCGTCGAGGAAAATCGCCCCGGCGATCCCCGTGCCGATCGCCATGACGACGACGTCGCGGTAGGGCGCGGCGGCACCGAGCCGATGCTCGGCCTCGCCGGCCCCGCGCACGTCGTGACTGAACGCCACCGGGACGCCGAGTGCGGCCTCCGCCCGGTCGCGGAACGGGAAGTCGCGCCAGCCCAGGTTCTCGGCGAAGACGCCGATCCCCGCGTCGTCGTCCACGTGCCCGGGCACCAGCAGCCCGGCCGCGCGCGGCGCGATGCCGGGGTGCTCCTCCCGGAACCGCTCGGCGAGACCGGCGATCGCGGTCACCACGGCCTCGCCGGTCGCGTCGCCCGCATGCGGGGTCGGGATGCGCACCACCTGCACCAGCCGGCCGCGGTCGTCCACGAGCGCGGCCTTGGTGTCGGTCCCTCCGACGTCGAACGCCAGCACCGGTGCGCCGTCTCCCAGCGGAGCGGCGGCCGGTGGCGGGGTCAGGGGGTCTCCGGTCACGAGGGGAGGATGACCGATCGGGTGAGGTTGCGGGGGCTGTCGGGGTCGAGGCCGGCGCGGCGGGCGCGCGCGAGGGCGACCCGCTGTGCGCGCACCAGGTCGGCCATCCCGTCGATCGGGCGGTCTTCGAAGCGCGCCCCGGTGACGGCGAGGTCGCCGGAGAGCCCTGCGGGCGCCTCGCCCAACATCCAGGTGACCCGGCCGGGAGCGGCGATCGCGATCGGTCCGTGGCGGTACTCCTTGGCGGGATACGACTCCGTCCACGACTGCGACGCCTCGCGCATCTTGAGCGCGGCCTCGTGCGCGAGCCCGACCGTCCACCCGGCGCCCAGGAACGAGTACTGGTCGGCGGTGACGAGCTCGTCGTCCAGCTCCTCCTCGATGGCCGCGGCAGCCTGGTCGATCGCGGGGGAGAGGTCGTGGCCGAGGGAGGCACGGACGAGGGCGAGCGCCGTGGTCGCGAAGCGCGTCTGTACGACGGACTGCTCGTCGGCGAACGGGAGCCGGATGGCGACATCCACGAGGCTCACGAGCGGGGTGTCGGGGTCGCCGACGATCCCCACCGTGCGCGCCCGGTTGCCCGAGGAGCGGAGGCCGTCGAGCAGCTCGAGCACCTCGGTCGTCGTCCCGGAGCGCGTGATGGCGACGACCGCGTCGTAGTCGCGGTCGACGAACGCCTCGGAGGCGGCGAACGCGTCGGTGACACCGTGCCCGGCGCTCTCGCGCAGCACCGCGTACGACTGCGCCATGAACCAGGAGGTCCCGCAGCCGACGACGGCGATGCGCTCACCGGCGGCGGGGAGCAGCGACTGCTCCTCGCGCAGGCCTGCCGCGGTCGCCCAGGTCTCCGGCTGCGACCGCAGCTCGGCCTCCATGTGGGCTCCGGCGGTGGGTGCGTGCGTCACTGATCGCTCCTGTTCTGCGCTTCTCGCGGCTGAGTGCGTGGATGTCTCGTCACAATGATCACTGATGATCGAACACTATGTCTAGTGATCATGTTCAATCGTTTCTCCGGGATCGCTTGGTCGTGTCGAGTCGTCCTGTAAACGCCGTGTAACGATCTTGCGCATTGTCCTTGACGCGGAGAACCGAACGCGCCATGATTTCGATCATCCATTGAGTGCAAGTGCTTGTTTCAAGCAGAAACAAATCACTAAGCATCAACAGCTACGCATCGTCGCGCAGGTTCCATCGGCAGTGACGGTTCGCGTTTTCCCTTCAAGAAGTGAGGAAGTCAATGAAGAAGTCACTGCGGTGGGGAGCGGCGGTCGCAACAGCGGCGGTCGCCACCATGACGCTCGCCTCCTGCGGCTTCAGCGGCGGGTCCGGAGGCTCGTCCGGCGGCGCGCAGACGCTCGACCTGATGGTCGCCAGCTACTCGGACAACACCAAGACCGAATGGCAGCAGATCATCAAGGACTTCGAGGCGAAGAACAGCGACATCAAGGTCAACCTCGACGTCGAATCCTGGACCGACATCAACAACGTCATCAAGACACGGATCCAGGCGCAGAAGCAGCCCGACATCCTGAACATCGACGCGTTCGCCGGCTTCGCGGCCGACGACCTGCTCTACCCGGCGAAGGACATCGTCTCCTCCGCCACGCTCGACGACTTCCAGGACGCCTTCAAGAAGAACGCGAGCATCGACGGCACGCAGTACGGTCTCCCGTTCATCGCGTCCGCCCGCGCGCTGTTCTACAACAAGGACGACTTCTCCAAGGCCGGCATCTCGGCCCCGCCGAAGACCTGGGCCGAGTTCGAGGACGCCGCCGCCAAGCTGAAGGCAGCCGGGATCACCCCGTACGGCATGCCGCTCGGCAGCGAGGAGGCGCAGGCCGAGACCGCCATCTGGTTCTACGGAGCCGGCGGCGGATACGGCGACGCCAAGAAGCTGACCATCGACAGCTCGGAGAACGTCGAAGGCGCCACCGAGATGCAGAAGATCATCACGCAGGGCTACACGGAGGCGAACCCCGGTTCGACCAACCGCACCCCGCTGCTGAACGTCTTCATCCAGGGCCAGCTCGGCATGCAGGTCGGCCTGCCGCCGACAGTCGGGCAGATCAAGGACAAGAACCCGTCGCTGCAGTACGGCATCGCGCCGATCCCCACCAAGGACGGCTCGCCGTTCACCCTGGGCGTCGCGGACCACCTGATGGCGTTCAAGAACAAGACGGACAAGACGGCGTCGATCAAGAAGTTCCTCGACTACTTCTACTCGAAGGACGTCTACACGAAGTGGGTCTCGGCCGAAGGCTTCCTGCCGACGACCAAGTCCGGTGCCGACGCGATGGGCTCCGACGAGACCATCAAGCCGTTCCTCGACCTGCTGCCGAACGCGAAGTTCTACCCGTCCACCAACCCGAACTGGTCGGCCGCCCAGGGCGCGATCCAGAGCCAGATCGGTCAGCTCGGTCAGGGCGCCAAGCCCGAAGACCTGCTGAAGTCCATCCAGGCGAAGGCCGACGGCCAGTAACCCGGATGACCAGCACCGCTGAAGCGACCCGCGCGGGGGCGGCCACCGGCCGTCCCCGCCGCGGGGCGTCCCCCAAGCCCACCGGCGGGGCGTCCGACCTGTGGCACGCCGTGCCGTGGACGCTGCCCGCCCTCATCCTGATCTTCGGCGTCGTGCTGTTCCCGGCCGGCTACATGATCTACAACTCCACCCGGAAGATCTCCATCGCCGGCGTGGACCACGGATCGGTCGGCCTGAAGAACTACATCACGGTGCTGTCGCGGCCGGAGCTCCCCGGCATCCTGCTCAACACCCTGGTCTGGGTGGTCTCGGTCGTCGTCATCACGGTGGTGATCTCGCTCGCCCTCGCCCAGTTCCTCGACAAGAACTTCCCCGGTCGGCGCTGGGTGCGGATGGCGATCATCGTCCCCTGGGCGGCCAGCGTCGTGATGACCACGACCGTGTTCGTCTACGGCCTCGACCCCTTCTACGGGATCATCAACAAGTTCCTGGTCGACATCCACGTGCTCGCCGAGCCGTTCGGCTTCACCAAGGAGCCGATCCCCGCGTTCATCTCGTCGATCGGCATCGCGGTGTTCGTCTCGTTGCCGTTCACGACCTACACGATCCTCGCCGGGCTCGCCGGCATCCCGGGCGACATGCTCGAGGCGGCGAAGATGGACGGCGCCGGAGCGTTCCGCTCGTACTTCAGCGTGACCCTCCCGAACCTGCGGAACGCCATCGCACTGGCCGCGCTGATCAACATCATCAACGTGTTCAACTCGCTGCCCATCCTGAAGCTGATGACCGGGTCCATCCCCGGCTACAAGGCGGACACGACGACCACCTACGTGTTCAAGCTGCTCCAGAACGAGCAGCGGATCGACCTGTCCAGCGCTCTCAGCGTGATCAACTTCCTGATCGTGCTCGTCGTGGTCGGCATCTACCTCTGGGTCGTCAAGCCGATGAAGGAGGTCTCGTGACCGCGCCAGCCCCCGTCGCGCTCGCCGGAGCGCCAACGCCGCGCCGCCGTCGCTCCCGGTCCGCCGGATCCTCCTGGCGCGTCGCCGGGAAGACCGTCGCCGGCATCGTGATCGCCCTGGTCTTCATCGCGCCGTACCTGATCATGCTGATGGGCTCGTTCAAGAGCAGGAACAACATCCTCGCCGTCCCTCCGACCTACCTGCCCGAGCAGTGGCACCCCGAGAACTACCTCACGATGTGGTCGACGCCGGAGACGCCGCTGCCGTACAACCTCATCTCCACGATCGTGATCTCCGTGTTCGCGACGGTGCTGGTGCTGGTGGTGTGCGTCCCCGCCGCCTATTACACGGCACGGTTCCGGTTCCCGGGGCGCGGGATCTTCCTGTTCCTCGTCATCGTGACGCAGATGCTCCAGCCGACGGTGCTCGCGACGGGTCTCTTCAAAGAGATGGTGGCGCTCGGGATCAACGACACCTGGCTGGCGATGATCCTCGTCAACGCGGCGTTCAACCTCGCGTTCGCGATCTGGATCATGCACAGCTTCTTCGCGGGAGTGCCGAAGGAGGTCGACGAGGCCGCCCAGCTCGACGGAGCGGGAAAGTGGACCGTGCTGTTCCGCGTCCAGCTTCCGCTCGTCTGGCCCGGCATCGTCACGGCGATCATCTACACCTTCGTCGCGTCCTGGAACGAGTTCGCGGCGAGCCTCGTCATCCTGTCGACGGATGCGAACCAGCCGCTCTCGGTCGCGCTCACCAAGTTCGTCGGCCAGTACGACGCGGCCTGGCAGTACGTGTTCGCGGTGTCGGTCGTCGCCGTCATCCCCGTGGTCATCCTGTTCATGCTCATCGAGAAGCGCCTCGTCGGCGGTCTCACCGCGGGCAGCGTGAAGTAGGGCTCACCCCGACCCGGCGGGAGGCGCCGCGCGTGTGGCGCGATGCGGTGGCCTCCCGCCGTATGAGGACTCTCTCAGGCCGCGTCAACCGGCTGCCGGAGGACCGTTTCCGGCGGGTACCATCCCAAAGGGCGATTCCCCGACGGGGATCGGATGGCGACGGACGGGACGATGACAGCGGGCACCACGAGCACCAGGCGACCGGAGCTGCCCGGCCGCCCGATGGCGGTACCGCGGCGGCTGCGCTTCGCCGGCCGCGAGGTGCCCTGGTGGGCGGCGGTTCTCGTGCTCTACGCCGTCTCGCGGCTGCTCACGACCACGCTCATGCTGGCGCTGTTCGTCACCGCCAACGTCGCGCACTGGGACTACGCCAGCCCGCGGATGAACCCGACCTTCTTCACGTTCTCGGGCTCGTGGGACGGCTCGTACTACAGCCAGATCGTGGAGCAGGGATACCCCACCCGCCTTCCGCTCGACAGCGACGGCTCCGTGCAGCAGAACCCGTGGGCGTTCCTGCCCCTGTTCCCGATGGTCGTGCGCGTCGTGATGCTCCTCACCGGGCTGAGCTTCTATCCCGCCGGGTTCGCCGTCGCGATCGTTTTCGGGGCCGCCGCCAGCGTGGTGCTGTTCCGGCTGGTCGCGGCGCGGGCGGGAGTCTCGAGCGCGTTCTGGGCGACCGCGTTCTTCTGCTTCGGCCTACTCTCCTTCGTGTTGCAGATCGCGTACGCCGAGAGCATGTTCTTCTTCCTGATGTTCTCGGCGCTGCTGACCATGATCCAGCGGCGGTATTGGCTGATGCTGCCGTTCGCGGTCGCCGCGGCGTTCACCCGCCCGGGGGCGCTCGCCCTGCCGCTCGCACTTGCGATCGTGCTCGTCGTCCGGATGGTGCGGGCCCGGCGCGGCACGGACGCGTTCCTGCCGCGGGAGCGCTTCACGATGCTGCTGACCGGCGGGCTGATGGCGCTGGCCGGTCTCGCCTGGCCGATCATCGCGGCCGCCGTGACGGGGACGGGCGACGCCTACGTCAGCACCGAGCTCTCGTGGTGGACCGGCTTCATCGGCAAGGTGGCGTTCATCCCGCTGACCCCGTGGTTCCTGCTCAGCTGGAAGTACCTCAGCATCCTAGGCGCGCTGATCGTGCTCGCGATCGTCGCCGGGTTCGCATGGGTGGTGACGCGGCCGTCCGTCCGGGCGCTCGGGACCGAGACCGTCGCGTACGCGGTCAGTTACGGGCTGTACCTGTTCGCGGTGTTCCTGCCGCAGCAGAGCACGTTCCGGTTGCTGCTGCCGCTCGCACCCCTCGCGGGAGCGCGCGGCCTCACGCGTCATCGGAAGGCGCGGAAGGCGGTACTCATCGCGGGCATCGCCCTGCAGCCGGTGGCGATCGTGCTGCTGTGGTTCATCGGATACCCGTGACCTCTCGCCACGGCACCTCGGGCACACGCCGGTAGCGGGTGCCCGCGGCATCCCAGTGCTCGGCGAGCTCGGCCACGCGCCCGGTGAAGTCGTCGAGGTCGCGTGTCGCCTCGACGGGCTCGGTGTCGGCGGGCGCGCGTGACCAGCCCACCTCGGCGACTGCCGCGAGCCGGGGGAGGACCATCTCCTCCACCTCCTCGATGGAGGTGACCGTCTCGGTCCACAGGGCGGCCTCGACGCCCAGGATGTGCGCATCCCCGACGCCCGGGATGACGCGAGCCGGGTCCCACACGAACGCGTCGCGCAGAGTGGTCGGCTTGCCGGTCCAGTCCTGGCCGATCGGGTCGCCCTCCGCGTAGACGATGTCGAGGTAGGCGGCGTCCGACGGCGAGAGGATGAGGGACCCGCCGCCGCGGACGAAGGTGACCGCGTACTCCGCCGAGCGCTCGCGCGGCGTGGTGAAGTCCCAGTACTGCCCGACGGTCCCGGCCGGCAGGTCGCCCGCCTTGCCCATCTCGTGCCAGCCGACGGCCGTCTTTCCGTTCTCGGCGACCACCCGGGCGGCCTCCTCCACGAACGCGACGAAATCGTCCGGCGACGTGCTCAGGCACTCGTCGCCGCCCAGGTGCAGCAGAGGTCCCGGCGTGAGCGCCGCCACCTCGCGGACGACGTCGCGCACGAAGCGGCGGGTCACCGCATCCCCCGTCTGCAGCGTGCTGAAGCCCACGTCGGACCCGGTATAGAGCGGACGCGCGACCCCGTCCGGATTCAGCTCGGGATACGACGCGAGCGCCGCGTTCGTGTGGCCCGGCATGTCCAGCTCCGGGACCACGGTGACATGCCGTTCGGCTGCATACGCGACGAGATCGCGGAACTCGTCCTGCGTGTAGAACCCGCCGCGGCTGCCGTCGCTGCCGGTCGAGCCGCCGACGCGGGTCAGCTCCGGCCACGACTCGATGTGGATGCGCCAGCCCTGGTCGTCGGTCAGGTGCAGGTGAAGGTGGTTGACCTTGAGCAGGACGATCGCGTCGATGAACCGCTTCACCTCGGCCGGCGTGAAGAAGTGGCGCGCCACATCCAGCATCGCTCCCCGGTACGCGTACCGGGGATGGTCGTGGACGCGCACGGGCTCGATCGTCAGCGGGTCGCCGTCGCAGATCGCCGGGACCAGCTGGCGCAGCGTCTGCACGCCCCAGAACGCACCGGCCGGGGTGGCGGCGCCGATACGCACGCCCTCCGCGGCGACCTCCAGCGTGTAGCCCTCCGCGCTGTCCGAACCGTCCTCGTGCGGACCCTCGCCCGGTGCGATCACCACGGCGATGTCGCCGAACGCGGGCGGCTCGTCCACGATCGCGAGATCGCGGGAGCAGTCGGCGGCCAGGGCGTCGCGGAGGAGCCGTGCGACGGCGTCCGCTCCGGGCCCGGCGACGCTGATGCGGGCGGTCGGCGCGAGCACGAAGGGCGAACCCTCCGACGGCTCGGCGGAGACAGGGCGGGGCACGACCACGGTGAGCTCCCTTGCGGGTCGGGGCAGAGCGGATGAGACCGACTCCGCCCGCCCCGCATGCGTCGGCCATCAGCGAGTATCGCAGGGCCTTCGGCGATGGGCAAGGGTTCCGCCCGGCCCCCGCTTTGCTATGCTTGGCCCGTCGCGACTGGCGCTCAGATGGTCACCATCGGGGAGCGACACGGAACCTCGAGAACACGGATGGATGCGGCCGCGCGCCTGGGTCGCTACGCAATAGTCCATCCCTGTACGAAGGAGCCGGCAATGACCGATACCCTCCCCTCGACGAGCCCAGCGTTCTCGTCCTTTGGCGCCCCTCTGGCGGAGGTCGACCCCGAGATCGCGGAGGTGCTGCAGCTCGAGCTCGGCCGCCAGCGCGACTACCTCGAGATGATCGCCTCCGAGAACTTCGTGCCGCGCGCGGTGCTCGAAGCGGTCGGCTCCGTCCTCACCAACAAGTACGCGGAGGGCTACCCGGGCCGCCGCTACTACGGCGGCTGCGAGTACGTCGACATCGCCGAGCAGCTCGCGATCGACCGGGCGAAGGCCCTGTTCGGCGCCGAGTACGCAAACGTCCAGCCGCACTCCGGCGCATCGGCCAACGCCGCCGTGCTCTCCGCCATCGCGGCTCCCGGCGACACCATCCTGGGCCTGGAGCTCGCCCACGGCGGTCACCTGACCCACGGGATGAAGCTCAACTTCTCGGGCAAGCTCTACAACGCCGTGTCGTACGGCGTCGACCCCGAGACGTTCCTCGTCGACATGAACGTCGTGCGCGACAAGGCGCTCGAGCACAAGCCGCAGGTCATCATCGCCGGCTGGTCGGCCTACCCGCGTCAGCTCGACTTCGCGGCGTTCCGCGAGATCGCCGACGAGGTCGGAGCGAAGCTGTGGGTGGACATGGCGCACTTCGCCGGTCTCGTGGCCGCTGGGCTGCATCCCTCGCCCGTGCCGTTCGCCGACGTGGTCAGCTCGACCGTCCACAAGACCATCGGCGGCCCCCGCTCCGGCTTCATCGTGAGCCGCGACACCGAGCTCGCCAAGAAGCTCAACTCCAACGTGTTCCCGGGCCAGCAGGGCGGACCGCTCATGCACGTGATCGCCGCCAAGGCGACCGCATTCAAGCTCGCGGCGACGGAGGAGTTCAAGGACCGCCAGGAGCGGACCATCCGCGGCGCGAAGCTGCTCGCCGAGCGCCTGACCGCCGACGACTCCCGCGCCGCCGGTGTGGACGTGCTCACGGGCGGAACCGACGTGCACCTCGTGCTCGCCGACCTGCGCACGTCGGAGCTCGACGGCCAGCAGGCGGAGGACGTGCTGCACGAGGTCGGCATCACCGTGAACCGCAACGCCGTGCCGTTCGACCCGCGCCCGCCGATGGTGACCTCCGGTCTCCGGATCGGCACCCCGGCGCTCGCGACACGCGGCTTCGGCGACACCGAGTTCACCGAGGTGGCCGACATCATCGCGCTGGCCCTGCGTCCGGGTGCGGACACCCGCGCGCTGCGCTCCCGGGTCGACGCGCTGACCGCGGCGTTCCCGCTCTACCCGGGCCTGACGCCGTCCGGCGCCGAGGCCGTCCAGGTCGAGCTCCCCTCCTCCATCTGACCCACCCCCTACCCAAGCCATCAGCTCCTGAGTTTTTCCGCCGATTCGCGTCGATTCGTGCGAAAAACTCAGGAGCTGGCGGCTTCGTTCTGTGGAAGGAGCGAACGTGACCGCACAGATTCTGGACGGGAAGGCGACCGCCGCCGCGATCAAGGCGGAGCTGAAGGAGCGCGTCAGCGCGCTGCGTGAGAAGGGCATCGTCCCGGGGCTCGGCACGATCCTGGTCGGCGACGACCCGGGCTCGCAGTGGTACGTCGCGGGCAAGCACCGCGACTGCGCCGAGGTCGGCATCGCCTCCATCCGCCGCGATCTGCCCGCCGACATCTCGCAGGCCGAGCTGGAGGCAGTGGTCGAGGAGCTCAACGGCGACCCCGACTGCACCGGCTTCATCGTGCAGCTGCCGCTGCCGGGCCACCTCGACACCGACGCCATCCTCGAGCTCGTCGACCCGGCGAAGGATGCGGACGGCCTGCACCCGACGAACCTCGGCCGCCTGGTCCTCAACGTCAACCGGCCGATCACGTCGCCTCTGCCGTGCACGCCGCGGGGCGTGATCGAGCTGATGCTGCGGCATGGCATCGACATCCGCGGCAAGGATGTCGTGGTCGTCGGGCGGGGAGTCACGGTCGGCCGCTCGATCGGCGCACTGCTGACCCGCCGCGAGTACAACGCGACCGTCACGCTCACCCACACCGGCACCCACGATCTCGACGCGCACCTCCGACGCGCCGACATCATCGTGGGCGCCGCCGGTGTCGCCGGGCTGGTCACCGCCGCGAACGTCAAGCCCGGTGCGATCGTGCTCGACGTGGGCGTGAGCCGCGTGGAGGACCCGGTGACCGGCAAGAGCGTCGTCGCGGGCGATGTGGCTCCGGATGTGGCCGAGGTCGCCTCCTGGGTCTCCCCGAACCCGGGCGGAGTCGGGCCGATGACGCGCGCGCTGCTGCTGCAGAACGTCGTCGAGTCGGCGGAGCGGGAGCTGCAGTGACCGACGCGTCGCGCGAGCGGACGCATCCTGCTGTCGAGCGCGTCGAGGCGGCGCTGCTCGCGGCGGGGGTCGAGCCGCGGGTCCGCTGGTTCGAGTCGGCGACGCCGACCGCAGCGTCTGCCGCCGCCGAGCTCGGGGTCGAGGTGGGGGCGATCGCGAACTCGCTCGTCTTCACCATCGACGGCGAGCCCCTTCTCGTGATGACCTCCGGCGCCCACCGCGTCGACACCGCGTTCCTGGGCGAGCGGCTCGGCGGCCGCATCCGCCGCGCCGACGCCGAGACCGTCAAGGCGGCGACCGGGCAGACGATCGGCGGCGTCGCACCCGTCGGTCACCCCCAGCACCTGCGGACCGTGGTGGATGTGGCGCTCGCCGGCTACCCGGAGGTCTGGGCGGCCGCAGGTCACGCCCACACCGTCTTCCCCACCACGTTCGACGAGCTGGTGCGCCTCACCGGCGGCGACCCGCACCCCGTCGAGCCCTAGCCCCTCCTCATCCCGCCCCCGCCCCCACCGTCGAGTCCGCAAACTTTGCACACGACGCGCCGCAGGGGCGTGCAAAGATCGCGGACTCGACGGTGGGCGGAGGGGGAGTGGGTCAGCGGTCGACGACGACGATGAAGCGCTTCGTGACGACGCGCTCGCCGGACGTGCCACGGAGTTCGCCGAGGGCCGCGAGCACGCGGTCGAGGATGCGCGGGCGCAGGGGCAGCGGTGCCTCGTCCGGCTGGTCCACCGTCCCCGCCGGATAGTCCACGCCCGGCTCCGTGGACATCTCGATGTGCGCGCCGCGCAGCTCGCGCACGGGCGCGGGCGGGTCGTCGCGGAAGCGGATCAGCCGCTCGATCGTCGCCCGGTACTGGCCGAGGTCGCGCACGTACAGCCGCGCTGGGAGGACGGTGTCGCCGGTGAACAGGATGCCCGTCTGCCGGTCGAAGAACACCACGGCGGAGGGTTCGTGCCCCGGCCCGCCGATGACGTCGATCACCCGGCGGCCCAGATCGTACGTGACAGCCGCATCCGGCCAGGTCGGGAAGCCGAAGAAGCCGATCACCTCGGCTGGGCTGGTGCCGACGACCGTCGTGCCCGGCCGATCCCGCAGCAGCGCGTCACCCGCGATGTGGTCGCCGTGCGCGTGCGAGTGCGCGACGACGAGGGGATACGGCCGCACGAACACGACCGGGTTGCGCCGCAGCCAGTCGGCGATCAGGCCTTCGACCGTCGCTCGCAGCGGGAACACCGCCTCATCGGAGGTCGCGCCGGTGTCGATCAGGAGGGCCCGCTCACGCCCGAACAGCAGGTAGAGGAACGGCGCCTCCCAGTGCGACGTCTTGGGCTGCCGCACCTGGACGGTGTCCGCGTCGAGCCACACGACGACCGGATCGTTCACTCCCTGTCCACTCACGCGTCACAGTGTGACACCACAGGGTGACCGGGAGGTGAACCGGCCGACCGGCCGAACAGGCCGCCCGCTCAGCTCTCGCGCCGAGCACCCTCCGACGCCTGCACCGTGAAGAGGTCCGGCTGGCCGAACCCGTGCTCCGCGAACGCGCCGTCCAGCGCGACGAGCACGCGGCTGAGCGCGTCCGTCGGCACGAGGGCGATGGCCGAGCCTCCGAAGCCGCCGCCGGTCATCCGCGCGCCGATCGCGCCGTTCGCCTGCGCCGTCTCCACGGCGAGGTCGAGCTCGGGCACCGAGATCTCGAAGTCGTCGCGCATCGACACGTGGGACGCGTCGAGCAGCTCGCCGATCGCGGCCGGCCCCTGCTCGCGGAGGGTGCGCACGGTGTCGAGCACCCGCTGGTCCTCCGTGACGACGTGACGGACGCGACGGAAGGTCACGTCGTCCATGAGCTCGCGCGCGCGGTCGAGGTCGCCGACGGACACATCCCGCAGCGCCTCGACGCCCAGGATGCGCGCGCCCTCTTCGCACGAGGCGCGGCGTTCGGCATAGCCGCCGGTGGCGTGGGAGTGCGTCACACCGGTGTCGATGATGAGGATCTCGAGCCCGGCGGCCTCGAGCCCCAGCGGCACGACCTCGGAGTCGAGCGACCGGCAGTCGAGGAAGACGGCCGCGTCGCGCTCGCCGAGGAGGGAGGCGGACTGGTCCATGATGCCCGTCGGCGCTCCGACCGCGACGTTCTCGGCGCGCTGGCCGACCCGGGCAAGGGTGCGGCGGTCGAATCCGAGACGCCACAGGTCGTTGAGCGCCACGGCAACGGCGCCCTCGATCGCCGCGGACGACGACAGGCCGGCACCGACGGGCACATTGGAGTCGAGCAGGATGTCGACGCCCGGCACGGCGGCAAGGTCGGTGCCGAACTGGCCGAGCGCCCAGGCGACGCCCAGCGGGTACGCCGACCAGCCGGAGAGCACCTCGGGCGCCAGATCGTCGAGCGGGATCTCGACCACCTCGTCCGCGAAGGTGCTCCCGACGCGGATGACGCGGTCGTCACGCGCCCCGACCGCGGCGACGGTGCGCCGGTTGATCGCGAACGGCAGGACGAATCCCAGGTTGTAGTCGGTGTGCTCGCCGATCAGGTTGACCCGGCCCGGCGCCGACCAGACGCCGTCGGGTTCGCGGCCGAACACCTCGGCGAAGTCGTCGCGGACGCCCGTGCGCAGGTCGGTCATCGGTCAGCCTCTCGGTCGGAAGTGGATGCGGCGCCCGCCGGAGCCGCGACGGGCTCGGTGACGAGCCCGGTCACGGAGACCGGCAGTTCGCCGACCGGGTTGTCGCGGTCGGCGCGGGCGACGGCCTCGCGGAGCGCAGCGGCCGCCTGCTCGGGCGGGATATCGCCCACCCAGGCGCCCATGGCCGACTCCGAGCCGGCCAGGAACTTCAGCTTATCCGCGCCGCGGCGGGGCGAGGTCAGCTGCAGCATGAGGCGGATCTCGTCTCGGCGAACGCCGACGGGAGCCTGGTGCCACGCGGCGATGTACGGCGTGGGGGAGTCGTAGAGCGCATCCACCCCGCGCAGCACCCGGAGGTAGAGCGTGGCCAGCTCGTCCCGCTCGGCGGCGTTGGTCTCGGAGATGTCGGCGACGTGGCGGTGCGGGAGCACGTGGATCTCGACCGGCCAGCGCGCGGCGAACGGCACGTATGCCGTCCAGTGCTCTCCGGCGAGGACGACGCGCTCGCTGGCGCGCTCCCGCTCCAGGATGTCGGCGAACAGCGTCGGTCCGTACGCGTCGAGCGAGCGGATGAGCGCGGAGGTGCGCGGCGTGATGTACGGGTAGGCGTAGATCTGCCCGTGCGGATGGTGCAGCGTGACGCCGATCGCCTCGCCGCGGTTCTCGAACGGGAACACCTGCCGGACGCCGGGGAGTGCGGAGAGTTCGGTGGTGCGGTCCGCCCACGCCTCGATGACCGTGCGTGCGCGCGACGGGCTGAGGCTTCCGAAGGATCCCGTGGTGGCCGGGCTGAAGCAGACGACCTCGCACCGGCCGACGGACGTGCGGGTGCGCCCCAAACCGACCTGGGCCAGGTCGTCGATCCCCTCCGGGGCGTTGTCGTCGACGAGCAGCGGCCCGAAGGAGGGCGACTTGTTCTCGAATACGGCGACATCGTAGAGGTCGGGGATCTCGGACGGGTTCGTCGGTGTCGCGGGAGCGAGCGGATCGAGCTCGGCGGGTGGGAGCATCACCCGGTTCTGGCGCGCTGCCGCGATGGAGATCCATTCGCCGGTGAGCGGGTCCTGCCGCATCGTCGCGGTGGCCGGTCGAGGTGCGGGCTCCCGGAGGTCGGGCTTGCGCTCCGGGCCGAGCGTCGTGTCGGCGTCGTCGTAATAGATGAGGTCCCGACCGTCGGAGAGACGGGTGGGACGCTTCGTGATCGAGGCCATGCCATCCTTTCGATTGCGAAAGCGAGGATACCGCTTCCGCTTTCGTATTGACAAGCAATCGCAAGCGCTCCAGCATGGGCGTATGAGCGAAGCCCTCCCCGCGGCGCTCCGGCGCGAACGAATGCTCGAGCTGATCGGGCGCGCCGGCTTCGCCCGGGTGTCCGACCTGAGCGAGGCGTTCCAGGTCTCCGATGTCACCGTCCGCAGCGACCTGGATGCGCTCGACCGCGAGCAGAGCATCCGGCGCGTCCACGGCGGGGCGGTGCTCCGAACAGCAGGGATGCGGGAGCCGAGCTTCGAGGAGGCCCTGGAGTCGTCGGCAGAGGAGAAGCGCCGGATCGGCCTGGCTGCAGCGGCGATGGTCTCCTCCGGCAGCAGCGTGCTGCTCGACGTCGGAACGACCCCCGCCGCTATCGCCCGCGCCCTCGTCGAGCGGGACGACCTGGAGAACGTGACGGTCATCACGAACGGCCTGACCATCGCGCTAGAACTGGAACGCGCCATCCCGCGGTTCGAGGTCGTCGTCACCGGCGGCACTCTGCGGCCGCTGCAACACTCGCTCGTCGAGCCGCTCGCCGCCGTTCTCCTGGGCCGTGTGCACGCCGACATCGCCTTCATCGGCTGCACCGGCGTGCATCCCACCGGCGGCATCACCAACGTGAACCTGCCCGAGGCCGACCTCAAGCGCGTCATGGTCGGTTCCGCCGAGCGGGCGATCGTGGTGGCCGACGGCAGCAAGCTCGGCCGCACGCATCTCGGCCGGATCGCCGCGGTGGATGAGGTGGCCGAGCTGGTCACGGGCGAGTCGGCTGCACCGGAGGCGGTGGCGGCCCTGCGGGACGCAGGGCTGCCGGTGATCGTCGCCTGAGGCCTAATCTGTTGCCATGCGACCCGCCACCGGTGAACAGTACGAACTCGACTTCGGCGACCTGAGCGCCACCATCGTGCAGGTGGGAGCCGGCATCCGCTCCCTGCGCTTCGCCGAATCCGACCTGACCGAGCCTTACCCGGCGGGGGAGCAGCCGCCCTCGGCGTGTGGGATCGTGCTCGTCCCCTGGCCCAACCGGGTCGCGGACGGCCGGTGGGAGTTCGACGGGGAGCCGCGGCAGCTCGACCTGACCGAACCGGCGAAGCGGAACGCCATCCACGGCCTGCTGCGGCGCCGCCCGTATGAGCTGGTCGAGCAGTCCGACTCGATGGTCACGCAGGCCGCGACCGTCTATCCCGAGCCCGGTTACCCGTTCCTTCTCGACACCACGGTGACCCACGAACTGCACACCGAGGGGTTGCAGGCCACCCACACCATCAGCAATGCCGGCGAGACGGCGGCGCCGGTGGCCGTCGGCGCGCATCCCTACCTCCGCATCGCGGACGTTCCGCCGGAGCAGTTGACCGTCACCGTGGCGGCGCGCACCCGGTTCGAGACGGACGATCGAAGCAACGTCACCGGCGAGTCGCCGGTCGCCGGCACGTCGTTCGACCTCTCGGCGGGTCGCCGGGTCAGCGAGCTGGAGCTCGACACCGGCTTCGCCGACCTGCCCGACGGGCCGGTGGAGCACATCCTCGCCGCCGATGACGGCCGCCAGGTCGTGCTCTGGGCCGATGAGGCGTTCCGCTACGTGCAGGTGTTCACGCACCGGTCGTTCGCGACGAAGCCCGGGGGAGTGGCCCTTGCGATCGAGCCGATGACCGCCCCGGCGAACGCCCTCAACTCGGGCCGCGGTCTGCGCTGGCTGGAGCCGGGCGAGACCTGGTCGGTGAGCTGGGGCGTCCGCCCGGAAGGATTCGGCGGCGAGGCCTACCTGGCCAGCTGGGGGTAGAGCACGCGGACGTCCTCGTGGAGGTGCGACTTGACCTGCTGCGCGACCTCTCCGACGATCGCCTCCGCTCCACCCTCCTGCACGGTGTCGAGGGCCTCGTCGGCGACCTGACGCGGCGGGACCTTCACGCCGGTCGCGTCGGCCGCCATCTCGGTGTCGACGTAACCGACGTGGACGCCGACGACCTGGATGCCCGCGGGCGCGAGCTCCACGCGGCTCGAGTTGCTTGCCGACCACAGGGCGGCCTTCGTCGCGCTGTAGGAGCCGAACGCGAGCCAGCTGAGGGCGGAGTGCATGTTGATGATGGCGCCGCCGCCGTTGGCCTCGAGGACGGGGGCGAAGGCGCGCGTGACGAGCACCGGTCCCCAGAAGTTGGTGTCGAACTCGCGGTGGATCTCGTCGAGGTCGCCGGTGACGAGCGACTCGTTGACGGCGATGCCCGCGTTGTTGACGAGGATCGTGACGTCGCTCGCGACCTCGGCCGCCCGGCGGATGCTGTCCGCATCGGTCACATCGAGGGCGAGGGGGACGACGCGCGGGTCGTCGCTCGTGACGGTCTCGGGGCGGCGGGCGGCGGCGTAGACCTTCGTCGCGCCGCGTTCGAGGAGCGCTGCGACGAAGGCGGCGCCGAGGCCGCGATTGGCGCCGGTGACGAGGGCGACGCGGCCGGTGATGTCGGTCATGTGAAGAGTCCTTCCGAAGGTAAACCGATCTGTGTACTCGCAATGTACACAGATCGGTTTACTTTTTGCAAGCGCCTGATTAGGATCGAGGCATGTCCACAGCCACCGCCCCCGCCCGGCCGAAGCCGCGGGATCGCGTGCTCGCCGCCGCCGCGCGCCTGTTCGTGCGCGAGGGCGTCAACGCGGTCGGCGTCGACCGGCTCGCTCAGGAGGCCGAGGTCTCGAAGCGCTCGATCTACCAGCACTTCGACGGCAAGGATGCGATCGTCGCGACCATGCTCCAGGAGTACGGGCCGCGTGTCGTCACGGGATACTTCGACGCCGACGAGGGTGCCGCCCCACGGGACCGCGTGCTCCACGTCTTCGACGCCCTGCACGCCGCCGCGGAGGCCAGCGACTTCTACGGCTGCCCCTTCGTCAACGTTGCGACCGAGCTGCGCGACCGCGAGCATCCCGCCGCCGTGGTCGCCCGCGGGTTCAAGGACGAGCTGACCGCCTACTTCGAGCGCCAGGCCGCGGCCGCCGGAGCAGCTGACACCCGCACCCTCGCCATCCAGCTGACCCTGCTGTTCGACGGCGCTTCGGCGAGTGCCGCCATGCGCGGCGGCACGCCCGACGCGGCCCGCCTCGCCGCCGCCCAGCTCTTCGACGCCGCGACCGCCTGACCTGCGCACATTCGTGCCGAATGTGCGTTCTGGCGCCGCCATACCGCACATTCGGCACGAATGTCGCGAGCTAGGGCGCGATCGACAGGAAGATGAACGCCGCGAACAGCACCAGGTGGATGCCGCCCTGCAGCCGCACCGCGCGTCCCTGCACGATGGTGAGGATGCTGACGAGCACTGTCAGCACCAGCAGAACGATCTGACTCGACCCGAGTCCGAGGTGCAGTGCGCCCGGCAGCCAGATCGACGCGACCGCGATCGCCGGAATGGTGAGCCCGATGCTCGCCATCGCCGAGCCGAGCGCCAGATTGAGGCTCGTCTGCGTGCGGTTGCGCGATGCCGCCTTGGCTGCGGCGATTCCCTCCGGCAGCAGCACGAGCAGCGCGATGACGACGCCCACGAACGACTGCGGCAGCCCGATCCCGGTCACAGCCCGCTCGATCGGTGTCGACTCCAGCTTGGCCAATCCGACGACCGCGACCAGGGACACGAGCAGCAGCCCGAGGCTGATCAGGGCGGCGCGCTTGGTCGGCGCTTCGGCGTGGTCGTCCTCGGTCAGGGGCTTGCCCTTTCTGCCCACCGGGAGGAAGAAGTCGCGGTGCGCCACCGTCTGGGTGAAGACGAACATCCCGTACAGGGCGAGGGAGGCGATCGCCGCGAACACCAGCTGCGGTCCGGAGAACACCGGGCCGGGCGCCGACGTGAAGCTCGGCAGCACCATCGTCAGGGTGGCGAGCGCGGTGACCGTCGCCAGGGCCGCTCCACTGCCCTGTGCATTGAAGGCGGTGGACTCGCGGCGGGATGCGCTGAGCAGCAGCGAGAGGCCGACGATGCCGTTCATCGTGATCATCACGGCCGAGAAGACGGTGTCGCGCGCGAGCTCGGGGGAGTCCTTGCCCGTGGTCATGAGCGTCACGATCAAGGCCACCTCGATGATGGTGACCGCGACGGCGAGGACGAGCGAACCGAAGGGCTCCCCGACCCGGTGGGCCACCACCTCCGCGTGCTGGACGGCCGCCAGCACCGTCCCGGCCAGGACGACGGCGATCACGATGACGGCGATCGTGTTCAGCTCCACCGCCCAGAACGCCACCAGGACCACGACGCCGATCACCGGCACCCCGATCGTCCACCATCGTGCGAGCCAGGTGCCGAGCGCTTTCATGCATCCATCCTGCCAGGCCGCCCTCCGAGGGCTTCGGGCAGGTTCCGTCGCCGTCGTTCGGCGGGTCCCGCAGGTTCGGCCGCCGGGGCCCGGTTGGATGGGCCTATGACCGGGACTACGACCCTCCGCGCGCTCTCCGCGACCGCCGTCGCCTTCACGTTCGCCGTGCTCCTGGCGGGATGCGTCTCGCCGAGTCCGGCGCCGACCGGATCGCCCTCCGCATCCACGACCTCGACGTCGCGGCCGACCCCGACCTCCACGGCGACCTCGACGCCGATCGACGGCCAGTGCGACACGGGAGACCTCTCCGGCACTATCGCGCAGGGTGGCGGCGGGGCGGCGGGCAGCGTCGAGGTGACCCTTGTGCTCACGAACAACGGCTCGGGCGAATGCTCGCTGCAGGGCTGGCCGGGGGTGTCGTTCGTCGGCGATGGAAACGGCACGCAGCTGGGTGCCGCGGCCGAGTTCGACCGCAGTACACCGCATCCGACCGTCGTGCTCAAGCCGGGCGGCACCGCGCAGGCGCCGCTGCGCATCACCCAGGCGCTGAACTACCCCGAGGCGGACTGCGCCCCGAAGCAGGTCGACGGCTTCCGGGTCTACCCGCCCGGTTCGACCGAGTCGCTGTTCGTGAAGGACGCGGGCGTGACGGCCTGCACGAAGGATTCGGTGTCGCTGCTCACCGTCGGCGCGCTGGTCGCCGGCAGCTGATCCGGCGTCCGAGTCACTGGCAGACGCGGGCGAGCGGTCCGTCCCACGACTCCCGCAGATCTGTCGCGGCCCTGTTGGCATCGGCGAGTGCCGCGGCGGGGTCGCGAGCGAAGCCCTGTCCGTCGACGGCGCCCTGCAGGTCGTCCAGCCTCCGGTCGACGGGGTCGAGGGCGCGCTCCACGGCGTCCGTCGCGATGTCGCTCGTTTCCGCGCGGAATGTCGTCACCGCTTCCTGGATCGCCGACCCCGCCTCGACGGGATGCGCTCCGAGCGCGGCGAGGTGTGCATCCAGCGCGGCGTCGAGGGCATGGCGCGCGCTCCGGATCGTCGTGCAGTCGCGCCCCCGCTCGGCCGACGCCTCGGAGAACAGCGGAAACTCCGTTGCGGCCGCCACGCCGAGCATCGCGACGGCCGCAACGCAGCCCAGCATCAGCGCCGCAACTCCCGGCCAGAGCCGGACCGCACGCGCCAGCATCCCGGACCGGGTGCGGGTCGCCGCATCCACGGCCGGCGTCGAGCGCGGAGTGCCGGCATCGACATCCGGCACGCTCGGGCGCGAGATGGTCACGGTCGCAACGCTAGGGCCGCTCGGTGAACAGTTCGTTGCATGATTTCCGGTGCCCGGTAGCGTTGCGACATGGACGCCGCCTCCGCCATCGATGTACTCGTGTTCTCCGCGGAGTTCGCCTGCTGCGGCACGCCTTTCGCGGCCGGCGAGGATGTGACGTTGACGCTCCGCGCTCCCACCCAGGACTCGTCGGCCCACGATGGCGTTCCCACGTATCTCCACGAACTCCATCCGCATGACGACCGTGTGCCTCTCGCCGATGTCACCGGGCGCGTCGAGCGGATCGTCGCGTCGTACGAGCGGTTGGTTCCGGTCCCCGGTGCTCACTACCGCACCAACGACCCGGAGGATCGGATCGAACGCGATGTCGACCGGGTGCCGACCGAGGACCATCCGGCGGGTTATGGCGGCCCGGACTACCGGGTGCGCCTCCGCATCCCCTCCGGAACGCGCCTGCCCGATCCCGCTCCCGAGGTCGAGCTGTCGCCTGCCCCCGACTTCGACGTCCCTCCGCCGCCGCGGATACTGCCTCTGCTGACGACGCTGGTCGCAGAAGTCGCCTCAGAGTTCGGAGACGCGGTGGACGTGCTCCGCGGCCGCGAGGACGCCTCCGTCACGCTGCAGCCGCGTCGGGAAGGGGCGGCCGCTGTGCGGTGGAACGCCTACCTCGATCAGCTCACGGCGGAGATCGAGCATGCGGAGTGGACGCTGACCGACGACGAAGCTGGCGTCGCCGTCCTCCGCGACCTCGTCGCCGCGGCCGCGGCGGGGCGCTTCTCCGAGACGGTGGATGACTGGACGATTGTCTCCGTCGCGACGACGGCAGATGGGCGCGCGTACGAGGCGACGACGACCGTCTCGCGGTTTCCCCTCGGCGGCGACGTCGTGATGCTGGGAGGTTCCGACCACGAGCGGATCGAGCGCGCGCGGTCCGGAAATCCTTTCCTTCCGTGGAGCGACGAAGTCTGATGGCAGGTCGCGCGCATCCACCTGCGTCGGCGGCCCCCGATACGATCCCGGAGTGATCTCCACCGTCGCCGTCTCCGGCTACCGCTCGCTGCGCGACCTCGTCATCCCGGTGGGGCGGCTGACCGTGGTGACGGGCGCGAACGGGGCGGGTAAGTCGTCGCTCTATCGGGCGCTGCGGCTGCTGGCCGGGTGCGGGCGGGATGAGGTGGTCGTCGCGATCGCGCGCGAGGGCGGCCTCGACTCCACCCTGTGGGCCGGTCCGGAGCGCCTCGGCCGGGCGATGCTCCAGGGCGACGCGCCCGTCCAGGGAACCGTGCGTCGTGGTCCGGTCGCGCTCCGGCTGGGCGTGCAGCTCGACGACGGCGGCGTTGGCATCGGCTACGCCCTCGACCTCGGACTGCCGCAGCCCAGCAAGGACACCGCGTTCGGCCGCGATCCCGAGCTGAAGCTGGAGACCGTGTGGACGGGTCCTGCGCCTCGACCGTCGAGCCTGGCGGCCGAGCGGCGCGGCGGCCACGTCCGTGTGCGCGGCGACGACGGCGGCTGGACGGAGCTCGGGAAGACCCTGCGCACGTTCGAGAGCATCCTCACCGAGGTCGTCGATCCCGTCCGTGCCCCGGAGGTGCTGCGGGTGCGCGAGAACCTGCGCGCGTGGCGCTTCTACGACCACTTCCGCACCGACACGGCGGCCCCGGCGCGGCTTCCGCAGCTCGGAACGCGCACGCCGGTGCTCGCCGCCGACGGGACGGATGTCGCGGCGGCCATCCAGACCATCCGCGAGTCGGGCGGCGGCGGCCCTTTCGACGCGGCCGTGGATGCGGCGTTCCCCGGCAGCCGGGTCGAGATCGTGGTCGACGGCGCGCAGTTCTCGGTGGCCGTCCGGCAGCCCGGGCTGCTCCGTCCGCTCGCGGGCGCGGAGCTGTCGGACGGCACCCTGCGCTTCCTGCTCTGGGCGGCCGCGCTGCTGTCACCGCGTCCGCCGCAGCTGCTGGTCGTCAACGAGCCGGAGACCAGCCTTCACCCGGACCTGCTGCCCGCGCTCGGCTCCCTCATCGTCGCCGCGTCGGCCAACGCGCAGCTCGTGGTCGTCACGCACTCCCACGAGCTGCAGGACGCGATCCGGCGTTCCGCGGCCGACCGCGACCTCGTCGACGACGTGAGCCGCATCCACCTGGAGAAGCAGCTGGGGGAGACCCACGTGCGCGGCCAGGAGGGCCTCCTCGACCGTCCCACCTGGCACTGGCCCACCCGCTGAATGCTCGTTGCGGCTCCGGTGTAGATTCTGGCGTGTGAGTGACCCCGGCCGGCGGCACCGATGGGACCGCGCGGTCTCGCGCCCGCTGACGCCCAGGAAAGATAGCCGAGCGCCGGGACTCGCGCAGCCCGGCGGATGGCTGGCGGGTGTCACGACGCCCCCGCGGCCGGTGAGCACGTGGGGGATGGCCTGGCGGCTGACCGCGCGGTGGACGGCCACGGTGGTCATGTCCGCCTTCCTCGCCGCCGCCATCTGGTCCGTCGCGGCGACGCCGTCGTCCCAACACTGGCTCGTGCTGCTCGCGGTCGTCGGTAGCTGGCTCTACAGCGTCCTGGTGACCGTCGTCCTCACTGTGGTGCTAGTGCGGGCTCCCCGAGCGCCGCGCCGAGGGTGAGCGCCGCTGTCAGCTAGCGCTTCTCTCGGGCTGGATGACCTTCCCTCCGGTCAAGCCCCCGAACTGGGGCATACCACGATGGTCCCTACAGTTCCATGAGAATTGATTAAGAATTCGCCGGGCGGCTAGGGTGTGGCTTGGCCGCCGGGGGCGGCCAGTGTCTCGGGGGGATTTTTCGTGAAGTTGTTCTCTGCTGCCGGTTCATACCGGATGCCCGCTTTTCTGCTCGCCGCGGGCCTGTGCGTCGCATTCGGGGCCGGATCGCTCGCCGCCCCACAGCCGGCGCAAGCCATGGACAGCGCGCCGGCCGCTGAGGCGCCTGCCGACTCTCAGCAGGTCGAGTCCGAGGCGGAGGCCCGTGAGGTGGCCGCAACCCACAACCACGAGGTCGTCGTCGCAGACCAGTCATCGCCGAACGTCCTGGTCAAGGCGCGCCCTGACGGGTACATGGAGGCAGTGAGCAGCCAGGTGCCCGAACAGGCGGAAGTCGGCGGCGTCTGGACTGCTGTGGATACGACACTTGTCGAGAAGGAAAGCGGCTACGAACCGAAGGTCGCTGCCGTGCCGGTGCGAATCGGCAAAGGCGGTTCCCCGCTCATCGTCTCTGTGAAGTCGGAGTCGGGCGACTGGGTCAGTGAGAGCTGGCCGTACGGCGATCTTCCGGTGCCGACCGTGAGCAAGAGCGTTGCCGTGTTCGCGAACGTCCTGCCGGACGTGGACCTGAGGGTGACCGCGACGAAGGCCGGTATGCGTGAAGTCCTGGTCGTGAAGACAGCGGATGCGGCAGCCGACCCGCGGCTGGACGAGGTTCGTCTGACGATCAAGGGCGCTCGGCTGGTGATGGCGACCGAGACGGACACCATGCAGGCCCACACCGGGTCGGGGGACCCCGTGGTCGCCGCAACGCCACTGTGGTGGGATTCGTCGCATGAAAGCGCCAGCGCGGAGTCACCGGGGGCGGTGGAGCCGAAAGCCGTCGAGGCGACAGTGGACGGCTCGCAGTCGGTGCTGGACGTCGGAGCCGTGACCGACGGGGACGTGACATATCCGCTGTACGTCGACCCGGACTGGAGCGCATACCTGCAGTACGACTGGTACACAGACCGGGCCTACCCGAATCAGGCGTACTTGAACCCGCCGGAGAACAGCGTTGGCTACGGCATTCAGAACGGTGTCGGCTATCTGTCCCGGGCCTTCTACCGGTTCGATACGAGTTTCCTCGCCGGGAAATCTGTTTCGAGCGCCCATTTCGATGTCGTGCAGAACTGGGCCAACAGCTGCGCGAGCACGTGGACCCAGCTCTGGCAGTACGGTGGCTCGGCTGTCGGCTTCACCTGGAACACCGACCCCGGCCTATGGGTGCGCGCGATCGATGCCCAGGCATACAACAACGGCGGTCCGTGCAGCCCCAACCCGGCGTGGGTCGGGTTCTCCGCTACTCCCACGGCGCAGGACGCCGCGACATACTCGGCTCCGTTCATCGTGTTGGCCCTCAGGACCGCCGACGAAGGGAATTCGCTGTCCCGCAAGCACTTCCGCTGGGATGCAAAACTCACGGTCACCTACAACTCCCGGCCGAATCAGCCGGCGAATCCCGCAATGACCGCGCCCTCGCGCGGCTGCAGCACCGATCCGAACAATCCCTCCTATGTGTACGGGAAAGCGAAGATCACGATGAAGGTGAACGTCACCGACCCGGACACCGATCAGCTGACGGCAGCCAACTTCTTCCTCAAGAGGATCTCGACCGGTGCCGTGAAGACCACCCCGACGTCCTTCCAGGCTCAGGGCGCCAACTTGACCTACACGATCGATCCGGCCTCCGCGACGCTGAGCGCTGTGGAGAAGCTCGTCGACGGTGAGAAATACGCGTGGTCGGCGAGAGGAAGCGACAACATCCAGGACTCCGCGACGGATTCTCCGTGGTGCTATTTCGTCGTCGACTCGAGCGCGCCGGCACTACCGACGGTCTCCATCGATACGTCAGGGGGCGCCCGGATCGGATCGCCTCTGACGGCCACCATCACGCCGGCGCCTGGTGAACAGATCGCCGGCTACCAACTCTGGTGGACGGACACCGCGAAGACGAGCTCCAGCCCGGCGGCTCCGGTCACCTCGTACACCACGGAGTTGCCAGGGTGCGGCGCAGGAGTGGTGGGGACCGTGCGCGTGATCTGCGCCTCCGCTTCGGGAGGGGCGACCGTCACCGTTGCGCCGATCGCGAATCCCTCGACACTGTGGGTGGCCGCGTACGACAAAGCCGGAAACGTGTCGTTCGATGCGGCGACCAACTCCTCCGCGGCAGGCGCGCAGGTGGACGCTACGCTGCCGCTGGATCTGTCCGGTGGTCACCTGTGGAAGGCGGACACGGATCCGCCGGTCGGGCTCTCCGATGTGATCGGGACGGCCGCTGTCACGATGGGGAGCTTCAACGGCTGGGGGACTGATGCCGGCGAGAACGATCCGCAGCTGACGTCGGTCGGGCTGACCGCCCTGAATCGCTACGTGAAGGCGGGAGTCGGGCACGCCACCGAGGTAGACGGGGGACAGGTGCCCGGATACACCCTCGAATTCCCCGTCGGTCACGTCGCCCGATACGGTGCGGGCAGCAAACAACCCGTGAACTCGCAAGTGCTCTATGCGTGCAAGTACGGCGTGGGCAACATGCTCTCCACGTCCGCGACGTGCGAGGGAACCGGGCTCACAGGTCGCCCGCTCGGCTATGACTGGAAGACCGCGGCGGACGTTCCGTCGGGGTATCAGGCTCGGGAGATCTTCCGTTGCCGGATCGGGACGGACTACTTCGTCAGCGTCGTTCCGGCCTGTGAGGGTGGCGCAGCCGTCGAAGGAAGCCGGGGCTTCGTCGCGGTCTACGTCCCCACCACCACAGCGGCGGGCGTGGTGGACACCACCAAATCGTTCACGGTCTCGGCCCGAGTGAAGGCCAACGGTGGGAGCGAAGCCCAGACGATCGTCTCGGCCAGCGGGGCTACCAACGCCGGGTTCTATCTCCAGAACTCGGGCGGCTACTGGCAGTTCTGCGTCCGCTCCCAGGGCGCGACCCTCATGACAGCGTGCGCAAAGGGTGCAGCGATTCCGGCGACGCCCCGGTTCGTGACCGTCTCCGGCGTGTGGGATGCGATCAACAAGCAGGTCATGCTGGTCGTTCACGACGAGGACCTCACTGAGGCGACCACGACCAGCTACACCCCACCGGCCGACGACAAGGCGGCGACGGGGGCGGTGGTGTTCGGGGCCGCCGGCTCGGGATCCACACCGTTGCAGATCCTCGACGGGCAGATCGCAGACGTGTCTTTCTATCCGGTGGCGTTGCCACGGACCGCGCTGTCCCAAGTCCCCGTCCCCGCTCCCTGACACGCTGCAACGAAACTGAGGATTCGACGTGACATTCTCCACTTGGTTAACTCGCAGCTCGGCGCTCGGCGGCCTCGTCATCGCCACGCTGGTCGCAGCCACCCTGCAGGGCGCGCCTTCCTCCGCCGCTGAGGCGCCGACACCTCCGGCGTGGGCGAAGGTCGTGCCCGGCTCTGCCGCGAAAGAGCACGTCGGCAAGGGCGGCACACCCCCGGAGTCGGCTGCGATCTCCACCGCCCCCGCGCCAACGGGCGACTATCAGGTCGATATCGACGGCGGGGCGAAGGGCGAGTCGATCGCGGTCGACGACACGACCGGTCGATCCGCCGTCGTCGTCGACGGGAAGTGGCATCCGGTCGGCGACACCGGACTCACGGTCGCCAGCGCGGGAGACACGCAGTCCGCTGCGGATGCGCGCAAGCAGCTCGAAGCTTCCAAGATGGGGACCGCGAAGGCCAAGGCCAAAGACCGGGCCGAGAAGGTCTCTGTGAAGTTCCTCCCGTCCGCGAGTGCCGAGAAGCTCGGCGCGGCCGGCCCGATCGTACAACTGAGCCGCGCAGACGGTTCTGCGACCGAGGCGGCGATCGGGGTTCGGATTCCGACGAAGGTTCTGGCTGCGGCGTATGGCGCGGACTTCGCCTCCCGCGCCCACTGGGTTCAGCTCGACGGGACGGCGCTGCCCAAGTCCGGGAAGGACCTGCGGAGGAAGGCCACCTCTGTTCCGTCGGAAGTGGATTCCGAGTCCGGAACGGTGACAGCGGCCCCGACGATCGGTCGCGCACCAGTACTGATGATGGCCCTCGCCACCGCGACGGGCGCGTCCGGGACAGGGGATTTCACAGCTACGTCGCTCAAGCCATCGGCGGAATGGGATGTGTCAGCGCAAACCGGGACATTCAGCTGGAAGTATCCGCTGCGAATCCCGCCGGCGCCTGCCGGCCCGGCACCCGACCTCGCGCTGTCGTACGACTCTCAGTCCGTCGATGGGCTCACGGGCTCGACCAACAACCAGCCATCCGCGATCGGTGAGGGCTGGTCTCTCGCCGGAAGCGGATTCATCGAGCGCTCCTATGTCGGCTGCGCAGTGGACGACGGTGCGTCGGGGCCGGTGAAGACCTCCGGTGATCTGTGCTTCAAGAACGCGAATGCCACCGTCTCCTTCGCGGGCCACTCCGGCGAGCTGATCCGGGTCGGTGCCACCAACCAGTACCGCCTCGCCGCCGACGACGGCACGCGTTTCACGGAGTACAAGGGAGCGCCGTGCGCCTCCAACGGCACCGCCGACACCGCCTGCTGGCAGATGGTCACCACTGACGGCACTCAGTACTTCTTCGGGCTGAACCAGCTCCCCGGATACGTCGCGGGGAAGCCGACCACCAATTCGGCCTGGACGGTGCCGGTGTTCGGCAACGACGCGGGCGAGCCGTGCCATGCCGACACTTTCGCGGCGTCATCCTGCCAGCTGGCGTGGCGGTGGAACCTCGACTATGTCGTCGACGTGCATGGCAACGCGGAAGCGTATTACTACAACGCGCAGACGAACATGTACGCGAAGAACGGGTCGACTGCGACCGCTTATGTGCGCGGCGGTGAGCTCGAGCACATCGAATACGGCCTCAGCGCTTCCACCGTCTTCGGTGCAAACGCCGCGTCGGGCAAGGTGTTCTTCAGCTACGACAAGAACGGGCGCTGCTCCGACGGCAGCGGCGCACAGTGCACCACGCAGCCGGCGGCCGGCAACGCCGTCAAGCCGGCGAACGCCGCCTCCTATCCCGACATCCCGTTCGACCAGCTGTGCGCGTCCGGCACCTGCGCAGGCCTGGTGTCGCCAACATTCTGGACCACGTCGAAACTGTCGACCGTGAAGACGCAGGTCCTGTCGGCCGGTGCCTACAAGGACGTCGACTCGTGGGCGCTCAAGCAGTCCTTCCCCGCTCCGGGCGATGGGACGTCGCCTGCGCTTTGGCTGGACAGTGTCACCCACACCGGCTATTCCGGTACCGCCACCTTGACCGAGCCGACGGTGAGCTTCGGCGGCGCGGTCCTCCAGAACCGGGTCTGGGCTGTTGACGGCCTCGCGCCGCTCGACAAGTGGCGGATCGGATCCATCAAGACCGAGCTCGGCGCGACCGTCAGTGTCAACTACTCGGCCCAGGAGTGCGTGCCCGCCGACCGGGCAGCGATCTTCGCAGCACCGCAATCGAACATCAAACGCTGCTACCCGCAGTGGTGGTCGCCGTCGGTGACGCCACCGCAGGCGCCCCAACAGGATCTGTTCCACAAGTACGTCGTCACCAGCGTCATCGACAACCCCAACACCGGGGGAGCCGGTGCGCCTGCCGTCGAGAAGTACTACGTCTACGGCACGCCCGCTTGGCGGTACAACGATTCTCCGCTCGCTCCGGCGGAAAAGCGGACCTGGTCGATCTTCGCTGGTTTCGACACCACTGAAGTTCGCGTCGGACAGGCGACGAAGCCGTCCGAGCAGAACGTCACCAAGTACACCTTCTTCCGCGGATTGGATGGCGACAAAGCGTCACCCGCGGGTGGAGTGAAGTCCGTCCAGGTGGGTGGCGTCCCCGACTACCGCCCGTTCGCCGGGAAGGTCCGCGAACAGGTCGCCACTCTCGGCGTCGGGGGAGCAGTCCTCTCGACGACGACCACCACGCCGTGGGGGTCCGCACCGACCGCCAATGACGGTGTGCATTCCTCGTGGTACACCGGCGACTCTCAAGTCGTGGTGGTCGAGCCCGTATCGACCGGCGGGACTCGATCCACGACCACGACAACGAGTTACGACCCCACCTGGGGGCTGCCGACGAGCGTGCAGACCACCCACACGGACGCGCCGGCGACGTGCGTCACCACCACGTACGCGCCGGCGAACACCAGCCGCTACCTCATCGGAAGCGTGGCGGAATCTCTCACGACTGCAGGGACGTGTGACCAGGCAGCCACAGCGGAGGCCGACCGGCTCATCAGCGATGTGCGCACGAGTTATGACGGCCAAGCTCCAGGAGCGGCTCCGACGACCGGTGACCCGACCACGGTCGAAACCGTCACGTCGATGACCGGAACTTCGAAGACGTGGTCGACCATCGCCACGACCGGCTATGACGCGATGGGCCGGACTGTGCAGGTCACGGACGCCCTCAACCGGATCACCAAGACGGCGTACACGCCGGCCGGCACCGGCGGGCCGACGACCAAGGTGGTCGTCACCAACCCACTCGGCTGGACCTCCAGCACGGAGTTCGACCCCGCATGGGGCGCCGTGCTCAAAGCGACGGATGAGAACAACAAGATCACGTCCGCCAGCTACGATGCCCTCGGCCGGCGCACGGGGGTGTGGCTTCCCAACAAGTCCCAGACGACCTATCCGACTGCCCCGTCGACGAAATACACGTACAACCTGTCCCAGAGCCTCGCTTCAACGGTGGCCACCGAGTCCACCATCCCGGGCAGCACCATCACCGCCTACGACCTGTATGACGGTCTGGGCCGGATCGTGCAGCACCAGGCCAAGGCGGTACAGAGCGGGGGTGTGATGACCGACACCGCCTACGACTCCCAAGGCCGGGCGATTTCGAGCACATTGCCGTACTGGGCAACGGCCGCCCCATCGAGCAGCCTGTTCATTCCCACCAGCATGGCGCAGGTGCCTTCCCGTACGGACACGGTCTACGACGCCGCCGGGCGCACAACCGCGTCGATCCTTTACACCTACGGCAACGAGAGCTACCGCACCACCACCGGGTACCCCGGAGCAGAGCGGGTGAACGTCACCCCGCCCGCAGGCGGCACTCCGGCCAGTACGATCACCAACTCGGCCGGTCAGAAAACAGCACTCACTCAGTACCAGGCGCCCACTCCGACCGGTAGCGGACTCACGACCTCCTACGCGTACACGCCGGCAGGCAAGCTCGCCCGGATGACGGACCCGGCAGGAAACGCGTGGTCGTGGCAGTACGACCTGCAAGGCAACCAGATCGTCGCCGACGACCCTGACTCCGGTCACACCACCTCCAGCTACGATCTCGCGGGTAACGTCCTTTCCACCACGGATGCTCGAGGTCAGGTTCTCGCCTACAAGTACGACGACCTCAACCGCAAGACCGAGAAGCGCTCCGGATCGAAAACCGGCCCGCTGCTGGCATCGTGGACCTACGACACGGCGGCGAAGGGCAAGCCGGCGTCGGCGACGAGCTACACCGGCTCGACGGCAACCACTCCGGGACTCGCCTACGTCACGTCCACCGACAGCTACGACGACCTTTACAACCCGACATCCTCCACGGTGAAGATCCCGGCAGGAGCGCCGGCGTTCGGCGGCACCACCTACACGGTGACGATGACCTACAACAACGCCGGTCTCCCGCAGCAGCGCACCCTACCGGCGATCGGAGGACTGCCGCTCGAGCGCATCCGCATCGGGTACAACGGCATCGGCAGCGTCGACAACGTTCAGGGCGCGACCATGTACGGGGTCACCTCGTACACGCCGACCGGACAGCTCGCCGCCATCACGCGGGGCACCAGCGGGTACACGATGAACACCACGTTCGGCTACGACCCGAGCACCGGGCAGCGCAATCAGGTCATCGACACCGCGTCTACGCCGACCGGCTCCGGTACCCAAGCGAACCGCCTCTACAAGCGCAACCCGGCCGGGGATGTCACGAGCATCCAAACAACGGGCCTCACCGGCACGGACACGCAGTGCTTCCGCTACGACGCCATGCGTGCACTCACCGAAGCCTGGACACCCAGCACCACGGACTGCGCCGCCGACCCGACAGTGGCGGGACTCGGCGGAGCGGCGCCCTACTGGAAGTCCTATCGTGTTGACCCATCCACCGGTAACCGCACTTCTTTGACTACGCACGACGCTTCTGGTGATTTGACCGCCTCCTACGCGTACCCGCCAGCCGGGCAGCCTCATCCCCATGCGGCAATTGCCGTGGGCGCGGCAGCATACGTGTACGACGCGAGCGGGAACACGACAACCCGAGCGGACCAGTCCCTCAGCTGGGATGAGTCGGGGAAGCTCTCCGTCGTGTCAACTCCTAACGGCGCGCAGAACAGGGTGTACGACGCGGCCGGGAATGTGTTGATACAGGTTGATGCCGAGTCTGGAGCCCAGCTGTATCTAGGCGAAACGCGGCTGACCCTTGCTCCGCAAGGCACTGCCGCCTCCGCCATCCGCACTTACGCCATAGCGGGATCCGTCGTGGCGGAGCGGGTGAGCCTGGCCGGGGCGTCGGGCTCAAAAGTCACATGGCTTTCGGGTGACCTCAACGGCACGCAGGATATGGCTATCCAACAGTCGACTGGCGCGGTCACGCGACGATTCGCTGACCCCTTTGGAAACCCGCGAGGCGCCTCCACTGGCTGGGGCAGCGATCACGGGTACCTGAACGCACCGGCATCTCCCTTCTCCGGACTGACGCAGCTCGGAGCGCGCGCCTACGACCCCCTAATCGGGCGATTCGTATCCGTCGATCCTGTTTTGTCGCAGGACAACCCGAGTCAAAACAACGGGTACAGTTACTCCGCCAACAACCCTGTTTCCTTCAGCGATCCGGACGGAAAATGCTATGTAGGGTCGGTTGATTCCCTCAATCACAAACCCAACTGCTCGTCCGGTGGGGCAAAGCCCATCGTGTCTCGAAACAACCCTGCGGCACCTGGACCTGATAAGGGCACTTACACAGGTACCGGAAACAACAGCCGAGGAAAGGCCGCCGATGGAGGAAACAATTGGCGCGCTCCGAGCACAAAAACGGTGTTGGATTGTGCGATACATGGCTCCGTATGTGCTGGAACTCTGCCACAGGCGCCGCCCGTTCCTGGTCAAGACATTCCCGATGTGTGCGTAGGTGCAGCGAAGTTCAGGCACTGTTCGCCAGATGGGTATGGCTACGTTTATGACAGCTACATCACGGACGCGCTCGGTGCCCAAGATGTCATGGACATCTTCAAGAAAAACCCTCAGCGTATATTCCCATTCCCTGTTAGCGGGTGCGAATCCTTCACTGACGGGGCGACATGTCATCTGAAGGCTTTAGGCAATTGGTTCACATCTGAGGGCGACGTAGTCGTCTCGACCACCGCAACGAGCGTAACCTTTACTGTCGCATCTGAGGGCTATTTTGATCCTCCGGGATCTACCATCGAATTCTCCGCAGTGCAGTACGGAAGCGATGTCTATCTCCGTCGTACTGCGCGAGCACTCGGCGGCGGTGATGGGGGTGTGCAAATTGGCATACAGCTACTTAAGCTGAATCAGCCGACCTGGGACCAGCAAGCCGCGAATTTGAGAGACCTGATCAATGGACGATAACCGATACGAGACGGACCTTCGGGCCCCCATCTGGTGGTCTATTGTCCTTAGTGTCGGACTCGGCGTTTTCATACATGGGATAGCCATGGCACCGCCGCTCGGGGTGACGCCGAACTTGGTGGTGGGATTTTACGGGCTGTTTCTTGTTATCTGGACGCTCCCTACCTCTCTACTAGTAGGGCTGGCCGTGGGGTTTGCGCTGAGGCTGACCGTCCGACGGTATGGTGGACGAGTACTCTCGTCGTGGCGCACGCGGCTCTTAGTGTCTCTCTCCTACGGGCTTCTGCTTTCAGGAGGGTTCTATTTGATCTTCTCCCACCTCTGGACTAATGGCGTCGGCTTCGTCGCCCTGGGCGTTGCGTTCGGCGCGGGCGTGGCGATGGCGCTGTTTTTGACGTCCTCGCGAGCGGTCGTCCATTCCGCCTGAGAGTCATCGCGGCGGCAGGGCACCTGTGCGGGTATCCTCCACGCGTGTCTGAATTCGCGACCTACGTGGAGAACGTCGTGCGGCCGTACCCGGGGACGGGCAAGAAGCGCGACCCCGCTAGCCTGCTCCACGACTATTACGCGATCATTACCAACGTTGCAGACGTCTATAATGACTACGTTGCCGAGTACTTCAACGATCTCGCGCCCCGAGACTTCATCGAACAGGTTCTCCGCGATCCGACCGCTCAACGGTTCCCGGAGTTCGAAGAGTTCGCTCGCCAGGTCGATGACTTGGATGAGCAATTCCGGCGGCTGCTCACTCCGACACCGGTTGCGCCCGGCAAGGGCTGGTGGACCACGCACCTGCCGCTACGCGCTGGGCGCAGGTTCAACGACGAGATGTGGACACTCTTCGACTACCGAGCTGAACCCGCCGAAGACGGGGGCGGCACCTGGTACTGAGTGGCATGGCGGTCAACTGACCCGTCTGGAAAACGGGGGATCACCCCACCAGCCCACACCGCCGGCATCGAACACGAGTCCATCGGCGACGCGCCCTAGCGGCTCGGCGATGCTGAAGTCAGCGATGTCCGTCCCGAACTCCTCCGCCGTCGGTTGATCGGTGTACGCACCGGAGTATTGCTCGCCGGTTGCCGTGACAGGTAGCCCCGCGGTGGGACCCCAGGGCGATCCGTAGACGACACAGAAGCCATCGTCGAACGCCCACGCGTCGACGACGGTGACCTCCTCCGCTGAAGTCGGGCCGCCCGAACGGAGACGCTCGAGACAGCTCAGCAGAGCGGTCTGACCCCACGACAGCTCGGGGAGAGCCCGCAGCTCGTCGATCGCTGCGCTGTGCGCGGGGGTCGCGCTCACGGCGCGGCCCCGTCCACGCGGTCGGAGAGGAGCCACTCGCATGGGCTCCACGGGGGCTCCGCGCCACCGACCGGTCCGACATCCAGCAGCGGGTCGTCCGACCGGATCACGCACAGGATCCGGTTGCCGAGGAGTGCTCCGAGACGAGCCGTGTCGACGAGGATGTCGAGCAGGATCCGACAGGCGGCCGGCATCGTCGCGCGGAACCGGTCGAGGTGGTCGAGTTCGATGATGAGTCCCGTGTCGGCCTTCGTCCATCCGTAGGCCTGCTCGGCGACGTCCTGGAGGCAGTCGGACAGCGCGGAGAAGTTGCGGCCGTAGTAGGCGGGGAAGTCGAGGGCGGTACTCAGCGCCTCGTGAAGGTCGGCTTCGTCGGTCCAGGATGCGGTATCCAGCCGGACGACGCGGTAGCCGGCCGACCGGAAGGAGGCGAGCGACTCATCGACGACGGCCGCCGAGTGGAACTTCGTCACGAATCCGTTCCTGGCCAGTTGGAATCCGGGATCCTGATCGTCCGCTTCCCACACAGCCACGAGAGAAACCTATCTCGCACGAGACGCCGTCGAGCAAGCGACGGCCACTGCTCCAAGAGTCATCGCGGCTCCGGTGTAGATTCTGGCGTGTGAGCGACCCACGAACCTCCGGCCGGGCCGAGGAGGCGGCGACGACACCGTCGGGGCCTGCCACCCGCCACCGGAGGAGATGGGGACCTTTCGTCTGGTACTCGATCGCTTTGTGCACCGGCCTCGGCGTGCTCATCCACGGGACGGCGATGGCGCCGCCGTTGGGGTGGACTCCGCCCCTGGTCGCGGGCTTCTACCTGTTATTCCTGTTCATCTGGACAATTCCGACGTCGATGCTGCTCGGCTTGGCACTCGGGCTCGGGCTGCGCTGGGCGGTCGACTGGTCTGAGCGGCGGGCGCCCGCATGGTGGCGCTCCGGGATCGCGCTGTCAATCGCCTACGGTTTGCTGGCAGCGGGAGGCTTCGCTCTGATCTTCTCCCGGGCGTGGACGAACGGTGTGGGCCTGTTCGCGGCGGGAGCGGGCTTCTGCGTGGGCGTGGCGATGGTGCTCGTCCTTCGGAAGACGCTGGACACTCGTGCAGCGCATCACTGACCCCGATCGCCTCCAGGCCGTCGTCGGCCTGAGGGACGCTGCCGCCGACGGCCCCTACGACCTCCGCGCCGAGTGGCTGTCCGCGACGGGTTCCTTCGTTCTCGCACAGGAGGCTGCATCGCGGATCGACCCCGACCAGATCGAGCGCATCATCAGAGCGAGCGCCGTGCACGGCATCGGGGGCTACATCGCCGTGTCGAATGACGATGCGTTTGTGGACCCGACGACGATGGCCTTCGAGGTTGACGTGACGCAATCGGAGCTCCACGCCTGCAGCGACGAGTTCTTCGGCCTCAACATGATGCTCTTGGCGCCGGACCATGCCATCGCGCTGCTCTCAACCGTCGACGACTATTCGATCCTTGCGGGCCCTCGAGCCTTCCTCCTCGGCTACGAACCCGACATCGATCGGGCGCTCGAGGAGTTCAGATCGTTTGCGCTTCAGCAGATTGAGAGCCTCCGCCCTGCTGCTCTTCGGGCGCTCGAGACTTTTGAGAGCCGTTTCCCGACACGATCGGTCGACTGAACGTTCCGCGGCGGGCAAGAGCTTGTCCCGCGCCAGCATCGAACAAGCGAAGGGCCGGACCCGATGTCGCGGGTCCGGCCCTTCCGGGCGGCGCCTGTCGTGCTGGGGGCGACAGGCGCCGCTCGAGAAGCGGTGTCCCTTACCGGACGACCGCACCCGCCGGGGAGGAGAACTGCGCGTAGTCGAGCTCCGCGTAATTCTGGTTCGCCTGGTGGGCGATCGTGACCGTGTTCGTGCCTGCGTTGAGCTGCACCGTCGTGGTCGCCACCGGGAAGGATCCGCCGTTCGCACCCCACGGCCCCGTGACGGGGAGGGTCACGTTCGTCGCGGGTCCACCGTTCACGGAGAGCCCGACCACCGCATCCAGCGTCCCGTTCTGCGTGTAACCCCCGTCGTTGGCGTAGCCCAGCTGGAGCCGGTAGGTGCCGGCGGTGGGGACGTTGGGGCGGAAGGTCACGGAGCTGGTGGAGGAGTCGAGTCCGCCGACGAAGCTTCCGCCGGACGCGTTCGACGAGGCGATGACGTTGCCGCCGGAGACGGTACCGGATTCCGCCTCCAGCCGCTGCACGAAGGTCGCCGCGGGCGGATTCGACGGCTGCGACCAGCCGGGGACGGCCGCGGTCGTGGACAGGGAGATGGAGTCGAGCTCGGCGTAACCGGTGCCGCCGGCGAAGTACGGCGACCCCTTCGCGAGCCGGATCATGTTGTATCCGGCGGTGAGGTGGAGGGTCGGTCCGGAGACCGTCGCGAATTTCCCTTGGGCGCCCCATCCGCCGGTCGCGGGATAGCTGACCGTGCTCCAGGCGCCGCCGTCGTAGGCGATGCCCTGGGTGGAGGTGGCACCCGTGCCGTTGGCGTAGCGGATCGACAGACTGTAGTCGGCCGCGACCGGGACGTTGACCAGGAAGTCGACGAAGCTGTCGTTCCGCATGTCGCCGCTGTTGTCCAGGCCGCCGACGTATCCGCCGTTGGATGCGGCGGAGGAGGAGTAGCGGATGCCGTTGACCACGGAGGCGTTCTCTGCCTCGTACGTCTGCTGGTACGAGGTGACCGGTCCGCTGGTCGGCGTGACGACGATCTCGTACGCGGCGCCCGGGTCCTGCCCGGTGAGCGGGACGCTGATGGCTCCGTTGGCGACCGTGAGGGATCCCGACCAGATGGTCGTCGGAGCGGACACGGCGTGCAGGCGGCCGGAGTCCGGCGTGGAGAGCACGGTGACCGCGACCGACGAGCCGAAGCCGCTGAGGTTCTTCACCGACACGGTGTTGTCGCCGGTTGCGCCGCCCACGACGGCCGTGAGGATCTTGCGGGTCGTGTCCAGTGAGGCGATGCCGTCCTGCAGGCCGTTCTGGGCCACGGACACCATGTTGCCGGTCATGTCGCCGTACCACTTGTAGAGCCAGTAGGTGCCGGTCGGCTGCCCGTTGACGAACAGGCCGTTCATCGTGCCGGACTCGTACCAGTAGGCGCGTTCGGCGTCACGGACATCGGTGGCGCGCTCGAAGGTCGCGAGGTAGCGCAGCGATGATGCGGGCACATCCACCTGGTCGGGCCAGGCGCACTCGTTGATCGACACCGGGCGCGGCGAGATGCCGAGTGAGCTCTCGATCCCGCGCAGGTCGGCCAGTTCGCCGGGCAGGGCGTCGGAGCTCCACAGGTGCCAGCTGATGACATCCGGCACGGTGCCGGCGTTCTTCGCGGCGGTGAGGAAGCTGGTCATCCAGTCGTGGTTGTAGCTGGAGATGCTCGGGCCGACGATCGGAGTGACGGTGTCGTACTTCTTGACTTCGTTATAGATGCGCGACCAGCCGTCGTTGAACGGACCTGCCGCCGAGGTGTTCCAGGTGCCGTCCGGCTCGTTCCACAGCTCCCACCCGTTGATGTTTGTTGTGGAGGAGGCCGAGACGCGCGCCTGGACCATCGTGTCGACCTTCGACAGGTAGTCGCTCCAGCTGACCCACTTGTACGGCCAGTCCGGGTAGATATCCGGCATGCGGACGGTCTCCTGGCCTCCCGCGGAGATCAGCGACGGCGCGACCTTGAGCGCGTCGCCGGATGGAGTGGTCGCGCCGTTCCCCAACTGCTGGACGCCCGGTGCCGGCTGGGTGAACTGGTTCACGTGCAGCGGCAGCAACGAGGCGGGATCGGGCGTGCTCGCGGTCGCGAGACCGTACAGGCCGCCGGCGGCGACATGCGTGACGGGACGCACGACCGACGCCGCGTCGATGGAGAGGGTGTTTCCTCCGATTGCCGCGACGGCAGGAAGCGCTGCTCCGGCAGCGACCAGAGAAGCGGCTGCAGCGCCCGCGACAGAGATGCGCAACAGGGGGGACCGGCGGCGAGATCGCCTGCTCGTGAGGGTCGAGTGGGTGAGTGACATGGTCGGATGCTCCTTCGCATCAAAACGGTGACGGCCTTCGGCACCGCATTGTCGAACCGGTTCGATAGTCACCTTAGCGCAAGCGCTTTGCGCCGCCAATAGATGTTGTTTCGCGCAACATTTGACCGGATGGCCGCGTAAATCTCCGCGTCGAGTCTGGCGTTAGGCACGTGCGTCGAACCGGTTCGAGGAACGGACTCAGCGGTACCTGAGCCGTGAGCAGGCGTTACGACCCGATGCCCTCAGCGGATCTTTTCGACATCATGCAGCCAGTCTCTCGCCGCTTCAGCCGGTGGTTCCCCCGCCATCGCCGCGAGGGCGGTCTGATAGTGATCGCCGAAGATCACCGTCGTGATGGTCTTGAGTTTGTAACCCAGAGCCCCTTTGTCCCAGGTGGCTTGGGGAGTGGCTTCCCAGAGATAAAGGAACTTCTTCGTCAGGCCGCCCGGTACGCCTATCCACATTCCGTCGAGTCGACGGTCCCGCTCGATGCCAACCAGGTGACCCGTGACGAGGAGCGATCGCAGCATCCGTTTGGTGCCGTCGAGGTCGGGTTGCGTGCTGACGGGAGGCAGCGCTGGGGGCCATTCGGGCGCGGACTTGGCGAACTCCGACTGAAACGACCGATCCGGCCGCACGCTCTTGACGTCGCTGATTCGAATCGCCGCATAGCCGTCCAGGTAGCCACCCGCGGTCGTCTGCGAGAGCAGCACCCACTGTCGTCCGACAGCGAGGACGAATCCATCGATGGTGTAGCCCGGACGCGATCGCCGACGGATCCTCATGATCTTTTCGCCACTGACGCCGACCTTCAGGTTTGAGCGGATCTTCGCGCGCGACGCCATGCGTTCATACTGTCATGTCGGATCGTTCGGGCTCCGGGTCGCGAGTCAGTCGCGTCATGACGAGGGTGGGCCCGGTGGGGCTCGAACCCACGACCCGCGGATTAAAAGTCCGATGCTCTGCCAACTGAGCTACAGGCCCTCACCTCCAATCTAGCGTGGATTCACCCCGTCCCGCGGCGGGGGCAGAATAGGGGGATGTCTGACCGGTTCCACAAGCCCGCGCTGTTCACGAGTGGGATGTTCGAGGCCTTCATGGGCGGGGAGGATCCCGCGCAGATCAGCAGGGTCGCGCATGAGACCGCCCGTGCCCTGCTCGCGCGGGTGCGCGAGAACCCGGACGCGGAGGTCGTGGACCGGCTGGTCGCGTTCACCGACCAGCACGGCATCGATGCGCTCGCCGAACTGTGGTCTCGGTCCAACGCCAAGAGCCTGCCCGGCGCGCTGTGGCGCATCTACCTCATCCGGCTTCTCATTCGCCAGGATGCGGAGGGCACCGCGTACCTGTTCCAGCGCGGCACCGAGGTGCTCGGGTCCATCGACGCGGTCGTGGCGGGCGCCCCGAATCCGGCGGGACCGGCGGAGATCACCGAACTCGCCGACCGCATCCTCCGTGGCCTGTTCGAGGGCGACTTCGCCGTCGCGCTCGACCGGGCGGCTGCGTTCTGCCGGGTCGCAGCAGCCGGGGCCGCCTCCGTCGCCGACGACCGCGACGTGCTCGACCCGGAGCGGGCGAGTGAGCTGACCACGCGGGCTCTGCGCTTCACCCGCACCGCAGAGGAACTGACGGCGTGCGCACGGCTGTGGCGGTCGGGATCGCTCGACTGAGCAGGTCAACCCCCGCGGCGGCATCCGCGTTCTCCCGCTGCGAACGCCACGCCGATAGGCGCCGCGAACCGCTCCTGTACACTGGATGTCGCCGGGCCGCAGTAACCCCGGGCTCCAAAACTAGCCGCTTCGAGCGGCCTCGCGCCGAGAGGCGTTCTGCGGCCCGGCACTCTTCTGTTCAGGAGAAGCCCGTTCGAGCATCGGCGGGATGACTCCCGGCAGGCCGGATGAGAGCGGAGACGACGTGGACGACGCCCCTGCGGTCGACCTCGACGCCCTCCTCGTCCGCACCGCCGCGGGCGATCAGGAGGCGTTCTCGCGCTTCTACGACTTGACCGCGGCGCGCGTCCTCGGACTCATCCG
Organism: Leifsonia sp. 466MF; assembly: GCF_900100265.1. Taxonomy (NCBI): domain Bacteria; kingdom Bacillati; phylum Actinomycetota; class Actinomycetes; order Micrococcales; family Microbacteriaceae; genus Leifsonia; species Leifsonia sp. 466MF. Next base: position 856,507 of record NZ_LT629696.1, read on the forward strand.
CCGGCTCCTCATCGACGGCGCGCAGTCGGAGGAGGTCGCCCAGGAGGTCTTCCTCGAGGCGTGGCAATCCGCTCCGCGGTTCGATCCGAATAAAGGTCGAGCGCAGACGTGGATCATGACCATGGCCCACCGGCGCGCTGTCGACCGGATCCGCGCATCGCAGGCGTCGCGCGACCGGGACACGGTTGTGGGCATCCGCGACCTCCCGACCGCCTACGACCAGGTGGCTGAGACGGTGGAGGTCCGGGTCGAGCACGAGAGGGTGGAGGTGGCCATGGCGAAATTGAGCGAGCCGCAACGGCAGGCCGTCACCCTCGCCTACTACGGGGGACTCAGCCAGTCCGAGGTCGCGGCCGAGCTCGGAATCCCGCTCGGCACAGCGAAGACTCGGCTGCGCGATGCGATGATACGGCTGCGAGAGGAACTGGGGGTGACGACATGACCCGCGAGGACGACCGAGACGCCGGGCGCCTCGGCTACCGCCTGGGCGCGGACGACGAGCAGGAGGCCCGTGCCTTCGAGGACGTCGCCGCCGAACTGGCGCTCTCCGCCGAGCCCGTCCAGCCCCGCCCGGAACTCAAGGCGGCGCTGTTCGCGCGGCTGCAGAACACCCCGCAGCTGCCGGCTCAGGATGTCGCCCAGCCGACGGCGGAGCCCGTCGCGGCCCCAGCCGAAGCAGCCGACGCCTCTCCGGCCCCCGAAGCAGCTCCCGGAGCCACCCCGGGCCGCGCCGAGCGCGCCGCACAGCGCCGCTGGTTCCAGCGCCCTGGACTTCTCCTCGGCGCCGCGGCCGCCGCGATCGTGCTGTTCGTCGGCGGAGCGTTCGTCGGCTCGACACTCTCCGGCGGCAACTCGTACCAATCGCAGCAGGCGTCCGCCCTGGCCGAGATCAACGCGGCTCCGGACGTGCAGCGGGCGACCGCGCAGGTCGAGGGCGGCGGAACGGCGACCCTCGTGTGGTCGGGCGAACTGGGACGTTCCGCGCTCGTCGCCAACGACCTCCCGGCGCTTCCCAGCGACAAGACCTACGAGCTCTGGTACCTGCGCGACGGGCAGGCGATCCCCGCCGGGACGATGAACCCGGCGAACTCGGGATCGACCTGGCGCGTGCTCACCGGCGACATGGCGGCGGGGGACACGGTCGGCGTCACGGTGGAGCCGAGCGGTGGGTCCGACAAGCCGACGAGCCCGCCCATCGTCGCCATCGCGTCCTGATCGGGATCGCCCGGCAGGAGACGACGAGCGAACGCAAAGAACGCCGCCGATCGCACTGATCGGCGGCGTTCTCGCGTCTGCTGCGACCGCGGGGTCGCGTCCGGATCAACCGAAGCGGCCCGAGACGTAGTCCTCGGTGGCCTGCACGGTCGGGTTGGAGAAGATCTGGTTGGTGTCGTTGTACTCGATGAGCTTGCCCGGCTTGCCGGTGCCCGCGATGTTGAAGAACGCGGTGCGGTCCGAGACGCGCGACGCCTGCTGCATGTTGTGGGTCACGATCACGATCGTGTAGTCGTTCTTCAGCTCCTCGATGAGGTCCTCGATCGCGAGCGTCGAGATCGGGTCGAGGGCCGAGCACGGCTCGTCCATCAGCAGGACGTCGGGGGAGACGGCGATCGCGCGGGCGATGCACAGACGCTGCTGCTGACCACCGGAGAGTCCGGAGCCGGGGAGGTTGAGTCGGTCCTTGACCTCGTTCCACAGGTTGGCGCCCTGCAGCGAGCTCTCGACCAGGTCGTCGGCCTCGCTTTTCGACATCCGGCGGTTGTTGAGCTTCACGCCGGCGAGCACGTTGTCGCGGATGCTCATGGTCGGGAACGGGTTCGGGCGCTGGAACACCATGCCCACCTGGCGGCGCACGAGGACGGGGTCGACGCCCGGGCCGTACAGGTTGTTGCCGTCGATGAGCACCTCACCCTCGACATACGCGCCGGGGATGACCTCGTGCATGCGGTTGAGGGTGCGGAGGAACGTCGACTTGCCACATCCCGACGGGCCGATGAAGGCCGTCACGGAGCGGGGCTCGATGGTGAGCGAGACGCCCTCGACGGCGCGGAACTTGCCGTAGTAGACGTTGAGGTCGTTGACTTCGATGCGCTTGGACAATTGATTCCTTGGCTGTCGGGTGGAGGGGTGCGGGTTCAGCGGCCGTACTTGGGAGCGAAGGCCTTGGCGATGATGCGGCCGGCCAGGTTGAGCAGCATCACGATGATGATCAGCGCGAGGGCGCCCGTCCAGGCGCGGTCGATCTGGGCTTGCGCGTGGAGCCCGGCGGCCTGCGTGTACTGGGTGTACACGAAGACCGGGAGGGTCATCATCCGGTCGTTGAAGAGGTCGTAGTTCATGCTCGTCGTAAAGCCGGCGACGATGAGCAGTGGTGCCGTCTCGCCGATGACACGGGCGATGGCGAGCATGACGCCGGTGACGAGACCGGCGAGCGAGGTCGGCAGCACCACCTTGAGCACGGTCAGCCACTTGGGGACGCCGAGGGCGAGGGACGCCTCACGCAGTTCGTTCGGGACGATCCGCAGGATCTCCTCACTGGACCGCACGACGACCGGGATCATCAGCACCGAGAGGGCGACGGCTCCCATGAAGCCGTTGCGGATGCCGGGACCGAAGAACAGCGCGAACAGGGCGTACGCGAACAGGCCGGCGACGATCGAGGGGATGCCGGTCATCACGTCGACGAAGAAGGTGATGCCGCGCGAGAGCATGCCGCGCCCGTACTCCACCAGGTAGATCGAGGTCAGCAGGCCGATCGGCACGGAGATGACCGCCGCCATGAGGGTGATCTCGAGGGTTCCGACGATCGCGTGGAGCGCGCCGCCGCCGTCGCCGATGACGTTGCGCATCGACTCCGAGAAGAAGGCGATGTCGAAGCGGGCGAGACCCTGCGAGACGACCGTCCAGCCGAGGGAGATCAGCGGGAGGAGGGCGATGATGAACGCGGTCGCGACGAGCGAGGTGACCAGCCGGTCCACGGCCTTGCGGGAGCCCTCGACCAGCAGGGATGTGGTGTAGATCGCGACGTCGAACAGCACGGTCCCGAAGAAGATCGCGCCGACGATGTTGAAGTCCTTCGTCGCGCCGCTCGCGGCGAGCATCGCGAAGATCGCGGCGAAGACGACCCACGAGACGACGAGCATCGTCCACGGCGCCCAGCGGGGCAGCTTGCCTGCCGTGTAGGAGTTGGCGAGGGGGCGCGGGGCGGTAGCGGTGGTGGTGGCCATCAGTTCGCTCCAGAGAAGGCCTTGCGGCGGCTGACGATGTAGCGGGCGAGCATGTTGATGAGCAGGGTCACCACGAACAGCACGAGACCGGAGGCGATGAGCGCGTTCACGCCGAGGCCGGTCGCCTCCGGGAACTGCAGGGCGATGTTCGCCGCGATCGTGTTCGGGCTCTGCGCCTGCAGCACCGCGAACTTCACGATCAGGGCGGGTGAGAGCACCATAGCGATGGCCAGGGTCTCGCCGAGGGCGCGGCCGAGGCCGAGCATGATGGCGGAGATGATGCCGCTGCGGGCGAAGGGGAGGACGGCCATCTTGACCATCTCCCAGCGCGTCGCGCCGAGGGCGAGGGCGGCCTCCTCGTGGAGGCGCGGGGTCTGCAGGAAGATCTCGCGGCAGATGGCGGTCATGATCGGGATGACCATGACGGCGAGCACCAGGCCGGCGGTGAGGATGGTGCGGCCGGTGCCGGAGACCGGTGGCGCGAAGAACGGGATCCAGCCGAGGTTGTCGCCTAGCCAGACGTAGAAGGGCTGGACGAACGAGGAGAGCGTCGCGATGCCCCAGAGGCCGAAGACGACGGAGGGGACGGCGGCGAGAAGGTCGATGATGTAGCCGAGCACCGAGGCGACGCGGCGCGGTGCGTAGTGCGAAATGAACAGCGCGATGCCGATGGACAGCGGGGTCGCGATCAGCAGCGCGATCAGCGCCGCCCAGATGGTGCCGAAGACGAGCGGCCAGACCCACGACCAGAAGTTCGTCGCGTTGTTGGGAAGCTCGCCTGCGTGGGCGAACAGAGCCGGGATGCTCTGCACGACCAGGAAGATCGCAACGGCGGCGAGGGTGGCGAGGATCAGGGATCCGGCCACGATGGTGCTGGTCGAGAAGACCCGGTCGCCGAGGCGGACCTTCGCCTTCGGCCTGATGGCTCCTACTGTTCCGGCGGTCATTCGTTGCTTTCTCTCATCGGGTGCGCCGTGGGGGACGGCTGAGGACGGGAGCACCGCTCGGCCCGGGCTGCGGGGCAGCCCAGGCCGAGCGGCGTGGTGTTACTTGATGCTGGCGACGGCCTTGGAGACCTTGTCGGCCAGGTCGCTCGCGAGCGGGGCCGAGCCGGCCTGCTCCGCAGCGGCCTTCTGGGCGTCGCTCGAGATGATGTAGTCCACGTAGCCCTTCACCAGGTCCGCCTTGGCGGCGTCCTTGTACTCCTGGCACGCGATGATGTAGGAGACCAGGACGAGCGGCCAGGCGCCCTTCTTGGTGTCCTTGCGGTCGATCTGGATGGCCAGGTCGTTGGCCTCGCGACCATCGGCGATGGGGGAGGCGGCGACCACGGCGGCAGCACCGTCGGCGCTGATCTTCTCGTAGTTGTCGCCGACCTTGAGCTGGGCGATGCTGAGGCCCGCCGAGCCCGACTCGTCGATGTACGTGATGGAGTTCTTCGCGTTCTTGGTGGCGTCCGCGACACCCGAGGTGCCCTTGGCTGCGTCACCGACCTGGAACGGGAACGTCTGGGAGGCCGGGGCCGTCCAGACATCGGGGGCGTTCGCGGCGAGGTACTCGGTGAAGTTCTGGGTGGTGCCCGAGTCGTCGGAGCGGTGAACGACCGTGATCGGGGCCGACGGGAGCGAGGCGCCCGTGTTCTGGTCCTTGATCTTGGCGTCGTCCCACGTGGTGATCTTGCCCGAGAAGATGCCGGCGATGGTCGCGGCGTCGAGCTTGAGGTCCTTCACGCCGTCGACGTTGTACGCGATCGCGATCGGGGAGATGTAGACGGGGAGGTCGATGCCCTTGCTTTCCGCGGCGCAGCCGGCGAACGTGGAGCCGAGCTCCTCGGTCTTCAGCGCGGCGTCGGAGCCGGCGAAGTCGGCAGCACCCGAGATGAAGCTCTTGCGGCCGGCGCCGGAGCCCTGCGGGTCGTAGTTGATGGTGGCCTTCGGGTTGGCCTCCTGGAAGCCGGCGGCCCACACCGTCTGCGCCGCGCCCTGGGCGGACGAGCCGATGCCGTTCAGCGTGCCGGACAGGTTCGAGGCCTTGGCCGTCGTGGTCGACGGCGTGCTGCCCTCGTTCGCCGCGCAGGCGGTGAGAGAGATGGCGGCTGCGGCGAGGAGTGCCACGGGAGCGCCGATGCGCTTGAGTTTCACAGTTGTCCCTTCGGGGATCAGTAACAACAGGACGGGGTCGGTGCGACCCGCGTGAGACGCTATTCCCGGTGTCTGTCCAGAGTCCCCCGCGGTGGTAAACGGGAGGTTAACGCCGGGCGTCCTCTTGTCCTCGTGCTCCTGTGAATCCGCGGGTCAGCCGGTGATCTGCACCGGTGTCCCGAGGGGGAGGGCGTCGACGGCGGCGATCGCCTCGGCCGACAGCCGCACGCAGCCGTGCGAGACGGCGCCGGCCGCCGTCGACTGGTAGTGGATGCCGATGAGGCCGCCGTCGGAACCGTCGTAGGGCTCGTCTGCCGCGGTCGCATGCAGCGAAGTGAGTTGGATGCGGTGCTCCTCCTGGCCCTGCGCGGGGTCCAGGTAGCGGGCCTGCAGGTAGCCGGTGCCGGTCGGAGTGGGCGTCGAGTCGGTGCCGACGCCGACCGCGAACTCCTGCAGGGTGCGGCCCGCGCCATCCAGGATGCTGAGCTTCTGCTCCTCCGTCGAGATCACGACCCGCTTGGTGAGGGTCGCCGAGACGCGCAGCAGCCTCGTCGGCACCCAGGCTGCGCTCTGGGCGGGTGCGGGGTCGGCCGCGGTCGCCTTCGAGGGGAGCTGTTTCCTTGCCGGCGTGAGGATGAGTGACCAGTCGCCGCGCGTCTTCACACGGACCACCACGGTCGGCTCGCCGAGGAAGTTGTTGGCGGGGATGAGCGCGACCGGCGTCCGGAAGTCGCCGGCGTACGCGGCGGTGTCGAAGGCCAGACGGAACGCGGTGCGGATCTCGGCCTTCTCGGGCGCCGCGATGAGGCCGGGGATGACCGCGTTGAAGGAGGCGGTGGGGAGCGCCTTCAGCTCGGACGGGGAGAGGCCGGGCGGCAGCGCGGCGCCGGCTTCGGCGGTTGCCGTGGGCCGCGGTGAGGCGCTGTGGGTGGGCTTCGCGTCGCCGGGGGCACAGGCGGAGAGCGATGCGAGCAGGGCGGCGGTGCAGAGCAGGGCGGGGAGGATGCGGCGGTTCGTCATGGTGTCTCTGTCGTCGGGTCAGGTCTGGGCGGGGTCGGAGGGTGTGTGTGTGTGTGTGTGTGTGGATGGAGGGCGCCGTGAACCGCGAGTGGCGGCGCGGACCGATCGGGTCCGCGCCGCCACGAATCGTCAGGCGCCGATCAGCCGCTGACGACGGGGAGGCGCGACGGGCCGGAGGCCGCCGCAGTCGCAGCGCCACCGAGCGACGGCGCGGTGCCGCCGCCGACGGCGACGTCCTCACCGGTGACCTGGATGGTCACGCTCTGGCTGACGCCGGACTGCTGACCGGCCACCGTCACGGTGAGCGGGCCGGCGGTCGCGACGCCGCCGGCGAGGTAGAAGCCGAAGACGACGGAGCCGTCCGCCTCGACCGTGTACGGGCCGAGGTCGAGGGCGTCACCCGCGTAGTCGACCGTCACCTTCACCTGCTCGCCGGGGGTGTAGCCCGAGGCGAGGATGGAGATGCCGCTGTTCTTGTCGGTCAGCTGCGCCGTCGTGATGGTGGAGACGCTCGAGACGATGCTCTTCGGCAGCGTCGCGGGGTTCACCGTGAGCGGCACCGAGTTGGAGGTGTCACCGAGGTTGCTCGTCGCGGTCACCGAGAGGGTGTCGCCCGCGGCCGGGAGGGGCAGCGTGACGAACGGGGTGTAGGTCTCCTGGAAGGAGCCGGAGGCGTCGGCCGTCACATCGTGCAGGTCGATGGCGGTGTGGTCGGAGGTCTCCACGGTGATGGTCACGACCGCGTCGGCGGTGAAACCGGAGCCCGCGACGTTGAGGCCGGCGCCCCAGTCGCCCGCGGTGAACGTGGTGTTGGCGAGCGTCAGGGTGCCGGTCGCGGCAGTGGCCGGAGCGGCGGCGAAGAATCCGCCGGCGACCACGGCAGCGGCTGCCGTGAGCGCGCCGAAGCGGATGCGCGTTGAGCTGGTCATTCATTTCCTCTGGTGGAACGGAGACGTGCCGAATGGCACCTCCCGACACTAACAGGGTGATATCTCAGCTGCAACTATGGAAGATGGATGTGCGGTGTGCTAACCCTCCACGGGTGCGTAGGTCTCGATGGAGACGATCCCGGACGCCGGGTTCGTCGCCGAGAGATGCACGACCGAGAAGCCGCCGGTGTCGAGATCGGCCGCGTCGTCGAGGTAGGCGCCCGGCATCGTGCCGGTCGCCAGGGCGATCTCGCGCATGATCTCGGGCAGCACCGGACCGTGGCTGCACAGCACGGCTGTCTTGCGGGAGCGGACGCGCTTGCCGACGACGCCCCGCACATCCCCGCGGCCCTCCTCGTAGGCGTCCTGGCTGATGTCGTGGTCGCGGTGGGGCTTGATGCCGGTCGCCGCCGCGAGCGGAGCCACCGTGGTGACGCAGCGCACCGCGTCGCTCGTGACGATCCGCTTCGGACGCCACGTCTCGAGGGTCGCCACGTCGGCCGCGGCCTGCTTGACGCCGCGCTCCGTGAGGGGCCGGGAGGCGTCGGAGCCGTCCCAGCGGTCGCGGGGCGCCGCCTTGCCGTGGCGCAGCGCGATCAGCGCGAAGGTTGAGGTGATGCCCTGGTGGACGAGCGCGTCGAACGCGTCCAGGATCTCGACATCCCGCTCGTAGGTGAGGTAGCCGCGCGCCTTCTTGATCGTGACCCACTCGATCGCGGCGATCTCGCTGTTCGGCACGAAGGTGGAGCGCAGGATGGCCTTCTCGCCGACCTCCGCCGCCCAGTAGTGCACGATCTTCTCGCGGCCGCTGCTGAGGGGATAGGTCGAGACGCCGAGCGGGACTCCGAGGCCGATCTTCAGCCCGGTCTCCTCCTCGATCTCGCGCACGGCCGTCTGCGGCAGCGTCTCGCCGGGGTCGACTTTGCCCTTGGGGATCGTCACGTCGCCGTACTTGGTGCGGTGCACGACGAGCACGACGATCCGATCGTCCACGACGCGCCAGCAGAGGGCGCCCGCGGCGTAGATGGCCGGGCTCACCGCCTCGTTCCCGTACGGGTGCTGCGTGGGCGGTGACTGTACTGCTGGATGAGCTTGTTCTGCAGGTCGACCAGCGGCTTGCCGTTCTCGTCGAGGTGGTGCCGCGTCCACACGCCGTCCTGGTCGAGCTTCCACGTGGCGGTGCGCTCGTCGAACGCGAGGTCGAAGAGGTCGCTCAGCTCGCGCAGGTGCTCTGGCTCGGTGAGGCGGACGAGCGCCTCGACCCGGCGGTCGAGGTTGCGGTGCATCATGTCGGCGCTGCCGATGTACACCTGGGGGTCGCCGCCGTTGACGAACGAGAAGACGCGGGAGTGCTCGAGGTACCGGCCGAGGACGGAGCGGACGCGGATGTTCTCCGACAGGCCTTCGCGGCCCGGTACGACTCCGCAGATGCCGCGCACCCACAGGTCGACCGGAACGCCGGCCTGGCTCGCCCGGTAGAGCGCATCGATGATGGCCTCGTCGACGATCGAGTTGAGCTTGATCCGGATGCCGGACGGCCGGCCGGCCTCGGCGTTGGCCCGCTCGGTGTCGATCCGCTTGAGGAGGCCCTTCCGCAGGTGCAGCGGGGCGACGAGCAGCCGCTTGAACTTCTTCTCGATCGCGTAGCCGGAGAGCTCGTTGAACAGGCGGGTCAGGTCTTTGCCGACCTGGTCGTCGTCGGTGAAGAGCCCGAGGTCTTCGTAGATGCGGGAGGTCTTGGGGTTGTAGTTGCCCGTGCCGATGTGGCTGTAGCTCTTGAGCACGCCCTTCTCCTCGCGGATGACGAGGGCGAGCTTGCAGTGCGTCTTGAGACCCACCAGGCCGTAGACGACGTGGACGCCGGCCTTCTCGAGCTTCCGCGCCCAGGAGATGTTGTTCTGCTCGTCGAAGCGGGCCTTGATCTCGACCAGGGCGAGCACCTGCTTGCCGGCCTCCGCCGCGTCGATCAGCGCCTCGACGATCGGGCTGTCGCCCGAGGTGCGGTACAGCGTCTGCTTGATGGCGAGCACGTGCGGGTCGGCCGCCGCCTGCTCCAGGAAGGCCTGGACGCTGGTCGCGAACGACTCGTACGGGTGGTGGACGAGCACATCCTGCCGGGCGATCGCCGCGAAGATGTCGGGCTTGGCGTTCGGCTCGCTCGGCATCAGCTGCGCCGGCGTGGTCGGCACGTGGTTCGGGTAGTGGAGGTCGGGGCGGTCGATCTTGGCGAGGTCGAAGAGGCCGCCGAGGTCGAGCGGAGCCGGGAGGCGGTACACCTCCTGCTCGGTCACATCGAGCTCGCGCACGAGCAGCCCGAGGGTGACCGGGTCGACGTCGTCGGTGACCTCCAGGCGGATCGGCGGACCGAAGCGTCGCCGCAGCAGCTCGCGCTCGAGCGCCTGGATGAGGTTCTCGGTCTCGTCCTCGTCGATCTCGACGTCTTCGTTGCGGGTGACGCGGAAGACGTGGTGGTCGAGGATCTCCATGCCGGGGAAGAGGTCGCCGAGGTGGTTGGCGATGAGCTCCTCGAGGGTGATGAAGCGCACCTGGCCCACGGTCTCGCGCTGGTCGATGCGGACGAACCGCGGCAGCATCTGCGGCACCTTGAGGCGGGCGAACTGCTCCTTGCCCGTGCGCGAGTTGCGGACGCGCACGGCGAGGTTGAGCGAGAGCCCCGAGATGTAGGGGAAGGGGTGCGCCGGGTCGACGGCGAGCGGCATCAGCACCGGGAAGATCTGCTGCGAGAAGATCTCGCGCAGCTGCACCTTGTCGGCGTCGTCGAGCTGGTCGTACGTCACGACCGTGATGCCCGCATCGCGCAGGGCGGGGAGGACCAGGTCGTGGTACGCCCGTGCGTGGCGCAGCTGCAGCTCGTGCGCCTTCTCGGAGATGTCGGCGAGCACGTCCTGCGGGGCGCGCCCGACATTCGTGGGCACCGCGAGTCCTGTGGCGATGCGGCGCTTCAGGCCGGCGACGCGGACCATGAAGAACTCGTCCAGGTTGCTTGCGAAGATGGCGAGGAAGTTCGCGCGCTCGAGCACGGGGAGCAGCGGGTCCTCCGCCAGCTCCAGCACACGCTGGTTGAACGCGAGCCAGCTCAGCTCGCGGTCGAGGTAGCGGTCGTCCGGCAGGGTCGGGTCGGGCTCGTAGATGAAGGGAGCGAAGTCGTCGTCGAAGTCGCTGCCCAGGCTGCCGCCCAGCCCCGTGTCGAGAAGGCCGTTCTCCAGAGTCGTGCGCTCGTCCATCCCCCCATCATGGCACCGGGAGCGGGCCGTGGTGACGGCGCTGCGTAAACGGTGGATAAACGCTGCCTGTGGAGGGAATCCGCGTTGATGAGCTACGCCGTGCGGTCCCTGCGGTACTGGATGTCGACCGTGTGGTCGACGAACCCCGCAGAGCGGTACAGCGCGAGCGCCGACTCGTTGTCGTCCTCCACGTAGAGGTCGGCCGTGCTGACACCGCGATCGGCCAGCCGCGCGAATCCAGCGCGCAGGAGGCTCCGGCCGAGCCCCTGCCCGGCGAGTTCCGGGTCGACGCCCAGCACGTAGATCTCGCCGGCGTCGTCCTCCACCTTCAGCCAGTCGTAGCCGACCATCCGGCCGTCGCCGTCGCGCAGCACGAGCAGGTCGTCCGCGTCGAACCACGGCTCGTCCATCCGGTCGCGGAGATCGTCGGCGGTGAGCGAGCCCTGCTCGGGATGCGACGAGAAGATGCGCGCGTTGAGCGCCACCCACTCCTCGTCGTCGGCGCCCGGGCGGAACGCCCCGATCAAATACGGCGCGGAAATGGGCCACGGACCCGGCGCTGACGACGCCGGAGGCACGGGGGCGGTCAGGTGGAGGAGCCGCCGCACCGGCACGAATCCGAAGCGCTCGGCCAGCCGTGCGGCCGCGGGATGCGCCCCGTGCGACCAGGCGGTCAGCGACCCGGCCGCGCTCGCGAGCATCCCCTCGAGCACGGCCTCTCCGAAGCCGAGGCCGCGGAACAGCGGGTCGACGACCAGGTCGAGTTCGCCGCGTCCGACCGCCCCGGCCGCGACCACCCGTCCGTCCGCCGCGTCGCCGGTCGCGGTGGCGACGACGGGAGAGCGCCGGCCGGCGTCGAGATCGAGGCGCGCCTGCTCGTTGAAGGCGTCGGCGCCGTCCTCCTCCGCGGCGGCCGCGGCGACCTCGAAGAACGCCTGCCGTTGTGCGGGATCGCCGAGGTCAGGGACGGAGAGACGTAGGGAGGCGGTCATTCTCCTCCTCGTACACGTTGAACCGGTATCCGACGTTGCGCACGGTGCCGATCAGCGACTCCAGGTCGCCGAGCTTGGCCCGCAGGCGTCGCACGTGGACGTCGACCGTCCGGGTGCCGCCGAAGTAGTCGTACCCCCACACCTCGCTGAGCAGCTGCTCGCGGGTGAAGACGCGCGAAGGATGCGTCGCGAAGAAGCGGAGCAGCTCGAACTCCTTGAACGTGAGGTCGAGCTGGCGGCCGTGGGCCTTGGCGGAGTAGCTGGCCTCGTCGATCGTGATGCCGGAGGCCTGGATCTTCGACTGAGAATGCTCCTGCGTCTGGCGCCCGATCGCGAGACGGATGCGCGCATCCAGCTCGGCGGGGCCCGCGGAGTCGAGCACGACGTCGCTGACGCCCCAGTCCGCGCTGACCGCGGTGAGGCCGCCCTCGGTGAGCACCAGGACGAGCGGGACCGTGACGCCGGTCGTCGTGAGGATCTTGCAGAGCGACTTCGCACTCGCCAGGTCGCGCCGCGCATCCACGAAGATGAGGTCGCAGCTCGGGGCGTTCACCAGGGAGGCCGGTTCGGCCGGGATCTGACGCACCCGGTGGCTCAGCAGCGCGAGGGACGGCAGCACCTCCGCGCCCGGACCGGCGGCGTCGGAGACCGAGGAGGTCGCCCCTGGAGTGCGGGGCGCGGTGGGGTTCGGCGCAGAGGTCAGGATCAGAAGCTGCGCCACACATTCCTCCTCACCCGCCGGGAAACCGTGCCGTAATGCTACCGGAAACAGCCGCCCGCCCTGTCCGGCAGCCGCCGCGGGCTCGCGCCGGGGCACAATGGGAGGGTGAGCGACGACACCCCGGACACCCCGCCGATGCACGTGATGGGTCCGGCTGCCGCGGCCGGCCCTGTGCAGCCGCCGCTGCCGCGATGGGCCACGCTCACCAGCATCGGCGCCGTGTGGGCCGTCTCGTTGCTGCTGGGCATCCTCATCGCCACGGTGGCGCGATCGGCCGAGTACGCCTCCTGGCTGTCCCTCGCGCTGGGCGTCTCGGTGCTCCTGGGATTCGTCGCGCAGCTGGCGACGCAGCAGAAGGACGGCTTCATCGACCGGCTCGCGGTGACCTTCGTCGGCAGCTTCATCATCCTGGGCCTGTTCGGAGGCGTTCTTGCCCTGGTGTCGGCGGCTGCTGGGTAGACTGGCAGCATGCTGGTCGCTCTCGAACTCTTCTTCATCGGCCTTCTGGGCCTGGCCACTCTCGCCATCCTCGGCGTCTCGGGCGTGGTCGTGTACAACCTCTTCCGCGGTCAGCGCTGAGCCCTGAGGCCGAAGCCATGATCGAGATCCCCACCGATCTCCCCGCCGAGCTCGTCCCTCTCTCCTGGCTGATCGGCGTCTGGGAGGGCACAGGTGTGCTCGACTACACGGTCGACGAGGAGCACACCCAGCTGGAGTTCGGCCAGCGTGTCAGCTTCAGCCACGACGGGCTCGGTTACCTCAACTACTCGGCGACCTCGTGGGTGCTCGATGAGCAGAACACGCCGCTCGCCGCTGAGACCGGCTACTGGCGGCTGCGCCGCAAGCTGGTCGAGGGCGACGCCGGTCCCGCGATGCTCCCCGGTGTCGGCTCCCGCCCGTTCAACACGGCGCAGTCGGTCGAGACCCTGCGCAATTCGCACGGCGCCTTCGACATCGATGTCTCGATCATCCATCCCGACGGCGTGAGCGAGATCTACGTCGGCCAGGTGGCCGGTCCGCGCATCGACCTGGCGACCGACGCGGTGCTGCGGACGGCCGGGGCGAAGGAGTACACCGCGGCGACCCGCCTCTACGGTCTGGTGGACGGCCACCTGCTGTGGGCATGGGACATCGCCGCCCTGGGCCAGGAGCTGCGCACGCACGCCTCCGCCCGGCTCGCCAAGGTCGACTGAGAGGCGCCGCCGATGTCCGACCAGTTGGAGCCCGATCAGCGCTCACCGTTCCTCGATCTGCCGGGCGCCGTCGACACCGACGGCACGGGCGTTCCCACGCACTACGGCAGCCCTCTCGCCGAGCAGCGCGCCCTCGCGGAGCGCGGCGCGATCGTCGACCTGTCCGACCGGGCCGTTCTGACCATCCAGGGTCCGGATCGTCTCAGCTGGCTGAACTCGCTCACGAGCCAGGCGCTCACCGAGCTGCGGCCGGGGGAGTCGTCGGAGACCCTGCTGCTGGATGTGACGGGTCGCGTCGAGCACGCCGTCCGGCTGGTCGACGACGGCGAGACCCTGTGGCTGCTGGTGGACCGACCGGAGGCGGAGGGTCTGCTCGGCTGGCTCGACTCCATGCGGTTCATGCTGCGCGTCGAGCTCGCCGACCGCACGGCCGACCTCGCCACGATCGGCACGCTGGGCGACCCGCCGCTGCCGCTGGCGGCGCCCAACGCCGTTCCCCTGGTCTGGCACGATCCCTGGCGCGCCGTGACGCCGGGCGGTCACCAGTACGCGCACGGCGAGCATCCCGGAGCGGGATGGTCGTGGAGCGAGCGCCTCGTCCCGCGCGACGCGCTGCCCTCGATCGTCGCCCGCGTCCGCTCGGGCGAGCTGTCGGTCGCCGGAACGCTGGCCGCCGACGCCCTGCGCATCGCGGCCTGGCGGCCGCGCTTCTCGACGGAGGTCGACGAGCGGACCATCCCGCACGAGCTCGACTGGCTGCGCACGGCGGTGCACCTGAGCAAGGGCTGCTACCGCGGGCAGGAGACCGTCGCCAAGGTGCACAACCTCGGCCACCCGCCGCGGCGCCTGGTCATGCTTCATCTGGACGGGTCGGAGGGTGTGCTCCCCGCATCCGGAGCCGTCGTCTCGGCCGCCGACCGCGAGGTGGGTGCCGTGACCTCGTCAGCGGTGCACTACGAGCTGGGTCCGATCGCGCTCGCCGTTGTGAAGCGGTCGACCGATCCCGACGCCACGCTGACCGTCGAGGCGGACGGCGTGCAGGTCGCCGCCGGGCAGGAGATCGTGGTGCCGCCGGAGGCCGGCTCGGCCGCGCAGGTTCCGCGGATCCCGCGTCTGGGCGCCGTCACCCGCACTCCGCGTTCCTGAACGGCTGACGCGACGCCGCTGGGCCGCTGTATCCGGCTGCCGCTTGGCGACCGAGTTAGGTTAAGCTAACCTAACTTTCGTGACTGCGACCGCCGGCCTTCTCGCCTCCGACGTGACCATCGCCTACGACGGCGTCGACGTCGTCCACGGCGCCGACCTCCTCCTCCCGCGCGGGCGCGTGACCGCCCTCATCGGCCCGAACGGCAGCGGCAAGTCGACACTCCTCCGCGCGATCGCACGGCTGAAGGATGCGCGAGGCGGCTCGGTGCTGCTCCCCGGCGCGGCAGACGCCGACGCGACGGAGATGGTCGATGCGCTCGCCCTCTCCCGCCCGGAGTTCGCCCGCCGCGTCACCCTCCTCGCCCAGAGCCGTCCGACGCCCGCGGGCTTGAGCGTCCGCGAGGTCGTCGGCTTCGGCCGTCACCCGTACCGCCGTCGCTTCCGCTCGACCGACCCCGAGGGCCGCGCCGCCATCGACCGGGCGCTCCAGCTGACCGGTGTCGCGGCGTTCGCCGACCGCGGTGTCGAGTCGCTCTCCGGCGGCCAGTTGCAGCGCGTCTGGCTCGCGTGTTGCCTCGCGCAGGAGACGGATGTGCTGCTGCTGGACGAGCCGACGACCTACCTCGACCTGCGCTACCAGGTGGAGATCCTCGACCTCGTCCGCGAGCTGGCGGACCTGCACGGCGTCACCGTCGGCCTCGTGCTCCACGACCTCGACCAGGCCGCCGCCGTCTCCGACCGCGTCGTGCTCCTGCGCTCCGGCCGCGTCGTCGCCGCCGGCTCCGCCGCCGAGGTGTACGACCCCGAGCTCCTGACCGACGTCTACGGCATCCGCATCGACGTCGAGACCGATCCGATCTCCGGTGTCCCGCGCACGCGGGCCGTCGGCGCCCACCACCTCCGAACCGAAAGGACCCGATGAACATCCGACGACACCTGCCCGTGGCAGCCCTGGCGGTCGCCGCCGCGATCGCGCTGAGCGGCTGCGGCACGACCGAACCCGCCAGCGGCGAGACGAACGGCGGGGCGGCCCTGACGGTCACCGACGCTCGTGGCGAGAAGGTCCGCCTCGACGGTCCGGCGAAGGAGGTCGTCGGCACCGAGTGGAACGTGGTCGAGATGCTGCTGACCCTCGGCGTCGAACCGGTGGGCGCCGCGGATGTGAAGGGCTACAGCGCCTGGGACACCGCGGAGAAGCTGCCGAAGGGCGTGAAGGACATCGGGACGCGCGGGGAGCCGAGCGTCGACACCGTCGCCGCGCTCAAGCCGGACCTGGTGGTCGCGACGACCGACCTCTCGGACTCCGCCATCGACCAGCTGGAGCGCGTGGCGCCGGTGCTGGTGGTCCGGTCGGCCGACGCCTCCCGGCAGCTGGAGCAGCTGACCGACAACGTGAACCTGATCGCGAAGGCGACCGGGACGGAGGACCGCGCGAAGACCGAGCTGGCGTCGTTCGACACGGCGGTCGCCGACGGCAAGAAGAAGCTCGCCGATGCGGGCCTGTCCGGTGCGAAGGTCGCGTTCGCCGACGGATGGGTGCAGGGCAACAGCGTCTCCGTGCGTCCATACGCAGCAGGGTCGCTGATCTCGGACGTGAACGAGAAGCTCGGGCTCGCCAACCCGTGGAAGCTGAAGGGCGACGAGGCGTACGGCCTCGCCGCGACCGATGTGGAAGGTCTGACCTCCCTCGGAGACGTGCAGTTCGCCTACATCGCGAACGACGTCGACGGCAGCGACCCGTTCCAGGGGGCACTGAAGGACAACGCCGTGTGGGCCTCCCTCCCGTTCGTCACGGCCGGCGACGTGCACCGCCTGCCCGACGGCATCTGGATGTTCGGAGGCCCCGCGTCGATGAAGCAGTACGTCGCGGCGCTGGTCGACGCCCTCACGAAGTGACACAGGCCGTCGCCGTCCGCCGGGGAGCCGGCGGACGGCTCGCCCTTCTGGCCTGCGCGGCCGCGGTCGCGGTGGTGGCGCTCTCCCTCATCCACCTCTCGCAGGGGACCGCCGTGCTCGGGCCGGACGCCCTCTGGCGTGCTCTGACCGGGGGAGCGAGGGCGGGGGGATCGGGTGCAGCGCAGGCGGATGCCGTGCTCGCCGCCTCCCGGCTGCCCCGGCTCGCGGCCGGGCTCGTGGTCGGCGCGACCCTGGGTGCGGCGGGGGCGGCCCTGCAGTCCGTCTCCCGGAATCCCCTCGCCGCTCCCGACACGCTCGCGGTGAACGCGGGTGCCTACCTGGCCGTCGTCGCCGTCGCCGCCTTCGGCATCTCCCTTCCGGTGCTCCCGGCCGGAGCGATCGCCTTCTGCGGTGGCCTGATCGCGGCCGTCGTCGTGCTGGGGCTGTCGCGTGGGGGAGCCGGCCCGGTCCGGCTGGTTCTGGCGGGTTCCGCGCTGACGCTCGCGCTGAGCGGGGTCAGCGGGATGCTGCTGCTCTTCTACTCGCAGGAGACGACCGGTCTGTTCGCGTGGGGCAACGGATCGCTCGTGCAGACCGGGATGGACGGGGTGCTGCAGCTCCTGCCGCTCGCCGTCGTCGCATTCGCGGGTCTGCTGGTGCTCTGCCGGCGGCTCGACATCCTCGCCCTCGGTGATGACGGCGCCGTCTCGGTCGGGGTGAACCCGCGCACCACCCGCGCGGTGGTCGTGGTTCTCGCGGTGCTGCTGTCGGCGGTGGCGGTGACCATCGCAGGGCCGATCGCGTTCGTCGGGCTGTGCGCGCCCGCGATCGTGCGGCTGCTGGCGTCGCGGGTGCCCGGGCTGGCCCGCCATCGGGCGTTCCTGCCGGCCTCCGCGGTGGCGGGGATGCTCGTCGTCCTGATCGCCGACGTGCTGCTCCGCGCGGTGTTCGGCGGGCAGGCGGGCGTCGCGGTGCCGACCGGGATCGTGACAACGGTCTTCGGCGCCGGCGTGCTCGTGTACCTGGCCTACCGGTCGCGCGACACGTCGTCGAACACCGCGACGAACGCGGCGGTGAAACTGCGCAGCAGGCGCGCCTTCGTGATCACGCTGGTGGTCTGCTGCGTCGCCCTCGTCGCGGCGCTGGTCGCTGCCGTCCTCCTGGGGGATGCGCGCCTGCTTCTCGGCGACGTCTGGAACGGCATCACCGGTCGCGCCGGACGCGTGGTGTCCTTCGTACTCGACACGCGCCTCCCGCGGGTCGCCGCAGCACTCCTCGCGGGTGCGGCACTCGCCCTGGCGGGCACGATCGTGCAGGCGGTGTCGCGCAACCCGCTCGCCGAACCCGCCATCCTCGGCGTGGTCGGGGGAGCGGGCGTTGGAGCGATCGCCGTCATCACGGCCGTCCCGCTGGCGAGCTTCTGGCTGGTCGGCGGAGCGGCGCTCGCCGGTGCGGCGGCCGCCGCCCTGCTGGTGTTCGGCCTCGCCGCGCGGCGTGGGCTGGAGCAGAACCGTCTTATCCTGATCGGCATCGGCGTCTCCTCCGGCGCGACCGCCCTGACCAGCCTGTTGATCGTGCTGACCGACCCGTTCAACGGCGCGAAAGCCCTGGTGTGGCTGTCCGGCTCGACGTACGGCCGCACGTTCCCGCAGGTGCTGCCGGTGCTGGTGGTGCTGCTGGTCGCGGTGCCGCTGCTGGCCGCGGCCACGCGGGAGCTCGACATCGTCGGACTCGACCCGGACACCCCGCGGGTGCTCGGCGTCCGGCTCGGCCGCGCCCGGCTCGGGCTGCTGGCGATCGCGGTCGCCCTCACCGCCGCGGCCGTGGCGGCGGTCGGCGTGATCGCCTTCGTCGGGCTGGTCGCTCCGCACGCCGCCCGATCGCTGGTCGGACAGCGGCACGCGCGCGTGCTGCCGGTGGCCGCGCTGCTCGGGGCGATCCTCGTCAGCGTCGCCGACACGGTGGGCCGGACGCTGATCGCGCCCGCGCAGATCCCGGTCGGTCTGGTCACCGCCGTGATCGGGGCGCCGTACTTCCTGTGGCTGCTGTGGAGGTCGCGGGCGGAGGCGTGAGCGCCGCTGCCCGAACAGCCGCTTGTTTCAGGGGTTCGGCGCCACCGCATCCCACGCCACGGTCAGCTCGCCCAGCCGCCAGCGCGTGCGGCCGCCGACGACCGGCCAGCCCGCGTCCCGTATCCCCTGTGCCACGGCGATCCACCGCTGGCTCGGGCCGTAGGCGGCGAGGGGCGAGTGGATGCGCCACAGGCGGTCGAGCTGGGCCAGGAAGTCGTGCACGCGCTCGCCCGGAACGTTCCGGTGGATGAGTGCCTTCGGGAGCCGCTCGGCGACGATCGAGGGGGTGTCCAGACCGCGGAGCCGCAGCGAGACGGTCAGCGTGCGCGGGCCCGCGGTGTCGAGCTCCACCCAGCTGGAGATGCGCCCGATCTCGTCGCAGGTGCCCTCGACCAGGATGCCGCCCGGCTGCAGGCGCGCGCGCATCCGCTCCCAGGCCTCGGCGACATCCGCCTCCCGGTACTGCCGCAGCACGTTGAACGCGCGGATCACCGCGGCACGCCGGCCGTCGGGAAGCGGCACCTCGAAGCCGCCCAGCGCGAACCGGATGCGCGCGTCCGCCGCGAAGCCCGTCCGGCCCTCGCGCACCGCGGCCAGCTGCTCGTTCGCCGTGCGCACCCGGCCCGGCTCGATCTCGAGGCCGACGACCTCCACATCAGGCCGCACCCGGGCAAGCCGCTGGTGCAGCTCCAGCGCGGTGACCCCGCTGGCACCGTAACCGAGGTCGACGACGACCGGGTCCGAGGTGCGGCGGAGCACCGGCTGCGCGGCGATCCAGCGGTCGACACGGCGCAGCCGGTTCGTGTTCGTCGTGCCACGGGTGACCGTGCCGACCGCACCGGAAGCCATGCCTCCATCCTGGCAGCGGGCGGGTCTCCGCCGCGCTCGCCGGCACCGGCGACGCGATAGATTGGGGGCATGGCCGCTCCCTACACCCTGATCCTCCTGCGCCACGGCAGCAGCGAGTGGAACGAGAAGAACCTGTTCACCGGCTGGGTCGACGTGCGACTCAGCGAGACCGGCGTCGCCGAGGCGAAGCGGGCGGGCGAACTGCTCCGCGACTCCGGGCTCGAGCCCGATGTGCTGCACACGTCCGTCCTGACGCGCGCGATCCAGACCGCGAACTACGCGCTCGACGTCGCCGACCGTCTGTGGATCCCCGTCGAGCGCTCCTGGCGGCTCAACGAGCGTCACTACGGCGCGCTGCAGGGCCTCGACAAGGCCGAGACGCTCGAGAAGTACGGTCCGGAGCAGTTCCAGCTGTGGCGTCGCTCGTTCGACGTGCCGCCGCCGCCGCTCGCCGACGACAGCGAGTTCTCGCAGGTCGGCGACCCGCGCTACGCGGGTCTGGGCGACGACCTGCCGCGCACCGAGTGCCTGAAGGACGTCATCGCCCGGATGCTGCCCTACTGGGAGTCGGACATCACGCGCGACCTCGCCGAGGGCAAGACGGTGCTCGTCACCGCGCACGGCAACTCGCTGCGCGCCCTGGTGAAGCACCTCGACGGCATCTCCGACGAGGACATCGCCGGCCTCAACATCCCGACCGGCATCCCGCTCGTCTACAAGCTCGGCGAGGACTTCACGCCGCTCGAGCCGTCGTACTACCTCGACCCGGAGGCAGCGGCCGCCGGTGCCGCCGCGGTCGCCGCGCAGGGCAAGAAGTAGCCACGACCAGCACCTTCGTCGTCGTCGCGTTCCTCCGGGGACGCGGCGACGACGTGTTTCCGGCCACGTTTCCGGCCGGCGACTGGCCGCTGCACGTCACCATCGTGCCGCCGTTCGACACCGAACTCGATGCGGATGCGGTCGCCGCGCTCATCCCGCGTGTTCCGCCCATCCCGGTCGTCGCTGCAGCCCGCGAGCGGTTCGGAGCCCACCGGACGGTTCCGGTGACGGTGCTGCGCGCCTCCGAGCCGCTGCATGCGCTGCACCTCGCGGTGGTGGATGCGCTGGAGGCCGCCGGCGCCGTCATCCGCGACCAGCGCCACCTGCGAGACGGCTACCGTCCGCACGTCACGGACCAGTCAGCCGGCCGTCTGCATCCCGGCGAGCACGCCCTCCTCGCGGAGCTCTCCGTCGTCGCCCGCGCTCCGCACTCCACCCGAACCGTCGCCGCGCGCATCCCCCTCGCGCCCCTCCGCCCCTAACGCCCCTGACTCAAGCCAACAGCTCCTGAGTTTTTCGCGCGAAACGCCGGAGCGCGAGGCGAAAACTCAGGAGCTGTTGGGTTGAGTCGGGAGAGTGGACTAGGAGGCGAGCTCGGGCGCCCAGTCGCCGGTGGCGAGGTACTGCACCTTCTTCGCGATCGAGACCGCGTGGTCGGCGAAGCGCTCGTGGTAACGGGAGGCGAGGGTCGCGTCGACCGTGTCGACGGCCTGACCCTTCCACGTCTCGCCGAGCACCTTGTCGAAGACGCTGATGTGCAGCTCGTCGATGTCGTCGTCGTCGTTGCGGATCTCGTCCGCGAGACGGATGTCCTGCGAGCGGAGCAGCTCGGCCAGTTTCTGCGCGATCTGCACGTCGAGGCGACCCATCTCGGCGAAGGTCGACCGGAGGCTCTTCGGCACGACCTTGTCCGGGAACCGGTACCGGGCCAGCTGCGCGATGTGCTCGGCCATGTCGCCCATCCGTTCGAGCGACGCGCTGATGCGGAGCGCGCTCACGACGATGCGCAGGTCGCGGGCGACCGGCTGCTGCCGGGCGAGGATCTGGATGGACAGCTCGTCGAGCAGCACCGTCAGCTCGTCGATGCGGTGGTCATTCGCGATGACGTCCTCGGCGAGCGTCACATCCGAGTCGTTGAACGCCTGCGTGGCGTTCTGGATGGAGCGGACGACCAGCTCGGCGATCTCGACGAGGCGGTCCTGAACTTCCGCCAGCTCCTGCTGGAAGACTTCGCGCATGGGGTGTGGTCCTTCCTGGCGTGCGCGGGCACGCGGGATGTCGGGGCCTTCTGACCCCGTATTGCATGTTCGCCGTGGCAGGTTAACAAACGGTGCCCCCTGGCTGAACACTGTCTAACGTACCCGCGAAAACACGCGGCCGGTGGCGGGATGCGTCCATGCGCGTGCATCGTGATCACCTACGCTTGGGGCCATGGACTCCACCTGGTTGGTGCTGCTGTCGCTGGGCCTGGGGCTCGCCGTCGGCGCCGGTTTCGTGTGGATCCTGCACATCGCCGCGCGACGCGGCCATCACGCCGCCGAGGTGGTCAACCCGGCGGTGCCGGACGGCGTCGACCAGGTGCTGGACGCGCTCGAGTCCGCCGGCGTCGTGCTCGACCCGTCCAACAACGTCATCAAGGCGTCGCCGGGCGCCCACGCCATCGGCTTGGTCTGGAACGGCGCCCTCGTGCACCCGCACCTCGTCGACCTGGTGAACCGGGTGCGACGGAGCGGAGAGTCGCTCACCGAGGAGTGCGAGCTGTCGCGCGGGCCGTTCGGCGACGCCGGCATCCATCTGAGCGTGCGCGTCGCCCGGCTCGGCTCGCGCTACATCCTGCTTCTCGCGGAGGACCGCACCGAGTCGTTCCGGCTGGATGCGGTGCGCCGCGATTTCGTCGCGAACATCAGCCACGAGCTCAAGACGCCGATCGGAGCCGTCAGCCTGCTCGCCGAGGCGCTCGACGGCGCCTCCGACGACCCGGAGCAGGTGCGCCGCTTCGCCCTGCGGCTGTCGGAGGAGGCGCAGCGCCTCGCCCGCATCACGCAGGACATCATCGAGTTGAGCCGGCTCCAGGCGACGGATGCGCTGGGCAACGCGACCGAGCTGTCCGCCAGCAAGGTCGTCAAGGCCGCCATCGACCAGAACCGTGTGGCGGCGGAGACCCGCAACATCGAGATCGCCATGCGCGGCGACAAGGACGCCCAGGTCATCGGCAACGAGAACCTGCTGGTCACGGCCGTCCACAACCTCATCTCGAACGCCATCCAGTACTCGCCGGACGACTCCCGCATCGGGATCGGCGTGCGCAACACCGGAGGCGTGGTCGAGATCGCGGTGACCGACCAGGGCGAGGGGATCCCCGAGGAGGACCTCGACCGGGTGTTCGAGCGCTTCTTCCGTGTCGACCAGGCCCGCTCGCGCAACACCGGCGGCACCGGGCTCGGCCTCTCCATCGTCAAGCACGCCGTGCAGAACCACGGCGGCGAGGTGCGCGTCTGGTCACAGCCCGGCCGCGGTTCCACGTTCACGATCCGGTTGCCCGAGGCATCCAGTGTCCGACCCCCGTTAGGAGACAACCAGTGACATCCATCCTGCTCGTCGAGGACGAGGCCTCGCTCAGCGAGCCGCTCGCGTACCTGCTCAAGCGGGAGGGCTACGAGGTGGAGGTCGCAGAGGACGGCCCGTCCGCGCTGGCCGCGTTCGACCGCGACGGCGCCGACCTCATCCTGCTCGACCTCATGCTCCCGGGCATCCCCGGCACCGAGGTGTGCCGCGAGATCCGCACCCGCTCGAACGTTCCGATCATCATGCTGACCGCCAAGGACTCCGAGGTGGACATCGTGGTCGGGCTGGAGCTCGGCGCCGACGACTACGTCACGAAGCCGTACTCGTCGCGGGAGCTGCTGGCGCGCATCCGTGCGGTGCTCCGCCGCCGCGTCGACGAGGAGGAGCAGCAGGATGACGGCGTGCTCGAGGCCGGAACGGTGCGGATGGATGTGGACCGCCACACGGTCGCCGTGAACGGCGCGGAGATCTCCATGCCGCTGAAGGAATTCGAGCTGCTCGAGCTGCTGCTGCGCAACGCCGGACGCGTGCTGACCCGGGGACAGCTGATCGACCGGGTGTGGGGGAGCGACTACTTCGGCGACACCAAGACGCTCGACGTGCACATCAAGCGCATCCGCTCGCGCATCGAGGAGAGCCCCTCGGAGCCGCGGATGCTGGTGACCGTGCGCGGGCTGGGCTACCGCTTCAACGCCTGAGGCGTCTCCCGGCCTGCTCGTCCCGAACACGAAGAAGCCGCCCCACGCGATGCGCGGGGCGGCTTCTGCTGTCTGGGTGCCGGCCGGTGATCAGCCCGCGGCCGGCAGGATGGTCGGCGGCACGAGGCTCGCGTACTCGGGCAGCTGGCCGTCGAGCACGGGGACCTTGAGGTTCACGCCGGTCTCGTCGCCGTACTGGAAGTAGACGGGGAACAGGGCGCCGGGCTTGGTGGTGAACTCCGGGATGAGGACATTGCCGGTGCCGCCGTTCTCCGGGTCCTGGCCGAGCTGCTTGACCTGGCCGGGCTGGACGGTGACGTACGCCGCGCTGGAGCTCTGGTCGCCGGCGCTGATGGCGACGCGGTGGCTCTTGGTGTCGGTGTTCACGAGGGTCACGACGAGGTTGCCGACCGTTCCGTCTTTCGCGTCGGTGACGATGATCGCGTTGCGGACGTCGATCGAGCCGACATTCCCGCTCACGCCGTCGCTCGCGTCGTAGTGCTTCGTGGTGGCCTGTGGGGCGATGAAACCGCATCCCGCGGTGCCGAACGCGACGGCCAGGGCGAGGGCGACGGACGCCGCGACTCGAGCTTTCACTGAATGACCCTCCCGGTGATTTTCCCCTGCAACTCTATCCCATCCGGAGGGGTCGTCCGGGGCGTCGGGAGGCGTGAGGGCGAACCTTAGCACGTGCCTCATGTGGTATCCTATTCATTGCTGAAGGGACAACAAATCTATGCTTTTCGAGGTTGGCGAGACCGTCGTCTATCCGCACCACGGTGCCGCAACGATCACCGAAGTCAAGAAGAGAATCATCAAGGGTGAAGAGAAGCTGTACCTCAAGCTCAACGTGACGCAGGGCGACCTGACCATCGAGGTCCCCGCCGAGAACGTCGATCTGGTCGGTGTGCGCGACGTCATCGGCCGCGAGGGTCTCGACCGCGTCTTCGAGGTGCTGCGCGCTCCGTTCACCGAGGAGCCGACCAACTGGTCCCGCCGCTACAAGGCCAACCTGGAGAAGCTCGCTTCCGGCGATGTCATCAAGGTCTCCGAGGTCGTCCGCGACCTGTGGCGTCGCGACCAGGACCGCGGTCTCTCCGCCGGTGAGAAGCGCATGCTCGCCAAGGCCCGCCAGATCCTGATCTCCGAGCTCGCGCTCGCAGAGAAGACCGATGACGAGAAGGCCTCCAGCCTGCTCGACGAGGTGCTGGCCTCCTAGGCGCTCCCGACGAATTCGAAGGCCTCGTCGCTCCGTGCGGCGGGGCCTTCGTCGTGCGCGGAGCGGGCCGCCGGGTACGCTCGACGCGTGGACAGCATCCCCGGACCGCGCGTCGCGGTCGTCGTCGTGGCAGCAGGATCGGGCACGCGCCTGGGCGCCGAGCTCCCGAAGGCTTTCGTGCCGTTGCACGGCCTGACGCTGCTCGAGCGGTCGCTCCATGCCGTCCGCGGCATGCGGCACGCTGTCGACCCGATCGTCGTCGCGCCGTCCGACCGTCTCGACGAGGCCGAAGCCTTGGCGCGGCGCGCGATCGGCGGCCCGGTGACGGTCGTGGCCGGCGGCGCGACCCGGCAGTCGTCCGTCGCGGAGGGGCTCGCCGTGGTGGATGCGCGAGCCGACATCGTCCTCGTTCACGACGCGGCCCGGGCGCTCGCGCCGACCGAGCTGTTCGATGCGGTGGTGGATGCGGTGGTCGAGCGCGGATACGGCGTGATCCCCGGCCTGCCGGTCAGCGACACGGTGAAGCGCGTCGGTGACGACGGCCAGGTGCACGAGACCGTCGACCGGTCCGCGCTGTCGGCCGTGCAGACGCCGCAGGGATTCCCGCGCGAGCAGCTGCTGACGGCGTACGCGCTGGCCGAGAGCGACGAGACGGACGACGCTGGGCTCGTGGCCGCCGCAGGCTTCCGGGTGGATGTGGTGCCCGGCGACGCGCACGCCTTCAAGGTGACCACGCCGTGGGATCTCCGGCGGGCCGAGGAGCTGCTCGCGGGATCCACGACGCCGAGGATCGGCAGCGGGAGCGACACGCACGCCTTCGACGAAGGCGCGGAACTGTGGCTCGCCGGGCTGCACTGGCCGGGGGAGCCGGGGCTCGCCGGGCACAGCGACGGCGACGCCGTGGCGCACGCGATCGTCGACGCACTGCTGTCCGCCGCGGGGCTGGGCGACATCGGCGGGGTGTTCGGGACGGGCGATCCGCGGTTCTCGGGCGCCCACGGGGATGTGTTCCTGGCCGAGGCTCGGCGCCTCGTGGAGGAGGCGGGATTCCGGATCGGGAACGTGGCCGTCCAGGTGGTCGGCAACCGGCCGAAGTTCTCGCCACGCAGGCAGGAGGCGCAGGACCGCCTCTCGGCGATCCTCGGGGCTCCGGTGTCGGTCGGGGCGACCACGACGGACGGGCTCGGCTTCACCGGACGCGGCGAGGGGATCACCGCGCAGGCGACCGCGCTACTCCTGGGCTGAATCCGTCCACAAGCCACGACAGCACGAGGTTTTCCCCAACTCGGTCATGACGGAGCGACGGCCGGGTCGTGGCCCGTAGGCTTATGCCGTGACTCTTCGGCTCTACGACACCAAGGCGGGCGCTCTGCGCGACTTCGTCCCGTTGCGCGACGGCGAGGTCGGAATGTACGTGTGCGGGCCCACTGTGCAGTCGTCGCCGCACATCGGGCACCTGCGCTCGGCCCTCGTCTACGACCAGCTGCGGCGGTGGCTCAGCTACCGCGGCCTCGACGTCACGCTGGTGCGCAACGTCACGGACATCGACGACAAGATCCTGGTCAACGCGGCGGCCGCGCAGGCTGCAGGGGGCAGCGAGGAGTGGTGGGCGCTCGCCTACCGCTTCGAGCTGGAGTTCAGCGACTCGTACCGCGCGATCGGTGTCCAGCCGCCCACCTACGAGCCCCGGGCGACGGCCAGCATCCCGCAGATGCAGGAGATCATCCAACGCCTCATCGACGCCGGTCACGCCTATGCGGCAGCGGACGGCTCAGGAGACGTCTACTTCGATGTGAAGAGCTGGCCGTCCTACGGCGAGCTCACCCGGCAGAGCATCGACAACATGGAGGCCGCGGCCGACGCAGATCCGCGCGACAAGCGCGACCCCCGCGACTTCGCTCTGTGGAAGGGCCGGAAGGAGGACGAGCCCGCCTCGGCGGCGTTCCCCTCGCCCTGGGGCGACGGGCGCCCCGGCTGGCACATCGAGTGCTCGGCCATGTCGCGCCGCTACCTCGGCCCGCAGTTCGACATCCACGGCGGCGGACTCGATCTCCGCTTCCCGCACCATGAGAACGAGCTGGCGCAGTCGACGGCGGCGGGGGATGCCTTCGCGAACTACTGGGTGCACAACGGCCTCGTCAACGTGAACGGTCAGAAGATGAGCAAGTCGCTCGGCAACTCGGTCTACGCGGCCGATCTGCTGGGTGCCGCGCGTCCCCTGGTCGTGCGCTACTACCTCGGATCAGCGCACTACCGGTCGACCATCGACTACCACGACGGCTCGCTGAGCGAGGCCGAGGCCGCGCTCGACCGCATCGCCGGGTTCTTCGAGCGCGTGGAGCGGCGGCTGTCCGGAACCAGGTTCGCCGGGCACGGCGTCGAGGTCGTCCCCGACGCCTTCGCCGAGGCGATGGACGACGACCTCGCGGTGCCGCAGGCGCTCGCCGTGCTCCATGACACCGTGCGTTCAGGCAACGCGGCGCTGGATGCGGAAGACTTGGAGGCAGCGGCCACCGCGCGCGGGCATGTTCTCGCGATGACGGAGGTGCTCGGCATCAACCCGCTCTCGCCCCAGTGGCGGAGCGGGGGCTCGACCGCCGCGGACTCCGCGCTCGGCGAGCTCATCGGTCGGCTTCTCGCCGACCGGCAGGCGGCCAGGGCCGCACGCGACTTCGCCGCAGCCGATCGCATCCGCGACGAGCTGGCGGCGGCAGGAATCACCATCGAAGACACCCCGACGGGGTCGCATTGGAGCATCGGATCATGAAGAACTCGGGTGGAAAGCCCCGCGCCGGAGCGGTGCGCAAGAGCAAGAAGGGCGCCCAGGTCGGCACCGGCGGCCACGGCCGCAAGGCGCTGGAGGGCCGCGGCCCGACGCCGAAGGCGGAGGACCGCGACTACCACCCCGCGGGCAAGGCCAAGGCGCTGCGCGAGCGCGCGGCGGCGAAGGCCGCACGGAGCGGGCGCGACACCGCCCCCCGTGGCGCCTCGGGAGCCTCGCGTCGGGCGAAGAGCGGAGACGAGAGCGAGATCGTCACCGGCCGCAACTCAGTGCTCGAGGCTCTGCGGGCCGACATCCCGGCGTCGACCCTCTATGTCGCCGCGCGCGTGGAGTTCGACGACCGCATGAAGGAGATCCTCTCCATCGCGACGGGCCGGGCCATCCCCATCCTCGAGGTCATGCGGCCCGAGCTCGACCGCCTCGCGGGCCGCGACGCGGTGCACCAGGGCGTCGCCCTGAAGGTGCCGCCGTACGAGTACGCGCACCCCGGTGAGCTGCTCGACCGCACCCTCCGTTCGTCGGAGACCCCGCTGTTCGTCGCGCTCGACGGCATCACCGACCCGCGCAACCTCGGAGCGATCATCCGCTCGACGGCGGCCTTCGGCGGCCAGGGTGTCATCGTGCCGCAGCGCCGGTCGGTCGGCATGACCGCCGCGGCCTGGAAGACGTCGGCCGGGGCGGCCGCGCGTACGCCCGTGGCGATGGCTCCGAACCTGACGCAGACGCTCAAGGAGTTCAAGAAGGCCGGAGTGTTCGTGCTCGGCCTCGATGGCGGCGGCGACGTCAGCCTCCCCGGGCTCTCGTTCGCCGACCGGCCCGTGGTGATCGTCGTCGGCAGCGAAGGCAAGGGCCTGTCCCGCCTGGTGACCGAGACGTGCGACGCCGTCGTGTCGATCCCGATCTCCGCAGCGACCGAGTCGCTGAACGCCGGCATCGCGGCGAGCGTCACGCTCTACGAGATCGCGAAGCTTCGCGCCGAGGCCCGCGCCGCGAAGTAACGCGCGGCGTCAGACCTTCGACGGCGTCAGACCTTCGACCGCCAGTCGTCGTCGTCCTCGTCCTCGTCGTCCGCCGCGGCCCCGCTGCTGAGCACCGGGAGGCTGATGGTCTCGGTCGGCGGGGCGATGACGGTCGCCTCGTCGCGCCGGTGGCGCAGGATGTCGTTGATGTACGAGGTCAGGGCCTCCGCCAGAGGGACATCGCGTCCCTCCTTCTGCGACATGAACCAGCGGTGCTCCAGCAGCTGGTGGAAGACCTCCGCCGGCTCGAGCTTGCCCTTGAGGTCCGCGGGGATCGAGCGCACGACCGGCTCGAAAACGCGCATGAGCCACTCGTGCGCCATGGCCTCCTCGTCGAGCCCCTCCTTGCCCAGGGTGGCCGCGTACGAGTCCAGGTCGTTGAGCAAGCGCCGGGCCTGGTTCTCGCCCGTGTCGAGGCCCGTCAGGCGAAGCAGGCGGCGCTGGTGGTGGCCGGCATCCACGACCTTCGGCTGGATGCGCACCTTCGTGCCCTCGTCCGACGTCTTGATCGCCAGCTCCTCGATGTCGAAGCCCAGCTCGTTCAGTCGCTCCACGCGCTCGCTGATGCGCCAACGCTCCGACGACGAGAACGACTCGCTGCCGGTCAGCTCCTTCCAGAGCTTCCGGTACGCTGCCACGATCCCGTCGGAGAGGCTGATCGGGTCGAGCTCCTCATCCACCCGGCCGCCGGCCTCCAGGTCCATCAGCTCGCCGGCGATGTTGACCCGCGCGATCTCGAGGTCGTTCTCGCGCTGCCCGTTCGAGAGGCCGCCCTCGTACAGCTGGCCGGTCTCCGCATCCACCAGGTAGGCGGCGAACGCGCCAGCGTCACGACGGAACAGGGTGTTGGAGAGCGACACGTCGCCCCAGAAGAAGCCGACGATGTGCAGGCGCACCAGGAGCACCGCGAGGGCGTCGACCAGGCGGGTGGCGGTGTCCGGCCGGAGGGTCTGCGAGAACAGAGCGCGGTAGGGGAGTGAGAACTTGAGGTGCCGGGTGACGAGGGCCGCGTTCAGCGGGGTGCCGTTGTCGTCGGTCCGGTTCTTGATCACCGCGACGGGATCGACGCACGGCACATCGAGTCGCTGCAGCGTCCGCAGCATGTCGTACTCGCGCTGCGCCATCTCCGCCGTCGTCTCCTTGATGGCGATGACGTAGCCGGACAGGTTGGCGAACCGCACCAGGTGGCGGCTGATGCCCTTCGGCAGGAGGGCGATGTGCTCGTTCGACCACTCCTCCAGCGGAATGTTCCAGGGGAGGTCGAGAAGCGCCGGGTCGACGGTCGCTGCGGTGATGTTGACGGATCCGGCCACGATGGTCCTCCGGTCGGTGGTGGGGCGGTGCTGGCTGGCGCAAAGCACTCTGCCGCAGCCCGATCCGGACTGCGGCAGAGTGAGGAATCGCTTCTTGGACCTTAGTCGACGACAGCTCCGCCGAGGCGCTCGCCCGACTCCGCGTGGAACACGTGGACGTGGCCCGGCTTCGGGGTGATGTAGACCGTGTCGCCCGCGTTCGGGTGGATACGGCCGTCGACGCGACCGACGATGTCGGTGCGCTTGCCGTCGACCTCGGAGTGACCGTACAGGTAGCCGTCCGCGCCGAGCTCCTCGACGAGGTCGACCGTGACCTTGAGGCCGGTGCCCTCGGTGTTCGACACGACGACGTCCTCCGGGCGGACACCGATGGTGACAGCCGAACCGGCGTTGGCGATGGTGTCGCGCTCGACCGGCACGACGGCCGAGCCGAACTTGACGCCGCCGTCGGTGACGTCGGCCGTGAACAGGTTCATGGCCGGGCTGCCGATGAAGCCGGCGACGAACACGTTGTTCGGCTGCGCGTACAGGTCGCGCGGGGTGCCGACCTGCTGCAGGACGCCGTCCTTGAGGACCGCGATGCGGTCGCCCATGGTCAGAGCCTCGGTCTGGTCGTGCGTGACGTAGACGGTGGTGACGCCGAGACGGCGGGTCAGCGACGCGATCTGCGTACGGGTCTGGACGCGGAGCTTGGCGTCGAGGTTCGACAGCGGCTCGTCCATGAGGAACACCTGGGGCGAACGCACGATCGCGCGGCCCATGGCGACGCGCTGACGCTGACCACCGGAGAGCGCCTTCGGCTTGCGGCCGAGGTACGGCTCCAGGTCGAGCAGCTTGGCGGCCTCGAGGACGCGCTGGGCGCGCTCCTCCTTGCCGACACCGGCGATCTTGAGCGCGAAGCCCATGTTCTCGGCGACGGTCATGTGCGGGTACAGCGCGTAGTTCTGGAACACCATCGCGATGTCGCGGTCCTTCGGCGGGACGTCGGTGACGTTGCGCTCGCCGATGAAGATGTTGCCGTCGTTGACCTCTTCGAGGCCCGCGAGCATGCGGAGGGACGTGGACTTGCCGCAACCGGAGGGACCGACGAGCACGAGGAACTCCCCGTCTGCGATCTCCAGGTCCAGTGCGTCCACGGCGGGGCGGGTCGATCCCGGGTAGAGCCGGGTCGCCTTGTCGTAGGTGACTGTCGCCATTTTCTTCTTTTCTCCTTCACCGGCAGGTACGTGCCGGACGATCCGTTGTGAATGGATGAACGTGGCGTCTACGTCCGATGGGCGCCGATGCCACGTGGCCATAATATGGCATCGGCGGACATGCTCATGACCGGAGCCCCACCCGGACGTGCGGATGCTCGCCGCAAGCGCAATAACCCGCGCGTTTCCGCTGTACCCGCGCGTCCAGCCACCGTCTGGTCGATTCCCAGACAGCCGGTTTACGCTTTCCCGGTTGTGTGCGCCCGAGGTGCGCCACCCGCCGCGTCCCCCGCGCGGCCCGTTCGACCCGAGAGCAGTATTCGGAAGATATGAGCCCTATGACCGATCCCGACGACAGTCGCAACAGCGACGTCCGCGCGGCTGCGCGGGAGAAAGCACGACAGCTCCGCACCACGCAGCAGCGCAGGGACCGCCGGAACCGGCTGCTGCTGTCCGGCGGCATCGTCCTCGGAGTCCTCGCGGTCGTGGCCATCGTCGCCGTCGTGATCGTCAGCGCGATCCGTCCGACCGTGCCCGGTCCCAAGAACATGGCCAGCGACGGCGTCGTCGTCGGCTCCGGACTCAAGGTCAAGACGACGACCGCTCTCGCCGCCGACGCGAAGCCGGTCGCGAGCACGCCGGACCCGGCGGGCAGCACGGTCGACATCCGCATCTACGCCGACTACCTCTGCAAGCTGTGCGGCGACTTCCAGCGCACGAACCTCGAGCAGCTCGAGCCGCTGGTGAAGAACGGCGCGGTGACCGTCGAGATGCACCCGGTCGCGATCTACACCAGCCACTCCGCGGGCACGAAGTACTCGCTGCGCGCGGCCAACGCCGCCGCCTGCGTGGCCAACTACGATCCCAACGCCTTCTGGAAGTTCAACGCATCGCTGTTCGAGAAGCAGCCGGCGGAGGGCGGCCCCGGCCTCAGTGACGACACCCTGAAGAAGCGCGTGGATGCGGCGGGCGCGACCCGCACGAGCGAGATCGACTCCTGCATCGACGAAGGACGCTTCAAGACGTGGGTGACCACGGCGAGCGACCGGGCGCTCAGCGGCCCCATCCCGAACTCGGACGTCAAGAAGATGACGAACGCCCTGCTGGTGCTGGTGAACGGCAAGCCGTACACCGGGTCGCTGACGAGCGCGGACGACTTCAAGGCCTTCGTGCTGCAGGCGCAGGGCGACGAGTACTCGTCGACGGCGACGCCGACGCCGACCCCGTCTCCCTGATCCGGCGCGTCTGCCCGCTGCCCTAGGATGGGGTCGGCGGGAGACCGCCACCGCCGGCTTAGCTCAGTTGGTAGAGCACTCGCCTTGTAAGCGAGCGGTCGCGGGTTCGAGTCCCGCAGCCGGCTCCGTCGCGTCATATTCCGGGGCCATCGGACGTCTCTTGCAGGTGTGACCGATGACATCCGCACCGAGCTCCCGACCGCCCTCTCCTCCCGTGAGCACTACGTTCTGGGCGTGCCCGAGCGCGCGCAGCGCCTGGAGGCCGACACCGTGGCCGCAATCGCGGCAGCCGTGGTCGGCGTCGTGTGCGTGCTGGCGTCCGCCGTCGGTGTGATCGCACTGTTCGTCGCCCCGCTCGGGGCGGGCGCTGTCGTTCTGTCGTCGGTGGTGGCCGGCGCGGTCGCGACGACCCTCCTCGCGGGCGGCGTCTGGGCCTGGTTCACCGATCGGCGCGGCCACGGCGTGTGAGTCGTTCGCTAGGTCGCAAGACGAGCCGCCGGGCCCTCGGCCGGCGGGTTCAGTCAGCGCGCGCGGTGCCCGTCGCAGCGAGCAGAAGTCGATCGAGCGCATCGGTCGGCGTCGTGGCGTAGCGGATCGCCACATCCCACACCCGCTCGTAGGCGGCCTCGCTGACGGCGAGCGACCGCGGATCGCTGCGCTCCCACGACGGCTCACGAACCGGGAGGCGCAGCAGCCGCTCCCGGAGCAGGAACGCGATGTTGTCGGCGGGCGCGATGCCGCGCTGGCCGTCGCGGATCGACATGACGAGGTCGCCGATGGTCGTCGCGTGCCGTACCTGCGCGATGGTCATGCCCGCGAACCGGGCGAACTCGTCGACCGTGAGCAGGTCGGGGAGCTTCGCCGCGTACTCCTGCGCGATGGCTCCGCGGAGCTGCATCCACGCGGCCTTCCGCCGCTCGACGCTGCCGGAGATGCGCTCCGTCGTTGTGATGTCGGCCATTCTGTTTCCCCCGATCCTTGGGCGTATCGACGATGCCGTCCTACCCATAAGGGACGAGGTGTGCCGCGTCCGCATGACGCGGCGCACAGGACCCGTTCAGGTCCGGTCCCCGTGGGACACTTGGACGCGCCGCCGAGTCGGGGCATGAATGGGGGCATGCCTCCGACGAGCGTGCCCCTCCTGTTGTTCCTCCACGGGCGCTACGGCGTGCGCGACGACCTCGCCTGGATCGCCGAGCGCGCGCCTGCACCGTGGCGTCCCGTCCTGCTGCAGGGGCCGGTCCCTCTGGGCGACCGGTTCGAGTGGTTCTCCGTGTCCGACTGGGAGACACTGGGCGCGCTGTCGAGCGATGCCGCGCCCGCGGCCGACCGCCTTCTCGGCTGGATCGACGAGAACTGCGGCGACGTGCCGGTCGCCGCGGTGGGATGGTCGCAGGGCGGCGCGACCGCGCTGCAGACTCTGCGGCGCGCGCCCGACCGGCTCCGGTTCGTCGTCACGCTCGGCGGCTTCACCACGATCGATGCGGAGCGCGGGGATGCGGTGCTCGCCGAGCGTCGGCCACCGGTGTTCTGGGGGCATGGCGCCGACGATGACGTCATCACGCCGAACGACATCGAGCGGATGCGCGAGTTCCTCCCCGGCCATTCGACGCTCGAGGAGCGGGTGTACCCGGGCGTCGGGCACGACATCTCCACAGAGATGGCGGACGACGCCCTGCGCTTCGTCGCCGAGCAGTCGGCCGAGCTATAGCCGGCTGTCGCGCCGTCGCGCTGTCGCGCTGTCGCGCCGTCGCGTCAGGCCGTCTCGCCCGCGTCGGTCCGCCGCCGCAGCTCCTCCTCGAGCCGCCGGATGCGCTGGTCGCGTTCGGCCTCCGCGATCTCCCGCTCGAGCGCCGCGAGCTGCGCTTCCGTGCTGCTCGGTGCGAGGTCACGCCCCGGGGCCGATTCGGTCGCCTCGACGTGGACCGCCGGCATCCGGAGCGTCCGCCGGGGACGGGAGGACGGCGCGTACTCTCGGCCGACCGCGAACCACAGGATGCTGCCGATCAGGGGCAGCAGGATCACGACGAACACCCACGCCAGCTTCGGCAGGTGCCGCACCTGATCGCTCGGTCGCAGGATGATATCCACCAGGGCGAACACGAACAGCGTCATGACGAGCAGCGGGATGACGAGCATGCCGCCGAGTCTAGAGGGAACGCTCAGCCGAAAGTCAGGACCTGCTCGCCCCAGCCGGCACGCAGGCGGGCGTCGAGATCGGGCACGACCCGGTCGGTCGCGCCGATGACGAGCGTCGCACGGCGGTGCGGCTCGTACGTCGGCCAGCCCGCGCCAGGCGCGCCCGTGCGCGCGAAGTCCGCCCAGCGCCGTCGCATCCGCTCGGAGACCGCTTCGGCAGTCCGTCGGCCACCGAGCAGGAACGACGGGTCGCGGGGAAGCGCGTCGAACTCGCCCCAGACGTACGGCAGGTCCGTCGCATGGGACGCCCCGACGCCGGTGATCCGGAGCAGGGGAGGCGCGAAGTCGAAGCGGTACAGGTGGGTGGGGGCGACGGTGCTGTGCCCTGCGGCGACCCAGAGGGCGGGCATCCGGAACGCGATGTCGGTGGCGACGCGGACGCCGCGTGCGGGACGCCGGCGGCCGTAGACCGAGAGCACCCGCTCGCGCTCGGGGAGGGATGCGCCGCCGCGCTCCTGCTCGGAGCGCATGGCGTCGAACATCCGGCGCAGCGCGGTCCGACGGATCGGGAGCAGCGGGGACCGCATCAGGCGGAACAGTGTCGCCTCGTCGTGGGTACTTCCGATGAGGAGCGGGACGGGCATCCCGCGTCCATCGCTGAGCACACGGATCGGCGCCTCGGGCAGCAGGTCGTCGCCGACGACCGGGGCAAAGGCGAGCATCCCGGGATGTTCGCGCGGGATCTCCGTGTACACCGCTGCGCCCGCATCCACGATCGCCTCGACCTGGACGCCGCGGAGGGCGCCGGGCGTCCGCGCGCCGGGGCCGAGCCGTTCGACGAACGCCCGGGCCACAGTCGCAGCGCGCTCCGGCCCGTACATCGACCCGGCGGGCGGGCTCTGCGCGATGGCACGGTGGAACAGACCGGCCGCCGCGGGGGAGGCGAGCAGGGCGGTTACGAGGCCGGCGCCCGCGCTCTGGCCGAAGACGGTCACCGAGTCCGGGTCGCCGCCGAACGCGTGGATGTTGTCGCGCACCCAGCGGAGCGCGAGCAGCACATCCCGCAACGCGACATTCGTCTCCGCGTCGTCCACCCCGACGCTGCGGACGTCGAGGAAGCCGAGCGCGCCCAGGCGGTGGTTCAGGGTGACGAGCACGACATCGCCGTCCGGCACGAACCGGTCGCCGCGGTAGACGCGCTGACTGGATGCGCCCAGCGCGTACGCCCCGCCCTGCAGCCAGACCATCACCGGGCGGAGACCGCCGGACGTGGGCTCGTGGGACGGCCGGATGACGTTGAGGAACAGGCAGTCCTCATCCATCCGCGTTTCGCCGGGCGGCCCGAGGGGCACCGCCGGGTTGGGGCGCTGCGGCGCCGCCGGCCCGAAGGCGACAGCATCCACGACGCCACTCCACGGGGCAGCGGGCACAGGCGCGCGCCAGCGGAGCCGGCCGGTCGGCGGCTCGCCGTACCGGATGCCGCGCCACGTGGACACGCGGCCGTCGTCGCGTCCGCGGACCGCGCCCGCGGACGTGACGACGACCGGCCGACCGTTCACGCCGGGGCGGTCTCGTCCCACTGCATGAACGGGCGCAGCTCGAGCTGGCCGTTGCGTGCCATCGGGTGCCGCGAGGCGATCTCGATGGCCTCGTCCAGGTTCTCGACCTCGAGGATGTCGAATCCGCAGATCCACTCCTTGGTCTCGGCGAAGGGACCGTCGGTGACGTAGCGCTTGCCGTCGCGCACGCGGACGACCCGCGATTCGGTCGGAGCCTGCAGCACCTCGCCGATGACGCGCTTGCCGCTGGCATCCAGTTCGTTCACCCAGATGTCGACATCGGACTCGTCCGACACGGTGTCCCGCTGGGAGTCGGTGACCACGAACATCATGTACTTCATCGTTCTTCCTCTCGATCGCGAACGCTTTCATACCGGACGTCGAACGAGACGGCCCCTGCTCGACATTCTGGCCCGGGACTTCCCGATCGCGAAGGAATCGGGGCGGGGATCGGGCACGGCGGTCTCAGCGGATCGCCAGGAGGCGCGAGAGGAAGTTAGTGTAGCCTTACCTTAGTCCCGCCCCCTGCTTCGGAAGGCCGCCGTGACCATCCTCGCCCCCACCCGCACCGAGCGCCCCCGCCCCGCGTACCGGCCCTACCGAGCGGCCGTCGAGCGAATCGAGCGGCTGAGCCCGCACTTCACGCGCGTCACCTTCCGGTGCGACGACTTCACGCACTTCGGGACCGAGTGCCTCGACCAGCGGATCAAACTCCTCTTCCCGCTCGCGGACGGCTCGTACTCCGACCTCGGCATCGACGACGAGGAGGCCCACTTCGCGGGCGACTGGTACGAGCGCTGGCGTGCTCTCCCCGACCACCTCCGCAACCCGTTCCGCACTTACACCGTGCGGGCGATCGATACCGACGGCTGCCGGCTCGACGTCGACTTCGTCGTCCACGCGGACGGCGGCCCCGCCTCCCGCTGGCTGCTCGGCGCGACCCCCGGCGACGAGATCGTCGTGATCGGACCGGATGCGCGCAGCGAGCACCGCGGCGTCGGCATCGACTGGCGCCCGGGCGAGGCGCGCGAGCTGCTGCTCGTCGGCGACGAGACCGCGGCGCCGGCCATCGCATCCATCCTCGAAGCGCTGCCCGGCGGGTGCCGTGCGCGGGCGTTCATCGAGGTGCCGTCGGCGGACGACGCTCTCGAGCTCCGGCTGCCGGCTCACGCCTCCGTCACCTGGCTGTCGCGCGGCGACGCGGTGACGGGAACCGAACTCGTGCCGGCCGTCCAGGGCTGGCTCGCCGAGAACCCGCACGTCGTCGCGGCGGCGTCGGCGACCGCCTCGCAGAACCTCGACGAGGTGGATGTGGACCGCGACATCCTCTGGGAGACCCCGGAGGACACGCATCCCGGCTTCTACGCCTGGATCGCGGGGGAGTCGGCGGCCGTCAAGACGCTGCGCCGCCTGCTCGTCCGGGACAACGGCATCGACCGCTCCCGCGTCGCCTTCATGGGCTACTGGCGCCTCGGCCGCTCCGAGAACTGACCCTCGCGCCCTTTCCGCCCACCGTCGAGTCCGCACAAACTGCACGCGACGCGCGGTCGCGGCGTGCAAAGTTTGCGGACTCGACGGTGGGGGGAATCGGAGAGGGCGGAAGCGGCGAGGGCTACTTGTCCTCGCGCTCGACGCCGCGGAAGACGTCGGGGTAGTCGTCGAGCCACGACCAGTGGCTGGCCGGCCAGCTGATCACGAACGCCTTGCCGACAACGTCGGAGAGCGGCACGAAGCCCTTGCCCGGGTCGTCCATGTGGTAGCGCGAGTCGGCCGAGTTGTAGCGGTTGTCGCCCATCACCCAGACCGAGCCTTCCGGCACCGTCACGTCGAACGACTTCTCGGACACCGCCTGAACTCCGGCGGGCAGCAGCACGTAGGGCTCCTTGAGCGGGACGCCGTTCACGCTCATCTGACCGAGCGCGTTGCAGCAGCTGATGTGGTCGCCCGGAAGGCCGATGAGGCGCTTGACCAGGTGCTGGTCGGAGTCCGAAGCGCCCAGGCCCACGAAGTCGAGCACCGCGCCGACGCCCTGCTGGAACGCGTTGCCGGTCTCCGGCGGGGCCGGCGGGAGCCATCCACCCGGATCCTTGAACACGACGACATCGCCGCGCTGCAGACCGAAGACCTTCGGCTGCAGCTCGTTGACGATGATGCGGTCGTTGATCTGGAGGGTGTTCTCCATCGACCCGGACGGGATGTAGAAGGAGCGGGCGACGAACGTCTTGATCAGGAACGACACCAGCACCGCCACCACGAAGATGATCACCACATCGCGCAGCAACGTCTTCCAGCTGGACGTGCGCCGGGCGGATCGTCGCGGGCGCGCGGTGGCAGTACTGTCGGTCACAATCTCTCACCGTAACGTGCGGATGCTGTGAGCCGCATCCG
This sequence comes from Leifsonia sp. 466MF, assembly GCF_900100265.1. NCBI lineage: Bacteria > Bacillati > Actinomycetota > Actinomycetes > Micrococcales > Microbacteriaceae > Leifsonia > Leifsonia sp. 466MF. The sequence goes on from NZ_LT629696.1 coordinate 894,870, forward strand.
ACCTCGAACGGGTGTCTTGTTCCCCACCCCGAGCGGTGAGAGCATCTCACTACAGGCCGAACGGCGTATGCCGCCGGCCCGTTCTGATCATGCACGCATCGCTCGGACGACACAGGAGAGCGACGCGACCCGGGGGGCCGCGCCTGACTCCCGCGTGGGCGGCGCTGGTTCTGGTCGCGGGCAGCCTGCTGGGCGTCTCCTCGCCCGCCGTGGCCGACGAGTGCACCACCGAGTGCGCCCCCGCGACGACGGACGGATCGGGCGCCTCGGGGGCGGATTCGACGGACGACACGCCCGCGACACCGGATCCGACGCCGTCGGGCGACCCGACGCTGACACCGGATCCGACACCCACGCCCGATCCGACCCCGACCCCGGACCCCACGCCGACACCGACACCGACCCCCACTCCCACTCCCACGCCCAGCCCGTCGACTCCTCCGACGTCCCCCGCTCCGCCGGCCTCGAACCCGCCCGCAGCCCCGGATCCGGCGCCGTCGGATGAGATCACTCTCAGCGTTCCCGACCTCCCGCAGTTCCCCACGGTCAACCCGGCCGACCTCGAGCGGGCCGTGCAGCTGGCCAGCGACCTCGCCTCGGCGCAGGCGCAGCTGGCCGACGCCATGAACGAGTCGGAGGCCGCCCAGCGCGAGCACGACCAGGCTCAGGCCGCGGCGGACGCCGTGCAGAAGCAGGCCGACGCCGCAGCCGAGCAGGCGCGCAAGAGCGCCGCGTTCGCGACCGCGCTGATCCGTTCGTCCGGCACCCACTTCCTGACCCAGGATCCGCTCAGCGCCGCACTGCAGGGCTCCGGCGACCTGCTGACCAAGCTGGGCGCCGCCGACCGGCTCGCCGCGCTCTCGAAGGATCGCGACGCCGCCATCCGCGAGGCCTCCGCCGAGAAGAAGCTCGCGAAGAGCTGGGCCGAGAAGGCGCAGAGCGCGGCGGACGCGGTCGCAGCGGTGGATGTGGACAGCAGCCAGCAGGCCGTGGCCGACGCGCAGGCCCAGGTCAATGCGGCCTCCGCCGCTCTCGCCGCCGCGCCGACGGTGATCGAGGCCGGCTCCGGCTGGCAGGTGCTCACCTCCGACCCGACACTCGTCGCGAGCGGGTGGGCGCTCCCCGTGCAGGGGTCGCTCACCGACGTGTTCGGCCCGCGGCCGTCGCGTCCCCTCGGCACCGACCCGTTCCATCCCGGTGACGACCTCGGCGCCGCCTGCGGAACCACCATCTACGCCGCGGCGGCCGGTACGGTCGTGCGCGCAGGGCCGTACAGCGGGTACGGCAACTTCATCCTCATCGACCACGGCGGGGGCGTGCAGACCGCATACGGTCACATCCGCGACGGAGGAATCGGGGTGACCGCCGGACAGCAGGTCGCGGCGGGCCAGCCGATCGCCCAGGTCGGGTCGACGGGGCTGTCGACCGGCTGCCACCTGCACTTCGAAGTGCGCGTCAACGGCCTGCAGATCGACCCGCAGCCCTTCCTGGCCGCCCGCGGTGTCGTGCTCGGCCGGCACTGATCCTCAGGATTCGCTGGACGCGGCGCGCAAACGGCGGAGCGGGCGTACGGTTCAGGCATGACCGAACTCACCGAGCTGGTCGGGACGTGGATGCGACGTCAGCGCTGGTACTCGACGAAGAACGTCGAGCCGCGCCTGCGGCTTCTCGCGTCGTTCGACGCCGAACCCGTGGACGCCGATGTCCGCGTCGTCACCTACTTCTTCTGCGATGAGGCACCCCGTACACCGCGCGTCTATCAGGTGCCCGTCGTGGCGCGCGCGAGCCGCGACGGCGATGAGGCCGCGCTGATCGGCGAGGCCGGAGGACGGTACCTGTACGACGGTCCGACGGAGGAGGCGTACGTCGCGTCCCTCGTCCAGCTGATGACCGGCCAGGAGCACGCCGAGGGCCGGGATGCGCACGCGCAGGGGCACACGCTCGGCGAGCGGATCGCGGTGCGGTCGTCGCGGCGGCTGACCGGGGAGCAGTCGAACACGTCCATCGTCGGCGAGCTCGAGGACGGCCGTCTCGCCCTCATCAAGGTGTTCCGCGTGGTGCAGGACGGCGAGAACCCCGACGTCTCGACGCTCGCCGCGCTCACCGCCGGCGGATCCAGGCGGACACCCTCCCTGCTCGGCTGGCTCACCGGCAGCTGGCCCACGCCGTCGGGCGGGACCGCATCCGGCGAGCTCGCCCTCATGCAGGATTTCGTGCCGGGCGCGGAGGACGGCTGGGAGCTGGCGGTCAGCGCTGCCGAGCGCGGCGAGGACTTCACCGACCGCGCGTATCAGCTGGGGGCGGGCACCGCGGAGCTGCACCGCCTCATGGCGCGGTCGCTGCCGACGAAGCCGGCGACGAAGGAGGATGTCGCGCTCGCCCTCGACGGCATGTTCCGACGGCTCACGGTCACGACGACCGAGGTGCCGGAGGTCGAGGACCTCCGGGCCGGGATCGCCGCCGTCTACGAGGACGCGGCCGCTGCGCCGCTCCCGCTGCTGCAGCGCATCCACGGCGACCTCCACCTGGGCCAGGTGTTGTACGCGCCCGACCGCGGCTGGCAGTTCATCGACTTCGAGGGGGAGCCGCTGCGCCCGCTCGCCGAGCGCGCCCTGCCCGACGCGACCATGCGCGATGTCGCGGGGATGCTGCGGTCGTTCGACTACGTCGCCGGCTCCCTCGCGCGGAGGGAGACGCCGGTGGATGCGACGGCCTGGGCTGCCAACGGGCGCCAGTCGTACCTCGACGGGTACGCGTCGGTCGCCGGCTCCGAGGTCGAGGACTTCCGCCTGCTCCTCGACGCGTTCGAGCTCGACAAAGCGGTGTACGAGATCGCGTACGAGGCGCGGCACCGGCCGGCGTGGATCCCGATCCCGCTGTCGGCGGTGCAGCGGCTGCTGGCGACCCGCGTCAGCTGACGCTGCGGGGCTTGCCGCTGTCGTCGCCGCTGCGCTCGCCGCGGAGCGACGCGATCATGCTCCGCAGGATGCGGCGGGCGGCCGCCTGCTCCGTCTCCGTGAGTCCCGAGAGCATCCGGACCTCCACGGATCGCACGGCCGCGCTCGCCTGCTCGAGGCGCCGACGGCCGCGCGCGGTGAGCCGGGTGGGCAGGACCTTCCCGACGGGTGCCTCCGACGGGCGCGTCACGTCCCCCTCCCGCTCCAGGGCCTGAAGGAGCACGTTCATCGACTGGCGGGTGACGAAGGTTCCGCGCGCGAGTTCGGAGTTCGAGAGGCCGGGCCGCTGCGACAGCAGCTCCAGACACGAGTAGTGCGTGATGGTCATGCCGAGGGGGCGGAGGACATCCTCCATGGCCGCGCGCAGCGTGCTCGACGCCTCTTTGAGCAGGTAGCCCAGCGACGTCTCGAGGTCCACGCCGGCTCCGTCTTGACTCATGTCAGTATTCTGACATAGATTGAGCCGTGTCAGATAACTGACACGAAACGAAGGAGCACCCTATGCCCGCCACCGGACCCGACTTCCTCTCCTTGCAGGTGCGTGACCTCGACGCATCCCAGGCCTTCTACGAGCGCTACCTCGGACTCGTCCGCTCGCATGCAGGGCCCCCGCACGCCGTGGTGTTCGACACGACGCCGATCGCGTTCGCGCTCCGCGACCTGGTGCCCGGCACCGACCTCGACGCGGCAGCGCAGCCCGGGATCGGCGCAGCGATCTGGCTCCACGCGACCGACGTCCAGGACATCCACGACGCGCTCGTCGACGACGGCCGCACGATCGTCGCCGCGCCCATCGACGGCCCGTTCGGCCGCACGTTCACGTTCGCCGACCCCGACGGCTACCACATCACGCTGCACGACCGCGTCTGACGGCCCTGCGACAGTGACCGCGACAGCGGAAACGGGAGCGCCTCAGTGGCCGGTGAAGCCCGGCTTCCGCTTCTCCTGGAAGGCGCGGAAGCCCTCGCGGTAGTCGTCGGTGTCGCGCAAGGCCGCCTGAGCGGCGTTCTCGGCGGCGACAGAACCCCAGAAGTCCAGGGAGCCGTCGCGCAGACCCGAGACGATCCGCTTGCTCGCGAGGAAGGCCTGGGTGGCGCCGGATGCGGCTGCCGCGGCCGCCGCATCCACCTCGTGGCGCAGGGCGTCTGCGGGAAGCGCCCGTGAGAACAGGCCGCCCGCGACGGCTTCCGCGCCCGAGATCAGCCGTCCGGAGTAGATGAGGTCGAGCGCGCGGTGCGGACCGAGTCGCGAGACCAGCAGCCAGTGGCCGCCGGAGTCGAGGGCGGCCCCCAGGGCGGCGAACGGGGAGCCGACCTTCGCGTCGTCTGCGACGTAGACGACATCCGTGGCGATCAGGAGTCCGAGGCCGACACCCAGGCAGGCGCCCTGGGCGGCGGCGAAGGTCGGCGCGGGGAAGGCCGCGATGCGCCGAAGCAGCGGCGTCACCAGTCCGTCCAGATAGCCGCTCACGTCGTCGGTCGCGGGGTCGACGCCCGCGATGTCGCGTCCGGCGCAGAACGCGCGGCCCTCCCCGCGCAGCACCAGCGCCCGCACCCCGGCGGCCTCCGCGTCTGCGTAGGCCGCATCCAGCGCCCGGAGGTCGTCCGGGCCGAGCGCGTTGAGCCGCTCGGGCGCGCCCAGCGTGATGCGGGCGATCCCGTCGGTGATGTCCAGGTCGATCACGGGGCCTCCGCTGTTCAGACGTCGTAGTCGACCACGACGCGGTCGGTGAGGGGATGGGACTGGCAGGTCAGCACGTAACCGCGCTCGAGCTCTTCGGGCTCCAGCGCGTAGTTCTCCGTCATCCGGACGTCGCCGCTGACCAGGCGCGCACGGCAGGTCCCGCAGACACCGCCGGTGCACGCGAAGGGCACGTCGGGGCGCACCCGCAGGGCGGCGTTCAGCACCGACTCGTTCGCATCCACCGGTGTCGTGACCGTCGAGCTGAGCCCGTCGAGCGTGAACTCGATCTCGGCCGTGCGCTCGCCGTCGTGCACGACCACCGGACGGCCGGCGTCGCCGCGCGGCTCGACCGGGTCGCCGGTCGTGAACAGCTCGAAGTGGATGCGCTCCCGCTCCACCCCGTACGTCTCGAGCACATCCCGGCACAACTGGACGAGCTCGAACGGTCCGCAGAGGAACCACTCGTCGACGGTCGCCGGCGGGATGAGCGTGTCGAGCATCCTGCGCAGCCGGTCCTCGTCGATGCGGCCCGAGAGAAGGGGAGCCGACCGCTGCTCGCGGGAGAGGACGTGGTGCAGCGCGAGTCGCGACGGGTAGCGGTCCTTCAGATCGGCGAGCTCCTCCAGGAACATGACGTCGATGGCCGTGCGGTTCGTGTACACGAGCGTGAACTGCGCGGTGGGGGAGCCCGCGAGGATGCTGCTCGCGAGCGCCATCAACGGGGTGATGCCGGATCCCGCCGCGATGCCGACGACATGCCGGCCGTCGACGCGGGACGGGTCGACGGTGAACGTGCCCTGCGGGCTCATCACGTCGATCCGGTCGCCCGGTCGCAGTTCGCTCGTGGCCCAGGTCGAGAACGCGCCGCCCAGGTCGCGCTTGATCGCGACGCTGATGCGGCCGGCGTGTTCGGCGGTCGGCGGCAGCGGCGGCCGGCAGAGCGAGTAGCTGCGCCGCAGCTCCCGGCCGTCGACGTGCGCGCGGAGCGCGACGTGCTGCCCGGGCAGGTAGTCGTACTCGCCCCGGAGCTCCTCGGGCACCGCGAAGGTGACCTCGACGCTCGCCGCCGTCAGCGGCCGCACCTCGGCGACCGCGAGCGTGTGGAACCGTGCCCGCGCCATCAGGCCGCCCTCACAGCGCCTTGAAGTGGTCGAACGGCTCGCCGCACGACCGGCAGACGAACAGCGCCTTGCAGGACGTCGACCCGAAGTGCGCCACCTCGCGCGTATCGAGCGAGTCGCAGTGCGGGCACTTGACCGACATGCTCAAACGGACCGGGCCCGCCGCCGACGGGGGAGCGATGCCGTACTCCTTCAGCGCGCTGCGGCCTTTCGCGCTGATCCAGTCGGTGGTCCACGCGGGCGACAGCACGAGCCGGACCCGCACGTCGCCGAACCCCTCCGCGGCCAGGGCGCGCACGACATCCTCGCGGATCGCATCCATCGCCGGACATCCCGAGTACGTCGGCGTGATGACGACCTCCACGCCGGTGTCCGAGACGGTCACCTCGCGCAGCACACCCAGGTCGTCGATGCTGAGCACCGGCACCTCAGGGTCCACCACGGCTGCGACCGCCGACCACGCCCGCGCGGCGTCCGCGTGATGCGTCACCACGACCCCCCCGGATGCTGGCGGGCGAGCACTTGCAGTTCGGCGAGCAGCGGCGCGAGATACTCGGAGTGGCGGCCCAGGCGGCCACCGCCGGCCGCGTGGAAGGCGGTCGGCGGCTCCAGCTGCGCCTCCGCGAGCACGGGGGCGACCTCCGCCTCGAACGGCTCCCGCAGCGACGACGGCCGCACGGCGACGCCGTCGAGCGCGGCGAACAGGTCGTCGTCTCCGGCCGCGTCGTCCGAGAACAGCTCGTCGACGTACGGCCAGACGTCCTCCATCGCGCGCAGGGTGCGGCGGCGCGACTCGTCCGTCCCCAGCGCGAGGCGCAGCATCCACTGGTCCGCGTGGTCGCGGTGGTAGTCGACCTCCTTCACCGCCTTGGCGGCGACGCCGGCGAGCACCGGATCGGTGGATGCGCGCAGCCGCTCGTACAGCGGGTGCAGATAGTGCGCGGCGGCGAACTGGCGGACGATCGTGTGCGCGAAGTCGCCGTTCGGCTGCTCGAACAGGTGCGCAGAGCGGAACCCGGTCTCGTCGCGCCAGTAGGCCAGGTCGTCCTCGGTTCGTCCCGTCGCCGAGCCGGCGTAGCGCAGCAGCGAGCGGGCGTGGCCGAGCAGGTCGAGGGCGATGTTCGCGACGGCGACATCCTCCTCCAGTTCCGGCGCGCGGGTGATCCAGCCGCCCAGGCGCTGCGCCAGGATGAGCGCGTCGTCGCCCAGCCACATCGCGTACTCGGCGACCTCGGGCGAGGCAGGGGCGTCGGTGGAGACGAACTCCTCGGAGAGGACGACGGCGCTGAGTTCGACGTGCCCGTGGTCGGTGTCGGCGTCGGCGTCTGCGAGGCCGTGGTCGGTGTCGGTCACAGATGCTTCACCCCCTCGGCGGCGGTGTAGTAGGTGGCGTGGCGGAAGTTCTTGCCCTCCGGCGCGGTGAAGAAGGCGTCCTTCGCATCCGGGTCGCTCGCCGTGATCAGGTCGGAGCGCACCACCCAGATCGAGACGCCCTCACCCCGCCGGGTGTACAGGTCGCGGGCGTTCCGCACCGCGAGCTCCTCGTCGGGGGCGTGCAGTGAGCCGACATGCACGTGGCTGAGGCCGCGCGAGGCCCGGACGAAGACCTCCCACAGCGGCCACGCCTCGGCGGTCATGCGACGGCCTCCGCGGTCTCGCGGGCCGAACGCTGCTTCTCGGCGTACGCGGCCGCCGCCTCCCGCACCCAGCGGCCGTCCTCGTGCGCCTCGCGCCGACGCTGCAGACGCTGCGCATTGCAGACGCCGCGGCCGGCGATGACCTCCTGGAGCTCGCTCCAGTCGATGGGGCCGAGGTCATACGCCTGGCGCTCCTCGTTCCAGCGGAGCTCCGGGTCGGGCAGCGTGACGCCGAGCGCCTCCGCCTGCGGGACGAGCATCGCGACGAAGCGCTGACGCAGGTCGTCATTCGAAAAGCGCTTGATCTTCCACGCCATCGAGCGGGCCGAGTTGGGGGAATCGCCGTCGGGTGGCCCGAACATCATCAGCGACGGCCAGTACCACCGGTTCACCGCATCCTGAGCCATCCGCTGCTGCTCGGGGGTGCCGCGCATGAGCGTCAGCAGGATCTCGAAGCCCTGCCGCTGGTGGAAGGACTCCTCTTTGCAGATGCGGACCATCGCTCGGCCGTACGGCGCGTAGGAGCAGCGGCAGAGCGGCACCTGGTTGCAGATCGCGGCGCCGTCGACCAGCCAGCCGATCGCACCGATGTCGGCCCAGCTGAGCGTCGGGTAGTTGAAGATCGAGGAGTACTTGGCGCGGCCGGAGAGCAGCTGCTCGGTGAGTTCGTCGCGCGTGATGCCGAGGGTCTCGGTCGCGGAGTAGAGGTAGAGCCCGTGGCCGGCTTCGTCCTGCACCTTGGCCATGAGGATCGCCTTGCGCTTCAGGCTCGGAGCGCGCGTGATCCAGTTGGCCTCCGGCTGCATCCCGATGATCTCGGAGTGGGCGTGCTGCGACATCTGCCGGATGAGCGTGCGGCGGTAGTCGTCGGGCATCCAGTCGCGCGGCTCCACGCGGGAGTCGGAGGCGATCAGCTCGTCGAAGCGTGCCCGGCCGTCGGTGTCGGTTGGCGCCTCTGTGGTGGTGGTCATCGTCGACCCTCTCCTCGCAGATCAATACTTACTGATCGTTCGTTCAGTATATCCACGGGACGGGCGCGCGTGCCAGACTGGGCGCGTGACCGAGACGCTCCGCTCCGACGCCCTGCGCCGAGGGCGGCCCGGCTACGACCAGCGGGGCATCCTCGAGGTCGCGGTCGCCGCGTTCAACGAGCACGGCTACGACGCGACCTCCATCGGGATGCTGGCCGACCGCCTCGGACTGTCGAAGTCGGCGATCTACCATCACGTCTCATCCAAGGACGAGCTACTCGCCCTCGCGCTCGACGAAGCCCTCGACGGGCTGGAGGGCGTGCTGCGGGCACCCGAGGCGACGACGGGGCCGGCGGCCGACCGGCTCGCCTACGTGCTGCGTGGCGCGGTGCGGGTGCTCGCCGACCGGCTGCCGTACGTGACGCTGCTGCTGCGGGTGCGCGGCAACACCGAGGTGGAGCGGGCGGCGCTGGCCCGTCGCCGCGCGTTCGACCACGCGGTCGCCGAACTGGTGGCCGAGGCGCGGGCCGAGGGCTCCTTGCGCACCGACGCGGATCCCGCGGTCGTCGCGCGTCTCCTCTTCGGCATGATCAACTCCCTCACCGAGTGGTACACCCCCGCGGGCCCGCTGACCCCCGACGACCTCGCCGACACCATCCTCGCGCTCGCCCTCCGCTGACGCCCGCGCCCCAAGCCAACAGCTCCTGAGTTTTTCGCGCTCGCAGCGGCGATTCGTGCGAAAAACTCAGGAGCTGTTGGCTTGGGGGTGAGGCTATTTGGCTACGAGGGTCAGGACGTCGTAGGTGGCGACGAGCTCGTCGTGCTGGTTCAGGATGCGCGCATCCCACCGCACCTCGCCGTAGTCGTCAGTCTCGCGCGGCGTGATCTGCTTCGCCGTCAGGGCGACGCGGATGCTGTCGCCGGGCACGACGGGCGTCAGGAACCGCAGATCCTCCAGCCCGTAGTTGGCGAGCACCGGTCCCGGCGCCGGGTCGACGAAAAGCCCGGCCGCCCACGACACAAGCAGGTACCCGTGCGCCACCCGCCCGGGGAAGAACGGGTTGGCGGCCGCGGCCTCCTCATCCATGTGCGCGTAGAACGTGTCGCCCGTGAACGTCGCGAACGTCTCGATGTCGTCGAGCGTGATCCGCCGCGAGCCGGACTGGACCTGGTCGCCGATCCGCAGGGTCGCCAGCGACTTCCGGAAGGGATGCGGCGGCTCGGCCGACGCGGCGGCACCGGGATGCCACACTCCGGTGATCGCGGTGAGCAGATCGGGAGACCCCTGCAGCGCCGTCCGCTGCATGTGGTTCAGCACCGCCCGGATCCCGCCCAGCTCCTCACCGCCTCCCGCGCGCCCCGGCCCGCCGTGCACCAGGTGCGGCATCGGGGAGCCGTGCCCGGTGGAGGTGCGGGCGTCGTCGCGGTCGAGCACCAGGATGCGGCCGTTGTAGGCCGCAGAGCCCAGCACGAACGTGCGCGCGAACTCCGGATCGTGGGTCGCCACGCTTGTCACGAGCGACCCGCCGCCGCGCGCGACCAGCGCGACCGCTTCCTCCGCCGTGTCGTACGACAGGACGCTCGCGACCGGCCCGAATGCCTCGACGGTGTGCGCCTCGGGCGTCCACGCGTCGGCGAACCGCAGCAGCACCGGGGCGACGAAGGCGCCCTCCGGGGCCGCGCCGGTCGTGCCGTCGGCCCGCAAGACGGTCGGCTGGTCGAGTCCGCCGAGCACCAGCTCTCCGCCCGCCGCGACGAGCCGCCCCACCTGGCGCAGCACCTCCTCGCGCTGCGTGCGCGAGGCGAGCGGCCCCATCGTCACGCCCTCGGCGCGCGGATCGCCGATCACGACGCGCGCAGCGATCCGGTCGCGCACCGCCGCGATCACGGAGTCCGCGAGCGGCGCCGGGACGATCGCCCGGCGGATGGCCGTGCACTTCTGCCCGGACTTGGCCGTCATCTCGACGACCAATCCCTTCACGTACGCGTCGAACTCCGGCGTCCCGGTGACGGCATCCGGCCCGAGCACCGACGCGTTGATCGAGTCGGTCTCGCTGGTGAACCGCACCCCACCGGTCTGCACCGAGTCGTGCGCCTTCAGGCGTTCGGCGGTGGATGCGGACCCCGTGAACGCGACCAGGTCACCGAGCCGCAGGTGGTCGAACAGGTCGGGGACCGATCCGCTCACCAGCTGCAGGGAGCCCGCGGGCAGGAGCCCGGACTCGACCATGATCCGCACGGCGGCCTCGGCCACGAACGCGGTCGGGGTGGCCGGCTTGACGAGCGTCGGCATCCCGGCGAGGAAGGAGGGCGCGAGCTTCTCGAGCATCCCCCAGACCGGGAAGTTGAAGGCGTTGATCTGCACGGCGACGCCCGGCAGCCGGGTGTAGACGTGGCGGCCGAGGAAGCTGCCGTCCTTCGACAGCTGCTCGGCGGGACCGTCGAGCACGACCTGCGCGTTGGGCAGCTCGCGCCGTCCCTTCGAGCCGTAGGTGAACATCGCGCCGATGCCGCCGTCGACGTCGATCCAGGCGTCGGCGCGGGTCGCGCCGGCCTGGGCGGACAGCTCGTACAGCTCGTCCTTGCGCTCGGTAAGCGCCTGCGCGAGCTGCTTGAGCAGCAGGGCGCGCTGGTGGAACGTCAACGCGCCGAGGGAGCGCTGTCCGACGGTCCGGGCGTGGTCGAGCGCGCCCGCGAGGTCGAGGCCGGCGGTGCTGACCCGCGCGATGACGGCGCCGGTGGAGGCGTCGAGCACCTCGGCGGCACCGCCCTCGGTACCGTCCTCAGTGGCGCCGCCGCCAGCACCGACCGCGGATTCGGGCGTCCACCATTCATCGCGGATGTAGCTGGGCAGGATCATCGAAGGCCTCCTCGAGTGGATGCGTATGCTGGCGGCATGGCCGACGGCGACTGGACGATCGAACTGGGTGAGCTCGACGTGAAGATGGGGGTGCGCATCCTGGAGCAGTCCGCGGAGCGCGTGGTGGCGACGATGCCGGTCGAGGGGAACCGCCAGTCGTTCGGGCTGCTGCACGGCGGCGCGTCGGTCGCGTTCGCGGAGGCGCTCGGGTCGTGGGCGGCCGTCATCCACGCCGGTCCCGGGCGCAGCGCGGTCGGCGTCGACATCAACGCGACCCACCACCGAGCGGCGCGGTCGGGCGTGGTGACCGGGGTCGCGACGGCGATCCGGCTGGGTCGTACCATCGCGTCGCACGAGATCGTCATCACCGACGAGGACGGCAACCGGCTCTGCACGGCGCGCATCACGAACCTCATCGTGGACGCTCCCGGGCGGTAGGGACCGGCGACCCGTCCTCACCCCAGGCGAAGAACCCCTGGCCGGTCTTGCGGCCGAGCATCCCCTCATCCACCATGCGCCGCAGCAGCTCCGGCGGCTCGAAACGCGGCCCCAGCTCGCGGGCGAGGTACTCGGCGATGTCGAGCCGCACATCCAGCCCGACCATGTCGGTGAGCCGCAGCGGACCGACGGGATGCTTGTAGCCGAGCTCCATGGCGGTGTCGATGTCGTCGGGGGTGGCGACGCCCTCCTCGACCATCCGGATCGCCTCCAGCCCGAGCAGCACCCCGAGGCGGGAGGAGGCGAAGCCGGGGGAGTCGCGCACGGTGATCGCCGTCTTGCCGAGCGCGCGCACCCACCGTTCGGCGGCCTCCCCAGCGGTGGCGGCGGTCGCGGTACCCAGCACGACCTCCACGAGAGTGGATGCGGGGACCGGGTTGAAGAAATGCAGCCCTAGGAACGCGCCCGGCCGGGTCAGCCCCTCCGCCAGGGTGTCGATCGACAGGGACGATGTGTTCGTCGCGAGCACCGCATCCACCGGCAGCAGCTGCTCGGCGCGGGCGAGGGCCTCGCGCTTCAGGTCGAGCAGCTCGGGCACCGCCTCGATCGCGAGGCCCGCGCCGTTCAGCGCCTCCCAGGTCACGGTGACGAGCAGGCGCGCGGGGTCGGGGGCCGGGGAGCCGCGGCGGACGCTGCCCTCGACGGCGGTGAGGATGCGGTCCCGCGCCTCCGACGCGGCGGTCGCGTTCTGCTCGACCACGGCCACCTCCGCACCCGCCATGAGGAACGCGTGCGCGATGCCCGCGCCCATCCGTCCACCGCCGATCACGGCGACCCGTTCGGGCAGGCCCGTCGTGCTCATCTCCTGCTCCTCCGCTCCAGGAACTCGGTCATCCTCCGCCGCTTCTCCGGCGACTCGAACAGCACCGCCTGCGCCTCGCGCTCGGCGGCGGGATGCCGCTCGGCGGGCTCGCGCAGCACGCGCTTGGTGAGCCGGGTCGCCTGCGGGTCGTTCGCGGCGATGCGGTCGGCCAGGGCGTGGGCCCCTGCCAGCAGCTCACCCGGCTCGAACAGGTCGCCGACGAGTCCTGCGGCCAGCGCCTCCTCGCCCGTCAGGATGCGCCCGGTCAGCACCAGCTCGGTGGCGAGCGGCAGGCCGACGAGCTCCGGCAGCCTCCACAGCGCGCCGGCGGCGGCGATGATCCCAAGGCCGGTCTCCGGGTTGCCGATCCGCAGTCGCGGGGTGCCGATCCGCAGGTCGGCCGCGTAGGCGAGCTCCGCTCCGCCACCCAGTGCGTATCCGTCGAGGGCGGCGATCACAGGCATCGGGAGCATCGCGATGCGGGTGAAGATCGTGTCGTTGATGCCGCTCGCGGCGTCGGCGGCGGTCCGCTCGCGCAGCTCGGCGATGTCGGCGCCGGAGGCGAAGACCCCGCCCGACCCGGTGAGGATGAGGATGCGCGGCTGCACCTCCAGGGTCGCGCAGACGCGGTGCAGCTCGTCCACCATCTGCTGGTCGATCGCGTTGCGGCGCTCCGGCCGGTCGAGCGTGACCACGACCCTGTCGTCGCGCTGCTCGACCGCGAGGGTGCTGTACCTGGTCATACCGCCTCCACGATCAGCGAGGTGCCCTGGCCGACGCCCACGCACATGGTCGCGAGCCCGCGCCGTGCCCCCTCCCGCTCCATCCGGCCGAGCAGGGTGACGAGGATGCGCGACCCGCTCGAGCCGAGTGCGTGGCCGAGGGCGATGGCGCCGCCGTCCGCATTGACGACCGCGGGGTCGAGCCCGAGACGGCGGATGCACGCGATGGCCTGGCTGGCGAACGCCTCGTTGAGTTCGACGGCGCCGAGGTCGGAGACGTCGAGCCCGGCCCGGGCGAGGGCCTTCTGTGTCGCGGGCACCGGACCGAGCCCCATCACCTCGGGCGCGACGCCGGCGCTCGCCGCGGCGACGATCCGCGCGCGGGGCTGCAGCCCATAGCGCTCGACGGCCGCTGCGCTCGCCACCACGATCGCCGATGCTCCGTCGTTCAGCGGCGACGCGTTGCCTGCGGTGACGACACTTCCGCCCGCGACGACCGGCTTCAGACGCGCCAGCGCATCCATCCCGGTGTCGCGGCGGATGCCCTCGTCGGCGGTGACCGTGCAGCCCGGTGTCTGGACCGGCAGCAGTTCGGCGTCGAACCGTCCGCCGTCGGCCGCGGCCGCAGCTCGCCGGTGGCTCTCCAGGGCGAAGGCGTCGGCCTCTTCGCGCGTGATGCCGTCGATCCGGGCGACCTCTTCGGCCGTATCGGGCATCGTGAAGGTCGCCTTGTCGCGTTCGAGCAGGCGCGGGTTGGTGAACCGCCAGCCGATCGACGTGTCGTACTGCGGCCCCGGCTTCGCCCAGGGGCGTTCCGGCTTCGCCTGCACCCAGGGCGCACGCGTCATCGACTCCACGCCGCCCGCGATCACCAGGTCCGCATCACCGGCGCGGATCGCCTGCGCAGCTTGGATCACGGCGGTCAAGCCGGATGCGCACAGCCGGTTGACGGTCATGGCCGGCACCGCGTCGGGCAGCCCGGCGAGCAGAACGGCCATCCGGGCGACGTTGCGGTTGTCTTCGCCGGCCTGGTTCGCGGCGCCCAGGATCACCTCGTCGAGGGCATCCGGGGGAGCAGCCGCTCGGCGCACCGCCTCGGCGACGACGAGCGCGGCGAGGTCGTCGGGCCGGACACCGGCCAGCGCGCCGCCATAGCGACCGACGGGCGTGCGTACTCCGCCCACGAGGTAGGCCTCCGCCATCGCGCTCTCCCTCGAACCCGAATTACCGAACGAGCGTTCAGCAATTGCATCGTCGCAGAATCGCCGCCCCTGGGCAACCCGTCCGTCGGCTCCCGCCGGCGAGGGGTCGCAACACGCCGTCATCCGGCGCGCATAACGGCGTGTTGCGACCCACAGGAGTGGGCGTCAGCGCTGGTCGTGGTCCTCGAACACCAGCGACGTCTTCGTGTCCCGCACCGACGGGATGCTCGTCAGCTCCTCCAGCACCACCCGCCGCAGGTCTTCGTTGTCGCGAGCCCGGACCAGCAGGATGACGTCGAAGTCGCCGCCGACGAGGGCGAAATGCTCCACCTCGGGGATCTGCCGGAGCCGGTCGCGCAGGTCGTGCCAGGCCGCCTGCTCCACGCGCATGGTCACGTACGCCGATGACCGGCGCCCGGACAGCCGCGGGTCGACCTTCGCGGTGAAGCCGGTGATGACGCCGTCCGAGACGAGCCGGGAGAGCCGCGCATAGGCATTGGCGCGCGACACGTGAGCCGCCTCCGCGACCGCCGTGATGGAGGCGCGGCCGTCGGCGCGCAGAGCGTCCAGGATGCGTACGTCGATGTCGTCCATGGTGCTGGACAGTCTGGCACTCCAACGCGTCCAGCGCATCCATTCGTCTCGACTCCGGCGCACCCGTAGCATCCGGGGTCCAGCGAAGTCATCCTGATGATGAGCGACGTCTTTCAAAGGAGAACGGATGCACGCCGACGCACCGCTGCGCGCGGACGACCTGCTGCCGGGCGACACCCCGCTGCGGCTCATCGACCAGGACGGGTCCGCGGACCCGAGCGGCCACGCCGCCCTCGCGCAAGGCCGCGTCCCCGGCCAGGACACCCTGCGGGACGGCTACCGCCGCCTCGTCCTCGCCCGCCGCCTCAACGACCAGGCGGACGCCCTTGTCCGTCAGGGGCGGCTCGCGGTGTACCCGTCGTCACACGGTCAGGAGGCCTGCGAGATCGCCGCGGCGATGGTGCTCGGCGAGCAGGACTGGCTGTTCCCGACCTACCGTGACACCGTCGCGGTGATCGCGCGTGGCGTCGACCCGTTCGAGGCGTTCGTGCTCCTCCGCGGCGACTGGCACTCCGGCTATGACCCCAACCGGCACCGCGTCGCACCGCAGGCGACGCCGCTGGCGACCCAACTGCTGCATGCGGTCGGCTTCGCCCACGCGGCCCGCCTGCGCGGCGAGGACACCGTGGTGCTCGCGATGTGCGGCGACGGCGCGACAAGCGAGGGCGACTTCCACGAGGCGCTCAACTTCGCCGCCGTCTTCCACCTGCCCGTCGTCTTCCTGGTGCAGAACAACGGCTACGCGATCTCCGTGCCCCTCAGCCGACAGACCGCCGCGCCGAGTCTGGCGCACAAGGGCGTCGGCTACGGGATGCGCGGGCGCCTCGTCGACGGCAACGACCTCGCCGCTCTGCTCGCGGTGCTCGGGGAGGCCGTTGAGGAGGCGCGCGAGGGCGGAGGCCCGACGCTCGTCGAGGCGGTCACCTACCGGGTCAAGTCGCACACCAACGCCGACGACGCCACTCGCTACCGCACCTCCGACGAGGTGGAGCCGTGGCTCGCCCGCGACCCGCTGCTCCGCCTGCGCGCCTGGCTGACCGCTGAGGGCGCGCTCACCGAGGGTGACGACGCCGAGGTGCATGCGCACGCCGAGCGGGTCGCCGCAGACCTCCGGACGGCGATCATGGCCGACGCCGAGCCGCATCCCGAAGACCTGTTCGCCCACGTCTACGCCACCCCGACCCCGCAGCTGCGTGAGCAGGCCGAGCAGCTCGCCGCCGAGCTCCGCGCCGCCGACGCGGGCCACGCGGGCCAGCCGACCAGCCAGGAGGCCGCACGATGACGCTCATGCACGACGCTCCCGCCGAACGCCCGGCCGGCGCGGAACCGGAGCAGGCCGCATCCACCGCACCCGCCACCACGACGATGGCGCAGGCGCTCAACCGGGCCCTTGCCGACGCGCTCGCCGCCGACCCGTCCGTCGTCGTCTTCGGAGAGGACGTCGGCGCCCTCGGCGGCGTCTTCCGCATCACCGACGGGCTGACCGCCCGCTTCGGCGAGAGCCGCTGCTTCGACACTCCGCTGGCCGAGTCCGGCATCGTCGGCACGGCGGTCGGCATGGCCATGAACGGGATGCGCCCGGTCGTCGAAATGCAGTTCGACGCCTTCGCGTATCCGGCTTTCGAGCAGATCGTCGACCACGTCGCCAAGATGGGCAACCGCACGCAGGGCCGCCTGCGCCTTCCGATGGTCGTGCGCATCCCGTACGCCGGCGGCATCGGCGGGGTGGAGCACCACTCCGACTCGTCGGAGGCGTACTACGTGCACACGCCCGGGTTGACCGTGGTGTCGCCCGCGACCCCGCAGGACGCGTACGGGCTGCTGCGCGCCGCCATCGCGCATCCCGACCCGGTCATCTTCCTCGAGCCGAAGAAGCTGTACTGGTCGACCGGCGAGGTGGATGTGGAGGCGCCCCTTCCCGAGATCGGCCGCGCGCGAGTCGCCCGCGAGGGCGACGACGTGACGCTGATCGCGTACGGCCCGTCCGTGCCGGTCGCGCTCGCCGCTGCCGAGGCCGCGGCGGAGGACGGCCGCAGCGTCGGGGTCATCGACCTGCGGTCGCTGGTCCCGTTCGACGACGAGACGGTGTGCGCGGCGGTCCGCCGCACCGGCCGCGCGGTCGTGGTGGCGGAGGCGCCCGGTTTCGCCAGCATGGCGGCCGAGATCGTGGCGCGGGTGTCGGAGCGCTGCTTCCACCACCTGCTCGCGCCGGTGCACCGCGTCACCGGGTTCGACACCCCCTTCGCCCCGCCCAAGCTGGAGCGGTTCTACCTGCCCGACATCGACCGCGTGCTCGATGCGGTGGATGCGCTGCAGTGGGAGGACGCATGACCGCGCGCGTGTTCACCCTCCCGGATCTCGGCGAGGGCCTGACCGACGCGGAGCTGGTGCGCTGGCTGGTCGCGGTCGGCGACACCGTCGTCACCGACCAGCCGATCGCCGAGGTCGAGACGGCGAAGTCCGTCGTCGAGGTGCCGTCGCCGTACGCCGGGCGGATCGCCGCGCTTCATGGCGCGGAGGGCGAGAACATCCTGGTCGGCGCCCCGCTGATCGAGGTCGAGGAGGAGGCGGCGGAAGCGTCGGCCAACTCCAGCGGTTCGGGTGCGGTGCTGGTGGGGTACGGCACGACGGCGCACGCCGGTCGCCGGCCCCGCGCCTCCCGCACTGCGACGCTCGAGCCGCCCCGTGCGACCGCCGTCACACCGCCCCGCCCGCACGTCGTGCCCGTCGTCTCGCCGGTCGTCCGCGCCCTCGCCCGCAGCCACGGCATCGACCTCTCGACCCTCCGCCCGGGCCGCCCGGACGGCGTCGTCACGCGGCACGACGTGGAGGCGGCGCTGTCGGCGCGCGCGCAGGTGCCGGCGCGCGCATCCACCGCGTCCCCGTCGCCGACGGCTCCCGCGGCACCCGCCGCTCCCGCGGCACCCGCCGCTCCCGCGGAGACCGACCCGCGCACCGGCCTCACCGTGCGCGAGACGAGCGCGTTCTCGCGCCTGCGCCGCACGGTCGCCGAGACCATGACGCGCAGCCGCGCCGAGATCCCCGAGGCCACGGTCTGGGTGGATGTGGATGCGACCGAGCTGTGGGACGGGCGCCGTCGCCTCGCCCGAACGGGTCGCGCTCCCTCGTTCCTCTCTTTCGTGGCCCGGTTCGCCCTCACCGCGCTCGCCCGGCATCCCGAGCTCGCCGGACGCGTCACGGCCGACGGGCAGGGCCTGCAGCTGTTCGAGGGCGTCAACCTGGGGTTCGCGGCCGACACCGACCGCGGTCTCCTCGTCCCGGTCGTCCGCCGGGCCGACCGGCTCTCCGTGCGCGAGCTGGATGCGGAGCTCGACCGTCTGGCGCGGGCGGCCCGCGAGGGCACCCTCCCGCCCGCCGAGCTCGCCGGCTCGACGTTCACGATCAACAACTACGGAAGCCTCGGGGTCGACGGCAGCGCAGCGATCATCAACCACCCCGAGGTCGCCATCCTCGGCCTCGGCCGGGCGATCGAGCGGCCGTGGGTGGTGGACGGCGCGATCGTGCCGCGCCGCATCCTGCAACTGTCGCTCGTGTTCGATCACCGGGTCACCGACGGGGGAGTCGCTGCGGGGTTCCTGCGCGACATCGCCGACGCGATCGAGTCGCCGCTCGGCGCGCTGGCGGACACGCCCGGCGCTGTCGCCGGCTGAGCGTAGGGTGGCGGCATGAGCGACAAGAAGAACGACGACGACTACGACCTCACCGAGGAGAAGGAGGTCGCGCCGGAGGAGAACATCGACTGGCTGCCGAAGCCGGAGCCGACCGACGGCGAGGCGCCCGCTCCCTGAGCCGTTCCGCGGGCGGGCCTAGGCTTGGGGGAGTGACTCCTCGCTCGTTCCCGCTCTGGCTCGCTCTCGTCCTCGCGCTCCTGTGCGGTGCGCTGGTCGCGCTGCAGTCGCGCATCAACGGCGAGCTGGGGAGCCGGCTCGGTGACGGGTTCACGGCCGCTGCCATCTCGTTCGGCTCCGGCCTCGTGATCCTCACGGTCGCGCTGGCGATCGTGCCGGCCGGCCGACGAGGCCTGGCGCGCGTGCGTGACGCGCTCCGCGGCCGCGGTCTGCGCTGGTGGTACGTGCTAGGCGGCGCCGCCGGCTCGTTCCTGGTGCTCTCGCAGGGATTGACGGCCGCCGCGCTCGGCGTTGCGCTGTTCACCGTCGCGGTCGTGGCCGGTCAGACCATCAGCGGCCTCGTGCTCGACCGCGTCGGTCTCGGCCCGGGCGGCCGCCGCCCGCTGACGGCCGCACGACTCGTCGGAGCACTGCTCGCCCTCGTCGCGGTCACCTGGGCGGTGTCCGCACAGTTCGGGGGCAGCGCCCCGGTGTGGATGATGGTGCTCCCGTTCATCGCGGGTCTCGGCACCGGCTGGCAGCAGGCGGTCAACGGCCAGGTTCGCGTCGTCGCCGAGAGCGCGCTGACGGCGACGTTCATCAACTTCGCCGTCGGCACGTCGGTTCTGCTGGTGCTCATGCTCGGACACTGGGCGCTGGCCGGACTCCCCGCACGCCTGCCGACGGAACCCTGGCTCTACATCGGCGGGGCGATCGGCTGCATCTTCATCGGGGTGACCGCGTTCCTCGTGCGGATCACCGGGGTGCTGCTGCTCGGGCTCGCCACGGTAGCCGGCCAGCTGGCCTCCGCCCTCCTGCTCGACCTGCTGCTGCCGACCGCAGGTCACACCCTCGCGTTCTCGACGATCGGCGGCACGCTGCTCGCGATCGTCGCGGTCGCCATCGCGAGCATCCGCTGGGGCTGGCGACGGCAGTCCGCCTAGTCCAGCGCCGTCAGGAAGCGCTCGGGATCGAGCGACCGGCGGTACCCCTCCTTGCTGTCCGCGGGGATGCCTCCCACGTACAGCCAGCCGAGCAGCCGCTCGTTCTTCTTCAGTCCGTGCATCCTGTGCACCGCCTTCGACCGGGTGTGGTGGCCGGTCCGCCACATCACGCCCCAGCCCGCGTCGTGGAGCAGCAGGCTCAGGATGTGGGCCACTCCTGACGCCACCGCATCCTGCTCCCAGCCGGGAACCTTCTCGCTCTTCGTCCGCACGGACACGATCGCGATCAAGAGAGAGGAGCGCAGCGGCTTGGATGCGAGCTTCTCCGCCTCCGATCCGGTCGCCTTCGCATCCCGCACGAACGCCTGGCCGAGCCGCAGCCGCGCGTCGCCGCGGAGCTCGATCAGACGCCACGGGTGCAGCGCGCTGTGGTCGGCGACCCGGCCGGCCGCCGCCACCAGGGGCAGCAGCTCCTCGTGGGTCGGCGCGTCCGGCGTCACCCGCGAGTACGACCGGCGCGCGGCGACGCGCTCGGCGAGGTCGCCGGCGGAGCCCGCGGCCGTCGCGCCTGTCGTCATCAGGACTCCGGCGTGAAGTTCAGCGACAGCGAGTTCATGCAGTAGCGGTCGCCGGTCGGGGTGCCGAAGCCGTCGGGGAAGACGTGCCCGAGGTGCGAGCCGCAGGAGGCGCAGCGCACCTCGGTGCGGACCATGCCGAGGCTCGTGTCCTCGATCAGCTGCACGGCCTCCGGGCGGACGGACTCGTAGAAGCTCGGCCAGCCGCATCCCGAGTCGAACTTGGTGCCCGACTTGAACAGCTCCGCGCCGCACGCCGCACAGGTGTACAGGCCGGCGCGGCTCTCGTCGAGCAGCTCACCGGTCCACGGGCGCTCCGTCCCGGCCTCGCGCAGCACCGCGTACTGCTCGGGGCTGAGCTCCTCGCGCCACTCGTTCTCGCTCTTGGAGACTGTGTATCCGTCCTGGGCCGTCTCGTTCGTTGCCATGCCTCTCCCTTTCGTCGTCACCAGACTAAACGGCGACGCCGCGACGGCTGTTCCCGTTTCGTCCCGCGACGTGCCGGGAGGAAACGGGGAACACACAGGGCCTGCGCCCTAGGATGATGCGCGAGCGCGGGGCGCGACCGGCATGTCCGGCACCGTCCGGCGTCCGTGACGAGGGAAGGCGGTGCGCGTGACCCGGTCAGCCGACGAACGGCCTGCCGCCGACCGCGAGCCCTCGGACACGGACCAGCTGAGCGATCGGGATGCCGCGATCCTCGCGTTCGAACGCCAGTGGTGGCGTCACGCCGGAGCCAAGGAGCAGGCCATCCGCGAGGAGTTCGGTCTCTCGGCGGCTCGGTACTATCAATTGCTCGGTGCGCTGATCGACCGCCCGGCCGCTCTCCGCCACGACCCCATGCTCGTCAAGAGGCTGCTGCGGCTGCGCGAGGCGAGGCTGGCCGCACGACACGCACGGACCCTCCCGTCCGGCGACTGACCCCGAGGACCGCATCCCCCGATGGCTGAGAAGTACCCCCGCGACAGGTTCGACGAGATCCCCGACGACCTGAAGCGCGTCGGCGCGCACCGGGCGCCGCGCCCGCGGGGCCGCGCGTGGATGGCGGTGGGATGGGCGGCGCTCGCCACGATCGTGCTGGTCGGCGCCGGCATCTTCGGTCTCTCCGTCATCAACGGCAACATCTCCTTCCACGGGCCGTCGGCCTCGGCATCCCGTTCGCAGACGCCGACGCCCACCCCGACCCCGACGATCGTCCCGACCGTGAACCCCGCGCTGCAGGTCAACGTGCTGAACGGCACGTCGACGGAAGGCCTGGCGCAGACCGTCGGCGACAAGCTGAAGGCCGCGGGCTGGACGGTCAGCGCGCTCGCGAACGCCGACCGCAACGACCTGGCGACGACCATCGTCTACTACGGCAATCCGGCCAACCAGGCCGCCGCCCTCGGGGTCGTGCAGTCGCTGCCGGGCGCGACCATCCAGCAGAGCAATGCCTTCGACGACACGGGCGCGGACATCACCGTCGTGATCGGCGCGAACTACCAGGGCTGATCCGGGCTCCATGACCGCCCGATCCCTTTGTTTCGCGCGTGTTTAACTTTCGCCTCATTTCGGAATCGATTCACGAAATCTCTGGCGTCGCCGCCTATTGAAAGCATTAGTATCGGGAGTCAACGTGCGGCGTCGGATCGCGCGAGCGACACAGCAATGGGAGTAATGCATGGCGAACGGGACCGTGAAGTGGTTCAACGCTGAGAAGGGCTACGGCTTCATCACCGTCGATGGAGGGGGACAGGACGTTTTCGTTCATTACTCCGCGATTGACATGAACGGATACAAGGTCCTCGAAGAGGGCCAGCAGGTCGTTTTCGAGGTCGGCACCGGGCAGAAGGGTCCGCAGGCCGAGTCGGTACGGCTGGCCTGAGCACAGCGAACCAACGAATCTGTGGAGCGCCGTCCCCATCGGGGGCGGCGCTTCGCCGTTGCTCCCGGTGTTCGCCGGTCGCGGAGTCATCTTGCACTCCACCGCGGCGAGTGCCAGAATCGCTTTAGCACTCCATCTGATCGAGTGCTAATAGACGGAATCTTTCGCACACGTCCGGGAGGGACGAGAAACACATGGCAAAGATCATTGCTTTCAACGAGGACGCCCGCCGCGGCCTCGAGCGCGGCCTGAACACCCTGGCCGACACGGTCAAGGTGACCCTGGGCCCGCGCGGTCGTAACGTCGTCCTCGAGAAGAAGTGGGGCGCCCCGACGATCACCAACGACGGCGTCTCCATCGCGAAGGAGATCGAGCTCGACGACCCGTACGAGAAGATCGGCGCGGAGCTCGTCAAGGAGGTCGCCAAGAAGACCGACGACGTCGCCGGTGACGGAACCACCACCGCGACCGTCCTCGCTCAGGCCCTGGTCAAGGAGGGCCTGCGGAACGTCGCGGCCGGCGCTGACCCGATCACCCTGAAGCGCGGCATCGAGAAGGCCGTCGCTGCGGTCACCGAGGAGCTCGTCGCCTCCGCCAAGGAGGTCGAGACCAAGGAGGAGATCGCGGCCACCGCGTCCATCTCCGCCGGCGACACCACCATCGGCGAGATCATCGCCGAGGCGATCGACAAGGTCGGCAAGGAGGGCGTCGTCACCGTCGAGGAGTCGAACACCTTCGGCACCGAGCTCGAGCTCACCGAGGGCATGCGCTTCGACAAGGGCTTCCTGTCGCAGTACTTCGTGACCGACCAGGACCGCCAGGAGGCGGTGTTCGAGGACCCGTACATCCTCATCGCCAACCAGAAGATCAGCAACATCAAGGACCTCCTGCCGATCGTCGACAAGGTGATCCAGGCCAACAAGCCGCTCCTCATCATCGCTGAGGACGTCGACGGCGAGGCCCTGGCGACCCTGATCGTCAACAAGATCCGCGGCATCTTCAAGTCCGTCGCCGTCAAGGCTCCGGGCTTCGGCGACCGCCGCAAGGCCATGCTGCAGGACATCGCGATCCTCACCGGCGGCCAGGTCATCTCCGAGGAGGTCGGTCTCAAGCTCGAGAACGTCACCCTCGACCTGCTCGGCCAGGCCCGCAAGGTCGTCATCACCAAGGACGAGACCACGATCGTCGAGGGTGCGGGCGACCCGGAGGTCATCGCCGGCCGCGTGCAGCAGATCCGCAACGAGATCGAGTCGACCGACTCGGACTACGACCGCGAGAAGCTGCAGGAGCGCCTCGCCAAGCTCGCCGGCGGCGTCGCCGTCATCAAGGCGGGCGCGGCCACCGAGGTCGAGCTCAAGGAGCGCAAGCACCGCATCGAGGACGCCGTGCGCAACGCGAAGGCCGCCGTCGAGGAGGGCATCGTCGCCGGTGGTGGCGTCGCCCTCATCCAGGCCGGCAAGACCGCCTTCGAGAAGCTGGAGCTCACCGGTGACGAGGCGACCGGCGCCAACATCGTCAAGGTCGCCATCGAGGCTCCGCTGAAGCAGATCGCGATCAACGCGGGCCTCGAGGCCGGCGTCGTCGTCGAGAAGGTCCGCAACCTCCCGGTCGGCCACGGCCTCAACGCCGCGACCGGCGAGTACGTCGACATGCTGGCCTCCGGCATCAACGACCCGGTGAAGGTCACCCGCTCCGCGCTGCAGAACGCGGCGTCCATCGCGGGCCTGTTCCTCACCACCGAGGCCGTCGTCGCCGACAAGCCCGAGAAGAACCCGGCTCCGGTCGGCGACCCGGGCGCAGGCATGGACTTCTAAGTCCCCGCACCACGCAGAGAGGGCGTTTCCCCATCGGGGAGGCGCCCTCTTCGCGTGCCCGGGCCTTCACGTGCGGCTGGCTGCACCCCGCGCAAAACGGAGGAGAATCGTGCGCAGTCCGCGGTGATTCGCCACGAACGGAGGTGGACCCGCGGGTCAGTGGGCCGGATCCCCTCCGTTTCCGGCGCTCCGACGCGGGGTTCCTCTGCGAACGCGACGCGGCGGGGGACGCTACGGGGTGAGCGGGCTCGGGGAGGCGGGGGAACCGGCGAGCGGCAGCGAGACGCGGAAGGTCGCGCCCCCGCCCTCGGTGTCGACCACGTC
The DNA here is from genome assembly GCF_900100265.1 of Leifsonia sp. 466MF. Classification (NCBI taxonomy): domain Bacteria; kingdom Bacillati; phylum Actinomycetota; class Actinomycetes; order Micrococcales; family Microbacteriaceae; genus Leifsonia; species Leifsonia sp. 466MF. The sequence continues at coordinate 919,286 of NZ_LT629696.1, forward strand.
GACCGTGCCGTTGTGGGCGGCGACGATGGAGGAGACGATGGCGAGGCCGAGGCCGCTTCCGCCGGTCTCGCGGGCGCGGGACGTGTCGGCGCGCCAGAAGCGCTGGAAGATCTTCTCGCGGATCTGCGGCGGGATTCCCTCACCGTGGTCGCGGACCTCGATGATGCCGCGCTCGGTGCGGTGGTCGATCTGCACCGCGATCTCGATCGGGCTGCCCTCCGGCGTGTAGCGCAGGGCGTTGCCCATCAGGTTGGTGACGACCTGGCGGAGTTTGTTCTCCTCCGCCATGACGATCGCGGGCTCCGATGGGGCGGGCTGCGTGAGCACCACCTTCTCGGCCGTCGTGATGGGCAGTGGCTCGATCGCCCCGCGGCGGCTGCGACCGCGGCGCAGGCGGGCGAGCGCCGATCCCGCGAAGGCGATCGGGCCCGTGGCGTTCGCGGCGCGCGCGTCGGTGTCGGGGATGGTCATCGGGACGGTGTCGAGCCCGGGCTCCGCGGCGTCGTCGTCCGCGGGCGGAAGCGGCTCGGGCGTGAGGACCGTGACGACGCGTCCTGGGGAGCCGGCCATCGCATCCATCGCCGCGTCCTGCGCGATCTTCACGAGGTCGACGCGGCGCAGGTCGAGCGGCTTGGTCTCATCGAGCCGGGCGAGCTCGAGGAGGTCCTCCACGAGGATGCCCATGCGGATCGCCTCCTTCTCGATGCGATCCATGGCCTGCGCGACGTCCTCGGGCGTCTGCAGCGCACCCATCCGGTACAGCTCGGCGTAGCCGCGCACCGAGACCAGCGGGGTGCGGAGCTCGTGGGAGGCGTCGCCGACGAAGCGACGCATCTGATCGATCGTGCGCGCGCGGTCGCTGAACGCGCGGTCGATGCGGTTCAGCATGGTGTTGAGGGAGCGGTTGAGGCGTCCGACCTCCGTATTGGGAGTCGCCCCGCCGAGGCGCTGGCTGAAGTCTCCGTCGGCGATGGCGGCGGCCGTCTGCTCCACCTCGCGCAGCGGCGAGAACGTCGTCGTGACCAGCATCCGCGTGAGCCCGGCGCCGACCACGATGACGATGACGCCGAAGCCGAGGAAGATCGCCAGGAAGCTCGCCATCACGGTGTCGATCTGCGATGTCGTCGTCGCGACGATCGCGGTGGCGAGCTCACCGCTGCCCGCGAACGTCTGCGTCGTCGCGAGGGCACGGTACGTCGTGCGGCCGTCGTTGCTCGGCAGCGTGAAGCCGCCGTTCATGCCCTTCGCTTCGGGGAGGGTCAGGGTGGTGGGGATCGCCGGCCGGTGCGCGTACGGGATGTTCGACCAGTTGCTCTTCACCAGCTTGCCGCTGGAGTTGTACAGCGCCGCGAAGTAGTCCGACGGGCTCGAGTCGGTCGCGATCTGGTCGTCGTCCGACGACGGCGTGCCGAGGTACGTGTTCAGGTACGACGCGCCCGAGGCGGCCGAGAGCTGCGCATCCAGCTGGTCGAGGAGCACCGGCTTCAGCATCGACATCGTGCCGATGCCGGTCACGAGCAGACCGAGCGTCAGCATGAGCACGGTCACGCCCGTGATCTTCGTGCGCAGGGAGATCGCGTTCCAGCGGTCGAGCAGACGTGAGTGCATCAGGCCGTCAGTCTATGCAGGGGATGCTGTGCCGGGCATGTGTGCGCCCGGTGCGCACCTCAGGCTTTCGCGGCCTTCAGCATGTACCCGAACCCGCGCTTGGTCTGAATGAGCGGCTCGCTGGAGTGCGCATCCACCTTGCGGCGCAGGTACGAGATGTACGACTCCACGATGCCGGCGTCGCCGTTGAAGTCGTACTCCCAGACGTGGTCGAGGATCTGCGCCTTCGAGAGCACGCGGTTCGGGTTCAGCATGAGGTAGCGCAGCAGCTTGAACTCGGTGGGGCTGAGCTCGATGGGGGTGTCGCCGACGAAGACCTCGTGCGTGTCCTGGTCCATCGTCAGCTCGCCCGCGCGGATGACCGCGTCTTCGTCGGCCTGCATCGTGCGGCGCAGGATGGCCTTGATGCGGGCGACGATCTCGTCGAGGCTGAACGGCTTGGTGACGTAGTCGTCGCCGCCGACGGTGAGGCCGGTGATCTTGTCCTCGGTGTCGTCCTTCGCCGTGAGGAACAGGATGGGCGCGGTGTAGCCCGCGCCGCGGAGGCGCTTGGTGACGCCGAAACCGTTCATGTCCGGCAGCATGACGTCGAGGATGATGAGGTCGGGCTCCTCTTCGAGGACCGCGGAGATCGCCTGCGCGCCGTTCCCGACTGCACGGACGGCGAACCCGGCGAAACGGAGACTGGTGGTGAGGAGGTCGCGGATGTTCGGCTCGTCGTCGACGATGAGAATGCGGGGTCCTGCGTTCATGGAGACAGTATCTGCGCGTCGGCTGGGTCTTACCTGTGAGCCGTCGGTGCGCCCTAGGTGCGCAGGTCTGGCGCCCGCAGTGTGAAGAGTGGATGCTGAGATCATGTCTGAACCCACCGTCGTGATCGCCGGGGCCGGCCTGGCCGGCGCGACCGTCGCCACGGAGCTGCGCGAGCGCGGCTTCGGCGGCCGCATCCTGCTGCTCGGTGCGGAAGAGCACCATCCGTACATCCGGCCGCCGCTGTCGAAGGAGTTCCTGAAGGGCGAGGCCGGGATCGAGGATGCGGACGTGCATCCCGCCGAGTGGTACGCCGACAACGCGGTCGAGTTCATCCCGAATGTCGAGGCGGGTTCGTTCGAAGCGGACGCGCACGAGCTGTTCGTGTCGGACGGCGGCCGGATCACCTACGACAGCCTCGTCCTCGCCACCGGGGCGCGAGCGCGCCCGCTCGGCGTTCCGGGCAGCGGTCACGGCGCGGTGTTCCCGCTCCGGACCCGGGAGGACTCCGCCTGGCTGCGCGCGGCGCTCGAGGTCGGCGGCCGACGTGTCGTCATCGTCGGGTCGGGGTGGATCGGCATGGAGGTCGCCGCTGCGGCCCGCGGGTACGGCAACGACGTGACCGTGATCGGCCACTCGGCGGTCCCGCTCAGTGGGGCCATCGGTCGGGAGCTCGGCGGCGTCTTCGAGCGGCTGCACCGGGACAACGGCGTCGCGTTCCGCAACAGCGCAAAGGTTGTCGGCGTCGACGGCGGCGAGGAGCAGCACGTCGTGCTCGCGTCGGGGGAGCGCATCCCCGCCGACGTGGTCGTCGCCGGTGTCGGGGCGTCGCCGAACAGCCTGGTGGCCGAGCGCTCCGGCGCGGCGGTCGCAGAGGGAGTGCTCACCGACAAGGGGATGCGGACCAGCATCGACGACGTCTACGCCGTCGGCGATGTCGCCACTCCCTTCCTTCCGGCGATCGGCCGCCACCTCCGCAGCGAGCACTGGGCGAACGCGATCGCCAGCGGGAAGGTCGCCGCCCACGCCATCCTGGGCGAGCGCGCGTCGTACGACGACATCCCGTACTTCTACTCCGACCAATACGATCTGGGCATGGAGTATTCGGGCTACGGGCCCCTCACCGCCGGCGCCCGGGTGGTGTACCGGGGCGATGTCGACGCCCGCGAGTTCATCGCGTTCTGGTTGCGCAACGACCGGGTGGTGGCCGGCATGAACGTGAACGTGTGGGACGTGCAGGACGACATCCAGCGCCTCATCCGGCTGGGGGAGTACGTGGATGCGGACCGCCTGGCCGATCGGGACGTCGACCTTGCCGCGCTCTGAGCCGTACCTGCCGCCGCTGCGCGTGCCAGTCCGTCGGATCGGCGCGCGCACCTTCGACTTCTCGCGGCAGGTCGCGGTCATGGCCGTGGTGAACCGAACCCCCGACTCGTTCTTCGACCAGGGCCGCACGTATGCCTTCGACCGGGCGGTGGATGCGTGCTTCGAGGCCGTCGCGCTCGGCGCCGACTGGGTGGACATCGGCGGCGCGCCCTTCGCTCCGGGCGAGCCGGTCCCGGTGGAGGAGGAGATCGAGCGCGTCGTCCCGGTCGTGGCGGCGCTGCGTGCCGGATCCGACGTGGTCATCTCGGTGGACACTTTCCACGCGGCCGTCGCCCGGGAGGCCATCGCCGCCGGAGCGACCGTCATCAACGACACCACCGGGCTGCGCGATCCCGAGCTCCCGCGGGTCGTCGCCGACAGCGAGGCCACCCTCGTCATCACGCACAGTCTCGCCGAGCCGCGACGCCCGTACCCGAAGCCCCAGTACGGGGATGTGGTGGCCGAGGTGTCCGCGTTCCTGCTCGACCGCGTCGAGCGTGCGCAGGCGGCGGGCATCCCGGAGGAGCGGATCATCGTCGACCCCGGCCACGACCTCAACAAGAACACGCTGCACTCGCTGGAGCTGACCCGCCGTCTCAGCGAGATCGCGGACCTCGGCTACCCGACCCTCGCCGCCGTGTCGAACAAGGACTTCATCGGCGAGACGCTCGACGCCCCGCGCGCGGACCGGCTGGAGGGGTCGCTCGCGGCCGCGGTCATGAGCATCGTCAACGGCGCGCGTATCGTGCGGATGCACGACGTGCGCGCCTCCGTCGCCGCCGTGCGCATGACCGAGGCCGTGCTGGGCCTCCGCCGGCCCGCCTACCTGAAGCACAACATGGGAGACGTGAATGAGTGAGCCTGCCATCCACCGCCTGTCGCCGCTGCCGTCGCAGACCGAGCTGACCGACGACGACATCACCGCCCTCTACCTTGAGGGGACGGGCGATCCGTGGCTGCGGGTCAACTTCGTCAGCAGTGCGGACGGCGCGGCCACCCATCAGGGGCTCTCGGGCGGGCTGTCCAACGACGTCGACAGCCGCGTGTTCGAGTTGCTGCGGCGACTCTGCGATGTCGTGCTCGTCGGTGCGGGCACTGTTCGTGCCGAGGGGTACGGTGCGATGCGCGTCGCCCCGGAGTCGGCTCGCGTCCGCAGCGGCGCGGGGATGACCGCGCATCCCGTCTTCGCGATCGTGTCGGCCGGGCTCGACCTGGACCCGCGCAGCTCGATCTTCCAGGACGCCCCCGAGCGGCCGATCATCCTCACCACCGAGCTGTCGCGGCCGGAGGCGCGCGAGACGCTGTCGGAGGTGGCGGACGTCGTGGTCTGCGGTCGGGAGCGCGTGCAGGCCGAGCGCGGACTGCGGGTGCTGCACGAGCGGGGGCTCACGCGCATCCACTGCGAGGGAGGTCCGCACCTGTTCGCCGACCTGATCGCGGCGCGTGCGGTCGACGAGCTGTGCCTGACGGTCAGCCCGCGGCTGGAGGGCGGGACGTCGTCTCGGATCGCGACGGGCGCAGCACCGATCGCCCCGCTCGGGCTGCGGTTGGCGCACACGCTGGCGGGGGATGACACCCTGCTGCTGCGGTATGTCCGGGGCTGAGGATGCTGTGACCGCCGAGCTGCGGCCGGTGATCGATGCGGGTGTGGTGCGTCGTCTCGTCGACGGCCAGTTCCCGCAGTGGCGCGGGCTGCCCATCCTGCCGGTCGAACACGACGGCTGGGACAACCGGACGTTCCGGCTCGGCGAGGAGCTGAGTGTCCGCCTGCCGAGCGCCGCCGGCTACCGCGAGCAGGTCGCGAAGGAGCAGGAGTGGCTGCCGCGGCTGGCCCCGCTGCTGCCGTTGCCTATCCCGCAGCCGGTCGCCGCGGGCGCACCGACGGAGGAGTACCCGCTGCCCTGGTCGGTGTACCGCTGGCTGCCCGGTCGCCCGGCGGTGCTGCTCGGCGATGTGTCGCGGGATGCGGTGCTCGCGGAGGCGATCGGGCGATTCCTGGTCGCACTGCGGGAGGCGCCGACCGTGGGCGCACCCGAGCCCGGGACGCACAATTTCTTCCGCGGCGCTCCGCCGGACGTCTACGGCGAGGAGGCGCTCGCCGCGTTCGCGCTGCTCCCGGCCGCAGACGCCGACCGCGCGCGCGGCCTGTGGGCCGAGGCCACCGCATCCCGCTGGGATCGGCCGCCGGTGTGGTTCCACGGTGACGTCGCGCCGGGCAACCTGCTGACGGATGCGTCGGGCGCGCTGTCCGCGGTGATCGACTTCGGCACGTCCGGTGTCGGAGACCCCGCTTGCGACCTCGTGCCCGCCTGGACGATGTTCGAGGGCGCGGCCCGCGATGCCTTCGTCGACACCGTCGGCCTCGACGACGACACGTGGTCCCGGGCGCGGGGCTGGGCCCTCTGGAAGGCCGCCATCACGCTCCGCGACCGCGCCGCAGACCCCGAGGCGCGCGCGACGCTCGCCCGCATCCTGTGCTGACGCCCGCGGCCCGCTCCCGAAGCCCCGAGATTTGCGCCAAATCTCTGTTATGCGGCGCCGATAACCGCGATTTGGCGCAAATCTCGCGCGGGGAGGTGGCGCGAGCAGGGCGGCGCGGGGAGGACGGCGCAGGGCAGCGCGCTACGCCGCCTGCAGCGCGTGCGCGTCGAGGATCGTGTACGAGTAGCCCTGCTCGGCGAGGAACCGCTGGCGGTTCTGCGCGAAGTCCTGGTCCACGGTGTCACGCGCGACGAGGGTGTAGAAGTTCGCCGATAGCCCTGACTCCTTCGGCCGCAGCAGGCGTCCGAGCCGCTGCGCCTCCTCCTGGCGGCTGCCGTACGAGCCGGAGACCTGGATGGCGACGGTCGCCTCGGGCAGGTCCACCGAGAAGTTCGCGACCTTGCTCACCACGAGCACCTTCGTCCGGCCGTCGCGGAACTCCTGGTAGAGCCGCTCCCGCTCGTCCACCGGCGTCGCGCCGGTCAGCTGCGGTGCGTCGAGCGCCTCGGCAAGCTCGTCGATCTGGTCGAGGTACTGCCCGATGATCAGGATGCGCTCTCCCTCGTGGCGCGCGACCAGCTGACGCACGATGTCGAGTTTCGCGGGGGCCGTCGCCGCGAGGCGGTACCGCTCGTCGTCGGGGGCGGCGGCGTAGCTGAGCCGGTCCGACGGCGGCAGGTCGACGCGCACCTCGTAGCAGGCGGCCGGCGAGATGAAGCCCTGCGCCTCGATCTCCTTCCACGGGGCGTCGAAGCGCTTCGGGCCGATGAGGCTGAACACGTCGCCCTCACGGCCGTCCTCGCGCACCAGTGTCGCGGTCAGGCCGAGGCGGCGGCGGGCCTGCAACTCGGCCGTCAGCTTGAAGACGGGCGCCGGAAGCAGGTGCACCTCGTCGTAGACCACGAGCCCCCAGTCGAGTGCGTCGAGCAGCGCCAGGTGGGCGTATTCGCCCTTCCGCTTGGCGGTGAGGATCTGGTAGGTCGCGATCGTGACCGGCTTGACCTCCTTCACCTGCCCCGAGTACTCGCCGATCTCCTCCGCCGTCAGCGTCGTGCGGCGCAGCAGCTCGTCGCGCCACTGCCGGGCCGACACGGTGTTGGTGACGAGGATGAGCGTCGTGGTCTTCGCGGTCGCCATCGCGCCAGCGCCGACGAGCGTCTTACCCGCGCCGCAGGGGAGCACCACCACTCCGGAGCCGCCGTCGAAGAAGTTGGTGACCGCCTTGCGCTGGTAGTCGCGCAGCGCCCAGCCGTCCTCCTTCAGCCCGATCTCGTGCGGTGTGCCCGGCGTGTACCCTGCGAGGTCCTCCGCCGGCCAGCCGAGCTTGACCAGCTCCTGCTTCAGCTGCCCACGCGCCCACGCCTCCACGACGAACGTCGTGTCGTCGCGGCGCTGCAGCAGCAGCGGAGCGATCCGCTTGGCGCTCGCGACCTCGGTCAGTACGGCCAGGTCGCTGGAGCGGAGCAGCAGCGTCCCCTCGTCGTCGCGCTCGATCACGAGCCGCCCGTAGCGGGCGACCGTCTCGGAGACGTCGACGGACACCGTCTGCGGGATGGGGAACTTCGAGTACCGCTCGAGCGTCCCGAGCATGTCCTCCGCGGTGTGCCCGGCGGCCCGCGCGTTCCACAGCCCCAGCCGGGTGATGCGGTAGGTGTGGATGTGCTCGGGAGCACGCTCCAGCTCGGCGAAGACGGCGAGGTCGTGGCGTGCGTCCTCCGCCTCCGGGTGCGCGACCTCCAGCAGGACGGTGCGGTCGCTCTGGACGATCAGGGGGCCATCGGACATAGCTCACCAGCCTACGCCCTGCGCCCTGGGGTTCGGCCGGGTGGCCGGGAACCGGACGCGGCCGCACCGCCGCCGCGATCACGGTGCCGGGCGCACGCCCCGGATGCTGGAGAGCGGGAGTGTCCGCTCGATGTCCGCTGCACGGTCGCGTCCGCGCAGCCGGCCGCCGCCAACCCCGGTCGGCTCCAGCAGGTAGTCGACGACGTCGCCGCTGGGCATGGCCACCTCAACGATGACGGTCTGGCGTGCCTTGACCGCCGCATCCAGTTGCCGCGCCAGCCAGCGCTCGCCCGTGTCCTCGCCGGCGTCGTCCTCGGTCTGCCGCAGCCGCGCGACCAGTTCCGCGTCGCGGTCGGCCTCCTCGGCGGCACGGGGATGCGCGAACCGCTGGCGACGGAGCGTCACCTCGCGCCCGTCCGCGTCCTCCGCCACCACGGGGTAGCGCGCGTCGCTGAGCGCCCAGAACACCACATCCCGCGGGTACCGGCTCACCAGTTCGCCGTCTCCGGTCGGGATCAGCCGCAGGGAGCTGAGCGCCTGGTCGATCTGGATGCTGCGGAGCAGCGTCGCGTCCGTCGAACGGACCGCCGACCGCACATTCTCGCGCTCCGCTTCGTGCACGCGGACGCGCCCGTGCCGCTCGGCGGCATCGGCGATCAGGTACTCGATCGGCTGCGGGAGTCCGGTCAGCGAGATCGTGCTGAGGAACTCGCGAATGCCGTCCGCCGTCTCGCCCGCCGTCAGCGCACGGTCGACCGACGCGGCGGACAGGCGGAAGGTCGCGGCGAGCGCTCGGGACTCGAGGTCGGCGATCCCGCGCAGGCGTCCTTCGATCTCCGGCGCCAGCGGTCCGGGGGAGACGATCGTGAGGTCGTGCTGCAAGTAGACGCGGTCGACCTCGGCCGGGAACGCGGCGGCCATGACCTCCGTAGCAGCCTCCGGACCGCTCTCGACCAGGGCGGTGCCTGCGGAGGACGGCGCTTGGTGCGCGGTGACGCCGAGCCATTCCGCGAGGCGCGTGTGCGCATCCACGCGTCGCTGCGCCTCCTCGACGGCCGCCGGGTACAGCCAGGCGACATGCTCACGCAGGCTGTCGCCCCACGCGGCGCGGCTGCGCAGGGCGAGCAGGGTGCGGAGGTCGGCGGGGAGGGCGTCGAGCCACGCGGCGGCGAGGGCACGCCAGCGGTCGCGGGTGGGGGAGTGCGACCAGTCCGCCGCGGCCTCGGTCGGCAGCCACATCCCGTCGTCGACGGCGACGAGCCCGGCGCGCTCGGCGGCGGAGAGGACCACGGGGACGACGTCCGCCTCCACCGAGAGGGCCTCGGCCAGGCGCTTGACCGCCGGGAGCGCGAGTCCGCCCTTCTGCAGTCGGCGGGCGCCCTCGCGCGCGAGTTCCGCGAGCAGTTCGGACACGGCCGTCACGGCCTCGAAGGCGCGCTCGGAGGCGAGGCGGTCGGTGAAGCGGCTCTCCGTGTCGGGCACGGGCGCCAACGCGGGCGGAGGCGGGGTGCTGAGCAGCTCGGCCGGCGACGGGAGTCCGGAAGCCGGCCACGAGGCGAGGTGCTCGGTCACGGCGACGTAGACGACGACGCGGCCGACCGGCGCGTCGGAGGCAGGATCGGCGTCGGCGTCGGCGGGATGGACGAGCAGGAGGCCGTCCAGGTCGGCGAGGGCGGCCGCGGCCGAGTCGACCGTGGTTCCGGCGGTCGCCGGCTCGCGGGTCAGCCGGTCGGCGAGCTCCTCCGCGGTCAGCGGTCCGCCGCCGCTGCCCAGCGCGACGAGTGCGGCGAGGCGTGTCCGGTCGAGCGGGGTCAGCGCGCGCTGGAGGGAGTCCGCGTCGAGGAGGGCGTCCGCCAGGTCGAAGAAGTCGGACACCCCCGTCCGGCGGTAGGTGCGCCGGTGCAGCGCGGAGACGAGCTCAGCGTCATCCAGCTCCCGCAGTCGTGCTGCGAGAGCGAGCGTCGTCGTCATGGCGCCGAACCGCCGGTCGCCCCGGCCCCTAGCGCCGGCCCTTGGGTCCGGTGGGCGCAGAGCCGGGCGTGCCGTTCGCCCGGTTGAGAGCGCGGTTGCGGCGGGCGCTGACGATGATCAGCACGACGATCAGCACGAACGCGATCGGAAGCGCGACCAAGGGGAAGAAGAACACCGTCGGCCAGAGGCCCTGACCCGATCCCTGGGCGGCGAACTGACCCGCTGCGGTGCCGATGAGGATGGCCGCGATGCAGACCAGGGAGACGATGACGAGCGCAGCGATGATGTACGCAAGGATGCGCTGGAGCCGCGATGCCGGCGGCGGGGTCTGTTGGGTCACGAAATCAAGGATAATTGAGGTTGGTCATACGATCCCCCATGCGAAGTGAGGTTCCCATGCCAACCGGCAAGGTCAAGTTCTACGACGAGGAGAAAGGCTTCGGCTTCATCAGCTCCGATGACGGCCAGGAAGTCTTCCTGCACGCCTCGGCGCTTCCCGCCGGTGCCGTCGTCAAATCGGGAACCCGTCTGGAGTTCGGCATCGCCGACGGCAAGCGCGGAGCACAGGCGCTGTCCGTCCGCGTCCTGGAGGCTCCGCCGAGCCTGGTGAAGATGAAGCGCAAGTCGGCCGACGACATGGCGATCATCGTCGAAGACCTCGTGAAGCTGCTCGACGGCATCGGCGCGAACCTGCGCCGAGGCAAGTACCCCGACAAGGCGCACGGCGCGAAGATCGCGGCCGTGCTGCGCAAGGTCGCGGACGACCTGGATGCCTGAGCGCGGCGACGAGATCTCCCCGGCCGCCGAGGCGGTCGAGAGTGAGACGGTGCCGGAGGACGTCGAGGTCGAGGTCGAAGAGATCGACATCGTCGAGGTGATCGAGGATGCGGAGCCGGCCGAACCGCTGGTGGCCGATCCCGAGCTGCTCGCCGCTGTCCCGCTGGCGCTCCAGGCGCTGCGCGAGATCACTCCGGAGAACACGATCGGCGAGCCCCTCGGGCACGTTGTCGAGGCGCCGGGTGTCGTCTCCCTGCTGTTCGCCAGCCGCCTGTCCGGTTACCCGGACTGGCACTGGACCGTCACCGTCGGCCGCGCGAGCGATGACGACGAGCCGACCGTGCTCGAAGCCGAGCTCATGCCCGGCGACGGGTCGCTGCTCGCACCCGACTGGGTGCCGTGGTCGGAGCGTCTCGCCGAGTACCAGGCCGCGCAGGAGGCGAACGCCGGTGCGGAGGCCGAGTCGGAGGACGATGACGCGGACGACGAGGACGAGGACGAGGGCGACGACGAGTCCGAGGAGGGCTTCGACGACGCCGAGGACGACCACGACGTGCACGACCTGCACGACGACGATGATGTGGACGGCGTGGACATCGACAGCGTCGACGTCGACTTCGACGAGGAGACGGACGTCGACACCGACCTCGACCTCGAGGCGGAGGAGGCGGCGGCGCTCGCCGACGAGGACGCCGACGACGAGGACTCGGACGACGACGATGACGATGACGTTGAGCCGGATGAGGACTCGGACGAGGACGACGACGAGCCCGACGCCTCAGCGGCGGCGCTTGACGGTGAGGTAGCCGAGTCCGAGGACGCCGAGGACGAGTCCGACGACGATGGTCCAGAGCCAGGTGCCGGAGGCGATGACCGGTCCGCCGACGACCAGCACGACGACGAGGGCGATCACCCACAGGGCTAGCCCGACGACGACGGCCCGCCGGTCATCCGTCTTCACGGGGACCGGATCGGGCCGACGTTCGTCGTCGCGGAGCCAGAGGCGCATCGCGCTCTCAGCCCAGCCGCTCGACCACGTATTCGATGCAGCCGATCAGGGCGCGCACATCCGCGGGCTCGATCGCGGTGAAGGTCGCGACGCGGAGCTGGTTGCGGCCGAGCTTGCGGTACGGCTCCGTGTCGACCACGCCGTTGGCCCGCAGCGTCTTCGCGACCGCTGCCGCATCCACGCGCTCGTCGAAGTCGATCGTGACGACGACCTGCGACCGGTGGTCGGGGTCGGCGACGAACGGGGTCGCGTACTCGACCGACTCGGCCCACGAGTACAGTGCGCCCGACGACTCGCGAGTGCGGGCGTCGGCCCAGGCGAGGCCGCCGTTGCCGTTCATCCACTCGAGCTGGTTCTCGAGCAGCACCAGCGTCGCGATCGCCGGGGTGTTCAGCGTCTGGTTCAGGCGCGAGTTGTCGACCGCGTTCTTGAGGCTGAGGAACTCGGGGATGTAACGGTCGCTCGCCGCGATGCGCTCGACGCGCTCCAGAGCGGCGGGGGAGAAGAGGGCGAGCCACAGGCCGCCGTCCGAGGCGAAGTTCTTCTGCGGGGCGAAGTAGTAGACGTCCGCCTCGCTGACATCGAGGTCGACCCCACCGGCCGCGCTGGTCGCGTCGATCACCGTGAGCGCGCCGTCGTCGCCGTGGACGCGGCGCACCGGCGCCATGACGCCGGTGGACGTCTCGTTGTGCGGCCAGGCGTACAGGTCGACGCCCTCCACGACCTCGACCTCGCTGCGCGATCCGCCCGGCGCCTCGATGACGTGCGGGGCGTCCAGCCACGGGGTCTGCGCCGCCTTGGCGAACTTGCCGCCGAACTCGCCGAAGACGAGGTTCTCGCTGCGCTTCTCGATGAGACCGAACGCCGCGGCGTCCCAGAACGCGGTCGACCCGCCGTTGCCGATGACGACCTCGTAGCCCTCGGGCAGGCGGAACAGCTCGCCGAGGCCCTCGCGCACGCGGCCCACCAGGTTCTTGACCGGTGCCTGGCGGTGGGAGGTGCCCAGCAGCTCCGCACCGGCGCCGGCCAGGTACGCGACCTGCTCGGGCCGGACCTTGGAGGGTCCGCATCCGAATCGACCGTCGGCGGGCAGCAGCTCAGAGGGAATCGTGACGTCCGGCATAACTGAAGTGTATTGGCTGTTGCACGTCCAGGACGGCGCGCACCGGCGCTCCGCCCGCGCCTGCGCCAGGCTGTCAGCCGCACCAAGTAGGCTGATATCCGACGTTCGCGCGCCGTCACGTGGAGGGGTTCATGACCGATCTGATCGATACGACCGAGATGTACCTTCGCACCATCCTGGAGCTGGAGGAGGACAACATCGTCCCCCTGCGTGCGCGCATCTCCGAGCGTCTCGGCCACTCCGGTCCGACCGTCTCGCAGACCGTCGGCCGTATGGAGCGCGATGGACTCGTCGTCGTCTCCGGTGACCGCCACCTAGAGCTCACCGACGACGGCCGCCGCAAGGCTGTCCACGTCATGCGCAAGCACCGCCTCGCAGAGCGCCTGCTGAGCGACGTCATCGAGCTCGAGTGGGAGTACGTCCACGAAGAGGCGTGCCGCTGGGAGCACGTGATGAGCGAGCAGGTGGAGCGCAAGCTGCTGACCATGCTGGGCCACCCGACCGAGTCGCCGTACGGCAACCCGATCCCCGGTCTCGGCGAGCTGGGCGCCGTCGACTCGTCGCTTTCGACCGAGAACCTGATCAACCTGGTCGACGTCGTCCGCAGCAGCGATTCCGGGGTGACTGCCAGGATCCGACGTCTGGGCGAGCCCGCCCAGGTCGACCCCGAGCTCCTCCTGCAGCTCAAGCAGGCGGGCGTTTTTCCCGGCTCGACCGGCACTTTCTCCGCCGCCGGCTCGTACGTCGCCGTACAGATCGACGGGTTCGACACCGGGCTGGAACTGCCCAACGAACTCGCGGCGCACATCTTCGTCGACGCCTGAATCCCGTTACCGATTCGTTAAAAAGCGGCCAAAAAGATGTGACAAACGGGGTCTCGTCCCGTAGTCTCTTACGAGTCCGAACGGGCCACCACCCGGCCCATCAGGACCCTGGATCGAGACGCTCCACCCCCCTATACCCGTCTCTCGATCCGTGAAGCCGAAGCCACTCGTTCGGACGGGGGCAGCTCCCTAGTGCTGCCGGAGCGTTGGAGGTCACACTTTGGCAGACTCGAGCACGACCGGTCCCTCCCAGGACCGTTCGAACCCGGACCAGAGCAGCACGGACATCACTTCTTCCCCTTCGACCCCTGTCTCCCGCCGCGCGCAGCGTGAGGCCGCAGCGTCGTCCCGCACGGCATCGTCGCCGGCGCGAACGAACGGCCGCGCCGCCTCGACCGCCGTCCGCACGGCCACCGGCTCGACGGCCGCTCAGGCGAAGAAGAAGCGCAAGGGCGGATGGATCCTCAACGCCGGTGTCATCACCGTCGCCACCGGGATCATCGCGACCATGTCCCTCCCTGCTTTCGCTTTCAACCCGAACGACGCCGAGAGCGCGGGCTTCGGCCCCAGCGCCGCCGACTCGATGAAGAAGGCGCAGTCGCAGACCGTCGAGGTCGGCGGTGTCGCCGCGTCGACCGTCAACCGTGACGCCGCCTCCGCGACCACCGAGGAGCAGCTGGCCCAGCAGAAGGCCGCCGCCGCTGCGGTCGCCGCCGCCGAGGCTGCGCGTCGTCAGGCCGCCGTCGAGCTGGCCACCTACGCGAGCAAGTCGACCGGCCCGTCGGTCTCCGACTTCCTGGCCAACCCGCCGTACCCGAGCTTCAGCCTCTCGCAGGTGTTCTCGGTGGCCCAGCAGTACATCGGCACCCCGTACGTGTACGGCGGCGCCAGCCCCGCGGGCTTCGACTGCTCCGGCTACGTGATGTACGTGTACGCCCAGTTCGGGATCTCCCTCCCGCACTCGGTGTCGGGTCAGGCCGCGATGGGCAAGCGCATCTCGATCGCCGACGCACAGCCGGGCGACCTGGTGATCATGCCGGGCCACGACGGTTTCTACGCAGGCAACGGCAACATCATGGACGCCCCGGACACCGGCCGGTCGATCTCGATCCGCCCGATCTGGACCAGCGACTACTACATCGTCCGCTTGGGCATCTGAGCCCAGTCGGCATCCCCTCCGGACCGGACCTGAACGGTTTCCGTCCGGTGAACACTCCGCACCACAGCACCGGAACGGCGCGCCCCGAATAGGTGGCGCGCCGTTTCTGGGTTACCCTGGCGTTCTGACGCTGCGTCATGCAGCCGCAGAATCGGAGGATCCGATGGCCGGAACACGTTCCGCCGGGCCGCTGAGGGCGACCGGGTGGGACGAGCGCGGCCTTCCGACGGGATCGAGCATCACGCTCTCCCGCTGGGGCGACTTCCTCGCCTGCCGTCACCACGTCGAGGCCTGCCACCGCCACCATGTGGCGTGCCGCCGCCATGCCGCCTCCTCCTTGGGCGCTGTCCGCACGGACAGTGCCCTTTTTGTTTGCCCGAGCACCCTCCCTTTTGTCCCGAAAGGCCGCAGATGAAGACTCTGGTTCTCAACGCCAGCTACGAGCCGCTCGGCGTGATCGCGACGCGACGCGCGATCATGCTGGTGCTGAGCGGCAAAGCGTCGACGATCGCCGGGAGCGGGGCGCAGCTGCACAGCCGCTCCCTGGTTCTGGATGCGCCGAGCGTCGTTCTCCTGAACCAGTTCATCAAGGTGCCGCACCGCCGCATCCCGCTGACCCGCAAGTCCGCACTGGAGCGCTACGGCCACGTGTGCGCGTACTGCGGCAAGTACGGCGACACCCTCGACCACGTCATCCCGCGTGCCCGCGGCGGCACGCACACGTGGGACAACGTCGTCGTCGCCTGCTTCCGCTGCAACAACGTGAAGTCGGACCGCCTGCTCAGCGAGCTGGGCTGGAAGCTCCCGTTCGAGCCGAAGGAGCCGCACCTGAACATGGCGTCGCTGATCAGCATGCGCTGGAACGACCCCAACTGGGAGGAGTTCACGGAGCCGTGGCGCCGCCACGAGCTGCAGCTGGCCGGGTGAGCACGCCTGCATGAAGGCGGAGGCCGAGGCGCGCGTCGACGGATATTGGGCCGAAGTCTTCGAGGTGGAGGTCGGCCGGATCTGGGAGCCGGGCAGCCACACGACCTGGGCACGCGACCCATGGCCAGGGGTCTACGTCCTTGTTCGACCCGGCGTGGTGCGTCTTCGCGCTCCGGGCCGCGAACGGACGAAGCTCGAGCCCATCCTCCGCGCGGTTCCCGCCGAGGACGCGTTGGACGCGGTCCGCTGGCGAGTGGACCTCGACGCGTTCTCTCCGCACGTGCTCGGGCCCGCCATCCACTCGTACCGCAGCGACCCCGTCGCGTCCGACCTCCGTGACATCGCGGAGGTCTCGGAGCACGACGTCCGGCTGTTCGCAGAGAAGGTCGGGGAGGGCGAGTTCGAGGAGTCGGGCCTGGCGGACGCGACCACGGTGTTCGGGATGCGGGAGAACGGTCGACTCGTTGCTGCGGCCGGACTGAGCGTCTGGATGGCGGAGCCGTCGGACATCGGCGTGCTCACCCTCCCGGGCGCCCGGGGGAGAGGGTACGGCCGCCGGGTCGCCGCGGCGGCGGTGAATGAGGCGATCGAGCTGGCGGCCATCGCCCGCTGGAGGAGCCTGGCGAGCAACGCGGCCTCGCGTTCTCTCGCACGGTCGCTCGGATTCGAGGACCGCGGGGAGAACCTCGGGATCAGGCTGAGCCTCTAGCCGTCGGACTCCATCGACCGGAGCCGCATCAGCACCGAGTCGCGGCGCTCGAAGCCGACGGATTCGTAGAGGCGGATGGCTGCCGTGCGACTGGGGCGGGACGTGAGGTCGAGGGTTCGCAGGTCGCGTTCGCGCGCGAGGTCGATGATCGCGTCGAGCAGCTGCCGCGCGATCCCCTTTCCGCGCTGCGCGTCGTCGACCACGACGTCATCGACGTGGCCGCGCCAGCCAGTCGGGAGGGGGAAGGTGGCGAGGGTCGCCATGCCGACGATCTGCCCGTCGACGCGGGCGAGGAGGAGATCGGTTCCGGGATGGTCGAGCATGGCCAGCATCCGGTCGCGGTCGTAGCCGGCGGTGCACGAGAGCTGGGGGAGGAGGCGCTCGATCGCATCCAGTTCGGTGGGGCTCAGCGTGGTCGCGACCTCGATGTCGACGGGGGCGTTCATGCCCTCCACGCTAGCCGAGCGGTTAACGACCGAAGCGGAAGGTCCTGTCGGAACCTTCCGTTCGGTGCCGGGGCCGGCAGCGGTGACCCCGGTCAACCCGCGGTGATCTTGCGGCGGTAGATGACCATCGCGAAGGCGTACGCGATGACGAGGATGCCGACGAGCCAGGCGAGGGCGATCCAGATGTCGCTGCCGACCGGCTGCTGTTCGAACAGCGCCCGGATGGTGTTGACGATGGACGTGACGGGCTGGTTCTCGGCGAACCAGGCGACCGGGCCGGGCATCGACGTGGTCGGAACGAACGCCGAGCTGATGAAGGGCAGGAAGATCAGCGGGTAGCTGAAGGCGCTGGCCCCATCCACCGTCTTCGCCGAGAGTCCCGCGATGACCGCGAGCCAGGTGAGGGCGACGGTGAAGAGGATGAGGATGCCGGCGACTCCGAGCCAGGCCCAGACCGACGCTCCCGTGCGGAAGCCCATGATCAGTGCGACGCCGATGACGATCGCCATGGAGACGATGTTGGCGACCACGGACGTGAGCACGTGCCCCCACAGGACGCTGCTGCGGGCGATCGGCATGGACTGGAACCGCTCGAAGATGCCGCCCTGCAGGTCGAGGAACAGCCGATACGACGTGTACGCGACCCCGGAGGCGATCGTGATGAGCAGGATCCCTGGCAGCAGGTAGTTGACGTACGAGCTGCTGGATCCGGTGTTGATCGCCCCGCCGAGCACGTACACGAACAGCAGCATCAGCGCGATCGGCGTGACCGCGGTGGTGATGATGGTGTCGGGACTGCGCAGGATGTGGCGGAGCGAGCGCCCGGTGAGCACACCGGTGTCGCTGAGAACGGTGGCGGTCATCGTGCTTTCCTTCCTGTGGCGGCCGCGCCGTCGGTGCGGTCGGTGGTGGTGTCGGTGTCGGCGTTCTCGCCGCTGTCGTCTCCCGTGTCGCCGACGAGGGCGAGGAAGACCTCCTCGAGCGTCGGCTGCTTCTCGACGTATTCGACCTTCGCGGCGGGGAGCAGCCGCTTGAGCTCGTCGAGGGTGCCGTTCTGGATGATCGTGCCCTTGTGGAGGATGGCGATCCGGTCGGCGAGCTGCTCGGCCTCGTCCAGGTACTGCGTGGTGAGCAGCACCGTGGTGCCCTGCCCGGCGAGGCGCTTGACCGTGTCCCAGACTTCGATCCGCGCCTGCGGGTCGAGTCCGGTGGTCGGCTCGTCGAGGAAGATGATCGGCGGGTTGCCGATCAGGCTCATCGCGATGTCGAGCCGGCGCCGCATCCCACCGGAGTAGGTTGCCGCCTTGCGCTTGCCGGCGTCGGTGAGCGAGAAGCGGGCGAGGAGGTCGTCGGCGATGCCGGCCGGGTCCTTCAGGTGGCGGAGCTTGGCGATGAGGATGAGGTTCTCGCGTCCGCTGAGCACCTCATCCACCGCCGCGAACTGCCCGGTGAGGCTGATCGCGCCGCGGACGTCGCCCGGCTTGGC
This sequence comes from Leifsonia sp. 466MF, assembly GCF_900100265.1. Taxonomy (NCBI): domain Bacteria; kingdom Bacillati; phylum Actinomycetota; class Actinomycetes; order Micrococcales; family Microbacteriaceae; genus Leifsonia; species Leifsonia sp. 466MF. The sequence continues at coordinate 937,706 of NZ_LT629696.1, forward strand.
CGCCACATCCACCCCCTGCACGGTGGCGGTGCCGCCGTCTGCGCGGAGGAGGGTGCTGAGGATGCGGACCAGCGTCGTCTTGCCGGCCCCGTTGGAGCCGAGCAGCGCGAAGATGGTGCCCGCCTGCACGTCGAAGTCGACCCCGCGGAGCACTTCGATGTCTTTGAACGATTTCTGGATGCCGCGGACGCTGATCGCGGTTGCGCTCATTTCTTCTCCTCCTGTTCTGCCTCCTGGACCGCCTTGATGAGGCGGGCCCGCTCCTTGTCGATCCACTTCACGCCGCCGTACGACTCCGTGTAGGTCTCGGCGAAGTCGATGGGGTCGCCCCCGACGAGCTCGCTGATCGGCGTGCCGTCGATGGCGGCGCGCTCCCACATGTCGGCGAAATCGGTGAGCATCGTGACGAGCGTGTCGCCGTCGGTGATGCCGCCGTTGTACATGAAGTACCGCTCGAACGCCTTCGCGGCGCCGCGGTACGGCTCCGGCAGGGCCTGCACGCGGGCCTTGTACTGCCGGTACTGCTTCTTCTGCTCGAGGGATCCGGTGATCGTCTCGATCCACTTCGCTGCCATGATCAGTTGTCTCCTTCGTGGAGCTGTTCGATCCGCTCTGCGAGGAAGCTCCACGTCCTCCAGAACTCTTCGAGGTAGTCACGACCCCGGGCGTTGAGGGAGTACACCTTGCGGGGCGGACCCTTCTCGGATGGAACCTTCTCGACATCCACCAGCCCGCGCTGTTCGACCCGGACGAGGAGGGCGTAGATCGTGCCCTCCGCGATGTCGGCGAACCCCTGGTCGCGCAGCCATGCGGTGATCTCGTACCCGTATGCGGGCCGACGCGACAGGATGGCGAGCACGATGCCCTCGAGCGTCCCCTTGAGCATCTCGGTCTCTTGCTTGCCCATGGGACCCTCCTTCCTGCTTGCTAGTCAGTGTTGCTGATTACCGGTACATAGTAAGCATGAGTACCGGTAGATAGCAACACTGAATAGCTATCTTTTTTGGGAAGGGGATGGCGTGGGGTTCGGTAGACTCGACGGGCCAGCCTCTGTAGCTCAATGGAAGAGCAGTTCCGTCCTAAGGAAACGGTTGGGGGTTCGAGTCCCTCCAGGGGCACCAAAATTTCTAATGCTTGCACACGAAGCATTAGAATTTAGATGAGGTCATCGCGCGCCAAGGGCGACCTTCTTGCTCGCCATAAATCACCTGGATGCTCGCGGGAACGATGCAGCATCGTTGGCAGATGTTTCAGTCCCGCAAGGTATCTACCGCCGGTACATGCTGGTATTCGCTGGGCGATTCGCATGCACCGATAGTGTTGTCGATGTCACCACAATCGATATATGCCCGGCGGGGCACAAAAGGTGGTGGGAATTGGGGGAACGCCGTGCCGTCGATCGAAGAAGAAATCGCTTCCTGGGTCAATCAGCGACCAGATTGGATTCGCATTCTGGCAGCCCAGATTCTCGAGGCCGGCGGCGTGGATGAGCAATTCGCCGAATCGCTAGCGGCGGATCTTGTGGCGAAGAAGGCTCTTCCCAAGCCGGCCGAGCTTTCTGCCGAGGACCTGCCTACTTCGGCGAGCGGTGGAGCGAGAGTCGAATTGGTATCGATCGGCGACCTTGTCAATGTCAATGCGTTGGCCGATGGGGGACAACTGGTTTTTGGTGAGTCTGGCTTGACGGTGGTGTATGGCGACAACGGAAGTGGCAAGTCGGGCTTCGCTCGTCTGGTTAAGGACGTCGTCGGTGCACGGCATCGGCAAGAGATTCTGCCTAACGCCTTCAACCCCAAAGCGCCCAAAGACCAGAGCGCGGTCATCACCTACCGTATAGATGGTAAACCGCATACAATCACCTGGCCGCAGGGCACTGATCCAGAGCTTCGCCAGGTCCATTTCTACGACGAGGCTTGTGGAGACCATTACCTCATCAATGACACCGAACTCAGCTATCGGCCTTCAGCGCTAAATGTGCTTGATCAGCTTGTTGAGGCGGCGGATATGCTCCGGAGTGCGCTGGACCGTGAGCTTGCGAAAGTGGCTGGGAAGCCGCATGAGATTCCGGGGCTTACTGCGTCGTCGGCGGCTAGAAAGTTCGCGTCTTCCCTCAGCGCGAATACGACGGATCAGCAGATTGATTCGGCGGTTGAGCTACCTGCAGATGCGGAGGCACAGTTGGCCACGCTCGTGCAAGAAGAGGGGCGGCTCCAATCGACCAATCCTTCGACGGAGAAGACGCGACTTACTAAGGCCGCTGCAGCGCTGGACCTCATGGCTGATCATCTCGACGATTTCGATGAATTTCTGAGTCCGGCGGCTTCAGCTAAAGTCGAAGAACTCTTGAGTAATGCGCGCGCTCTTCGCGCGGCAGCGGATTTGGCTTCGAAGACCAACTTCACGAATGAACCGCTAGAAGGCGTGGGGACAGCATCATGGCGCGCCTTGTGGGAGGCGGCGGAGAACTATTCGAAGCAAGTCGCTTATCATGAGCACGATTTTCCCTATGTGAGTGATGACGCTCGTTGTCCTCTTTGCCAGCAACCGCTTGCCGACGACGCATCCATGCGGCTGACTCGTTTTCAAGAATTTGTTCACGATGTAACAGCCAAAAGAGCCAAGGAAGCCGAAGCGGCAGCACAGCACGCGATCTCTTCCCTGGTGCAATTTGAGGTTGCTACCGTCGCCACAACGAATGCCCTTGCGGCGATTGAAGCCGAAGATCCCACGCTTGCGGATGAACTGCGGCTTGCTCTCGACACCGCCGGACTCGCTAAGGGACGAATTGGTGAACGACTGCGAACCGAAACCGAAGAGCCGGCAGTGCCACTCGCGTCAATCGACCGAGACGACCTGAAGACGCGTGCTGAATCCATTCGGCAACGCGCCGAAAAGGTTGACGCCGTAGCATTCGCTGCACGATTGAAGGAAGCAACTGACGCCAAGAACGAATTTCGAGACAGAATCGAGCTCGCCAAGCATGCCGAAAGTCTTAAGAAGGACGCTGCCCGACAGCGAGCCGAGCGAGATATCACCGCAATTAGGAACAGCGTCTCCACCCAGCCGATCACTAAGCAATCCATCGCGCTCACGCGTACCTACGTAAATGAACAAGTCAACGATCGATTCTCGCGCGAATCCGACCGTCTCGGTCTTGACCACGTCAAGTTGGATGACAAAGGCGGTGGCAAAGGAAAACTCCGCCACAAGCCAGCGCTGCTTGGTGCAACGCTCACGACCAAGACGGTCCGCGACGTACTCAGTGAAGGTGAGCAGACGGCCCTGGGGCTTGCGGGGTTGCTTACCGAAATCAACTTCGATGACTCAAAGTCCGCCCTTGTCTTGGACGACCCGATCACATCACTCGACCATGGTCGCCGTGAGAAGGTGGCACGGCGAATCGCAGCACTCGCTAGTAAGCGCCAAGTGATTGTCTTTACCCACGACCTGACGTTTCTGGGAGACCTGATCCGAGCAGCTGATGAAGAGGACGTTCCTATCGAGGAGCGCTCGATCGTCAAGGATAAGGGTGTCCCGGGTGCCGTCCTGGCCATGCATCCGTGGAAGGCGAAGGATGCAAAGAAGCGCATTGGAGACCTCCGGGCCGACCTCGCGAAACTCAAGAAGGATCAATTGGCCCTTTCTACAGAGGAATACGACAACCGGGTTCAGCTTTGGGCGGGGAAGCTTTCTGAGACTTGGGAGCGCATCGTGCGAAATGACGTAGTCGGCAAAGTTGTAGACCGTGGAACTACCGAAGTGCGCCCCAAGATGATCAAGCTTCTAGCCAAGATCACGGCGGAGGACAATTCCGATTTCCAGAGCGGATACAGTCAGGTCTCGAAGTGGGCACCCCGCCACGACAAGAGCGAAGAAGTCAATTTCGTGGCGCCGTCGATCGACGACATGGAAGCCGAACTTAATCGCGCCGAGGCGTGGTGGAAGAAGATGGTCGCGTACGCCAATTAATTTCGCCGTGGTACGCGTGCTGACGAGGCCGGATTCCGTGTCCGATCCTGCACCTCGACACCTGTCTCGATCGGCGTCTTCTTCACCGTCTTGTCATTGAACCCGGCCGCTGGATCTCTCGCGAGTCGGCCAGACTCGAGTGTTGCCGGGTGCCTTTAGTCGCGGCTCTGATCATTCCGTCGCGGCCAAGGTGCTACGCGGTTGTCGGCGAAGCTATCACGTTGAAGTCGTTGCCGGTCCGAACGATGAGGGTGATGCCGAGCCGGTGGAGCAATTCGACCAGATCCTCTGACGGTCGCCCCGGCAGCAGGATGACAGGGGTCGCGGCAATCTTCGCCTTTTCGGCGACGTAAACGTAGTCGAGCACTTGACCTATGGCGGTTCGAACGTATTCGCGACCGGAAGACTTCTTGGCTTCAACGATCCACCCGCGCGATTCGACGAACAGATCGGGCTCAATGAGCGCATCCCCCGATGCGAGCAGCAATCGCTTGATCATTTCGCCTTGGTTCAAGAGCCAGACGCCGAAGGCGGCTTGGAGTTCGAATTCAATGCGTGAAACGGTCCGATCGCCAGGGATGTCGCTGCCGTCCCCCGCAATCACGACATCCGTCGCGTCGGGCGGACTCCAAGTTGCAAGTTGCGCAAGACCGGTTGGCTCGGAAGCTGGAGCCAACAGTCGGCTGTCCGCATGCACCGGCACGAGGTTGAAGACAATGCCGTTGCGGGGGATGTTATCTCTATCCGGGATTGTGCGGGGCCAGAATGTGGGTGTCCCAGTGGTGAACTCGCCGACATACGTCACAGATGTGCCATTCACGGTGAACAGCCGGATGGGTCGCCCAGTCACGCTTGAGTCTCTGATCGCGAGGTTTCCACGTGTAAACCTCTGATCGCCTCGCTGACCTGCTCCTGTGTAGGAGTACGAGCCGTCGGGCTGGAGTCCCTCGTAGAGGTGGTAACCGAAGCCGGCTCCACTCGCGGGGTCCGTGAAAGCAATGATGTCCGGCAAACTCCTTAGAGTCACTATGCCGTTACGAGCACTTCCTCCATAGGCGGCATGCAGCTCACGCCGGAGGACTGTGTCGCCGGGTTCGAGCGTCCAGGTGGGCGGCGTCACGAAGGTGCGTCTTACGAAGCGTGCGCGGACGGCCGCCGCCTGGTCGTCGGTGAGCTTCCATCGTGTGGTTCCGTCCTGAAGGATGCCGTATCGGCCTCGCAGCGCATCCCGAATCTGCTTCTGGCTCACGTTGAGTTCCAGGGACAGATGCGCAGGAGTTATGTCGGCCACTCCCCGACGCTATTGATCACATGTAATGCCAGCAACCCCCACGAATGGTGACGATCCGAGGATGGGCCGCGCAGGGCCAGCACCACTTAGATTGCGAAGCTACTCTTCGCTGCTCAGAGGCGGCTACCCGCGGTCGGTCCCCGGTAAAGCTAGATACCCGCGCAGGTACTCCCGCAGCGACTTATCGCACACATACACGTACGTCCCGCGGATTCCTCGCGTCAACAGGACGGCGTAGATGTTGACGACGTATTCGAGGATGTCCGCGTCTGTGTAGGTGATACCGCGACGCTTGTTGTTCTCCATCCCCTTGGTGTCGAAGTAGTTCGACCGGTCGAAGATGAGCCTGTGGTTGGCGGAGTCGTATCGAAGGTCTTGGCCGATGATGACCCCGGCATAGTTGAGGTCGTAGCCCTGGATCGTGTGAATGGAGCCAACCTCTGAGAGGGATGTGGGCGAGGAGACCCAATCCTTCTGAGTCCTGTTCCATCGCAGACGCTCGCCGTCGATCTCGATGTCATAGGCGCTTGGGTCCTTCTTGCTTTGCCATTTCCACGCATAGCCGGCCACTAAACGGGCAAGCCCGATCTCGGCGTCTCGCCGCTCGATCTCCTCGCGCATGCGACCAACGTCGTCGAAGAACCGTAGATCGTAGCCAGGGAACGAGCGCGGTGCCACCTCGTCGCCTCGAAGGATCCGCCTGACGTAGGGGGTATATTCGTCGCCGGCGCGGACCCTCAGTTGCGACCGCAGCGGGTAGTAGCGGTACGCCTTCTGTGCAGTGGTGACCAGCGCTGCCATCACGTCCGTCGGAAGATCGGCCGGTCGCACGCTCTGTTCGGGGTCGACCAAAAGGATCTGGTGAGTACTTCGCACACGGATCCAATCCAGTTGGGTGTACTCGTCGGTATCCCGGCCAAAGAGGGACTCGTTAATGGCGGCGAAGGCGGCGTTGAGTGGACCGGCTGATTGATTGGCTCGATGGTTCAGACGGTGCGCCTCATCGACGACCAGCAGGTCGAAGGAACGCTTCGATTTGCCCACGTCGAACGGCGTCATCACCGGAACATCCTTCAGACCTGGTGTGAGCGCGAAGACCCTTTGGAGAGTGGCGCGGAGAGATTGCTGCGGTACGACCAAACCGACGGTGAAATTCCTGAGCAACTCGGCGTTCTCCGGGACGAAGAATTCCGCGAAGACCGTCTCCTCGTCAGGATCGTCTTGCCAGGACTGTGTACGGATATCGCTCAACAATTTGAGCAGATAGACAGCGACGACTGTCTTCCCGGTTCCGGGGTCACCCTGAATGACGATCGGCTCAACCACACCGCCGCGGATATCCTCGAACAACCCCTCCACGATGTCCTCGACAGCGACGGCCTGATCAACTGAGAGCGCCTTGAACGGCGAGAATTTGAAGAGGTCGCTATTGATAATCTCCGGGACAGTCCGCTGAAACAGGCCGCGCTCGCGCAGCTCGGTGAAGATGTCGTCGAAGTACGCCTGATACCGCTCCCGATCGAAGTAGGCGGCATCCCTGACACCCGGCACCGCGTTGACCACCTCCAGGTGGCCATCTCCCGCGAACATCCGGATCAGATAGGACTCCAGATCCAGGCAAGCGGACTTATTGAACTCGTCATGAAGAATGACGCGCACGGACGTGAGCGCGTTCTTCTTGCAGTCGGCGCTATGCTGCCGCATCCGCGACACCAGGCTGAGCGTCTCGCCAACATAGACCTGGCTCTGCCCGTCCATGACATAGACGACGGGCCAGTTCTTCAGCCGGGGGTCGACCAGCGCGGATCCGTTCGCATCGCGACGATCGAACGGCACCACATCAAAGCTCGTCATACTTCGTGCTTCTGCCGCGCGCCTTGTCGACGGGATACTTTGCGCGGGTCTTGGCCAGCTTATTCAGGATGATGTCGTCCGGGTCTTCCCCGAGCTTGTCAGCAAGAAGCAAGCAGTAGGTCAGGACATCGGCCAACTCATCGCGAACCCGGTCGCCGTCGGCGTCCGGTCCCCACTGGAAGCACTCCAGGAGTTCTCCTGCTTCGATGGCGACGCTCTTCGCCAGATTCTCCTGGGAGTGAAACTGGGCCCAATCGCGCTCCTTCACAAAAGCGCGGAGCGCGTCGCGCACTGTCTCGTTCGTCACGCTGTCACCGTAGCAATTGATCACACCTTCCAGTGCGGCTGGCGGCTCGGCGTTGCCGGATTGAAAGTACGCCGGGACACGGCCCTGTCCAGCTCGCGCGTGGCTCCCCCGACAGCCTCATGCTCGTCGTCGCCTTCAGGCCCGCCGTGTCGCCCGCGCAGCACCGCGTGCCCTAAGCGGTCGGTCGCGTGATGCTGGACGCCGCCCTCAGCCCCCACCAACCCACCGCTCGATCCGCCGGTGGTCCGGCGTGAACCCGTGCTCCACGCCCCACAGCACCGCCTGCGTCCGGCTGCTGGCGCCGATCTTGCGGTAGACGCTGCGGATGTGCGACTTGACCGTGTTCGGGCTGAGGTACGTGAGTTCGGCGACCGCCGCGTTGCTCTTGCCTTGCGTGATGAGGGCCAGGATCTCGGACTCGCGGTCCGTGATCCCTTCTTCCTTGCCGGGCCAGTCGAGTTCCTCGGCGCTGCGGGCTCGCGCCGGGGAGTCGCTCACCACGATCTGGCCGGAGTTCACGGCTTCGAGGGCGGCGACCAGCTCTGAGGCCGTGAGGGTCTTCGAGAGGTAGCCGTGGACGCCCTGCGCGCTCGCGCTTTCGATGAGCTCGGGATGGAAGTTCCACGTGTAGACCACGACGTGGCGGGCTCGGGGGTTCCGCACCAGTTCGCCGATCTGCGCGTGGCCGGACTCCGGCTGGGCGAACGCGTCGTACAGGACGACGTCGATCGGCTCATCCAGCGGGGCGTTCGCGTCGATCTCGGCGACGACCAACCGGTCCCGGAAATCATCCAGCATGTGCGCGAGGCCCAGCAGCACGACGTCGTAGTCGTCCACGAGGGCGATCGTGAACGGCTTCGTCGCTATGTCCGGGGCTGCCGACATGGCCGCACATTACACCCCTAGGGGTGAGGCGCCCCGTCCTCGCCGGTGGTTGCGTGGAGCCATCAACCCCCGACCAGAAAGGGTCAACTGATGAATATCCTGCTCATCATCATCGCTGTGATCGCCATCATCCTCCTGCTCACCGGAGGGTTCGTCTCGTCCCTGAACTTCCTGCTCTGGGTCGGGATCGTGCTCCTCGTCATCGCGGCCATCGTCTTCCTCGTCCGGATGCTCACGGGAAGCCGGCGCGTCTGACCCAACACACCGAGGCGGTGCGGGGGAGGAGCGGTCGTCCGCTTCGTCCCCCGGCCACCGCATCCACCTCTCTGCGAGGCCGAGGTCGTCAGGTGTCCGAGCGCCGGCGCCGGCGCACCAGCGCGACGATGATCAGCACGATGCCGGCGATGAGCACGATGGGGCCGATGGTGCCCCACACCGGCGATCCGCTCATGACGGAACCGCCGAGCACGTTCAACCCCTGAAGCGTCCACAGCAGTCCGATGAGGACGAGCACGATGCCGATGACGAGGAACAACCACTTCGTTTTCACGATGCGAGGCTACGTCTCCTGTCGCGATCTGTGGGTGCTCCGCCGGAATCCCGAGACGCTCAGTCGTGCGGAGGGCGACGCAGCCGCTTGATGTCCGTGCGCCGCTTCTTCGCATCCAGACGCCGTTCCCTGGCGCCGCGACTCGGCCTCGTCGGTCTTCGCGGTGCCGCGGGCGGCCGGAGGGCGTCGGCCACGATGTCGGCCAGCCGAGCGCGCGCGGCCTCCCTGTTGCGCAGCTGTGCGCGGTGTTCGGATGCGGCGATCGTCAGCTTTCCGTCGACGAGGCGACCGCCCAGACGCTCGAGGAGCCGCTCGCGCTGGACGGGGGAGAGAACGGCGGAGCCCGCCACATCCCACACGAGTTCCACCCGGGAGTCGGCCGTGTTCACCCCCTGCCCGCCGGGGCCGGACGACCGCGAGAACCGCCACGACAGCTCGGACTCGGGGATGGTGAGTCCCGAGTCGACCGTAAGGCCGGGACGGTGAGGGGAGGGCATGAGTCCATCATCCCGCGCTCCCGCTAGCTGGGCCGGAATCGCAGCGCGCTCACCCCTGACCGGAACTCCTGGCGATCCACGAGGTCCAGCTGGATGCGCTCGCGCAGACCCGCAAGCAGCGTCGGCCCGTGCCCGGCGATGACAGGATGCACGACGAGCACGTACTCGTCGATCAGCCCCAGATCCGCCAGCGCGAGGGGGAGTGTCACCCCGCCGACGAACAGACCCTCACCGGGCTGCTGCTTGAGCCGTTCCACCGCTTGCCCCACGTCGCCCTGCAGCAGTTCGGCGTTCCAGTCGACGTCGGTCAGCGTGCTCGACACGACGTGCTTCTTCGCGCCATCGATGGCCTCGGCGAAGGGGAGCTGCGACTCATCCATCCAATCGGGCCAGGTGCCGGAGGCCGGCCGCCGCCACGCGGACTCCATCATCCCGTAGGTCACCCGCCCGAAGATCAGGGCGTCGGCCCGCTCCATCTCGGCCGTCCAGTAGCGCATCGACTCCTCGTCCGGGGGAAGCCCTGCTTCGTGATGGCAGCAGCCGTCGAGGGTGACGTTGATGGCGTAGCGAAGCTTTCTCATCCCGTTCTCTCCCTTGATGTACGAGGCGCCTACTTACGGGACGGTACTACCTCGCCGCGTGACCATGGCCTCCGCCGTCGCCACGACGTGGCTGCGGTAGCGGCGCTTGGCCTCCTCGTCGGACACGTCGCCGAACACCATCCGGACCAGTTGTGGCGCTGCCACGAACCAGTAGCACATGGCGATGATCGAGAAGAAGATGGCCTCCGCGTCGCCGTCCGCGTCCCCATTGCCGTCGAGGGCGGCACGCACAGCGGCGACCCGGGACTGGAAGTAGTCGGACCGTTCCGCGAGGGCGGGCACATCGTCCGCGCCGTAATGCAGCCCCTCCTGCTCGAACAGCCACGCCACGGACGGATCCGCTGTAAGGAAGTCGAACAGGTCGCCGGCGTACGCGGCGAGGTCGTCGGACTGGATGGCCACCGTCTTGGCCAGCTCGCCGAGCTTGGATTGCAGGGTCGCTTCGAACAGGTCGTCCTTGTTGCCGATGTAGGAGTAAATGGACGCCTTGTTGACCTCGGCGCGGTCGGCGATCCGCTCGATGCGCGCGCCCCCGACGCCATGGCGCGCGAACTCCTCGGCACTCGCCTCCAGGAGCAGGCGGATGCTCTCATCCCGGTCGTATCGTCTGGCCATGGCGCCTCCCGCTTTTCTTTTGCCTCGACATGACTTACCATACAACTAAACGTTTATTTATATTGGAGGTCGCAATGAACGTCGAACTCACACAACGCACCGTCACCGAGGCTCGGCTGGACGCCGCGCAGGTGGCAGAACTCACCAGCCGCCCGCAGGCAGCAGGCCCGCAGGTGGTACTCCAGGCCGAGGGTCTGGGCTCGCCCCGTCAGTGGACCGCGCAGCTCCCCACCGCCGCAGACCGCATCGTCGTCGAGTACGACTCGACCGGCGGACGCTTCGAGCGCGCCTGGGCACTGTCAGCACAGACTGGCAGCACCCGGTACTACACGCTGGAGCACGACACCGACGGCGAGTACATCAGCCGCTGACCGCAGCAACCACGTCAGCCGGACGAGAAAGGGCGCAGCATTCGCTGCGCCCTTTGCTGTGTCTGGGATGCGATGCTCGGGCCCCGACGAACTGCGAGCGTTGCGCTACAGGTGTTCGGGGAGCAGCGGCGTGGACCAGCCGGGATCGCGACCGAGCTGTGCGGCGCGAGCGACCGAGGTTGCGCCGAAGCGGTCGCGGACGGCGTCGAGCACGGTGTCGAGACGTGCGCTGTCATCCCAGTCGATGGGCAGCTCGGGCTGGAAGGTGTCCGACCGGCCCAGGTGCGAGAGCGAGATGCCGATGAGGCTGATTCCCCGCGCGGCGATCTCGGGCTGAACCGCCGCGAGGAGGCTGCGGGCCACGGTCAGCAGCACCGAGGTGCGGTCTGACGGGCAGCCGAGCGTGCGCGATCGCGTGGCGCGGGCGAAGTCGCCGAAGCGCAGCCGCAGCACGATCGTGCGGCACGTGCGATCCCCATCCCGCAGCCGTCGAGCCAGCCGGTCGACGATCTGGGTCAGGATGAGGTCGAGCTCCTCCGGCGTCCGCGGACGACTGCCCAGTGCGCGCTGTGAGCCGATGGATCCGCGGCGCTTCGTCGCATTGACCGGGCGGGGGTCGCGCAGCCGGGCCAGGGCGTGCAGGTGCGCGCCGGCCGCCCTACCGAGCAGGCGCTCGGCGGTGGCTTCTTCGAGCTCGGCCAGCTGACCGACGGTGCGGATGCCCAGACGGTGGAGCTTCTCCGCGGTGACGGCGCCGACGCCCCAGAGGCGTTCCACGGGGAGCGGGAGCAGGAACTCCTGCTCCCGGTCGGGCTCCACCAGGATGAGGCCGTCAGGTTTGCTCACGGCGCTGGCGACCTTGGCGAGGAACTTGGTTCGCGCGATCCCGACCGAGATGGCGAGTCCGACCTCCGCGCGAACGCGTTCCCGCAGCCGGGTCGCGATCTGCTCGGGCGTGCCGGCGATGCGTCGGAGCCCGCCCACTTCAAGGAAGGCCTCGTCGATCGACAGTCCTTCCACGATCGGGGTCGTGTCGCGGAAGATCGCGAACACGTCCTTGCTCGCGGCGGAGTACGCATCCATTCGTGGTGGGACGACGACGGCCTCCGGGCACAGGTCCCGCGCCTGCCGCCCGCCCATGGCGGTGCGGACCCCGCGCGCCTTCGCCTCGTAGCTCGCCGCGAGCACGACGCCGCCGCCGACGATGACCGGGCGGCCGCGGAGCTCCGGCGCATCGCGCTGCTCGACGGAGGCGTAGAAGGCGTCGAGGTCGGCATGCAGCACGGTCGCCTCGCCCCGCATGCCGGCCTCCGATCCGTCGAACGGTGATCAGAGGAATCGTCGCAGGGACCGCGGACATCGGAGGTGTCCGCTCGCTGGCCGGCTAATGAGCGTGCAGGACCGCCCAGGCGATGAGGCTGTCGAGCCGGCGAACGTCAGCGCCGCGGCCGAGCTTCACTTTGATGTGCCCTGCACGCGTCCAGAGCTCGATTTCAGCGTTCAGGTCGAGCTTGCCGGCGTTCTCGGACGACCACATGTTGATGGAGCTGTAGGGGAGGGAGTAGATCTCCACCTTCTTGCCGGTGACGCCCTGCGCGTCGCGGACGATCAGTCGCTTGGTGGTGAAGATCGCCGAGTCACGAAACGTCTTGAATGCCGCCACCGCCTGCTCGCCATCCACGAGAAGAGGAGTTACATCCTCGGGAATGGGGATTTCGTTGTGAAGGGTCCAGGCGGTGATCGGTGCAGTTTCCATCCCGCGAGCCTGTCAGGCGAGAAGTCGGCGAGCATCACCCCAGTGCGGGGCGGTGGGACCTTTCGACCGTCCACCGCCCCATCGATCCGGCGCGTCAGTGCAGCGTGATGGTCTGCCCCTTCGAGAAGGCGTTGTCGCTCACCTGGATGCTCGCCGCCTGAGTGCCCGCGGGGACGTCGAAGAGGATCGGACCTTGGATCGCGTTGCCGGGGTTGATGGCGGCGACCCAGGCGCTCTGATCCGGGCTGGCGTAGAGCGTCGCGGTCGGGTCGGCGTCGAACGTCTTCCCGGAGGCGTCGACGAGCTTCACATAGTTGACGATGAAGGTTGCGGCGCTGTTGCCCGTGTTGGCGATCTTCAGATCCACCTGGAGGTACGTTCCCTGGGCGGTCTGCGTCAGCGGAGATGTTCCCACGGTGGTGCCCGCGTCCTGAGAGCCCAGGACCGTGTACTCGAACGAGCCGACCTTCACGGGCGTGTTCAAGCCGGGCGCCGCGGGCTTCGAAGGAGCGGGCGCCGACGCGCTGCCGCCCGTGCCCCCGGCGCCCCCGGCCGGCTGCGGCGTGCTGCTGCAGCCGGTCAGTGCCAGCCCGGTCGCGAGCGCGGCAATGGTGGCGAGTGCGGTGATTCGACGGAACATGGGTCCTCCTGGTGGATGCGATGCCGGTTATTCGGCCCACCAAGCGAATCGTGAGGCGGGAGGGTCTCGGCACCTCGATTCGGTCCGAGCCCGCCGGACGAAAGGAGGGGCGCTGCCCCTCCGAAAGGCGGTGCAGTCCGGCGAGTTGCCGCCTCTACGATCGGTTCATGGCACACACCCCGCCCGCGCCGAGCGCACAGAACGCGCCGAGCGCACAGCGGCCACGCACCGCGGCGGAACCTTCTCGCGCTCGACGCGCATGGGCGCTCGTCGGTTCGGTCGGACTGTCCGTTTTGTGCGCCCTGCTGGGCATCTCGGCGGGCGGAATACACGCCGGTGAGGGATCGACGTTCGCCCCACCCGTTCAGCTGCTCGCCACCGTCGGGGCATTCGCCATGATCGCCGTCTCGGTGACGCTCGTGTGGCGTCACCGATATCCGGTGCTCGTTTCCTTGCTCGCTATCGGTGGTGCGGTCGTCTTCCCGACGACGCCCCTTCCCGCGCTGGTCAGCCTCGCCGCGGTCACCGCCGTGACGACAGGATGGAGGCGCTGGGCATTCGTGGCCGCCACCTACCTCGCCACCGTCGTGGCGCTCTGCTGGGATGTCGCCTCGCACGTCTCGCTGCTCTCCGACTTCGTCGGCGAACCGGCCGCCGGTACCCCCGAGCGGTTGGCGCTGTACTGGGCTGTGCCGATCGTCGCCGGGGTGATGGTCGTCCCTTTCGCGGCTTTCGGATTCGTCCGGCAGCTGCGATCCGAACGCGACGTCGCCCAGCGCGGCACGGAGGCGGCCAACCGGAATGTCGTGCTCCTCCACAGGGAGGTCGAGCGGGAGCGCGAGCGGCAGGAACTGGCCCGTGAGCTGCACGACACACTGGCGGCGCGGCTGAGCTCCCTCTCTCTGCACGCCGGAGCGCTGGAACTGACCGTCGGGGGCTCGGATGAGAAAGCGGCGGCAGCAGCGCGTGCGGTTCGCGAGACCGCACAGCATTCCTTGGACGAGCTTCGGGATGTCGTGCAGGTTCTCCGGCATCCATCACCGACCGCAGGCGGTACCGGTTTGGGCGACCTGGCCGGGCTCGTGGACGCTGCGCTGCGGGAGGGCGCGGACGTGCGGGCCCAGCTGGTGATCACGGACCCCGCGTCCTGCGATCCTCACGTCGCGCACGCCTGCTACCGGATCGTTCAAGAGTCCTTGTCGAACGCGCGACGCCATGCGCCGGGCACGCCGATCCGTCTGGAGGTCAGGGGCGCACCGGGGGCGGGTCTCACCATCTCGACCACCAACTGGCTGACGCCAGGCGCGCAACCGACCTCGGTCGGCGGTGGACACGGTCTCACCGGCATGAGCGAGCGGGTCGCCCTGGTGGGAGGGTCCTTCCAGGCCGGAACGACCCAGGATGGCACCTTCGCGATCGTCGCATGGCTGCCGTGGAGGTCCCCGCCGAGCTGAGTTTCGCGAGCCGCCTGTACCGCTCGATAGACTCCGGTCTGTGACCGACCCTCACATCCGCGTGCTCGTCGTCGATGACGATCCCATGGCCGCGGCCGGCGTAGCCGCGGTTCTCGGAGCTGCGGGCGACATCGAGGTCGTCGGACGGTGTTCCGATGGCGATGAGGTCGCGCGGGCTGTCGCCCTGCACCATCCCGACGTGGTCCTCTGTGATGTCCGAATGCCAAGGATGGACGGCGTCGCGGTCGTCGAATCCTTCGACAGCGTTCGTCCGCGTTTCCTCATGATGACGGCGTTCGACGAGGACGGTCGCGTGCTCGACGCCGTGAGTGCCGGAGCCGCCGGGTTCATGCTGAAGGACGAGGACCCCCACCGGATCATCGAAGCAGTCCGTCAGGTCGCGGCCGGCGATGCCGCCTTTTCGCCGCGCGCGGCGCGCCAGCTCTCCGCCTGGGTCCGGGACGCGCGCAGTGCGACCGCGCGACGCGACGCTGCCGCGAAGATGGCGGAACTCACGCCTCGGGAACGTGAGTTCGCCATCGCCGTGACGAACGGGGCCTCCGACGCGGAACTTGCGCAGACGTTCTTCGTCGCCGAGACGACCGTCAAGTCCACCCTCGCAGGGATCCGTGCGAAGTGGGGCGTCCGGACGCGAACGGAACTTGCCGTGGTGGTCGCTCGCTCCGGTATGTGAGCGTGCGGGCCGTGTGGTCCGAGCCGATCAGTGCAGCGTCACCGTAGCGCCGTCGCCTCCCCACCAGCCGGTGATCAGCTTCACGCGGTCGAGGCCGGCTCCGGCGGGCACATCGAAGTAGACGCTGCAATTGACGCTGAGCCCGGGGTTGACGGTGGTCGAGAAGGAGTCTTCTCCGAAGCTGCCCAGGCTGGTGTCCGCTTCGTAGCGGGCGTTTCCGATGTACCCGAAGACGTCCCACGTGGAGACGTTCTGCGGTTGCGAGCTGCCGTTGGCGACGACGAAGTCGACCTTGCAGAACTGGCCCTTCGGCGCGACCGTGCCGAAAACGTCATCCTGCGTTCCGAGACCGCATTGAACGCCTGTCACGGTGAAGGAGACTCCGCTCCGGCTCGCGACGCTTTGCCCGATGCCGGGCAACGACGGAGGGGCTGACGGGGCTGGGCTCGGAACGGCCGGGGTCGGGCTTGGCGTGGCGGTCGGAGACGGCGCAGTGGCGTTCGGTGAGGTCGGAAGGGCCGCCGGCTCGGCATCGGGGGTGGCTCCGCCGGCGATCCCGAACGATGCGATGCCGACGAACAATGCGATCAGCCAACCGATGCTCGCGACGCTGATCGCCGAGATCGACTGTCCCTTGCCCGCTTGACCCTTCACGAGGGCGCGGATGGCGAGAACCAGCGCGGGCACGAACAACAGCCACGCGATCCATGCTGCGAACGGGATCACGCCGAAGACGAATCCGATGATCGCGAGGATCAGCGCGAGCGTCGCAAGGGACGAATCACGCGAGGGGCGAGCGTTGTCACCCCCGTCGTTGCGCAAGGGGGAGGAGTCGCGGGGCGTTGCCGGGCCGCTCGGGGCTCGGTTCACTGTCCAAGCAGAGCCGTCCCAGTAGCGCTGTTGTCCGGGATACTCGGGATCCGGGTACCAGCCGGCAGGAGGATTCGTCATCGTCGTAGCGACATGGGTCCCGCCGCGCGTACGGCGGGACCCACGAGAGCCTTACTCGTCGCCGGTGCCCGTGGCGAGGCAGCTCACCGTGGCGAACTGCCCGGTGGCGGTCTGCTCGGAGACGACCTTGCCGCCCACCGTGATCTTGCACGCGACGTCGCCGCCGTCCTGGCCGGCGGTCGCCGTGACGGAGAAGCTGCTGAAGTCGAACGTGCCACCCTTCTTGACGGAGATCGTCTTCGTCCACGGCAGCGGCGTGTTCGACGCCGTCTCGGACTTCGATCCGCCGTCGGCGTACGTGGAGTACACGATGGTGGTGTCGGTGCTCGTTCCGGTGACGTCGTAAACGACCTCGACGGGCTGGGAGGCGACCGCATCCTGCTTCTTGATCTCATCGTTCACGGCGTCGTTGACCGCAGAGGCGAAAGCCGCCGTGTAAACGATCGACATGACGATCGACAGGATGATCGCGACGCCAGAGAGGATCGTGCCGGTCAGCGCCACGCCCTTCGACTTGTTCTTCTGGACCAGCCCGATGATCCCGAGAATGAGACCGATGAGGCCGAAGAACCACGCGCCGTAGCTCAGGAACGGGATGAAGGCGCTGACGAGCGCGATGATTCCGAGGATCAGTGCAGCGATGCCGAGGCCGTTACCGGTCTTTTGAGGCGCGGGTGCAGCGTACTGCTGCTCGGGTGCGGGCGGCGGAGGAAGGGTGCTCATTCGTGGTCCTTTGCTGTGTGGAAATCTGCAGCGGAGGCATAGGTCCTCCAAAGCCTTCTTAGGCTCTCAGAAATGAGACTTCCTCTTCCAACCCCCGAAGGGGGGCCCGCGATACCGCTGGCCCGCTGCTCACGCCAGGCTGCCCCTCGAGTCTCGGCTGAGATAACGGCGCGGGCGACCCATCACCCCCGCGCCACGTACTCCACCAGCAGCGCCCCCGTGTCCATCGTCCGCGACGACACCAGCTCCAGGTCGGCACCCGGACCACCGGACGCGAACACCGATCGCCCGCTTCCGGCCAGGCGGGGCATCAGGAGCAGGCGGTAGCGGTCGACGAGCCCCGCCGACACGAGCGACTCGACCACGGAGAGACCTCCGACGGCGACGATCTCGCCGTCGATGTCGTGCTTGAGGCGGGCGACGACGTCGGGGAGGGGACCCCGGGCAACGGTGGTGTTCCAGCCGGGGTTCTCGACGGTGTCGGAGACGACGACCTTCGGGAGGCTGTTCATCGTGCGGGCGAAGGCGCGGTAGTCCTCCGGGTTGTTCTCGTCGGCGGCCGCGGTGGGCCAGTAGCCGGCGTTGAACTCGTAGGCGACGCGGCCGTAGAGGAGCGTCTGGCCCTCGTGCGCGTTCGCGCCGGACCAGTACTGCTGCATGTCATCCGACCAGTCCGGTGAGATCAGTTCGCCGTCCGTGGTCTCGGTGTAGCCGTCGAGGGTCATGAACATGGCGGCGGTGAGTTTTCCCATGGTGGTTTCTCCTTCGTGAGATGCGGTCAGGCGGCGCGGTGCCGGCGGACCAGGGCGAGCGCGAGCGGGAGGGCCAGCGCGAGGATGAGGAAGGCGAGCGGGCTGCCGATAAGGGCGGCCAGCGCGCTGACGGCGAGGGCGCCGACGGCCATTCCGCCGTCGTAGCCGGCGTTCCAGAGGGCGCTGACGGTCCCGAACTGGCGCTCGTCGGCGTTGGCGTACATGTCGGCGATCGTCGCGTTCTGCAGAGCGCCGAAGCCGAGGCCGAAGAGGGCTGCGCCGGCGAGCAGAAGCATGATGTTCGAGGTCGCGGCCAGCGCGGCCATCCCCGCCGCCGAGAGCAGAATGCCGGGGACGAAGAGGCGACGGTGGCCCACGCGGTCGCCGAACCGGCCGGCGACCCAGCGGCCGACAGCCGTGGTGGCGGGCTGCACCAGCAGCAGCGTCGGGCCGAAGGCGACGGTGCCGCCGGACAGCGCGCCGGGGACGCAGGTGACGACGACACCGGCCACGGCGGCGGAAGCGGCGAAGACGAGCGCCGGGCGGAGGATCGACGGCGAACGCAGGCCGGCGAGGATGCCGGCCGAGGCGGCCTCGACCGGAGATGCAGGGCGGAGCGACCGTCCGGGCAACCCGGCGACGGTCGCGAGCGCCAGCAGCGGCGCGGCACCGGCGATCCAGAACACCAGAGCCGGTCCGGCCGCGGCGGTCAGTGTCACGCCGAGCGGCAACGCGATCAGCGACGGGACGGCGCTGACCAGGCCGGCGACGGCCAGCCCCTCACCGCGACGCTCCGCGGGGACTAGCGCGGCCGTCACGGCACCACCCGCCACGATGGCGAGGGCGAAGCCGAGGCCGCGCAGCACCCCGACCGCGACGAGCGCGGGGACGGAGGAGGAGGCGAGCAGCAGGAAGGTCGGAGCCCCGAGCAGGATGAGACCGACGGCGAGCACCGCGCGAGCGCCCAGCCGCTGCATCAGCCAGGGCGAGACCAGTTCGCCCGCGACGGTCGCCCCGAGCAGTGCGCCGTTCGCCAGGCCGCCGGCGACCGGCGAGGCCGACTCGGCGAGCAGCGGCACGACGGCCAGCGGGAGGAAGAACCCCACCGAGCACGCCACGATCGACACGAAGCGCAGCAGCAGCGGGCGGGTGATCAGCCGCGGCCGGGCGGTGCGGCCGGTGGTCGGGGTGGTGGTGGTGAGTGTCGTCGCGGTCATGGGTATGACACTAGAAACCGGGTGGCTCAGCAGTAAGATCCATTGCCATGGCGGTGGAGTGGTCCAATTCGAGTCCCGAGCTGCTGGTCCAGCTCGACCGGGAGTCGGCCGAGCCGCTGCGGTCGCAGCTCCAGACCCAGCTGCGGGTCGCCATTCAGGCCGGGCGACTGAGCGCGGGGGAGCGGCTGCCCTCGTCGCGCGACTTCGCCCGCAGCCTCGGCGTCGCCCGCGGCACGGTGCAGGACTGCTACGAGCAGCTGCGATCGGAGGGGTACCTCGTCGCCCAGACCGGATCGGCCACCCGGGTCGCCGACCTGCGCGTCGAGCCGGCCGAGGCGACGGCCCCCGGCGCACCGATACCGACGCCCGACCCTCACCCGCCGCGCCGCTGGCTCGCCGACTTCGCCTCCGGCGTCCCCGACCTCGGCACCGTCCCGCGCGACGACTGGACGTGGGCCCTGCGCGAGGCCACCCGCACCGCCCCGAACGCCGCCTTCGACTACGGCGACCCCCGAGGGGATGCGGACCTCCGAACCGTCGTCGCCTCCTACCTCCGCCGGGTGCGCGGCATGAGCGCGCATCCACACCAGGTCGTCGTCTGCGCAGGGTTCGCACAGGGCATCGCGCTGACGTTCCGTGCGCTCGCCGACCGCGGGATGACACGGGTCGCGGTCGAGGACCCCGGCTCGATCGGCACGGTCACCCGGGCGGCGGAAGCGGCGGGCGGGACGGCGGTGCCGGTCGCGGTCGACGATTCGGGGATCGATGTGGATGCGCTGGACGCGAGCGGCGCACGCATCGTCGTGCTCACCCCGGCGCACCAGTGGCCGACCGGCGTCGTGCTCGCGCCGGAGCGCCGCCACGCGCTCATCGCCTGGGCCGAGCGCCGCGACGCCGTGATCGTCGAAGACGACTACGACGCCGAGTTCCGCTACGACCGGGAGCCGGTCGGATCGCTGCAGGGACTCGCGCCTGACCGCGTCGTCACGCTCGGCACGGTCAGCAAGTCGCTCGCGCCGGCCCTGAGGCTCGGCTGGGCCGTCGCACCCGTGCCCCTGGTCGACGCTCTGACGGCGGCGAAGGAGGCGGCCGACCGCGGTGCGCCGACGCTCGACCAGGTCGCGCTCGCCCGGCTCATCGAGTCCGGACGCTATGACCGGCACCTGCGGCGGATGCGCGCACTGTACGGAGCACGGCGGGATGCGCTCGCAGCGGCGTTGCGGGAGGCTGCTCCGCACATCCCGCTCACCGGTCTCGCGGCGGGATTCCACGCGGTCGCGCACCTACGGGACGGTGCCGACGAGCCGGCCGTGATCGCGGCGGCCGCAGAGCGGGGAGTCCGGCTGTACGGGATGAGCACCTACCGCTCGACGCGCAGCTCGCATCCACCGCAGCTCGTGTTCGGCTTCGGCAACACGTCCGTCGAGGAGATCCGCGATGGGATCGCGGTGGTCGCCGACCTGCTGAGGTGAGCGCGTTGCCTGTCTGGAGGACGGGCGCCCGACTCACGGCAGGTAGCGCAGCCACTCCTGGCGCGACAGCCGTATCCGGCGTCCGTGGTGGTCGACGATCCACTCGGTCAGCGTGGACGAGATGTAGACCGCGATGATGGTCTCGGCCGTCCACTCTTCACGTCCGCGCGTCCACCGGATCAGATGGAACTCGGCCCCGCGGCGGGGCGTCAGCCCGATGGGCAGATCGATGTAGGTCACGTCCGCTCCTTCCCCGAACCCATGCCGGCCGGAGGGCCCGAACCTCCGACCGGCACGAGAGTCGCATCACTACACCGAGGACGCTAAGGCGCTGGGGAATCGGCGGCGTCACCCGAACGGGGTGACCTTATGCAGGCGCGGCGAGCGACGCGTTCAGGCGTCAGCGTTCGTCGACCAGGTCCAGCGGCTCCAGCAGGCCGAGCTCCGCCGCACGGTCGACCGCGGCCGCGCGCGACTGCACGTCGAGCTTGCGGTAGATGCGCGCGATGTGGGTCTTCACGGTGTTCAGCGACACGTAGCCCCGGGCCGCGATCTCGGCGTTGGACATGCGTGTCGGCAGGTAGGCGAGGATGGCCAGCTCGCGACGGGTGAGCGGGTCCGGCAATTCGTCGGGCCGGGTGCTCACGACCAGCCCTGCGAGGCGGACGACCTCGCGGCGGAAGGCGTCGGGCGCGCCGGGCAGCGCCTCGACCAGTCCGGCGACGGGTCGGCCGGCGCGCACGAAGACGTCGATCAGACCCTCCGGCTCGGCGACGGCCAGCGCGCGAGCCAGGTGCAGCTCCGAGCCGGGACGGTCGCCCGAGGCGGCGAGGAACCATCCCCGTGCGACCTCCCGCTCGACGCGCTCGACGATCGACGCGGACGGTCCGGCGGCCGGCAGCTCGTCGAGGCGGCGCCCGGCACCCGACACGTCGCCGCGCGTCAGCCGTCCGACGATCTCCTCGAAGGCGACCGCCGACCACGCGGCCGGAGAGTCGTGCGCCGGCTCCGGCTGTCCGGCGAGCCGGGCATGACGGAGGCGCAGCGCATCCAACTCCATCTGCACGATCGGCGGCGCCTCGGTGACGGGATCGGCGACCTCGGGCTCCGCGTCGGGCGGCAGCCCCAGCCGCTCGGCCAGCACGGCCAGCCACAGCAATTGCAGCCGGGCGTTCCAGGAAGCGCGGAGCACACCCTCCCGCAGCGACAGCGCGCCGGAACCCGGTCTTCCGCGCCGGGCGGCGACGAGCGCGAGCGCGATGTGCGCATCCCCGGTCGCCGGATGGTCGAGCAGCGCGGACTCCTCGGCCAGGCGCAGGGCCTCGTCGGCCCGGGCGGCGGCGCGCACGAGTCGCCCGCTGAAGGCGTCGGCCACGGCCAGGCTTCCGAGCGCGTGGATGCGGTACGGCGTGTACTGCCCGCCCGCCGAGTTCAGCATCCGTTCGATCCACTCCTGCGACTCGTCCAGGTTGCCGAGGAACAGCTGCGCGCGTCCGGCGGCCACCAGCGAGATCGCGAGCAGCAGGTCACGGCGGTTCAACTGGAGCAGGTCCGGCAGGGTCAGATCGGGGTCGGCGAGAAGGAGCGCCACGGCGCTCGCCGCCTCCTCGTAGGCGGTCTCCGCCGGCGGGTTGAACTGCACGGTGACGCCCAGCCACGCCAGCGCGACCGCGCGGCGCCCGGGGTCGACGTCCGACCGCGCGGCGACACTGCGGAGAAACTCGGCGGCCTCCCGCGCGCGTCCCGTCATCCCGTACGTGATCGCGTAGACGATCTCCGCATCCACCGACGTCCGCCGGATGTCGTCCGGGA
Source organism: Leifsonia sp. 466MF (assembly GCF_900100265.1). Lineage (NCBI taxonomy): Bacteria > Bacillati > Actinomycetota > Actinomycetes > Micrococcales > Microbacteriaceae > Leifsonia > Leifsonia sp. 466MF. The sequence continues at coordinate 960,118 of NZ_LT629696.1, forward strand.
CCGTCCCGAGCCACCGAGCGACCGTCGCGACATAGCCGCGCTCGAATGCCTCCCGGCCGGAGGTGAGGACCAGCTCCATCGCGTCGTCCCAGGCCTGGGCGCGCAGCAGCGCCTCGACGGCCGTCGCGGTGTCCCCGCGCCCGCGCGACCAGTCGGCGACGCGCACCAGCAGCGTCCGCTCGAGGCCGGGATGCTCGGCTCGCAGGCGCATCCGCATCAGTTTCCGGAACAGCGCGTGGAAGGCGAACCAGCCGGGCTTCTCCGGAAGAGCGGAGAGGAACATCGACTCCCGCTCCAGCCTGCCGAGCAGGTCCACACCGAGGTCCGCCTCCGTCAGGATGGGCACCAGGTCGGGGTGCAGATCGTCGGCGACGGACAGCCGCAGGAGGGCCTCGCGCCGCTCGGGCGATTGCGCGTCGAGCACCTCCTCGCCCAGATAGTCGACGATCAACCGGTCGGACTCCGCGAGACTGGCCACCAGATCCTCGCCCGGACGCGAACGCAGGGTGAGCCCCGCAAGCTGGACGCCCGCGGCCCAGCCGTCGGTGTGCTGGCGGACGGTCGCGGCGGTGCGGAGGTCGACCGCGGAGCCGGTGAGCCGCCCGAGCAGGTCCTCCGTCTCGTCGTCGGCGAAGGTCAGCTGGTGCTGCCGGATCTCGACCAGCGCGTGCTGTAGACGGTGGTGGGTCAGCCGCATCCCGGCGTCCGAGCGGGAGGCGAGCACGAGGTGGGCGTTCGGCGGGAGGCGGTCGGCCAGGTTCGACAGGTCGTCCACCAGTTCGGGCAGGAGCACGTGGACGTCGTCGATGACGATCACGATCTCCACACCCGCCTCCGCTAGGGCGCCTACGAGCGCCTCGAGGTAGCTCTCGCCGAGGCCGCCGGTCGCCTCGGCGGCCGGGCGCACCTCGGCCACGGCGGGATGCGCGGCGGCGAGGTCGGCCGCCAAGCGGCGGGCGAAATGCGTGACATCGCGGTCGGCCCGCGTCGCATGGAACCACGCGACCGCGAGATCGGGGCGCGAGGCCGTCCACTGGGACAGCAGCACAGTCTTCCCGGACCCGGCCGGGGCGATGATGACCGTCAAGGGGCCGCGGACGCCGACATCCAGCAACTCGAACAACGCGGGGCGGTCGACCGCGTGCACGGGGGCGAGGCGATGGTCTGGCATCGAGGCGGCTCCGGTCGGCGCGCGTCGGGTCTGCGCCTGCCGAAATCATCCCACAGGGGTGACGACCCCGGGATGCTCGACTGGAAAGATGACGCCCCCTCCTGCATTTCCAGGATACCGGCCGGGCGGGGGCTTGCGGCAAGGCCCATCCCATCCACCAGAATGGCTGGTCGCGCGTGAAATCGTGGCGCGCGGTGGAAGCAAGGATGGGGAGACGCATGGGTTCTGACGTGTTCGACGTGATCATCAGCGGGGGCGGACCGACGGGGATGATGCTGGCGAGCGAGCTGCGCCTGCACGGCGTGGAGGTGCTGGTGCTGGAGCGCGACGTGGAGCCGACGACCGCGGTCCGGTCGCTCGGCCTGCACCCGCGCAGCATCGAGATCATGGACTCGCGTGGGCTGCTCGACCGCTTCCTCGCGGCCGGCACGACCTACCCCGGCGGCGGACGGTTCGCCGGCATCCCGAGCCCACGGCCGGTGCACCTCGACACGGCGCACGACTACATCCTCGGGATGCCGCAGCCCGTCACCGACCGCATCATCGCCGAGCGCGCGGCCGAGCTGGGCGCGCAGATCCGCCGCGGCGAGGAGGTCGTCGGGTTCTCGCAGACCGCTGACGGGATGGATGTCGAGCTCGCGTCGGGCGAGCGGGTGCGCGGACGCTGGCTGGTCGGCTGCGACGGAGGACGCAGCCTGGTGCGACGGACGCTCGGGATCGGCTTCCCCGGCGAGGCGGCGACCACCGAGTGGATCCTCGGCGAGGTCCAGGCGACCGCGTCTGCGGAGGAGATCGCCGCCGTCTCCGAGGAGGTGCGGAAGACGCACCGCGGCTTCGGGATCGGGCCCAACGGCGAGGGGCTCTACCGAGCGGTCGTTCCGGCGGCATCCGTGTCGGAGGACCGGTCGGTGCCGCCGACGCTCGACGAGTTCCGGACGCAGCTGCGGGCGTACGCGGGGACCGATTTCGGCATCCACTCGCCTCGCTCGATCACGCGGTTCACCGACGCGACGCGGCTCGCGGAGCGGTACCGCGTCGGGCGGGTGCTGATCGCGGGCGACGCTGCGCACATCCACCCGCCGCTTGGAGGGCAGGGACTGAACCTCGGCATCCAGGACGCCTTCAACCTCGGCTGGAAGCTGGCCGCGGAGGTCGGGGGATGGGCGCCGGACGGGCTGCTCGACACCTACTTCGGCGAGCGGCACCCGGCAGCGGAGGACGTGCTCACCATTACGCGGGCGCAGAGCGAGCTGATCTCGCCGGAGCCCGGGCCGCAGGCGGTGCGGCGGCTGCTGACCGAGCTGATGGATGTGGACGGGGTGGGGGAGTTCTTCGGCGCAAAGGTCGCCGGGATCGCGGTGCGGTACGACGTAGGGGAGGTGGACGCGGTCTCGGACGGGGGCGGGCTGCTCGGGCGGCGGCTGCGTGACGTCCGGCTGTCGCGCGGGCGGCTGTACGAGCACCTCCATGACGGACGCGGGCTGCTGCTCGACCAGACGGGAACGCTCAGCGTCGCGGGATGGGCGGGCCGGGTCGATCTCGTGTCTGACGTCAGTGGCGACCTGGATGCGCCGGCGGTGCTGCTGCGGCCCGACGGGCACGTGGTCTGGGTCGGGAACTCGCAGGAGGAGCTGGAGGTTCGGCTGGCGCGCTGGTTCGGGGTCGCGTGAGTCCTCCCTGACCGTGGGCGTGCGCCTCGAAATGGGGTGCGGTCGGCGCGAGACTCGCGGGCTGCGGGTGTGGGAGGCTGTCCTCCGCGCCTCGGTGGGAGGCCGGGATGGGGGACACGCGTGACCGACGCGACAGACGACCGAACTCAGCCGCGATACGGGGAGCTCGCGCCCGGGGAGGCGGCGCAGGAGCCGGCGCAGGAGCAGGCGGCAGCGGTTCCCGCGGAGGCACCTGTTGCGGACTCGGAGGCGGACGCGCCGGCGGATGCCGACGCGCCTTCCGCGGCCGCGTACCCCTCGGCGGAATCGCTCGCGCCCGGCGGACCGCTCTCCCAGCAGGAGCGTGTCGGCCGGGGCCTCGCGCTCGCGCTCGTCATCATCCCGGCCGGGGTGATCGCGTGGACCATCCTGTGGAACATCGGCTTCATCGCCTCCATCGTGTCGTGGGGTGTCGCGGCGGGAGCGGTGTGGCTGTATCGCGCCGGATCGAAGGCGCGCGTCACGCGCGGCGCCTTCTGGGGGCTCGTCGCGATCGTGGTCGTGACCGTGGTGCTCAGCCTGCTCGCCGGGATCTTCACCGATCTCGTCAGCGCCGTCGGCATCCCGCTGACCCAGGCGCTGACCGACCCGGACTTCTGGGGACTGTTCGCGGACAACATCTTCAACAACGGCGAACTGTGGCAGGCGTACCTGCCGCAGGTGGTCTTGGCCCTGGCGTTCGCGTTCCTCGGCTGCTTCTGGACCATGCGGCGGCTCGCCCGCGAGTCCCGCGCCTAACCCCTCGCGCCGCTCCACCCCCACCGTCGAGTCCGCAAACTTTGCACGCGACGCGCCGGGCGGACGTCAAGTTTGTGCGGACTCGACGGTGGGGGGATGCGGGGTCAGGGGGTGCGGAGGGTCAGTTCGGCGATGAGGAGCTCGTCGGCGCCGTCCGTCCACGTTGTGGTGCGGGCGATGCGGAAGCCGGCGGCCTCCACGGTGTCGGCGAGGTGCTCGACGGAGTCGAACGGGGCGTGGTCGATGAACGCCTGCGGTGGGGCGGAGCGGTGCTTCGACGGATCGAAGGTGAGGAACGTCGCCGTGACGGCATGCCCGCCGGGGCGGAGGACCCGCGCCCACTCGGCGATCGCGGCGACGGGATGCGGGAACAGCTGGAGTCCGGTGACGCACGTCACGAGGTCGAACGTGCCGTCGCCCAGCGGCAGGCGGGTCGCATCCGCCTCGAAGAGTTCGGCGTCGGGGAGGTGCGAGCGGGCCTCGGCGATCATGCGCGGCGAGAGGTCCACACCGGTGGCGCTTCCCGCGAAGCCGCGGTCACGGAGGGCGCGGAGCACCAGGCCGGTGCCGGTGGCGACGTCGAGCACCGCATCCACCCCGGTCAGGTCGGCGAAGCCAGCGACGGCAGCGGCGAGGTTGCGGTGCATGGCGCTTTCGTCGTACGTCGGCGCGCGGTCGTCGAAGCGTTCGCGCACGGCCCGGAGGTGTTCGTCAGCGGTCACGGCATCATCGGTCACGGCGGCCAGCGTACCGAGGTCCGGAGAGACGAGGGAGGGCCGGGAAAGAATTAGCGGCGGCCGGCTCACCCGAAAAAGCCGACCGCCGCGCACCGGGAACGCAGTACAGCTGCCCGCCCCCTGCGGTTCAGCCTGCCATCCGTTGCTTAGTGCACACAGTAAAGGGCTTTCCTGGGTTGTCAACCGGTCTGCGGCTATGAATTCCGGATGTTCATCTCCAGTTCACGCACCGTGCGCGCGACAGCCTCGGGTGCCTCCCACGCGGTGAAGTGGCCACCGCGCTCCAGGCGCTCGAACGAGCGGATGTCGGTGTAGCTCTTCTCGGCGAGCGACCGCGGGTAGGCGGCCTCATGGCGCTGGATGACGATCGCGGCGGGAACCTCGATCTGCGGGTGCAGGTCGTCGTCGTCCGGCGACTCGCGGTAGGGGCGGAAGCTCGTGCCGATGGAGCGGGTGACCCAGTACAGGGCGACGTTGATGAGCACATCATCCACGTCGAAGTGCTCCAGCCCGTCGCCGTCGCTCCACGCGGCCACCTTCTCGGCGATCCAGGCGAGCAGACCGCTGGGGGAGTCGAGGAGCGCGGCGGCGAGCGTGTCGGGACGCGTGCCTTGAAGGTGCGCGTAGCCGGACTCCTCTGGACGGGCGACCGACCGCAGGAACGCGGTCTCCTCCTCCGTCAGGTCGATGCCCGGCCGGGAACGCGCAGAGAAAGAGGCATGCGTGGCGACGATTCCGGCGACCGACTCGGGATGCGTCCCCGCCAGCCAGTCGCTCACGCCCGCGCCGACATCCTCTCCGTAGGTCAGAAAGCGGTCGTATCCCAACTCGGATGTCATCAGCGTGTTCCACCGGCGAGCCACGCCCTGGGCGGAGAAGGGCTCGGGCAGCGCCGCCGAGTAGCCGTACCCGGGCAGTGACGGGACGACGACGTCGCGGTCTTCGGCGAGCAGATCGGCGAGGTCGAGCATCGAGGCGAACGAGTACGGCCAACCGTGGGTGAGGACGATCGGGAGGCCGGACGCGCGGCGGGCCGGGAGGCGCACGACGTGAACGTCGGAGCCCTCGACCTGCACCATCCGCTGCTCGTATTCGTTGACCCGCCGCTCGAAGGCGCGCCAGTCGTACCCCGTCCGCCACCGGTCGACCAGCGCCGCCAGCACTCGCGGCGGGATGCCGTTCGACCACTCCGGGCCCGGCGTCGGCTCGGGCAGGATGGTCGCCTCCAGCCGGAGCCGGAGGTCGTCGAGCACGGTCTGCGGCACCTCGATGCGGAACTCCATGGGCCGAACGTAGTCGCTGCCACCGACAGCGCCACCGGCACCGGCGAGGGGATGGTCGCAACCCTCGGCGGAGCGTCGGCGGCCGGGCGTAATGTGGATGCATGGCCCGCAACCGCGACGACATCCGTCGCGCGCCTCGGGAGTCCGACCCGCTCGTCGAGGCCGCGCGTTACCGCCTGCGACGAGACGCGGAGGCGCGCGGAGAGCCGGTGGAGGAAGCCAACCCCGGCCAGCCCACGATGGAACAGCGCGCGCAGATCGTGGAGACCTCCATCCAGCAGGCGATCCGCCGCGGCGACTTCGACAACCTGCCCGGCGCGGGCAAGCCGCTGCCCGGGCTCACCGGGACGCACGATCCGGACTGGTGGATCCGCCGCAAGATCGAGCGCGAGCAGCTGACCGGACTCGGGCCGCCGGCACTGCTGCTGCGCACCGAGGATGCGGAGCTCGACGCCAAACTCGACCGGCTCGCCTCGGAGAGCACCGTGCGGGAGCATCTCGAGAGCTTCAACCGGCGCGTGATCGAGGCTCGCAGGCAGCTGCAGGGCGGCCCGCCCGTGATCACGCGCACGCGCGATGTCGAGGAGGAGGTCGCCCGGTGGCGGCAGCGACGCGACGAGCGCATCCGCGAGGCCGATGCCAGGCGGCGGGCCGAGCAGGAGGCGTACGCGGCGCTCAGCTGGCGCGAGCGGCGACGGCTGCGGCGCGGGCGCTGAGCACCGCATCCACTCCGATCCATGCAGTTGACGCAACACGCCGTCGACGGCGACACCCCGACGGCGTGTTGCGTCAGCGGGATAGGTGGGAGTGACGGGGCCGCTACTCCGTCAGGTGCTGGTGCGGGTTGGTGAAGTGGATGCTGTCCGCCGTCACCCCGACGAGCCCGAGTGTGACGCGCAGCAGCTGGGGAGGCAGGCCGTCCGCCGGGGGAGGCGTGGCCGCGCCGAGGGTCAGGGTCTTTCCGTCGGGGCCGGTCGCGGTCACCGAGTCGAGGTAGACCTGCACGTTGCCGCGGAGCGCCATCTGGTCGGCGGTGGTCGCGAGCTTGGGGCCGGTCTCCTTGCGGACGGTCAGGCTGAAGTGGTCGATGGTGATGCTGTCGGCCGAGATCTTGAGCACCGGGACGCGGCTGCCGTCGGCGAGCGGGACGGTGACGACGCTGATGCCCTTGAGGCCGGAGAACGACAGCGAGCTGCTGCCGAGCTGCGCGGGCGGCTGGGTGAAGACCGGAGCGGTCGCGTCCGGTCCCGCGGGAGTGGCCGGGGCCGTTGGAGTCGTCGGCGTCGGGGTGGGGGAGCCGGGCGCGGTCGGCGCGCCCGGAGCGCCCGGGATCGGCAGCGTGGGAACGCCCGGGATGCCGGTGCCGGTCGGCGTGGGCGTCGGGGTCGGCGTCGGCGAACTGCACGGCATGATGATCGGGATGCACAGCGCGGCGGGAGCCGCGGTCGGCACGCGTGCGGCGCCGAGGCCCGCGAGGGCGGCGGCGATGCACGCGACCAGGGCACCCGCGACGATGCCGGAGCGGCCCCGCCTCATGCGATCGTGCCTTCGGTGGATGATGCGGCGGGCGAAGCGGTCGGCGATGCGGCCGGCGATTCAGCGGCCGAAGCGGCGGCACGCGCGTCATTATCCCCGTCGGCGCCTGCCGCATCCCCCTCGGCCTTCTTCGGCATCCACGCCACGGTCAGGATGCCGCCGATGCTGCTCAACAGCATCCCGATGAAGAACCCGCCGAGGTTGACGCCGACCAGTGAGTAGACGGCGACCGCCAGCGCGACGACGCCGTAGAAGATGCGGTGCGCGGGCATCGCGATCACTAGGATGCCCAGCAGCACCAGCAGGATCGGGATGATCGTCGCCTGCAGTCCCTCGATGCCGAGCTGCACGTGGATCTTGCCGATGTCGAGCTGCCCCGAGAAGAACATCTCGACGCCGCCGATCGCGGTCAGCAGACCGCCGACGAAGGGGCGGCGGCGGCGCCACGCGCGGAAGCGCGCGCGGGCGCTCGGCGCGGTCGTCTCCTCGCCGGCCGCGATCGGGCCGTTCGCGTGCGCGCGGGCCACGATCAGAAGCATCCCTTCGAGCCGTCGGTCAGCTCGACGTGCATGCCGCTGAGGGTGAAGACGGAGGCCTGGGTGCTCCACGCGGTCTGCTGGAGGTTCGTGATCGTGACCGTGTCCGCATCCTGCGCGAAGTCGCCTGCGGAGCCCTTGGCCGTGGTGTTCACGGTGGACGCGTCGACGCCGATGCGGATGTTGTGGAACTCGGAGTCGCCCTTGAGGTCGGTCATGCCGATCTGCAGGTCGGAGGCCGAGGCCGGGTTCCCGCCGCCGCCCGCGGTGATCAGCATCCCGACCTTGCCGAGCGGGGTGTCGGTGACGACGGCCTGGCAGAGGTCGGAGAGGGTGGCGGACTTGATGTTCGCGATGGCGACCTGGTGCTCCTTGCCCGCGGTGTCGGGCGCGACGCCGGCGTACTGCGAGAATCCGGTGCCGTCGAGCTTGGTGGCGCTGATCTGGAACTGGCTGCCGGAGACGGCGAACGAGACGGGGACGGCGCCCTGGGCGACGCCGGTCATCAGCACGGTGGAGACGAGGGCGACGGGGACGGCGGCGAGCACGATCCGTCCGGCATGCGACCCGGCGAGCTTTCGGAACTTCATCGATCCTCCTGTTCGGGGGACTTGACAGCGTCGGCGCAGTCAGGTCCAGATGCGAGCTTAGACGTTATTGACAGGCTGTCAATAGGTGATCCGGCACCTCAGCGTTCGGGAGGCGGCCGATAGTCTCGAAGCATGGACACCGACCGGCGCACACGGCTCACGCCGGACGAGCGTCGCGGGCAGCTCGTCGCGCTCGGGGTGGCGTTCCTCGCCGACAACCCGCTGGACCAGCTCTCCATCGAGGAGCTGTCGGCGCGCGCGGGCGTCTCGCGCGGGCTCCTGTTCCACTACTTCGGGTCGAAGCAGGGGCTCCATCGGGAGGTCGTGCGGACGGCCCGCGACAGCATGCTGCACGCCACGGAACCGGTCGCCGGCCTCGCGCCGCTGGACCGCCTCCACGACACGCTGGAGCGCATCGTCGCCTTCGTGCGCGAGCACAGTGGGACGTTCTACTCGCTGGTGCGCGGCATCGCCTCGGGAGATACGGAGGTGCGCCAGGTCGTGGAGGAGGCCCGCGGGGAGCAGGCGGATCGAGTGATCGCGGTGTTCCTCGAACTGGGCGTGCCGGACACCGTGCTGCTGCGCATCGCGCTGCGATCGTGGATCGCGTTCGCCGAGGAGGCGCTCGTCGAGAGCGCGATCGGCACCGACCTGCCGTCGGAGGAGATCGTCGGCTTCCTCGAGCGGAGCGCCTGCGGAGTGGTGGATGCGCTGGGCTAGATGCCCTCTTCCTCGACGTCCTCTTCGGTCAGCACGCCGTCATCCTCCGGCTCGTCGCCGTGCTCGTCGTAGACCGGCTCGGCCTCGCGGGCCTGACCGCCGGTGGGGCCGTCGTTGCCATCGCCCGGTCCCGGCCAGATCGTCTCGCCGGCGACTGCGTCGTTCGTGACGAGCTCGTCGGCGAAGTCGGCCTCGGCCTCGGGGTCGTTGAGCGCGTAGTCGACGTCGCCGTCGGCCGGATCGGCCCAGCCGGGCGTCTCGCCCGCATCCGTCTCGCCGACCTCGACGCCCTCGACGCCGTCTTCCGGAATCCGATCCATCGCCTCGTCCCTTCCGCTCTCCAGCCCTGTCGCCCCCGACGCTACACCCCGTCCAAAGCCGACAGCTCCTGAGTTTTTCCGCCCGATCGTGACGATTCGGGCGAAAAACTCAGGAGCTGTCGGCTAGAGCTCGCGCTACTTAGCGGTGGGGAAGGTGATGGTCTTGCCCGAGCCGGCGTCCTTCACGGCTGCCTGCGTGAACGCGGCGAACTGCGAGGCGTCGGTGAACCCGCCCTGGTAGCGCTCGCCGTTGACGAAGACGGTCGGGGTTCCGAAACCGCCGGTCGTCGGGTTCTTCAGCTGCGAGTTGGTCGTCGCGTCCTTCGTCATCGCGGTGACGAAGTCGGCGTACGTCTGGTTGTTCACGCAGTCGGTGACGGCCTTGGAGGTGACGCCCGCATCCTTGAAGATGCTGAGGATCTCGGCGTTCGTGAGCCCGGTGCCGGTCTGCTCGTCCGGCTGCTTCGCGAAGAGCGCGGAGTTGACGTCCCAGAACTTGTTCGGCTGCGAGTTGGCGACGCACGATGCGGCAGCGCCGGCGCGCGTCGAGTAGTTCTTGTTCTGCACGCTGTCGAGGATCGCGACGGGGTGGATCTCGACGGTCGCCGAGCCGTCCGCCATCCACTGCTTGATCTGGTCGTCGTTCGTGGTCTCGAACTGGTCGCAGTAGGGGCACTGGTAGTCGAGCCAGATCTGGATGTGCGCGGTCTTGCCGTCGAGCTCCATCTTGGTCGGCGTCGGCTGGCCGCCCGACGGGATCGCCGGCGTGGTCACGGCCTTGCTCGACGACTCGAGCAGGATGCCGCCGCTGGCCATGTTCTTCGGGTTCGCGGCTCCGGCGCCCCCGGTTCCCACCGTGGTGAAGATGACGACGCCGATGATGGCGAGCACGGCGATGACGCCGGCGATGACCGATCCCTGAACGATGATCTTGCGCCGTTTGGCCTTCTTGGCGGCCTCTTCGCGCATCCTCCTGGCGGTTTCGCGCGCCTCCTCGCGGCGGTCGCGTTTGGTAGGACCAGTCGTCCCTCTGCCAGTTGCCATTCAGCTCATCCCATCGAACAGTGGACAGTTCTCACATGATCGTAGGGGGACTTTGCTTTGAAGGCGCTGTACCGGGTGCTCTACCGTGGACGCATGCAGTCGACAGACCGAGCCAGCTGATGCCGTCGGATTCCGAAGGGCACGGAACCGGCGCGGAGCCGAACGAGGGCCGCGACACCGCGGGCGCCGATTACGCGGAGCGCCTTCGTCGCCTGGACACCAGCTGGTGGCGCCGCACACTGAACGTGCAGGCGCCGTACCGCTGGAACATCCGCCGGCTGCACCTCGGACGGGTGCTGGATGTGGGGAGCGGCCTGGGCCGTAACCTGGCGCACCTCGGCAACAACGGTGTCGGCGTCGACCACAATGCGGAGTCCGTGGCGATCGCGCGGGCGCGCGGGCTGACCTCGTTCACGAGCGACGAGTTCCCCTCCACCGAGTACGCGGTGCCCGGCGCGTTCGACTCGCTGTTGCTCGCGCACGTCGTGGAGCACGTCGACCCGGACTTCGCGGTCGAGCTGGTGCAGACGTACCTTCCGTACGTGAAGCCAGGCGGTCACGTCCTCTTCATCACGCCGCAGGAGCGCGGCTACGCGAGCGACGCCACCCATGTCGCGTTCACCGACTTCGACGGCCTCCACCGCCTCGCCGACCGCCTGGGCCTCACGGTCGAGCGGGAGTACTCGTTCCCGCTCCCGCGCTTCGCGGGCAAGGCGTTCACCTACAACGAGTTCGTCGTGCTCACCCGCCTGCCGGGCTGACGCATCCACCCCCTGTTCGCGGGCTATACCGAGGAGTTCTCACTTCTTTAGCCTTCAGGTGTCGCCCGGTTCTCGGGCGATCGACCCGAAGGAGTGGATGTGGCGCGCGTAGGAGCGAAGGGATGGGCGGCGATCGGACTCGGCGCGGCCCTGGTCCTCGGAGTGGGGATCGCGGCGAACGCGGCCAATCATCCTGCGGCGGAGGACGCCGCCGCGACGTCGTCCACCTCGTCGGCATCCGCATCCCCGTCCGCGACGCCGAGCCCGACGCCGAGCGTCGAGGTGCGTACCGAGACGGCGGACGAGGTCATCCCGTTCGCCGCCACGAACGCCGACGACCCCGGGCACGACGTCGGCTGGTCGGCCGTCACCACCGTCGGCGCCAACGGTGTGAAGACGAAGACCTATCGGGTCACGTACGTCGACGGGGTGGAGACCTCCCGCGAGCTGGTCTCCGAGGCGGTGACGACGGCGCCCGTGGACCAGGTCACCAGCGTCGGCAGCAGGCAGCCCGCCCCGCCGCCTCCTCCCGCGCCTGCGCCTGCGCCTGCGCCTGCTCCCGCGCCTGCGCCCGGTGGAGGCTGTGATCCGAACTACACCGGAGCCTGCGTTCCCATCGCCTCGGACGTGGACTGTGCGGGCGGCAGCGGAAACGGCCCCGCCTACGTGCAGGGACCGGTGACCGTGGTGGGTTCCGACATCTACGACCTCGACCGCGACGGCGACGGCACCGGCTGCGACGGCTGACCCCGCGGCGACCGATCTGGTTGACGCAACACGCCGTGCGGGCGAGTGCGCGCACGGCGTGTTGCGTCAACTCGATGCTGCCGGCGTGCGGCCGAGCTCCACGTCCTCCACGCGTGAGCGCGGCATCGCGAGGCCCGCGACGATCGTCAGAACGGCGGCGATCGCGACCGCGACGAAGACGGCGGTCGACGCCTGCTGGATGGTCGCCGCGGCGTGCGCGCCGCCGGCGGACGCCCCGATGATCGCGTTGGCGATGGCACCGAACACGGCCACGCCGACCGCGCTGCCGATGGAGCGCGCGAACATGTTGCTCCCGGTCACCACGCCGCGCTCGTTCCACGCCACGCTCGACTGGGCGGCGATCAGCGTGGGGGTGGCGATCAGACCCATCCCGAGGCCGACGATGAAGCAGCTGACCGCGACGAACAGGACGGACGGGGTCAGCGAGGTGAGCGCGAGCGAGATCGCGCCGACGATGGCGATGCTCATCCCGAGCAGTGCCGTGTTGCGGAACCCGATGCGCAGGTAGAAGCGGCCGGAGAGGCTGGCCGCGATGGGCCAGCCGAGGGTCAGGGCGGCCACGGCGAGGCCGGACACGATGGGGGCGACGCCGATGGTGCCCTCGAGGTAGGTGGGCACGTACGACGTGAGTCCGATGAGGATGGCGCCGACGCCGAGCGAGATCAGGGTCGTGGTGACGAGCAGCCTGCGCGAGAACACCCAGAGCGGAAGCACGGGCTCTGCGGCTCGCCGCTCGACGAGGACGAACGCGACCAGCAGGACGCCGCCCAGCGCGAACGAGCCGATGCTCCACACCGAGTCCCACGCCCACGCCTGTCCGCCCTCGAGCACCGCGAGGATGATCAGCGTCATCCCGCCGGTGAGCAGTGCGGCTCCCGCGTAGTCGATGCGGTGCTTCCGCGGCTCGATGCTCTCGTGGAAGCTGCGGATGAGCATCCACGCGGCCAGGATGCACAGTGGGATGTTGACGAAGAAGATCCAGCGCCACGACAGGAACTGCGAGAACACGCCGCCGAGCGTCGGCCCGACGACGGACGAGATCGCCCACACGCTCGCCAGGTAGCCCTGCGTCTTGGCGCGCTCGGCGACGGTGTAGATGTCGCCCGCGATCGTCATCGACATGGGCTGGATGGCGCCGGCGCCCAGCCCCTGGAGGGCGCGGAACGCGATCAGGGCGGGCATGCTCCACGCGAACCCGCAGAGCACCGAGCCAAGGAGGAAGAGCGCGATGCCGATGAGCGCGATGGGCTTGCGGCCGACGGTGTCGGACAGCTTCGCATAGACGGGCACGGACACCGCCTGCGCGAGCAGGTATACGGAGAACAGCCACGGGAACTGCGCGAACCCGCCGAGGTCCTGGACGATCGAGGGCACCGCCGTCGCGAGGATCGTCGAGTCGATGGCCACGAGCCCGGTCGTCAGCATGAGGGCGATCAGGATGGGGCCACGTTCGGACCGGAATCCGACGCTCGCTCGGGTGGGTTCGTTCATAGAGGTCAACAACGCGGGGGAGCCGGTCGCATTCCCGGCTTGACGTGAAAGAGCATGGGCGGCACAATCTGAAACATGTCTTTCATAACTGGGTCGGACGAGGGTGCGGAGGCCGACCGCGCGCGTCCCGAGCGGCGCACGACGGTCACCGATCCGCGGGCCCTGCGCGCGCTCGCGCATCCCCTGCGTCTGGCGTTGCTCGACCACCTGATGTCGTTCGGGCCGCGCACCGCCAGCGAGTGCGCCGCCGTCGTCGGCTCCACGGCGTCCAACTGCAGCTACCACCTCCGTGCACTCGCCAAGGTCGGGCTGGTGGAGCCGGTGGATGCGGAAGACGGCCGCGAGCGTCCCTACCGGTCGTCCTCCACCGGGCTGACCTTCGGCCGCACCGAGGACCCCGAGTTCGCGATCGGCGCGGACACCGTCGAGCGCGCTCTCGCCGATCGCCAGGTCGACGACGAGGCGGCGCTCGTCCACCGTGCCATCGCTCAGCGCGACGAGCAGCCGATCGAGTGGCGCGAGGCGAGCCTGCTGACGGGGTATGCCCTCAAACTGACGCCGGGCGAGCTGCGCGAGCTGATGCAGGGGCTGGATGCGCTCATCCGCCCCTACATCGCCCTCACGAGAGTGGATGCGCCCGAGGGCAGCGATGTCGTCGCCCTGCACCTGAACGCCTTCCGGCACCCGGACGCGATCGCGGCGGCGCGGGCCGCAGGTGCCTCGGCCGAGCGGCACGACACAGACGCCGAGGGAGGCGCGTCGTGACCGCCACAGCGACCCGCGAGCGTTCGCCGCTGCTCCGCCGCGACTTCGCCCTCGTCTGGACGGCGGGGCTGGTCTCCGACACCGGCGACTGGCTGCTCATGATCGCACTGCCGCTGTTCGCCCTGTCGGCGACCGGGTCGGCGCTCGGCGCATCCACCGTCTTCCTGGTCGAGCTGGTCCCGATGCTCCTCGTCGGCAGCTTCCTCGGCGTGCTCGTCGACCGCTGGGATCACCGCCGCACGATCATCATCGTCGCCCTGTTGCAGGGACTGCTCCTGCTTCCACTCCTCGCGGCGAGCGCCGACCGGATGGGCATCGTCTACGCGGTCGCCGCCGTCGAGGCGGTGCTCGGCGCGATCATCAACCCCGCGCGGCAGGCGATGATCCCGCAGCTGGTCGGCGCCGACCAGCTGGCTCGTGGCAACGCCCTGATCGCCGTGAGCGACAGCCTCGCCCGGCTCATCGGCTCCCCGCTCGGCGGCCTCTCGTTCGCGCTGTGGGGGCTGCCGGGTGTCGTGATCGCGGATGCGGCGTCGTACCTCATCACCGCGGGGCTCGTGCTGTTCGTGCGCCGGCGACCGCGGACGGCCGATGCCGCAGCGGAAGCGGACGGCGAGCCTGCGGCGGTCGCCGAGCGGCGCATCCTGCACGAGTGGGTGGAGGGACTTGCGCTGATCGCACGCTCCGCCACCCTGCGCACGCTCGCGGGCATCGCCGCGCTCGCCGGCGTCGCGCAGGGTCTCTTCCTCGTGCTGTTCCTCGTCTACGTGACGCAGAACCTCGGAGCAGGCGACACCGGCGCGGGCATCATCCGCGGCGTCCAGGCGATCGGCGGGGTGCTCGGCGGCCTGGTGACCGGCGCCCTGGCGCGACGGCTGGCGCCGCGTTGGATGATCGGCGTCGGCTACCTGGTGTTCGGGACGCTGTCGCTCGTCACCTGGAACCTCGCTCCGTTCACCACGGCGCTGTGGGTCTACGCCGGGCTGTTCATCGCGATGGGCATCCCCGGGGTGACGACGGCGACCGGCGAGATCACGCTCGTCCAGACGACCGTCCCCGCGCGCGCCCTCGGGCGGGTGATCGCCGCGGTCACGACCCTCGACGGCGCGGCACAGGCGGTCGGGCTGCTCATCGGCGGCCTCCTCGCCGACTCGGGCGACATCGTCCCGGTGCTCGACGTGCAGGGGTCGCTCTACCTGCTCTGCGGGCTGATCGGAGTCGTGGCGTTGCGGGACAGGCGCGGGCTCGCCGGAAGCGGTGTGGCTGCCGAGAGGACCCGTCTTACGTAACGGCCCGCGCGGACGCTAGGGTGCTGCCACAGTGGTCCCCCGGAGGTGGATGATGTCGTACCGCACCCTCTCGCGCATCCCGCTGTTCCGCCGCACCGTCGGCGCCGTGGCGCTCGCCGCGGCCCTGACCGGGGGACTGACTGCGTGCGACCTGTTCGCGCCGCAGGACACCCTCGACATCGAGGAGGCCAGCGTCGGATCGAGCGCCACCGTCGGGGACGTGTTCGTCGGCAACGCCGTGCTGGTCACCAGCGACGACGGCGCGACGGCGAACCTGGTCGTCACGCTGGTGAACCAGGGGAACGACACCCAGCAGGTCGAGATCGCGCCGAGCGGTGGAAAGAGCATCACCGTGTCCCTCGACCCGCGCGACACCCAGCAGCTCGGCGACCCGCCGGACGATGAGAGCCTGGTGAGCGACCTGAATTCGGCTCCCGGTTCGCTCACGACCGTGACGGTCACGAGCGGGGGAGACTCGGTCGGCCTGCAGGTGCCGGTCGTGACGGGCGCGCTCCCGCCGTACGGCACGCTCACCCCGGCGCCCTGATCGCGCCCGTCGATCGCACTCGTCGGTCGCGCGTCACGACGCGCCGGGTGAGCTGGAGGGCGGCACCGGTATTCCGGCACATGATATTGACGCGAAACCCGCCCGGGTTCCCGCTGTTTCCGGGGATGTGAACGTAGGGTGTCGGTGTGTGGCGACTGGACAGGAAGACCGAGGATGACGACGCGACGTCGGGCATCCCAGACGATGACGCCCTGAACCCGCGCACGACGACGGCTCCGCACGCGCTCAGTCTGGGCGACCCGGCCCTGGTCGCCGGCAACATCGCCGACCCGGTGTGGAAGCGCTGGCGCGACGAGATCGCGGCGGTCGGCGGGGTCTCCCCGCTGCTCCACTTCGAGGACAGCCCGCGTACGCGCATCGAGCTGAGCACGACGCATCCCGGCGGCCTGCCGCAGTTCATCACCGGGCAGAGCACGCTGCTCTCCAGCCTCATCCGCGACGAGCTGGCGCTCCGCACCGCGCGCGCGGCCGCGAACGCGATCACCGCGAAGGGCATCGAGCTGCGCTCCGTGCGCGGCATCGAGTCGGTGCACCTGGCGATCGGCCTGGCGCAGTGGCGGCACGGCTCCGAGGAGTACATGGCGCCGATCCTGCTGCGCCCCCTTGCCATCCGCCGCTACGGCCGCGACTTCGAGCTGAAGCTGAAGGGCCACACCTTCCTCAACCCCGAACTCGCGCGCGCTCTCAACGAGCAGTTCCAGATCACGCTGGATGCGGACGCCTTCGTCGCACTCGCCGTCAGCAACGGCGTGTTCAAGCCGCAGCCGGTGATCGACCGTCTGCGCGGCCTGACCTCGCACCTGCCGTGGTTCAACGTCCAGCCGCGGCTGGTCGCCTCGTCGTTCGCCGACGTCGCCCCGGCGCTGAGCGAAGAGGCCCGCGACCTCGACACCGTCCTGCTGGATGCGCTGGCCGGCAACCCGACCGCGCGCACGACGGTCGAGAGCGCCTTCAACCCGGTGGAGCCCATCCGCCAGGACGAGCGTCCGCCTGCGACCGACACCCTCCTGCTCGACGCCGATGAGGCGCAGGAGAACGTGGTCGCGCAGATCGCCGCGGGCAATTCGCTCGTCGTCAAGACGCTGCCCGGCACCGGCGGCACCCAGACGATCGTCAACGCGATCGGCGCCCTGGTGGGCCAGCAC
Source organism: Leifsonia sp. 466MF (assembly GCF_900100265.1). NCBI lineage: Bacteria > Bacillati > Actinomycetota > Actinomycetes > Micrococcales > Microbacteriaceae > Leifsonia > Leifsonia sp. 466MF. Next base: position 977,289 of record NZ_LT629696.1, read on the forward strand.
AAGCGGGTGCTCGTGGTGAGCCCGCGGCGGTCGAGCCTCGACGACATCGCTCAGCGGCTGACGAAGGCCGGTCTGCCCGGTCTCGCGGTGACGCCGCGCACGCTCCGCCGCGACCTCATCCAGTCGATCGCCCGCAACGAGAAGGCCACCCAACCGAAGGTCACCGACGTCGACGAGGCGCTGGTGCGGCTCCGCAAGGTGCTCGTCGACTACCGAGCAGCGCTGACCCGCCGCGACCCCGTGCTGCGCGTGTCCGTCCTGGATGCGCTGCGCGAGCTCTCACGCCTCTCCCTTCTTCCCGCCCCGCCCTCGACGACGGCCCGTCTCGGCCGCCGGGCGATCGAGGGGCTCGCCCGCGACCGTGCCGCGTCGGCGGACGCGCTGATCCGCGCCGCCCGCCTCGGCGAGTTCCGGTACGGACCCAACGACTCTCCCTGGTACGGCGCCTCCTTCACGACGACGGAGGAGGGGAAGGCCGCGCACGAGCTGGCCAAGAAGCTCAACCGCGCCGAGCTGCCGCGCCTCATCGACCGCGCCCAGGCCCTCATCGGCCAGACGCGGATGCGCCCGTTCGCCTCGATCGCCGAGCTCGGCGTCTACCTGCGGCTCCTGCTCGACATCCGCGAGACGCTCGACAAGTTCACCCCCTCCGTCTACGACCGTTCGCTGACCGAGCTGATCGCGGCCACCGCATCCCGTCGCGAGTCGCCGTCGATGTCGAGCGCCAACCGCCGCCGCCTCCGCAAGCATGCTCTGGAGTACGTCCGGCCCGGCGTGCACGTCACCGACCTCAACGAGAGCCTGCGGCGCATCCAGCAGCAGCGCATCCTCTGGAACCGGTTCGCCGTCGCCGGCGTCGTGCCCGAGGTCCCGGTCGGGATCGCGGACGTGCAGGTCGCCTACCAGCGCGTTGCCGAAGACCTGGCGCGCCTCGACATCCCGCTCCGCCGCACCGGGACGCCGCAGTCGCTCGCAGCGCTCCCCGTGGAGGAGCTGACCCGCCAGATCGCCGGCCTCGCCGCCGAGTCCGAGGTGCTCGCCAACCTGCAGGAGCGCACCGCGCTGCTCACCCAGCTGCGCGAGCAGGAGCTCGACCCGCTGATCTCCGACCTGTCCATCCGGCACGTTCCGGAGACCCAGGTGAGCGCCGAGCTGGAGCTCGCGTGGTGGCAGTCGGTACTGGAGTCGCTGCTGGCCTCCGACCGCGCGCTGCTCAACGCCAACACCGGGGTTCTCGATCGGCTCGAGGCCGACTTCCGGCTGGTGGACGAGGCGCACGCCTCCGCCACCGGCAAGCAGCTGGCGTGGATGCTCGCCGAGACCTGGAAGATCGGCATCGTCGACTGGCCGGACGAGGCGGCAGCGCTGAAGCGCCTGCTGAAGAGCACGACGCCGACGGCGACCACGCTCAACGAGGCGGCGCCGCACCTCGCGCGTCCGCTCGCGCCGGTCTGGCTGATCTCGCCCTACGAGGTGCCGTCGATCGGCCGCGAGGTCGGTTTCGACGCCGTGCTGCTGGTGGATGCGGGCGCGTCGAGCCTCGCCGAGAACGTCCCCGTCATCCGTCGCGCGAAGCAGGTCGTCGCGTTCGGCGACCCGGTGACGCAGACGCCGTCGCGCTTCGACATCGGCGTGCACGAGTACGGCACGACCGTCGAGGACGTCGACGTGGATGCGCTCCACGCCGACTCCGCGCTCGCGCGCCTCGCCGAGCTGCTCCCCGTCTACACGCTCAGCCGCAGCTACCGCGCCGGCGGCGAAGACCTCGCCGAGCTGGTCAACCGCCGCTTCTACGGCGGGATGATCGACTCCATGCCCTGGGCCGGCACCTACCTCGGCCACGGCAGCCTGTCGCTGCACTACGTCAGCGGCGGACAGGGCATGCCGGATACCGACACGGGAGCGGTCGAGTCGACCGACGCGGAGGTCGCGAAGGTCGTCGAGCTGGTGCTCGCGCACGCGACCGAGCGTCCGCGCGAGTCCCTCATGGTCATCACCGCGAGCGAGCGGCACGCCGTGCGCGTCAACCAGGCGGTGCTGGCGGCGTTCGCCAAGCGCTCGGAGCTGGCCGACTTCATCCTGGGCGACCGGGCGGAGCCGTTCACCGTCGTCACGCTCGACCAGTCGGTCGGGCAGAGCCGCGACCGCGTCATCTTCTCCATCGGCTACGGCCGCACCCCGCACGGCCGTCTGCTGTCGAACTTCGGCGCCCTCGCCGAGCCGGGCGGCGACCGCCTGCTCGCCGTCGGCATGACCCGTGGCCGCCGCGGAATGGACATCGTCTCCTGCTTCCGGCCGGAGGACATCGACGAGACGCGGATGCGGCACGGCATCGCTGCGCTGGCCCAGGTGCTGGGGGAGGCGGACCAGATCCAGGCCGCCGCTCCGGAGTACCTGAGCCCGGACGCCGACCCGATGGTGCTCGACCTCGCCAAGCGCCTGGCCCGTCGCGGCCTCGACGTGCACCTCGGCTACCGCGGCAAGCTGACCCTCGTCGCCTCGCACGGCGGCCGCGCGGTCGCGGTCGAGACGGACCAGGACGTGTCGAAGGGAAGCCTGCGCGAGTCGCTGCGCCTCCGCCCGGACGTGCTGCGCCGCCTCGGCTGGCACTACCTGCGCGTGCACAGCTTCGAGCTGTTCGCCGACCCGGACGCCGTCGCCGGGCGTATCGCCAAGCTCATCGGCAAGGCGGAGCCGGACGCCGAGACGGCGCCGATCACGCTGCCGCCGCTCGCGTAGGGCGCGTCCGTTCTAGGCTGGACGGGATGAGCGAGACACCCGGAAGGCGGCGGCACCGCCGCGTGCAGCGCCCAGGCGCGCCCGGAACCGACCCGGCGCCGCGCGTCGACCCGCGGGAGGGCACCCCGCCCGCGCCGGCCGCCCCCGACTCCGACAACGCCCCCAGTTGGTCGTCGAACGACGAGCAACTGCGCCGCGACGTCCCTCCGCACTGGTAGCCCGCCCGCGTCCCCTCTCGCCTTCTCGCCGAGGTGCACGTCGTTGCGCACCTGCGCGGCGTGTCACCCGCAACAAGGTGCACCTCAGCGGATGACGGCTCGTGGAGACGGCGCGGCCGCGAGCGTTCGAAATCCTCGAAGTGCACGTTGTTGTGGGGTTGCGCGGCGTGTCGACCGCAACAACGTGCACTTCAGCGGTGAAGGCTCCGCGGGACGAAGGGGGAGGGGTTAGGTGAGGGGGTCGGCGTGCTTGCCCGACGGCTGCGGCGGCGACTGCTGCGCCTGCAGCAGGTCGCGGATCTCGGTGAGGAGGTCGAGCTCCGTGATGGGGGCCTCCGGCTCGACGACGCCCTTCTTGCGCAGGCGCTCTGCGCGCTTGCGCACCTGGTTGATCGGGTACACGAACACGAAGTATACGACCACGGCGACGATCAGGAAGTTGATGATCGCCGCGAGCACCGCTCCGAACTTGATCTGCGCGTCGCCGATCGTCCACACCAGCGACGACTCGAGGCCCTGCGTCTTGGCGATCGCGCCGATCAGGGGATTGATCAGGTTGTTCACGATCGAGTTGACGACCGCGGTGAACGCGGCGCCGATGACGACCGCGACCGCCAGGTCGATCACATTTCCGCGGAGGATGAACTCCTTGAACCCTTTGAGCATGACCGGAACGAACCCTTCTACGCGGCGGAGCCCGACGACGGAGTCGACGGGGTCGAGGAGGTGGAGGAGCTGGACGAGGTTGAGCCGGAGGAGCCGGAGGAGGACGAGCCGGACGAGGAAGACGACGAGCCCGACGAAGACGACGACGAACCCGAGTCCGCCTTCTTCGCCCCGCCGCGCGAGTCGGTCCGGTAGAACCCGGAGCCGTTGAACGTCACGCCGACGGTCCCGAACACCTTGCGGAGCGATCCGCCGCAGTTCGGGCACACCGTGAGGGCGTCGTCGGTGAAGGCCTGCTGGATGTCGAAGGCGTGGCCGCAGTCGCGGCACGAGTAGGAGTAGGTCGGCATTCTTCTTCCGCTGCGCTCGCTGTCGGGGTCGGGGGTCAGGTGAACTGGACGATGCGGGTCGGCGTGACCGCGCCGTCCACCGGCTGGTCGTGACGCTCGCGCGGCACCTCGTCCACCAGTTCGCCGTCGAACAGGACGGCGTACACCGGGGGACATTTTTCCATGCTGCCCAGGGTCTTGTCGAAGTATCCGCGACCCCAGCCCATCCGCATCCCGGTCGCATCGACCGCGGCCGCCGGCACCAGGATGAGGTCGACGTCGTTGATCGCGATCGGCCCGAGCAGCTCGCCGACCGCCTCGGGCAGGCCGAACAGGCCTTCGGTCTCGGTCTCGCCGTCGCCCGTGGTCCAGTCGAGCAGGCCGTCTTCGCGCGAGATCGGCAGCAGGACACGAAGGCCCTGCGTGTGCGCCCAGTTGAGGAAGGGGCGCGTGTCCGGCTCCACCGGGGTGGAGAGGTACGCCGCCACCGAGCGGGCGGAGAGGTCGGTCGCGAGGTCGACGAGGTTGCGGGTCAGGCCCGCCGTCGCGGTCTGACGCTCGGTCGTCGTGAGGTTCTGCCGGCGCTCGCGGAGCTCCGCACGCAGGGCGCGCTTGCGATGAGCGGCAGTGTCCGAGTCCATACGCCAATCCTAGGAGATGCCATCCTGTGCACCGCCGAAATGCGGATACTGTAGGCGGCATGGCAAATCACGACCGCGTTACGAAAGCAGTGATCCCCGCAGCCGGCCTCGGAACCCGCTTCCTCCCGGCGACCAAAGCGATGCCCAAGGAGATGCTGCCGGTCGTGGACAAGCCCGCCATCCAGTACGTCGTCGAGGAGGCCGTGGATGCGGGCCTGCACGACGTCCTGATGGTCACCGGCCGCAACAAGAACGCCCTCGAGAACCACTTCGACCGCAACGCCGAGCTGGAGGAGACCCTCACCAAGAAGGGCGACACCGACCGGCTCGAGAAGGTCAACTACTCCACCGCCCTCGCCGACATGCACTACGTGCGCCAGGGCGACCCGAAGGGCCTCGGCCACGCCGTCCTGCGGGCCAAGATGCACGTCGGCCGCGAGCCGTTCGCCGTGCTGCTCGGTGACGACATCATCGACGCGCGCGACGACCTCCTGAGCCGGATGCTGACCGTTCAGTCGCAGCGCCACGCCAGCGTGGTCGCCCTCCTCGAGGTCGACCCCGACTCCATCCACCTCTACGGCGCCGCCGCCGTCGAGAAGACCGACGAGGAGGACGTGGTCCGTATCACCGGTCTCGTCGAGAAGCCGGACAAGGAGCACGCCCCCTCGAACTACGCCGTCATCGGCCGCTACGTGCTGCGCCCGGAGGTCTTCGACGTCCTGGAGCGCACCGAGCCGGGTCGCGGCGGAGAGATCCAGCTGACCGACGCGCTGCAGTCCATGGCGGAGGCGCCCGACTGGACCGGCGGCGTCTACGGCGTCGTGTTCCGCGGCCGCCGTTACGACACCGGCGACCGCCTCGACTACATCAAGGCGATCGTCCGGCTCGCCGTCGACCGTGAGGACCTCGGTCCCGAGCTGCGCCCGTGGCTCCGCGAGTTCGCCGCGGAGCTCGCGGACGAGCCCGTCGAGTTCGTCGAGGAGATGCCCGTCGACCCGACCGGGCCCATCCAGACGCTCTCCGACCGGTCCCGCTGACGGCCGGCCGAAGGAGGACTCCGTTGGCGCTCGTCGTCCCCACCCTCACCGAGGGTCGCGTGGGGTTGCGTCCCATCCGCCTGCGCGATGCGCGGCCGTTGGAGCGTTCGTTGCTCGACAACCGCAGCTGGCTGCGGCAGTGGGAGGCGACGAGCCCGTACGCGCCCGGGTCGTTCGACACCCGGGCGAGCATCCGATCCCTGCTGGCGAACGCGCGCGCCGGGCACGGCCTGCCGTTCATCGTCGAGTGGGATGGGCGCCTCGCCGGGCAGCTGAACGTCTCGTCGATCGCGTACGGCTCCCTGTCGAGCGCGACGATCGGCTACTGGATCGCCGAGGAGTTCGCCGGCCGCAACATCACCCCGACCGCGGTGGCGCTGGCGACCGACTACTGCTTCTACCAGCTGGGGCTGCACCGGATGGAGATCTGCATCCGGCCCGAGAACGGCCCGAGCCTGCGCGTGGTCGAGAAGCTCGGCTTCCGTTACGAGGGGCTGCGGCGCCGCTACATCCACATCAACGGCGACTGGCGCGACCACTTCTGCTTCGCGCTGGTGTCCGAGGAGCTGACCCAGGGCGTGCTGCGTCGCTGGCTCGACCACAACGTCCCGGAGGACGCCGCGATCATTCCCGCGGAGGACCGCGCGGCGGCGGCCATACCGCTGCCGATCGCCCGGCATTACTGAGCCGGTTCTCATCCCCGGGCCGTTCAGCCGTGTGCTTCCGGTGGAAATGTGCTGAAAGCGCGCTGGATCGGGTGACACACCCCCGCGGGTGACCGAGGCACGGCCGTCGCCGCCCCTACCGTAGAGGACATGAACGGGGATGTGATGGGCGGTGGGGTCGTCGTCGCGCTCGCGGCCGCTTTGTGGCTCGCCTATCTGGTCCCGGTGTGGTTGCGCCGCCGCGAGTACCTCGCCACGGAGCGGAACGCCGTGCGGCTGCAGCAGACGCTGCGCATCCTCGCCGAGACCAGCGAGCTCCCCGACGAGGTGCGCCTCGAGGCCACCGCCCGGACGGTCGCGGAGCAGCAGCGCATCCTCCGCAGGTCGGAGCAGAAGACCCTCGCCGCCGCCCGTGCGGAGGCCGCCGCCCACGCGCGCCGCGAGCAGGCGCTCGCGGAGGAGCGCCGCCGCGCGGCAGAGGAGGCGGAGCGGGCCGCCGCGGAGGCGATCGCCCTGGAGCGTGCCGCCCGCGCGGCCGCCGCGCAGCGCGCTCGTGTGCTCGCCACATCCACTTCTCGGCCTGCCCTGTCGCCGCAGCGCCGCCGCCGTCTCCGCCGGGCGCGCGGGCTCTCGACCCTCGTGCTCGTCGCCGGACTGATCGGGCTCGTCTCCGGCACGGTTCTGCTCTTCGAGACCGGAGCGTGGCTGCTCGCCGCCGCCTCGGTCGGCGCGGTCGCGCTGTCCGGATGGATGCTCGGCCGCCTCGCGCGCCCGGAGCGCGCCACCGGGGTCGCCCAGCCCCTGGTGCGCACGTCCGTCGTCGCGCCGGAGCTCTACGACGACGCTCAGCACGATGACGTCCCGGTGCAGGAGCGCCTGCGTCAGAGCTGGACGCCCCGCCCGCTCCCGAAGCCGCTGCACCTGTCGCCCGGCACCGTCGCGGCCGCCGCGATGGCGTCGGTGGATGCCGCCGCGGAGCTGCGCCGTGCGGCTGCTCGTGCCGAGTTCGAGCGGAAGGCGGCCGAGGTCGCACCGCCCACGCCGGTGGCCGCGCCCGTCCCTCTGCGGGCCGTGGAGCGGCCGGTCGCGGAGTCGACGGCCCCGCCCGCTGTCGCGTCCGCAGTGGCCCCGGTGGCGGCCTCCGTTGCGGCGTCTGCGACCGCTGCGACGACCGTCCCGAGCCGCTACGCGAGCATGGGGATCCTCGACGAGGCGGACACCGGCAGCATGGACCTGGACGCCGTCCTGCGTCGTCGCCGAGCGGCCAGTTGAGCCGTGCTCGATTTCGGCGGGACCGGCGAGGGGTGCTATTGTTTCTAAGCAGTTCCCCGGGGCTATGGCGCAGTTGGTAGCGCGCTTCGTTCGCATCGAAGAGGTCAGGAGTTCGAATCTCCTTAGCTCCACCAGAACCGGAAAGGCCGCCCAGTCGGGCGGCCTTTTTGTTTGGCCGCATTCGCTCCCATCCTTGTTTGTTGGTACAGTCGTGCTAACACAGAAGGATGCGGGGGCGAGATGATTCTGCTGGCGATCGTGGCATGCGAGATCGGGTTCTGGGTGGCCATCGTCGCCGGCCTGATCGCCCGCTACCCGGCAGGGAAGCCCCGCGTGGGCGCCGCGCTTCTCATCGCCGCCCCGCTCATCGATGTCGTGCTGCTGGTGCTGGTCGCCGCCGACCTGATCGGAGGAGCCACGGCATCCTGGCACCACGGCCTCGCCGCCCTGTACATCGGCATCTCGGTCGCCTACGGGCACCGGATGATCGCCTGGGCCGACGCGAAGTTCGCGCAGCGCTTCCGTGGTGCCGAGCCGCGTCCGAAGCCGACGGGGTGGGCGTACACGGTCGCCTGCTGGAAGGATGCCGCGCGAACGCTGCTCGCATGCGCCGTCGCCGCGGCGATCCTCGGTGCCCTGATCCTCGCGGTCGGCGCTCCCGAGCGCACCGCGGAGCTGCTCGGGTTCTTCCCCCTCCTCGGAGTGATCCTCGGCATCGACGTGCTCTGGGCGGTCAGCTACACGATCTGGCCCAAGAAGACCGCGCAGCTGGCCGCGTCGGGCAGCTGACGATGCCCCGGCTGATCGACCACGAGGAGCGCGACCGCGAGATCGCCGAGGCGGCTCTGCGCGTGCTGGCGCGCGACGGCCTGGCGGGCCTGTCGGTGCGCAATGTGGCGGCCGAAGCGGGCATCGCCACCGCATCCCTCCGCCGGGCCTTCCCCGAGCAGGATGCGCTGCGCCGCTTCTGCCTCGAGCACATTCGGCAGAACGCGACACGTCGCATCGAACGGGTTCGCGGCGAGGGCAGGATGGCCGTGCTCGCCGTCCTGGAGGAACTGCTGCCCCTCGACGAGGAGCGGCGGATCGAGTTGACCGCACACCTGCAGCTCGGGGCGCTGGCGCTCAGCAGCGGGCAGCTCCGACCGGTCCTTCTGGGTTTCAACTCCGCCATCCGCGAGTTGTGCGTCCGCCTGATCGCGGAACTCGAACGGGCGGGGGAGCTTCGGGCGGGAGCGGATGCGCCGGCCGAGGCCGACCGGCTGCACGCCCTGGTCGACGGCGTCGCTCTCCACCTGCTCTGGGAGGACGGACCAGAGGAACGCAGGCAGGCCGTCGGCGTGCTGGCGGCGCACCTGGATAGGCTCCGCTGAGATGCGCGTGCTGCCGGACTAGACGACCAGCAGGATCGCGAGCACGACCATGAGCACCGCGATCCCGCCGTCCAGGATGCGCCAGGCGATCGGCTTCGCGAAGACGGGAGCGGCGAACCGCGCGCCGAAACCGAGCAGACCGAACCAGAGCAGGCTGGCGGTCGCGGCGCCCGCGCCGAAGACCCAGCGGCCCGGGTCGCCGTGCGAGGCCGAGAGCGAGCCCAGAAGCAGCACGGTGTCGAGATAGACGTGCGGGTTGAGCCACGTGATCGCGAGGCAGGTGCCGACGGCCGCGGCGAGGGATCCGACCACGGCGCCGGAGGCGGTCAGCGACTCCGGCTTGAGCGCCCGGCGCGCGGCGAAGACGGCGTAGCCGAGGAGGAAGGCGAAGCTGGCCCAGCGGACGATCTCGAGCGCGAGCGGCGCGTTCTTCACCAGGACCCCGATGCCGGCCACGCCCGCCGCGATCAGCAGGGCGTCGCTGATCACGCAGATGAGGACGATCGGCAGGACGTGCTCGCGGCGCAGCCCCTGGCGGAGGACGAACGCGTTCTGCGCGCCGATGGCGACGATGAGGGATGCGGCCGAGCCGAGGCCGGTGAAGAACGTTGCGAGCACTCCTCGACGCTAGGGCTGTGCGTGGGCTAAGTACAGCTCAGGTTCGTGATGATGGATTAGCATCCCTTCATGGCCGCCAACGTCGAGCACCTGCGGACCCTCGCCGCCGTGGTGGACGGCGGGACCTTCGAGGCGGCCGCCGCTGCGCTCCACATCACCCCCTCGGCGGTCAGCCAGCGCATCAAGGCGCTCGAGGAGCAGAGCGGGCGGGTGCTCGTCCGGCGCAGCAAGCCGGTCGCGCCGACCGGGGCGGGCAGCGTCCTGCTTCGCCTGGCCCGCCAGCTGACCCTGCTGGAGGCGGAGGCCGCGGCCGAGCTGGCGGGCGATGACGACGAGGCGACCGCCACGCCGCTCCCGCTCGTCGTCAATGCCGACTCCCTCGCCACCTGGGTGCTTCCCGCGCTCGCCCGGCTCGACGGCGTCGCGTACGAGCTGGCCATCGACGACCAGGAGCACACCCTCGACCGACTTCGTGACGGCACGGCGCTGGCGGCGATCGGATCCGACCCGGAGCCCGTGCAAGGGTGCACGTCCTCGCCGCTCGGCTCGATGGTCTACCGCGCCGCGGCGAGCCCGGCGTTCGTCGCTCGCTGGTGCGCCGATGGCTGGAGTCCGGAGGCGGCCGCCGTCGCGCCGATGCTGGTTTTCGACCGCAAGGACGCCCTGCAGGACCGCTACCTCGACACGTTCGCGCCCGGTGCCCGACCGCCGCGCCATTACATCCCGGCGTCCACCCAGTTCGTCGAAGCGGCGGTGCACGGGCTGGGCTGGGGGATGCTGCCCGATCTGCAGGCGGATGCGCTCGTCGCCTCGGGCGCGCTGGTCGTGCTCGACGACTCCCGAACGGCCGAGGTTCCGCTGTACTGGCACCAGTGGTCGCTGCGGTCGGCCGCGCTCGACGCCGTCGCTGCCGCGATCGGAGAGGAGGCGCGCCGCGTCCTCCGGCCTACAGGGTCGCCAGCACGAGGTCGAGCGCGTCCGCGAAGCGATCGGCGCTCTCGCGCGTGATGCACAGCGGCGGCTTGATCTTGAGCACGTTCTTGTAGTCGCCGGTCGGCTGCACGATGCAGCCCTCCGCCAGCATGCGGTCGCACACCAGCGCCGCCTCCGCGGTCGCGGGCTGCAGCGTCTCGCGGTCGAGGACCAGCTCCATGCCGAGGTACAGGCCCATGCCGTGGACGGCGCCGACGAGCGGATGCCGCTCGCCCAGTTCACGCAGACGCGCGGCAAGATGGTCGCCGACCGTTGCGGCGTTCTGCTGGAGGCCCTCGTCGCGCATGACGTCGAGCACCGTGAGTCCGACCACCGACGAGACGGGGCTGCCGCCGGCGGAGGAGAAGAAGCTGCCCTCGGCCGCGAACGACTCCGCGATCTCGCGCCGGGTGATGACGGCTCCGAGCGGCTGCCCGTTGCCCATCGCCTTCGCGATCGTGATGACGTCCGGCACGACCCCCTGCTGCTCGGAGCCCCAGAAATAGTGCCCGAGCCGGCCGTAGCCGACCTGGACCTCGTCGGCGATGCAGACGCCACCGCGTGCGCGGATGCGCTCGTAGACCCCGGCCAGGTAGCCGTGGGGGAGCATGAGGCCGCCCGCATTTCCGAACACCGGCTCGGCGATGTAGCCCGCGACCTCGGTGCCGGTCGCCTCCAGCTCCGCGAGGTCGGCATCGAGGTCAGCCAGGTAGGCGGCCGCGGACTCGGACCCGCGGTGGCGCCCGCGCAGCGAGTTGGGCGCGGCCACGAGCTTCACCCAGTCGGGCCGGGTCTCCAGGGCGCGCGGGTTGTCGCCGAGGGACGACGAGACGCCGTCGGAGCCGATGGTCCAGCCGTGGTAGGCCTCGGTCACCGCCAGAATCGTCCGCCGGCCGGTGTGGATCTGGGCCAGGCGGAGCGCGAGGTCGACCGCCTCGCTGCCGCTGTTCACCAGGAAGACGGTGTCGAGCCCCTCTGGCGCGATCTCCGCGAGGCGCTCGGTGAAGCGGGAGAGCTCGTCGTAGTGAAACCGCGAGTTCGTGTTCAGCCGCGCCCACTGGTCCCGCACCGCGTCGACCAGCCGCGGGTGCCCGTGGCCGATCTGCGTGACGTTGTTGACCATGTCGATGTAGCTCTGGGCCCGTGTGTCGACGAGGTGGTGCCGCCAGCCGCGTTCGATCAGCGGCGGATGCGCGAAGTAGTGCTCCTGAACCTGCGCGAAGGTCGCGTCCCGTCGGGCCAGGGACGCCTCCGGATCGGGTTCCGCCACCATGAGATCGACGCCGAACAGCGCCGACGGGTCGGGGGAGACGGCCGTCCAGGACGAGAACGGGAGCGTCGGCGTGACGAGTGACGGCGGGCGGTGGCCGCGAAGCGTGCTGAGCTGTGCCGTGAGGCGGATGGCCGTGCCGATCGGCGCGCCGGCCGTAACGGTCGCGGTCGTGAGTGGGCGGGTGAGTCCGTCCAGCCACAGGTCGGCATCGCCACCGCGCAGCAGCCAGGAGCCTCCGGTGAGGGCCAGCTCGCCCGCGAATGGGGCGGTCACCTCGACACCGGTGGGCGCATCCAGTGTCACGGCGAGGGCGACGGTCGCGGAGGGCAGGGCGCGATCGGTCCGGGCGCGGGTCAGCCGCGCTTCGCCGTACCGGGTGACGGCGTGCCCGTGCTCGCGGCACACGCGGGCGAGGACGGCATCCTCCGCATCCACCGCCAGCCAGGCTCCCGCATCGAGGTCGCGGGCGGTGACGGAGAGGTCGGCGAGGTTCTCGGGAGTGGTGGTGAGTGCGACCAAGCGGCCGAGACCGGTCGGCGCCCCGGTGACCGCGGACCGGGCGAGCCGGGCGCGGATCAGCGTCTCCAGCTCCGCCGCATCCAGTCGTCGGGCCACGTCGAACGCGACCCACTCGTGCGCACGGTTCTCGGCGGCGTAGGCGTTGTCGGCCTCCAGCGCGACCTGCTGCTCGCCGCTGACCACGAGCACGGCGCCGCGGAGGACGACCAGCGGCCACAGCGCGGCGAGGTCGGCGTCGTCGAGCGGCGACTCGGCGTGGAACGCCTCGATGACGTCCAGTACGGCGAGCGGCTCGTCCGGAAGGTGGTGCAGGGCGCTCGTGACGGTCGCGGCCAGTTCGGCCACGAGCCAGCCGTCGGACACGTCGCCGAAGTCGATCACGCCGGGTCCGTCATCGCCGAGCACGATGTTGTCGTCGGTCACGTCGCCGTGGACCGCCTGGACGCGCAGCCGGTCGCGCACCGCCTGCAGCCGGGCGAGGGCGGCGTCGGTCGCCTCCCGCACGACGGAGCGCTTCGCCGGCTGGGCGACGTGCTCGATCAGCAGGTCGACCACCTCGCCGCTGACGCGCGCATCCCACTGCGTCGTCCGGTCGAGGCCCGGGTGGCGGAGCGCGGAGAGCCCGGCGGCGACGCGGCCGGCGAGGGTGCCGAGAGTGCGCAGCTGCTCGCGCGTCGGACGGCCGACGTCGGTGAGCGGATCCCCGTCCAGGTAGCGCAGCACGCGGGCGAGCAGGGTCGTGCCCCGGACGTCGACCTCGACCAGTTCGTCCCCGCCGGTGGTCTCGAGGACCTCCGGGATGCGGATGCCCGACCCCGCGAGCGCGCGGAGGGCCGCGTTCTGAGCCCGCAGTTCGTCGGCGGAGAACACCGGGTTGGCGAGCTTCAGCACGTACCGGTCGGTGCCGGTGTCGATGCGGAAGTTGCGATCCTGGTTGCTGCCGAGCTCGGTGATGCGGCCGTCGAGGCCGAAGTGCGCCGCCGCGATCGCCGCCGCGTCGTCGGCCGTGACGTCCGGGCGCGGGAGAGCGGGCTGGGTGAGGAAGTCGAAGTTCGGCAACAGGGCTCCAGGGCTCGGGTGGGGCGGATCTGACGTCAGTCTATTGAGGGGGTATGGACGCCATGTCGACCGTGGACCGAGGTTGTGGACAGGCTGCCGATTGTGGATAACCACCGGTATCAATTCGGCTCCCGTCCAGCGAACGCTCGGGGGTGTCCGCGTAGCCTGGTGCCCGTGAAATCCTGGAGGACCGCGCTCGCGGCATTCGTCATCGACGTGGCCCTCGTGACCCTCTTCGTGCTCATCGGGCGCCGCAGCCACGGGGAGGCGAACTCCGTCCTCGGGATCCTCGACACTCTCTGGCCGTTCCTCGTCGGCCTGGTCGTCGGCTGGCTGGTGACGTGGGCCTGGTACCGCCCGCTCGCGATCATCTGGCCGGGCATCCCCGTGTGGCTGATGACGGTCGCTGTGGGGATGCTCATCCGCACATCCGCGGGCCAGGGCGTCCAGCCGTCGTTCATCGCCGTCGCTGCCGTCGTGCTCGGCGTGTTCCTCGTCGGCTGGCGCCTGATCGCGCTGCCGTTCGTGCGGCGGCGCCGGACCCTCGCCGCCGCGCAGCAGGTCGCTGTCGACCGCGCCGTGCGCTAGAGCCCCTTCTTAGCGCGCCTTTTCAGCGCGCCTCTCCTCAGCCGACCAGGTGCAGCTCCCTGCTGGAGTTGTTCAGCCGGTGCGGGCCGTCTTCCGCCGCGACGACGATGTCCTCGATCCGGACGCCGAATCGACCGGGCAGGTAGATGCCCGGCTCGATGGAGAAGCACATCCCCGCCTCGATGGGATGGTGCTCGCCCTCGACCATGTACGGCGGCTCGTGCGTGGTCACGCCGATGCCGTGCCCGACCCGGTGGATGAAGAACTCGCCGTATCCCGCCTCGCGGATCACCCGCCGGGCGGCCCGGTCGACCTCCTCGCACGGGACGCCGACGGCAACCGCCTCGAAGGCGGTCTGCTGCGCCAGCGCGACCACGTCGAACACCTCGCGCTCTTCGTCCGTGGGCTCGCCGACGTGGACGGTCCGGGTCGTGTCGGACCCGTAGCCGTCGAGCAGCCCGCCGAAGTCGAGGACGACCATGTCGCCCTCGACGATGATCCGGGAGCCCGGCTCGTGATGGGGATCGGCGCCGTTCGGACCGGAGGCGACGATCGTGAAGTCGACCTGCGCATGACCGTGCTCGCGCAGCAGCCGGTCGAGGTCGGCCGCCACCTGCAGTTCGGTGCGCCCGGCGAACGGCACGCGCAGGATGTCCTCGAACGTCGCGTCGGCCGCGGCCCCGGCGGCCGCGAGCCGGTCGATCTCGTCGCCGGTCTTGACCGCCCGCAGCATCGGCAAGGCGTTGGAGATGGCTGCGAAGCGCGCGTCGGGCAGCTTCTCCTGCAGGCCGAGCAGGTGCATCGCCCAGGTCGCGTCGGAGATCGCGTATCGGCCGTCAGGCCGGAGCAGTGCAGCCGCCGGGACGTACTCGTCCTGACCATCGGACCAGTCGGTCAGCCGGATCGCCCCGGCGGCGCGGGTCTCGGCGGCACCGCCGTGCTCGAGCGCAGGCACGAGCATCGTCGGCTCGCCGTCGGCCGGGATGACGAGCAGGGTGATCCGTTCGGTCGTGGCGACGGGAAGGTAGTCGGCGAAGTAGGCGAGGTCGGGGCCGGGCGCGATCACCAGGCCGTCGAATCCCGCCGCGCGGGCCTGGGTCGCGCCGCGCTCCAGGCGCTCCGCGAAGTGGCGCGCTCTGATCTCCTGCATGTGCGTCTCCTCTCCCGGTGCTGTCGTGCCCGATTCAGTCTTCGATCGGCCCGAGCCAGGCGTTCGCGACGGTGTTGTGCGCCGACTCGGCGTCGGAGGGATGGAAGATCCCGGCGAGAACATCGCGGTACAGGCGCCCCAGCTCGTTGCCGGCGAAGAAGGTGGAGCCGCCCGAGACGCGGATGGCCTGATCCACGACCCGCCGCGCGGTCTCGGTGGCCCGGACCTTCAGTCCGACCAGCTTCGGGAACCACAGCCGGCCGTGGTCGGCGAGGGTGTCGACGTCGCCGGCCAGCGCATCCAGCTGGGGGAGCAGAGCATCCTGCTCGATCGCGGCTTCGGCGACCCGCCACCGGATGTCCGGGTCGTTCGCGTAGCTGCGCCCGTCGTTCTTGAGGCTCGTGCGGCGGTGGGCCGCCTCGACCGCGAGATCGAGAGCCCGTGATCCGATGCCCGTGTAGACCGCGGCGAGCAGGATCTCGAAGTTCGCGAAGATGGCGAACACGAGCGGGTCGGGATTCGGACCGGGGTCGAGGCGCCGCACGACGCGGTCGGCAGTGGCCCGCGCACCGTCGAGCACCGTCGTGTTGCTCTGCGTCGCACGCATCCCGAGCGTGTCCCAGTCTTCCCGGATCTCGAAGCCGCCTCCGGTGCGCTCGATGAAGCCGTACACGATCTTGGGGGCGTCGTCGCTCGTGCTGTCGAGGCCCATCGTGCCCAGCCGGGTCCAGGCGGGGGAGAGGGATGTGAAGATCTTCCTGCCGTGGAACCGGTACGACCCGTCGGATTCCGGGCGCGCCTCCGTCGTCGAGCCGAACAGCACCAGGTCGTTGCCCGCCTCGCTGAGACCGAAGGCGAAGACTTCGCCCTGGCCGGCCTCCCGGAGCACGAACTCCAGAGAGTCGTCGCCACGGTCGCGAAGTGTCTTGGCGATGCCCGTCCAGACCAGGTGCATGTTCACGGCGAGGGCGGTCGCGGGCGCGGCCCCGGCCAGGCGCGCCTGCAGGCGCGCGGTCTGCTGCAGGCTGAGCCCCAGGCCGCCGAACTCGGTCGGCACGAGGGCGCGGAGGTAACCTTCGTCGGCCAGTTCGGCGAAGTCTTCTGTGAAGAACCGGTTGTCGCGGTCGTAGCCGGCGGCTCGCTCCCGGATGCGGGAGAGGAGGTCGTCGGACAGCAGGGTGGTGTCGGGGGAGGTGTCGTGCTCGGTCACGTTCCTCACCCTAGGCGAGCGCGACCGAGCACGGCAGGCCTCCGGCTCTTCTGTGGAAAGCCGGAGGCTGTGGAGGATTACTGGGCGGTGTAGCCGCCGTCGACCAGGTGGTAGCTGCCGGTGATGAAGCTCGCGGCATCCGAGGCGAGGAATACGACGAGCGCGGCGACCTCCTCCGGCTCGCCCAGACGGCCGAGCGCGTGCTTGCCCTCGAGGAACTTCAGGGCGTCCGCATCCAGATTCGATGCGACGAGCGGGGTGCGGATGAAGCCGGGGCCGACCGCGACGACGCGCACGTTCTGCCCGGCGTACTCGATCGCGGCGTTCTGCGTGAGGCCCAACAGGGCGTGCTTCGCGGTGACGTACGCGGAGGAGTTCGCGAATCCGACGCTGCCCAGGATGGACGCCATGTTCACGATAGCGCCGCCGCCGTTGGCGGCGATGGCGTCGAGCTGGGGCTGCATCCCGTAGAAGACGGCGTTGAGGTTGACCTCGATGACCTTCCTCCACGAGTCGACCGGGTACTCGCCGACGGGCGCGGACGCTCCGCCGATTCCGGCGTTGTTGACGGCGATGCGGAGCGGAGCGAGCTCGTTCGCCGCTGCGACGCTGGCGGTCGCGAACTCCGGGTCGGTCACATCCCCGGCGAGCGCGCGAGCGGTGCCTCCGGCCGCGGTGATCTCGTCGACGACGGCCTTCGCGTGCTCCTCGTTCAGGTCGGTCACGAGGACCGAAGCGCCACTCGCCGCGAGGGTGAGCGCGATGGCGCGGCCGATGCCCGAGCCGCCTCCGGTCACGATCGCGGACCGGTCGGCGACGTCGTACTGAGCCATGAAAATCTCCTTTCGTTATCCGACAACTGTCGGATAACTCCATTGTACGATCGTCCGGTGGATGCACGCCAGCAGAAGACGCTCGCCCGGCTCAGCGCCACCATCCTCGACCTCGCCAGCCGTGGGCCGGTGAGCGAGGTCACGGTGTCGGCGCTCGCCGCGGCGGCCGGCGTCCACCGCTCGACGGTGTACGAGTACGCGCCGTCACCCGCCGCCCTGCTGGAGAGCGTGCTGCGGTCGGAGCTGGATGCGCTGCGCACCGAGTACCTCGTCGACGTCGAACCGTCGGATGCCGGAGCCGCCGTCGTCGGCGTCACCCGCGCGGTGCTGCGGCACGTTGACGACCACGACATCATCTACCGGCGCGGGCTGGGGACCGAGAGCGGAGCGGCAAGTCTGCACGCCATGCTCAGCGAGCACTTCCAGGCGTCGATCGACCTGCTCCTCGACCAGCACAGCCTCGTCGTCCCGGCGGACGACGACGTGGAGCGCCGAGCGATCGCGCGCTACCTCGCCGACGGCACCATCGGCGCGATCGACGTCTGGCTCACCCGCCCGCGGCCGCGCGACGTGGATGCGTTCCTCGCTCTCGTCGGGCGGCTCACGCCCGCGTGGTGGCCGGGAAGCGGCGGATCGCAACCCCCGGACACCGCATCCCGCCCGGCATAGGCTGAGGGCATGGAACAGCGCATCCTCGGTGGAACAGGACGGGAGGTGTCGGTCGTCGGACTCGGCACCTGGCAGCTCGGAGCGGACTGGGGAGACGTGTCGGAAGACGACGCCCTCGGTGTGCTCGAAGCGGCGGCGGAGTCCGGCGTCACCTTCTTCGACACCGCCGACGTCTACGGCGACGGCCGCAGCGAGCAGATCATCGGGCGGTTCGTGACCGAGCACCCCGAACTGCCGCTCACCGTCGCCACCAAGATGGGGCGGCGCGAAGCGCAGGATCCGGCCAACTTCACCCTGCCGAAGTTCCGCGAGTGGACGGACCGCTCGCGCCGGAACCTCGGGGTCGACAGGCTGGATCTGGTCCAGCTGCACTGCCCTCCCACTCCCGTCTTCTCGACCGACGCCGTGTACGACGCGCTCGACACACTGGTCGAGGAGGGCGCCATCGAGAACTACGGCGTCAGCGTGGAGACCGTGGACGAGGCGCTGGCGGCGATCGCGCGGCCCGGCACGGCGACGGTGCAGATCATCCTGAACGCCTTCCGCCTCAAGCCGCTCGACCGGGTGCTCCCGGCGGCGCGCGAGGCCGGCGTCGGTGTCATCGCGCGGGTGCCGCTCGCCTCCGGGCTGCTCAGCGGCCGGTACACCGAGCAGACGACGTTCGCGGCGGACGACCACCGCACCTACAACCGCCACGGCGAGGCGTTCGACGTGGGCGAGACCTTCTCGGGCGTGGACTTCGAGGAGGGTGTGAAGGCCGCGCGCGAGTTCGCGGAGCTGGTGCCGGAGGGCGCGACGCCAGCGCAGGCGGCCATCGCGTGGATCATCGCGCAGGACGGCGTCACCACCGTCATCCCCGGCGCCCGTTCGCCCGAGCAGGCGCGCGCGAACGCGGCCGCCGCCGGTGTGCGCCTCCCCTCCGACTTCGACGAGGCCGTGCACCGCATCTACGACACCCACTTCCGCGCCTCCGTCCACCCCCGCTGGTAGCCCCGCCTCCCCGGCTCCCCGCTCCGCCTCCCTCGCCGAGGTGCACGTTGTGGCGGCTATTCCGGCGGAATACCGACCACTACGTGCACCTCGACGATCCTTCACCGGGTGCGGAGCAGGTGACGAACCCGCGAAGCGAGGGTGTGCGGCTCGCGGAGGTCCGCCGCGGTCACCCGCACCATGCGCCAACCCAGGTCTTCTACGCGTTCCCGGCGGCCGATGTCCTTCATCCAGGTCGCCCGATCCACGCGGTGGACATCGCCCTCGTACTCGAGCGCGATTCGGGATGCCGGATAGGCCAGATCTGTACGAGCGACGAAGCGGCCGTCGTCGTCGCAGATATCGACGTTGAGGAGTGGCTCGGGCAAGCCGGCCTCGTGCAACGCGAGGCGCAAACGCGTCTCGCCCGGCGACTCGGAGCCGACGCGAATCTTCTCGAAGGCCGATCGCGCGCGGGCGATGCCTCGCCGACCCGACGCGGCAGTGATCGCTGCGCGCAGGGCGTTCTTGTCGGTCAGTGGATGACGTCCGCCGATCAAGAAGTCGCCGGCGACGACGAGGGCGGACACCGACAGAAGGGAAGCGAGGTCGATCCAGGTCTGCTCCGGTGTCGTGACGGGCAAGCCTCCGACCACGCGCACATCCCAGCGGCGCAGCTTGTGTCCGATGAACCCGTGAATCGACGGCGGTCGTCCGGGGTCGGGCACACTGACATGGATGCCTGGCGGGAGTTCTGCCGGTACGGGGATGTCGTACAGCCGGGCCGCCGTCGTGTGGCTGAACGCGAAATCCCGCTCGCGGTGCAGAGCGTATGCGCGTAGGCGGGCTTCGAGACCGTCCGCACAGAGGGGGATGCGGACCCCGCGAATCGGCGTGATGAGGTCGCCGGCGCGCATCCGGGAGCGGGTCACCCCCGTCTCAGCACCCGCTCGCGTGGTGAAGGGGCCGTCGGTGAGCGCGTCGTCCAGTTCGGCGAGATGTCGTCCCATCTGCACATCGTCTCGGCTGCCGCCCCGTACATCCGGTTATCCACAGCCCCGGCTTTGTCGAGGTGCACGTTGTGGCCGCTAAAACGGCGGAATAGCCGCCACTACGTGCACTTCGGCGAAAGGGGAGTAGGGGTAGGGGGTCAGGAGGGTTGGACGGGGACGGGCTCCGTGTCGGGGATGGGGGAGGCGTCGCGACCGCGCAGGTCGGGGTGGATGCGGTGCGCCAGGGCGGGCACGACGAAGCCGACCAGGGCGAAGGCCCCGGCCACCCAGAAGGCGCCGACCGCACCGACGCCGTCGATGAGGAAGCCCGCGACCGCGGAACCGAGGGCGGCTCCGATGAGCTGGCCGGTTCCGACCCAGCCGTAGGCCTCCGCGGTGTCCGAGAACTTCACACTCGCCGACACGATCGCGAACAGCACGGCGAGGGCGGGGGCGATGCCGAGGCCGGCGATCAGGAGGGTGAGCGACAGCCCCCACCACGACCACAGCATGAACGTCGACAGCACGACGCCGACGAAGACGATGAGCATGCGCCGCGCGGTCGCCCATGGCCCGATCGGCACGTGACCGAACGCAAGGCCGCCGACCAGCGAGCCGAGCGACCAGATGGCGAGCACGATGCCCGCGAGCGGAGACCCCTCTCCGAACGTCGCGACCACACCGGCCTCGACCGCCGAGCAGGAGCCGATGAGCAGGAAGCCGACGACCGTCGCGAGGAGCACGGGCGGCCGCGCCAGCACCGTCCCGAACCGCCGCTTGCTGCGCGGGATGCGCACCCGGCCGACCTCGGGCGACGAGATGAACCAGCATCCGCCGGCGAGCATGATCGCGACCGACATCAGGATTCCCTCGACGGTTCCGATCTGGGTCGAGACGAAGGTGATGGCGACCGGGCCGGCGATCCAGATGATCTCCTGCGCCGAGGCGTCGAGCGAGAACAGCGGGGTCAGCTGCCGCGAGTTGACCATCTTCGGATAGATCGTGCGGACGGCCGGCTGGATGGGCGGCATGCTGAGGCCGGCGAAGAACGCAACGCCCATGGTCAGGGGGATGGGCATGACGAAGAGGCCGATCGCGGCGACCGCCACCGAGCAAAGCGCGAGCGTCGTCCAGAGCACGACCCGCATGCCCAGGACGCCCATCAGCCGGCTGGTCATCGGCCCGGCGATGGCCTGTCCGATGCTCATCGCGCCGAGCACCAGACCCGCGGCGCCGTACGAGTCGTGGACGCGCTCGATGTGCAGCAGGAAGGCGAGCGACAGCATGCCGAACGGGAAGCGTGCGGTGAGCTGAGCCGCGATGATGCGGGCGACGCCCGGCGTCTTCAGGAGGCTCGTGTAGGTGCTCACAGCCATCCACACTATCGGTCGCGGAGGCGGTTCCGCGGGAGTATCCACACTGTCCATCCCCCCTTCGTGGGGTGTGGAAACTGTGCATAACTTCTCCCCATCTGTGGACGACACGCCCACTAGATGTGGGGGAGTGGAAATGTCGGACCCCCGCTATATAGTGGTCGAGCACACAGAGCCGGTCAGCCTCCCCCCGATGCGGGAAGGCACGGTTCCGCGGGGATTTCCGCCGCTCACGCGGCTTAGCGAATGAGGGAGAGACAGTGGCTATCACAGTCGTGAAGCGCAACGGCGAGCGCGAGCCGTACGACGCCAACAAGATCAACCTGGCCATCGAGAATGCGGCCCAGGGTCTTGACGAGAACATCACGTGGGTGACGCAGATCGCGAGCGAGCTCGAGCTCACGCTCTTCGACGGCATCACGACGCAGCAGCTCGACGAGGCGGTCATCCAGGTCGCCCTCCAGAACGTCAAGGACGACCCGGCGTTCGATACCGTCGCCGCGCGCCTCCTCCTCAAGACGATCTACAAGCGCGTGCTCGGCGACTACGAGAGCCACGACGAGCTCGTCGAGCTCCACACCTCCCGCTTCCGCGGCTACATCGAGCGGGGCGTCGCCGAGACGCTGCTCGACGGCCGTTTCACGACCGCGTTCGACCTCGACCGCCTGGCCGGCTACCTCGACCCCTCCCGCGACGAACTGCTGAAGTACATCGGCGTCGTCACCCTCAACAACCGCTACGGCATCAAGGCGCGCAACGGCGACTCCCTCGAGGTGCCCCAGTTCTTCTGGATGCGCATCGCGATGGGCCTCTCCCTCAACGAGGCCGACCCCACCAGCCACGCCATCGCGTTCTACGACAAGATGTCGAAGCTCGAGTACCTGGCCGCCGGATCGACCCTGGTCAACGCCGGAACCGCCTACCCGCAGCTCTCCAACTGCTTCGTCATGGAGATGCAGGACGACATCGAGCACATCGCGAAGAGCGTCCGCGACGTCATGTGGCTCACCAAGGGCACCGGCGGCATCGGCCTCTCGGTCACCAAGCTGCGTGCGCAGGGCTCGCCCATCCGCTCCAACAACACCACCTCCACCGGTCCGATCCCGTTCATGCACACGATCGACTCGGTACTGCGCGCGGTCAGCCGCGGCGGCAAGAAGTTCGGCGCCCTGTGCTTCTACATGGAGAACTGGCACATGGACTTCCCGGAGTTCCTCGACCTCCGTCAGAACTCCGGCGACCCGTACCGCCGCACCCGCACGGCCAACACCGCGGTGTGGATCAGCGACGAGTTCATGAAGCGCGTCCAGAACGACGAGGACTGGTACCTCTTCGACCCGCTGGAGGTCGCCGACCTCAACGAGCTGTACGGCAAGGCCTTCTCGGAGCGCTACGCGCACTACGTCGCCGAGGCCGAGGCCGGCAACCTCAAGATGTTCAAGAAGATCAGCGCCCGCGCGCAGTTCAAGGACATCCTGATGAGCCTCCAGACCACCAGCCACCCGTGGCTGACCTGGAAGGACACCATCAACAACCGTGCCCTCAACAACAACACGGGCACCATCCACCTCTCCAACCTGTGCACCGAGATCACGCTGCCGCAGGACCGCGACAACGTCTCGGTCTGCAACCTCGCGTCGATCAACCTGTCGCGTCACCTGGTCGACGGGAAGATGGACTGGGAGCGCATCGAGGCCAGCGCCCGCCAGGCGGTCCGCCAGCTCGACAACCTCATCGACATCACCGTGTCGAGCGTTCCCGAGGCCGACTTCTCGAACCAGCAGAACCGCGCGATCGGCCTCGGCGTCATGGGCTTCACCGACGTCGTCGAGAAGCTGGGCCTCAGCTACGAGAGCGAAGAGGCCTACGCCCTGATCGACGAGATCATGGAGCACGTCTCGTACGCCGCCATCGACGAGAGCGCCGACCTGGCGCAGGAGCGCGGCGCGTACCCGAACTTCGAGGGCTCCCGCTGGTCGCAGGGTCTGGTGCCTTATGACTCGATCGCCCTCACCGAGGCCGACCGCGGCGTCCCGATCACCGTTGACCGCACCATCCGCCTCGACTGGGACCGTCTCCGCGAGAAGGTCAAGGGCGGCATGCGCAACGCCACCCTCATGGCCATCGCGCCGACCGCGTCGATCGGTCTCGTCGCGGGCACCACGCCCGGCTTCGACCCGCAGTTCTCGCAGATCTTCAGCCGGTCGACCTCCTCGGGCAAGTTCCTCGAGGTCAACCGCAACCTGGTCGAGACGCTGCAGGAGCGCGGCATCTGGCAGGACGTCCGCGAGGCGATCTTGCGGTCGCAGGGCGACATCCAGAACATCGCGGAGATCCCGGACGAGGTTAAGGCCACGTTCAAGACGAGCTTCCAGCTCTCGCCGTACGCCTTCATCGAGGTCGCGGCCCGCGCCCAGAAGTGGATCGACCAGGCGATCAGCCGCAACATGTACCTCGAGACGCGCGACCTCGGCG
The DNA here is from genome assembly GCF_900100265.1 of Leifsonia sp. 466MF. NCBI lineage: Bacteria > Bacillati > Actinomycetota > Actinomycetes > Micrococcales > Microbacteriaceae > Leifsonia > Leifsonia sp. 466MF. Next base: position 1,000,929 of record NZ_LT629696.1, read on the forward strand.
ACATGATGGACATCTACTACGCGGCCTGGGAGAAGGGCGTCAAGACGACGTACTACCTCCACATGAAGCCGCGTCACCAGGCCGAGCAGTCGACCGTCAAGGTCAACAAGGCCGAGGAGATCAGCGGAGGCCGCAAGGGCTTCGCCTCGGTCGGCGCCGGCGCTCCGGCTCCGGCTGCGGCTCCCGCCGTCACGGAGACCGCGCCGGCCTCCGCCCCCGCTCGCCGTGGCTTCGGCTTCGGCGGTCTCGGTTCCTCCACCCCGGCGGGCGGTGAGAACAAGTGAACAGCACCAAGATCGAGGAGTACTACGTGCCGGTCGACCCGATGGACGACCTGCAGTGCGAGTCCTGCCAGTAACCCGCCGACCCACCGAATAACGAAAGAGACGGAACACCATGGGGATTCTGGGAACGGGAATCGAAGAGGGCCTGCTGCTCAAGCCGGTCACGTACCAGTGGGCGATGGACCTCTACGACCAGGCCGTCGCGAACACCTGGTTCCCGAACGAGATCCAGCTCGGTGAGGACATCGCCGACTTCAAGCGGATGACCGACGAGGAGCGCCACGCGGTCACCTTCCTGATGAGCTACTTCAACCCGAACGAGCTGCTCGTCAACAAGGCCCTGGCCTTCGGTGTCTACCCCTACATCAACGCGGCTGAGGCGCACCTCTACCTCGCCAAGCAGATGTGGGAGGAGGCGAACCACTGCATGTCGTTCGAGTACGTCCTCGAGACGTTCCCGATCGATCGCGAACAGGCCTACAACTCCCACGTCGACGTGCCGTCTATGGCGAAGAAGGAGGAGTTCGAGGTCCGCTTCATCAAGCGGATGACCGAGCAGGCGCTCGACATCACGACGACCGAGGGCAAGCAGGACTTCATCCGCAACCTGGTGGCGTACAACGTCATCCTCGAGGGGATCTGGTTCTACTCGGGCTTCATGGTGGCGCTCTCGTTCCGCCAGCGGAACCTGCTGCGCAACTTCGGTTCGCTCATCGACTGGGTGGTGCGCGACGAGTCGCTGCACCTCAAGTTCGGCATCAACCTCATCCTGACGGTGCTGGAGGAGAACCCGGACCTGCAGACGCCGGAGTTCGCCAACGAGATCCGCCAGATGATCCTGGACGCCGTGGAGATGGAGGAGCAGTACAACCGCGACCTCCTCCCGGGCGGCATCCTGGGCCTGAACGCGAACTACATCAACCAGTACGTGAAGTACCTGGCCGACCGCCGTCTGGAGGAGCTGGGCTTCGAGGCCGAGTACAAGGTCTCCAACCCGGCCAAGTGGATGGCGACCGCCAACGACACGCTGGAGCTGGTGAACTTCTTCGAGTCCACCAACACCTCCTACGAGTCGAACGCCAAGGCCTCCACCGGTCGCTGATATGGCAACGGAGACTTCTCCGCTGATCACCGCCGCCGCGCTGGACGTCGCTCTCGGGGCTGAATCCCTGTGGAGCGGCGCCGGCCGGCGGCGTTCGGCGTGGCGCGTGCTCGACGTCCGCTGGAAGCTGGGCGGACCGCCCGGCCGCGAGGAGTTCGAGCGCGGGCACATCCCCGGCGCGGTGTACGTCGACCTGGACACCGAGCTGGCCGGGCATGGCGAGCCCACGGATGGTCGCCACCCGCTTCCGTCGCCGGACGCCTTCCAGGAGGCGGCGCGACGCTGGGGCCTCGGCGACGGCGACTCCGTCGTCGTGTACGACGACGCCTCCGGAACGTCCGCCGCCCGGGCGTGGTGGCTGCTGCGCCACGCGGGCGTGCGCGACGTCCGCGTCCTCGACGGCGGGATCGCCGCCTGGCGCGACGCCGGGATGCCGCTCGAGAAGGGGCCTGACGCTACGCCGATCCCCGGCAGCATCCACGTGCAGTTCGGCGCGCTTCCGACCCTCGACGGCGACGCGGCTGCCGCCCTCGCCGCCGCGGCGGACGCCGTGTTGCTGGACGCGCGCGCGGCCGAACGCTTCCGCGGCGAAGTGGAGCCGGTCGATCCGCGACCCGGCCACATCCCGGGTGCCGTCAGCGCACCCACCACGGACAATGTCGACGCCGACGGACGGATGCTTCCCGCCGACGCGCTGGCGGAACGGTTCCGCGGCCTCGGCATCGACGCCGACACGCCCGTCGGCGTGTACTGCGGATCGGGCGTCACGGCCGCCCACGAAGCCCTCGCCATGGTCGTCGCCGGTCTTCCGCTGCCCGCTCTGTACGCGGGTTCGTACTCGGCGTGGTCGAACGACCCGGAACGGCCGGTCGTTACGGGAGCGTGACCTCCGGGCGCCACCGCGGCGTCCGGGCGCATCCCGCGCGGGTTTCGCCGTGCGTCCACGCACAATTCCACGGATTTCGCTGCCGTAATCGACGAAACCTTCCGGAAACATCCGTGAAAAACGCCGTTCCCTGCGCGAATTAGTGTTGAAGCGCGGCGACGCCGCTGGGGTATCCTCCCCTTACCCTTGCAATACGCATCAGGCACATTCCTGTACAGGAAGAAGGACAACGACAATCATGCGCATTCGTACCGTGGCTCCCATCGCCGCAGTCGCCGCCGTTGCAGCGCTCGCGCTCAGCGGTTGCGTCGACAACAGCACCCCGTCCGGCAGCTCAACGACGAGCTCGGTCTCGGACGTGAAGAAGGACGACACCCTCGCCGGACAGCTGCCCCAGAAGGTGAAGGATGCCGGCAAGCTGGTGGTCGGCATGGACAACACGTACCCGCCGAACGAGTTCAAGGACGACAACGCCCAGCCGGTCGGCTGGGAGGTCGACCTCGCCAAGGCCATCGGCGACAAGCTGGGGGTGAAGACGGAGTTCGCGATCGCGAAGTTCGACAACATCATCCCGAGCGTCGCCGGCGGCAAGGACGACTACGGAATGTCGTCGTTCACCGACACCACCGAGCGCGAGCAGCAGGTCGACTTCGTCAACTACTACTCGGCAGGCATCCTCTGGGCCTCCCAGAAGGGCAAGGACATCGACCCGGACAACGCCTGCGGCCTGAAGGTCGCCGTCCAGTCGACGACCTACGAGGACACCGACGAGGTCCCCGCCAAGTCGAAGAAGTGCACGGATGAGGGCAAGCCCGCCATCCAGGCGCTCCGCTACGACACCCAGGACGACGCGACGAACGCGGTCATCCTCGGCAAGGCGGACGCCCTCAGCGCCGACTCGCCCGTCACGCTGTACGCGATCTCGAAGTCGAACGGCAAGCTCCAGGAGGCCGGCAAGACCTTCGACGAGGCGCCCTACGGCCTCCCCGTCAAGAAGGACTCGGAGCTCACCCCCGTGCTGCAGAAGGCCGTCCAGGCCCTCATCGACGACGGCACCTACAAGAAGATCCTCGACAAGTGGGGCGTCGCCGACGGCGCCGTCGAGACGGCCGAGGTCAACGCGGCCTCGAAGGGCTGACCTTCATGTCACAGAGCAACACCGCCCACCCGGCGACGGGATCCGTCCCGTCGCCGGGCGGGACCCGTCCCGAGCCGATCAAGGCGATCAAGCTCCGGCACCCCTGGCGCATCGTCATCGCGGCGATCCTCATCCTCCTGCTGGTCTGGTTCATCGTGGACGCTTCCCAGCGCGAGGCCTACGGCTGGCAGTACGTCGGCAAGTACGTCTTCGACAAGCGCATCAGTGCTGCTGCGCTCGTCACCCTCCAGTTGACGATCTACTCGATGATCATCGGCGTCGTGCTCGGCCTCATCCTCGCGGTGATGCGCCTCTCGCCGAACCCGGTCGTGAAGTCGGTCGCCTGGCTGTACCTGTGGATCTTCCGTGGCACCCCGGTCTACGTGCAGCTGGTCTTCTGGGGCCTGTTCTCGCTGATCTACCCGCAGATCTTCCTCGGCGTGCCGTGGACGAACATCGGCGTGGATCTGAACCTCGGCTTCATGCAGAACGCCTTCGTGATCGCCGTCATCGGTCTCGCGCTGAACGAGGCCGCGTACATGGCGGAGATCGTCCGCGCCGGCCTGCTCTCGGTCGACGAGGGCCAGGAGGAGGCGGCGACCGCGCTCGGCATGTCGTGGTGGCAGACGATGACCCGGATCGTCATCCCGCAGGCCATGCGCGTCATCATCCCGCCGACCGGCAACGAGGTGATCTCGATGCTGAAGACCACCTCGCTGGTGGCGGCGATCCCGCTGACGACCGACCTGTACGGCGTCGCGCGCGACATCTCGGCGGTCACCTACACGCCCATCCCGCTGCTCATCGTGGCGTCGCTCTGGTACCTGCTCTTCACCTCCTTGCTGATGGTCGGGCAGTACTTCTTGGAGAAGCGGTTCTCCCGCGGCGTCAACGCGCGCCGCCCGGACCGCAACGACCCGGCCCTCGCGACCGGCGCGCTCCCCGCGGCCGGCGCACCGGACGGCAACGACCTCGGAGGCAAGGGATGACCGACACGAAGACCCCCATGGTGCTGGCCGAGGGCGTCTCGAAGAGCTTCGGCTCGAACGAGGTGCTCAAGAGCATCGACCTCAAGGTGAACCCGGGCGAGGTGCTGTGCATCATCGGCCCGTCGGGCTCCGGCAAGTCGACGTTCCTCCGCTGCATCAACCATCTGGAGCGCGTCGACGCCGGCCGTCTCTCGGTCGACGGCGAAGTGGTCGGCTACCGCCAGCACGGCGACAAGCTGTACGAGCTGAAGCCGAAGGAGGCCGCCCGGCAGCGTCGCGAGATCGGGATGGTGTTCCAGCGGTTCAACCTCTTCCCGCACATGACCGCGCTGGAGAACATCATCGAGGCGCCCATCCGTGTGAAGGGCCTCTCGAAGGCGAAGGCGGTGGAGCGCGCGACCGAGCTGCTCGCCCGCGTGGGACTCAGCGACAAGGGCGACCACTACCCGTCGCAGCTGTCCGGCGGTCAGCAGCAGCGCGTAGCGATCGCGCGTGCGCTCGCGATGGACCCCAAGCTGATGCTGTTCGACGAGCCCACCTCGGCGCTCGACCCGGAGCTCGTCGGCGAAGTGCTGGATGTGATGAAGGGCCTCGCCGCGAGCGGCATGACCATGGTGGTCGTGACGCACGAGATGGGCTTCGCCCGCGAGGTCGCGGACGAGCTGGTGTTCATGGACGGCGGCGTCGTCGTCGAGTCCGGCGACCCGCGCGAAGTGCTCAGCAACCCGCAGCACCAGCGGACGCAGGCGTTCCTCTCGAAGGTGCTCTAGCCTCCCCTCATCGGCTCCGGAGTTTTTCGGCCTCGACACGGCGTGTCGGGGCGAAAAACTCCGGAGCCGATAGCATCACGGGGTGGATGCGAAGCGGGCTGTGGTGTTCGTGACCGGTGCGAGCCGACGGGGGTCGATCGGCGATGCGATCGCCCGGAACCTCGCGTCCATCGGGTTCGATGTCGCGTTCGGGTACTGGGACGGGTACGACTCGGAGATGCCGTGGGGTGCGCATCCGACCGAGCACGAGGCGCTCGCGGAGGAGCTGCGCGGGATGGGCGCTCGCGCGTTGCCCGTGCCGGTCGACCTGGCGGACACGGAGGCTCCGGCCGCCGCGATGGCGCGGGTGCGCGACGAGCTGGGACCGGTGCAGGCGCTCGTGATGAGCCACGCGCACTCGGTCGACAGCGGCATCCTCGACACCTCGGTTGAGGCGTTCGACCGGCATTTCGCCGTGAACACGCGCGGCTCGTGGCTGCTCATCAGGGCGTTCGCCGAGCAGTTCCCGTCCGGCGCATCCGGTCTCGGGCGGATCGTCGCGCTGACCAGCGACCACACCGCGCACAACCTGCCGTACGGCGCGAGCAAGGGTGCCCTCGACCGGATCGTGAAGGCTGCCGCCGTCGAGCTTGCGCACCTCGGGATTACGGCCAACCTCATCAATCCCGGACCGATCGACACCGGGTGGATGACGCCCGAACTGGTCGAGCAGTTGACAGCGGAGACCGCGCTGGGCCGCCTGGGACGCCCGCACGACACCGCCGGCCTCGTCGCGTTCCTCCTGTCCGAGAGCGGCGGCTGGATCACCGGCCAGCTCCTCCACTCCAACGGCGGCTTCCACCTCGGCGTCTGACCCCGTATCCCTCGTCAGCCGCCCGCCGTCGAGTCCGCAAACTTTGCACGCCACACACGGTTGGAGTGTGCAAAGTTTGCGGACTCGACGGTGGGACGGAGTGGGGCGGAGGCGCGAGGGTCAGGAGGCGAGGACTTTGCGGATGCGCTGCAGGGAGACGGTCTCGGCGGTGCCCAGCGACTGCGCGAAGAGCGAGACGCGGAACTCCTCTAGCATCCACCGCGCGTGCACCAGCGACGGCGGCGAACCGGGCGCGAGCGGGATGCGGCCGCCCGCGTCCGTGTACAGGGCGACCGCCGTCTCCACCTGCGTCTGCCAGGCCCGGTCGCGGCCGGGGTTCGTGGGCAGCGCCTGCATGCGCTGCGTGATCCCGGCGAGGTACCGCGGCAGGTGCCGCAACTGCTCGAGCCCTGTCGCCGACACGAATCCGACGCCCTTCCCGGCCCACACCAGTCCGGAGAGCTGCCCCTTCGCGTCGTTCAGCGCCGCCAGGTAGGTCAGCGCCGTCACGCCCGCGATCGCCTTCTCGGCTGTGCGGGCGGCGGTGAGGATGCGGGTGACGAGCGCGACCGTCTCGAACATCGAGTCCATCACGATGCCGGACACCCGATCCCGCACCGCCTCGAATTCGGCGCGCATGAACACCTGGCCGTCGGGCTTCATCCGGTACAGCACCGAGTCGATCACGGCCAGCAGGCAGTCGTCGAACAGCGCCTTGGTGTTGGGGTAGGGGCTCGCCGCGAGCGTGAGCTTCTCGTTGGCCGTCAGGTGCTGCTGCACGTAGGCGACGGGCGAGGGGATGCTGGCGAGCAGCAGCCGCCGCACACCGCCCGGCATGGCCCGGGCCTGCTCGGCGGGCGTTCCCATCAGGCGGATGCTGACGGAGTCGCCGTCGTCGACGAGCGCCGGGTAGGCGCGGATCACGTTCTTCGTGCCGCCCGGTCCGGTGTGCGTGGAGTCGACGAAGCGGGGGAGCTCGTCGAGATCCCAGGTCGTCAGCCCGGTCCGTTCGATCGCGTTGGGCGTTCGCGCCTCCGCGACGGCGGCGACCGAGTCGCGGGCCCGCGATCGCAGCCGCTCCTGCAGCGCGCCGAGGTCCTTCCCGCTGGCGAGCGTGCGTCCGCGCTCTCCGACGACCTGGAAGGTCGGCCGGAGGTGCGCGGGGAGGCGGTCGAGGTCGAAGTCCGAGCCGCTGACGCGGGATCCGGTCAGCCGCGAGATCGTCGCCGCGAGCGTGTCGGCGAGGGAGGCCGCGGGCCGCTCACCCTCGTGGGCGCGCATCCCGGCTGTTCCGGACAGCTCGCCGAGCAGCCGCTGCGCCCAGTCGGCGGCCGGGACCACCTGTCGCCGGATCGCCTTCGGCAGCGACTTGATGAGCGCGGTCACGAGCTCGTGGCGCAGCCCGGGCACCTGCCAGTCGAAGCCGTCGGGGAGCAGCCCGGCGAGCAGCGGAAGCGGCACCTGCACGGTCACCCCGTCGTCCTCCGCACCCGGCTCGAACCGGTACCGCAGGGTCAGCTGCTGGTCGCCCTGCCGCCAGACGGGCGGGAAGGCGTCCTCGTCGACCTCGGCCGCCTCCTCGTCGAGCAGCGCCTCCGGCGTCATCGTGAGGAGGTCGGGCGTCTCCTGCCTTGCCTTCTTCCACCAGCCCTCGAACGAGCGGGTGGACACCACGTCGGCGGGGATGCGCTTGTCGTAGAACTCGAAGACCGCCTCGTCGTCGTTGAGGATGTCGCGGCGGCGGGTGCGCTCCTCCAGCTCGCGCAGCTCGGCCCGGAGCTTCCGGTTGGCGCGGTCGAACGCCTGGTGCGAGTCCCATTCGCCGTCGACGAGGGCGTGCCGGATGAAGAGCTCGCGTGACAGCTCCCGGTCGATTCGCGCATACTGCACGCGCCGGCGCGGGATGATCGGGACGCCGAACAGCGTCACGCGCTCGTAGGCGACGACGGACCCCTGGTTCTTCTCCCAGTGCGGCTCGCTGTATTGGCGCTTGCAGAGGTCTCCCGCGATGGGCTCGGCCCACGCCGGGTCGATGGCCGCGTTCATCCGCGCGAACAGCCGGGATGTCTCCACCAGCTCGGCGCTCATCACCGCGTTCGGCTGCTTCTTGGCCAGGGTGGATCCGGGGAAGATCACGAACCGGGTCTGGCGGGCGCCGAGATACTCGGCCTGCCTGCTGCGCGGGGCCTTGCCCGCACCCTTCGGCGCAGGACCGGTCTCGCGCACATCCTTCAGCCCGATGTGCGAGAGCAGCCCGGCGAGCAGCGAGCGGTGGATGCCGTCGGGGTTGACGGACGGCTCGCCGATGGTCAGCCCGAGCGGCTTGGCGAGCTGCCGCAGCTGGCGGTAGACGTCCTGCCACTCGCGCACCCGCAGGAAGTTGAGGAACTCGGCCTTGCAGAGCCGCCGGAAGGCGCTGGACGAGAGCTCCTTCTGCTGCTCTTCGAGGTAGTTCCAGAGGTTGAGGAGGGTGAGGAAGTCGCTGGTCGGGTCGGCGAACCGGGCGTGCTTCTCGTCGGCGCTGCCGCGGCGCTCGACGGGACGCTCGCGCGGGTCCTGGATGGTGAGTCCGGCGACGATGGCCATCACCTCTCGCGAGGTGCCGTGACGTTTCGACTCGACGACCATGCGGGCGAACCGCGGGTCGATCGGGAGCTGTGCGAGCTGACGTCCCACCGGCGTGAGCTTCGTGCCCTCCTTCGCCGTCGCGATCGCGCCGAGCTCGGTGAGCAGATCCAGACCGTCTTTAATGCCGCGCGAGTCCGGCGGGGTGAGGAACGGGAACGCCGCGATGTCGCCGAGGCCGAGCGAGATCATCTGCAGGATCACCGCGGCGAGGTTGGTGCGGAGGATCTCGGGCTCGGTGAACTCGGGCCGCTTGGCGAAGTCCTCCTCGGAGTACAGCCGGATGGCGATGCCGTCGCTGGTGCGGCCGGAGCGGCCCGACCGCTGGTTGGCGCTGGCCTGCGAGATCGCCTCGATCGGGAGCCGCTGCACCTTCGCCCGCGTGCTGTACCGGCTGATCCGGGCCGTGCCCGCATCCACCACGTACTTGATGCCGGGGACGGTGAGGCTGGTCTCGGCGACGTTCGTGGCGAGGACGACGCGGCGCCGGATGCCGGGGAGCGTCGACGGCTGGAAGACGCGGTGCTGCTCGGCGGAGGAGAGGCGGCCGTAGAGCGGCAGAACCTCGGTTCCGGGCAGATTGCGGCCACGGATCGCGTCGGCCGCATCCCGGATCTCGTTCTCGCCGGAGAGGAAGACGAGCACGTCGCCTGCGGCCTCGCGGGCCAGCTCGTCGAGCGCGTCGTTGATGCCCTGAAGGTAGTCGCGGTCGGCCGACGGCACCGGGTCCGGATCGTCGTCGTCCTCGTCCAGCGCTTCGGCGACCAGCGGACGGTAGCGGATCTCGACCGGGTAGGTGCGGCCGGAGACCTCGACGATCGGCGCCGGGGTGCCGTCCGCGGAGGCGAAGTGCTGCGCGAAGCTCTCCGGGTCGATGGTCGCGGAGGTGATGATGAGCTTGAGGTCGGGACGCTGCGGCAGCAGCTGCTTGAGGTATCCCAGCAGGAAGTCGATGTTGAGGCTGCGCTCGTGCGCCTCGTCGATGATGATCGTGTCGTACGCCCGCAGCATCCGGTCGCGGCGCAGCTCGTTGAGCAGGATGCCGTCGGTCATCAGCTTGATCCTGGTCGCCTTGGACACCTTGTCGGTGAAGCGGACCTGGTAGCCGACCAGCTCGCCGACGGACTGGCCCAGCTCCTCCGCGATCCGCTCCGCGATGGTACGAGCGGCGAGGCGGCGGGGCTGCGTGTGACCGATGCTGGTGCGGCCGAGCTCCAGCGCGATCTTCGGCAGCTGCGTGGTCTTGCCCGACCCGGTCGCGCCGGCGACGATGACGACCTGGTTGTCGCGGATGGCGCGCGCGATGTCCTCCCGCTTCCGGCTGACCGGCAGCTCGGGCGGGAAGACGATGCGGGGGAGGGTTGCGGTCGAAGACATGAGCCCTCCAGTTTACCCGTGTGGGGCGCCATCCCGGACGGTCCCCAGCCGGGGGCGTTGCCCCGCGCCCGCCGCTGACGTAGGTTCGCATCACACCCGGAACGGGTCCGGCGTCAATGGAGACGAGGAGAACCCATGAGTCACGGCTATGCGACCATGTCTGTCGCGAGCATCCTGGCGGAGACGGCGCATCGGATGCCCGACAACGTCGCTCTGATCTTCGCGGGGCAGGAGATCCGCTACAGCGAGCTGTGGGTTCAGACCCGCGCCTACGCCGGAGCGCTGAAGGGGCTCGGCGTCGGGCCGGGCGACAAGGTGGCGCTGATGCTGCCGAACGTGCCCGACTTCCCGCGGTCGTACTACGCCGTCCTCGCCCTCGGTGCGGTGGTCGTGCCCGTGCACGCGCTGCTCAAGGCCGACGAGATCGCGTACGTGCTGCGCGATTCCGGGGCGTCGCTGCTGATCTGCGCCGCGCCGCTGCTGGCGGAGGGCGCGCGTGGGGCCGCGCTCGCCGGCGTCCCGACGGTGTCGGTGCTGGTGCCGGACGAGATGTACGAACAGGCGCCGTTCCCGCGCCTGGAGGAGCTCGCCGCCGACGCCGAGCCCGTCGACACATACGTGCCGCGCGACCCGTTCGACACCGCGACGATCCTCTACACGAGCGGGACGACCGGTAAGCCGAAGGGCGCGGAGGGATGTCACTTCTCGCTGGTCGAGCAGGTGAACGTCCTGCTCTCCGGCACGCTCGACCTGGAGCCGGAGGATCGCATCCTCGGCTGCCTGCCGCTGTTCCACACGTTCGGGCAGACCTGCGTGATGAACATGGGATTCCGGGCCGGAGCGGCCGTCGTGCTCGTGCCGAAGTTCGACGGCGCCACCGCCCTGCAGCTGATGAACCAGCACGCCTGCACCGTCATGACCGGCGTCCCGACGATGTACATCGCACTGCTGGAGGCCGCGAAGACCAACCCCGACCGTCCGCCGCTCCGGTACGGGATGAGCGGCGGTGCGGCCATCCCCGTCGCCGTCATCGAGCGCATGAAAGAGGTGTACGGCATCGACGTGCACGAAGGCTACGGCCTCACCGAGACGTCGCCGGTCGCCTCCTTCAACCACCGCGGCCGGCCGACCCGGGTGGGCACGGTCGGAACGCCCATCTGGGGTGTGGATGTGGAGATCGCCGACGCGGAGGTGGATGACCGCATCCAGCTGCTCCCGCGCGGCGAGCTCGGCGAGATCGTCGTGCGCGGACACAACCTGATGAAGGGCTACCTCAACCTCCCAGAGGCGAATGCGGAGGCGGTCGTCGACGGCTGGTTCCGCACCGGCGACCTCGGCACGAAGAGCGACGACGACTACATCACGATCGTCGATCGCAAGAAGGACATGATCGTCCGCAACGGCTACAACGTGTACCCGCGCGAGGTCGAGGAGGTGCTGTCCGCGCATCCGGCTGTCGCTATGGTGGCCGTTTTCGGGGTGACGCACGAGACGCACGGGCAGGAGATCATGGCGGCGGTGACGCTGATGCCCGGTGGCGAGGTGGAGGTCGACGAGCTGCTCGTGTTCGCGCGCGAGCGGGTGGCGGCGTACAAGTATCCGCGGCGCGTGGAGATCCTCGAGGCGCTGCCGCTCGGGCCGAGCGGCAAGGTGCTGAAGCGCGAGCTGGTGGCCCGGTTCGAGGCGGAGGGGATCGTCGTCGGCGAGGCGGAGGAGGAGTCGCGGCCGGTGGGATGACAGCTGTCGGCATCCTGGTACCGTGGCGGATATGGTTGCAAACGCAAATACTCCGCTCCTGACCCTGAACAATGGGACGACCATCCCGCAGCTCGGCTTCGGCGTCTTCAAGGTCGATCCGGATGAGACCACCCGGATCGTGACCGACGCTCTCGAGGTCGGCTACCGCCACATCGACACCGCCGCCATCTACGGCAACGAGGAGGGCGTCGGCCAGGCGATCGCGTCCTCCGGCATCCCGCGCGACGAGCTCTTCATCACCACCAAGCTGTGGAACGACCGCCAGACCGACGCGGAGGCGGCCTTCGACGAGTCGCTCGGCAAGCTCGGCCTCGACTACGTCGACCTGTACCTCATCCACTGGCCGACGCCGCAGAAGGACACCTTCGTGCAGGCATGGAAGTCGCTCGAGAAGATCTACGCGTCGGGCCGCGCGAAGGCGATCGGCGTATCCAACTTCCTGGTGCCGCACCTGGAGAAGCTGCTCGCCAACACGGACGTGGTCCCGGCCGTCAACCAGATCGAGCTGCACCCGGCGCACCAGCAGCCGGAGGTGACCGCGTTCTCCCGCGAGCACGGCATCGCGATCGAGGCGTGGGGTCCGCTCGGCCAGGGCAAGTACCCGCTGTTCGAGACGCCCGAGGTGTCGCAGGCCGCCGAGGCGCACGGCAAGACGCCGGCGCAGGTCGTCATCCGCTGGCACCTGCAGACCGGGAACATCGTCTTCCCGAAGTCCAACCGCCGCGAGCGCATGGCCGAGAACTTCGACGTGTTCGACTTCGAGCTGAGCTCCGACGAGGTCGCCGCGATCAGCTCGCTCGAGCGCGAGGGACGCGTCAGCGCGCACCCGGACGAGGTCAACTGATTCACCGGCCGGGAGCGTGCGGCCCATCCGTGTCGCCGCTCCCGGCTAGGCTCGACGGGTGAGGATCACGTCGGTCACGGGGAAGATCGCCTACGTCGTCGGCGTCTTCGCGTTCATCCTGCTGGTGAACGGGTTCATCATCGCGAACCTCGTCAACGCCACCCTCGACGTGCTGATCGTCGCCGCCCTGAACGTGGCGTACGTCATCGTCGGGGTGCGCTGCTTCCGCGGCGCCGGCGAGAACCGCACCGATCCGCGGCCCTGGTGGCGCGCGACCGCCCGTCCCGCGGCCGGGTTCTGGATCGGCGCAGCGCTGGTGATCCTGGCGTTCATCTCCGGCGTCGGCGCGCTGGCCAGCCGCCCGGAGGGGGCATTCATCCCGGCCGTCTCCTGCCTGACCTACGCGGTGCTCGCCGCGTTCTACCTCAACTCGTCCGTGCGGCTGCACGGGATGGATCGGCCGGCCTGATCGCATCCGTACGACTGCTGCCTTGCGGCGTCGAGGGCTTACGTTCCCGCGCCCGGGTCGTAGGGTGAGCCCATGGTGAATCGGCTCGCGGACGCGGTCAGCCCCTACCTGCGCGCTCACGCGTCCAACCCGGTCGACTGGTTCCCGTGGGGCGCCGAGGCGTTCGCGGAGGCGCGGCGGCGGGATGTGCCGGTGCTGATCTCCATCGGGTACGCGACCTGCCACTGGTGCCACGTCATGGCACGCGAGAGCTTCAGCGATCCGATCGCCGCCGGCGAGCTGAACGCGCGGTACGTGGCGATCAAGGTCGACCGGGAGGAGCATCCCGAGGTGGATGCGGCCTACCTCTCCGCCGCGAGCGCCTTCACGGACAACCTGGGCTGGCCGCTGACGGTGTTCGCCACACCAGAAGGCCGCGCGTTCTTCGCGGGGACCTACTTCCCGCCCGAGCCGATCGGCGGCCGCGCGTCGTTCCGTCAGGTGCTCGACGCCGTCGCCGACGCGTGGATGAACCGCCGGGACGCCGTGGAGTCGGACGCCGCGCGGGTCGGCGAGGCGATGACCGCTGCGGCCGCAGCCGCGACGGCGGTCGCCGACCTGCCCGACGACCGAGTCCTCGACGCGGCTGTCGAGCGGCTCGCGCAGGCGGAGGACCCGCAGTACGGCGGCTTCGGGACGGCGCCGAAGTTCCCCGTCGCGCCGGTCCTTGGCTTTCTGCTCGCCCGGCCGTCCGGCCGCGAGCTGGGGCACCGGACCCTGGAGCGCATGGCCGCCTCGCCACTCCGCGACCCGGTCGACGGCGGCTTCTTCCGGTACGCCACCCGCCGCGACTGGAGCGACCCGCACTACGAACGGATGCTCTACGACAACGCGCTGCTGCTCGACGCGTACGCCACCGCGTGGCAGCAGGGCGGCGCCGCCTGGGCGGAGCGAACGGCCGACGGGGTCGCCGCGTTCCTGCTGGCGGTGCTGCGGCGACCGGCCGGAGGCTTCGCCTCTGCGCAGGACTCCGAGAGCGTCATCGACGGCGCGCGGGTCGAGGGCACCTACTACACGGTCCCGCCGGAGGAGCGCGCCAGGCTGGAACCGCCGGCCGTTGACGGTAAGGTGTTGACCGGGTGGAACGGCTTCGCGATCGGCGCCCTCGCGCGAGCCGGTCGCATCCTCGACCGACCGGCCTGGATCGCCGCGGCGGGGGAGGCAGCCGACATGCTGCTGACCCGCCACCGGCGGCCGGACGGGCTGCTGCTCCGCGCCTCCCTCGGCGGCCGGGCCAGCGACGCGGAGGCGACACTCGAGGACTACGGTGGGCTCGCCGGCGGCCTCCTGGAGCTGGCGCTCGCCGGCGGCGGAGCGCGCTACGCGGCGGCGGCGCGCGACCTGGTGGACCTGTGCCTGGATGCGGCACGCGAGGGGACGTGCCCGTTCGAGACCCCGGGCGGAGGCGACCCGGTGCTGGCCGCGACCGGGTTGGCCGTGCGCGTCGACCCGAGCGAGGGCGCGTATCCCTCGGGTCTGAGCGCGACCGCCGCGGCGGCGCACACGCTCTACCTGCTGTCGGGGGAGCGGAAGTACGAGCGGGCTGCACGGGAGGCGATGCGGATGGTCGCCGCGCAGGCGCCCCAGGTGCCGAGCGGCTTCGGGGCGTCGCTCACGCTGATGTCCCGCCTGGGGGAGGAGCCGGAGCAGCTCGTCGTGGTGCGGCCGGCGGAGCCGGGCGCGGATACCGGAGGGCTCGTGCAGGCCGCGCGGCGGCATCCGGCACCGCTGATCGCTCTGGTGACCGAACAGGATGCGGCCGACCTGGCCGCGGACGGGTTCGAGCTGTTCGAGGGGCGCGTCACTCGCGACGGCCTACCGACCGCGTATCTCTGCCGCGACTTCGTCTGCCGGCTGCCCGTGACGGACGCGGCGGCGTTGTAGCAGCCGGCGCACAACCGGGAACCTCCGACCGGACGGGGTCATTGCGGTGCGATGCCCTGGGCGTACCCGAAGACGCCGCGCGGGTCGTAGGCGGACTTGACCGCTCGCAGCCGCGCGTAGTTGCGCCCGTAATAGGCCTGCTGCGGATCTCGCAGATACGGATCCGGGAAGTTCTGGTAGGCGCGCGTCGACGGAACGAGGGCGGTCAGGCCGTCCAGCCACTCCCGGTGCACCCGCAGGCTCGACGCCGGATCGCCCTCCGACCAGTTGACGTTGAACTGCGCGATGAACAGGGCATCGCGGTGGACGTATGCCGTCGCTTCCGCGGCGACGTCGTTCACGGCGCCGCCCAGCGCGAAGAGGGCGATGTCGACGCCGTCCGGGTTGGAACTGCCCGGCCAGGTCAGCAGGTGGTCGCGGACGGCGGCTATCCGTTCGCCGGGAAGAGGCTCGGTCAGCACGGCCGATGCTCCCGTGAACGGAGCGGGCGCGACATCCTCGTTGAGCAGTTCGCTCGCCTCGGCCAGGGTGACGTCGCGGATGCTCGCCGCGTTGGCCGCCTGCTCCGACGGCGTGCCGAGTCGCAGCGCGGGGGCGAGCAGGTCGCGCAGCTCACGGGCGCTGCCATAGAACTGCCCGATGGCCGTCACCGAAGCGTTGGCGCGGACCTGTGGGGCTGACGTGCCGGACGTCCCCAGGCCGATGCGCATGTGCAGCCGTGGGTCGCGGAAGGCGTCGGCGCACGCGCGCTGGAGCGCGACGGCCGCATCCACCGCCGTGTCGATGCTCCAGCTGAAGCGGTAGAAGGCGACCGTCCCGTGGTATTTGTCGTAGTCGAGGGTGAAATCGAAGTGGATGCCGAAGTTGTCGCCCGCTCCACCGCGCACCGCCCAGAAGAGGTCGGCGTTCTCCTTCTCGCTGCACGTGATCCACTCGCCGTCGGCCCCGATCAGCCGGGTCTCCACCAACCGGTCGCAGGTGAGCCCCGCCATCTTGTCGCTGAATCCGATGCCTCCGCCGAGCACGAGCCCGGCGACCCCGACACTGCTGCATCGACCGGTCGGAAGGACGATGTTGCCCCGTTCCAGCAGGGGATGCAGCATGCCGTTGGTGACACCGGCCTCCACCAGCAGGGTCCCCGCTTTCTTCGTCAACGTGCCCGTCGAGTAGCAGACGACCGGCGCGGACGCGTGGGCGTCATCCTGCCAGACCACATCCGTCATCAGCGAGAGCACCAGCAGCAGACCGCCGGTGGTCGAGAACCCGGCGTAGTTGTGGCCGAGCCCGCTGCGCGGCGTGATCGGCACGCCGTTGCGCACGGCCCAGCGGACGCACGCCGCGATGTCGGCAGGACTGCGCGGCGTGACGATCGCCAACGGGCGGACGGAGGCGAATTGGCGGTTGAACGGAGGCGCGAGCTGCTCGTACCGCGGCTGGCCGGGGATCAGCAGGTAGTCGGGCCGGGAGAGGGCACGACGGAGCTCCTCGAGATCGGGGCCGTCACCGCCGAAGGGCGCCGCCTCCGGTGCCGAGTGCGCCATCGTCGTGGGCGAGAGGCCCAGCCCCGCGCCGATCGCCGCACCGAATCCGGTGCGGAGCAGTGTTCTCCGGTCCATGTCGACTCCATCCCTCGCCTTAACCGACGGAGACGGACGCGCGAACATGACCGGATCGGGCGTTTAAACCTGATGGGGTGCGAGCGGCATCCCGGGCGGGTATGCGCGCCCGGTGACCGCCCTCTCAGCGACGCACGCGATACGTGAGGTGCGCGACCTCGGGGGTCACGCGCTCGCGCAGCAACTCCAATTCGAGCGAGGGCACACGGTCGAAGACACGCTCACCCGCGCCGAGGGTGACGGGAGCGATGTGCAGCCGCAGCTCGTCGACGATCCCCGCCCACAGCGCCTGATTGAGGGTCTCGGCGCCGCCGGCGATGGCGACGTCCGCATCCCCGGCGATCTCTCGCGCCTGCTCGACCGCCGAGTGGATGCCGTCGGTGACGAACCGGAACGTGGTCCCGGTCAGCTCCAGCGGGTCGCGGGCGTAGTGCGTGAGCACGAACACCGGCGCGTGATACGGCGGCTCCTCGCCCCACCACCCGATCCAGTCGCCGAGCGGCTCGTCCGGGGTGGGCCACTCGTTCCGCACCGGGCCGAACATCTTGCGTCCCATCACGTAGGCGCCCGCCGCGGTGATGGCGTCGATCTCCTCCGCGTGCGCGTCGGCGTACTCGAACATCCACGCGTGCAGGCGGTTGGCCGCTCCACCGCCCAGCGGCTGCTCCAGCGACTGGTCGGGGCCGGCCGCGAAGCCGTCGAGCGAGATGGCGATGTCGGCGGTGACGATTCCCATGCGGGAAGAGTAGTCAGGCGCGCTCGACCTTGTCGAGCATCCCCCAGACCGCTTCGCTGAGTTCGGGATGCTCCAGGGCGATCCGGCGCAGCACCCCGTACTCGAAGCGGGCGAACACATCGCGGCCGGCCGAGGGATGGTGTGCGCGGGACTGCTCGTCGGCGAGGTCGAACGCCTCGATCGCGGTGGCGCGGAGGCCGATGACGACCTGCTCGTCGACACTCGGCAGATCGGGGATGAACTGCCACGGATCTTCCCCGGCACGGCAGCGGTGCTCGATGATCGCGGACAGCTCGTCGCGCGCCTGCTGGCGGAGCAGCTCGATGCTGCGCGGCACCGGTTCGGTCATCTCGCACCCTCCTTCCCCGGGTCGTGGACGGGTCGTTCGCCCGCCGCGCCGGCCCCATCGCCCGCGCAGTGGGAACAGCCTAGGCGGTGCCGGCGACACCACGCCAATCGGGGTGCAACGAAGGGTCTACGTGTCGCGCGATGTCACTCGGTGCGAGCGAGGAGGTAGGCGTTCAGCTCAGCGGTGAGGGCCGCATCCACCGGGTACTCGCGCTCGTCCAGGTGCGTGACGGGCGCCGCCTGGCGGACGCTCGACACCAGCCAGAGGGCGTCGGCGGCGGTCACGTCGTCAAGGGTCAGGGGAGCGAACTCCGTCCGCAGACCGCGGCTCTCGAAGAAGTCGAAGACGGCCGCCTGCGTGGTCCCGGCGAGGATGCCCTGGTCGGTGTTCGGCGTGCGGACGACGCCGTCGGTGAGGGTCACGACGTTCGAGGTGGGGCCCTCGAGTGCGTAGCCGTCGCTGCTGACGAAGAGCACGTCATCGGCCCCGCGGCGGACCGCCTCGCGCTGCGCGGCGCGGTTGATCGCGTACGACAGCGTCTTCGCGCCGGCGAGCAGCCAGGGCGACGTCTCGGCGACGTCGTGGCGGTACCCGCGATCGAGGGTGACCACCCGGATGCCGAGGCGGGCCCGCGAGAAGTCCTCGCCCAGATCCACGAACAGCCAGCCGCTCGGGACGCCAGAGCCCTCGATCCCGCGGCTGTAGATGAGCTTGGCGTAGAGCTCCGCATCCCGGTCGCCGTTGCGGGTCAGGTAGTCGGCGACGCCAGCGCGCACGGCCTCCCGCCAGACGTCGAGCGCCGGGGCCGGGAGGTCGAGCAGCGCGGCGGAGTGCGCCAGTCGCGCGAGGTGCGGTTCGAGCGCCTGCGGGTGGCCGTCGATGACGGCGATCGTCTCGAAGACGCCGTCGCCGCGGGTGACCGACAGATCGGTGACGCGCACCTGCGGCGCGTCGAAGTCGGACACCACGAACCCGGGATCGCCGGCCTCCGGGGTCCCGGTCGGCGTGGTGATGGTGAGGAGTGTCGCGCGCGTCATGCCCCCATTCTGCCCCGCGCCTCCTTCCCCGCGTCCGTCCCTCCCGTAACGAGCCAAGAGCTCCTGAGTTTTTCCGCTTTCGCGCGGTGATTCGTGCGAAAAACTCAGGAGCTGTTCGGTTGGGGAGGGGTCAGTGGGTTTCGTGGATGCGGAAGGCGTCGTCGTGGGCGAGCGGGAGGTCGGAGACGGCGACGTTCGAGACGGATGCGCCCGGCGGCCCGGTGCGCAGCCAGTCGAGCATCCCGTCGACCTGCTCCGGCGTGCCCTCGATCTCGGCCTCGACCGTTCCGTCGAGGCGGTTGCGCGCCCATCCGGTCACGCCGAGGCGCTGCGCGGCCTCCCGCGCACCCCAGCGGAACCCGACGCCCTGCACGCCCCCGGACACGATCGCTCTCTTGCGGATCACAGCCCCATTCTGCCCCTGCTTCAATGGAAGGATGAGCGCACCCGCCGTCCCGGCCGCCGAACGCATCCCCGACCTCCGGTCCGACCTCATCCGCGCCGGCCTCACGGTCGACGCGCTGACCGACCTCTGGGGCGAGGAGGCGGCGGATGCCCTGCACCGCGGGCAGCGCGTCCCGGCGGAGCGGGCGCTGCGACGCCGCGGCCCCTCGGCGCTGGCAACGCTCGCCCGCCTGTTCGTGCTCGGCCGGCCGGTCCCGCGCGACGAGGTCGCCGAAGCCCTCCCCGAGCTCGGGATCGACGGTGCGCTCGGCCTCGAACTCGTCACCGTCGAGGGCGATACGGTCGCTTCGGCGGTCGACCTCCGCCCGTACGGCTTCGTGGATGCGGCGGGCCCTGCCGAGTGGTGGATCGTCTCCGACCTCGGCGAGCTCGCCCTCGGCCACGCACTGCCCGAGGACCATGTGCTCGGCGTCGGCGGCGCATCCCTCACCCTCAGCGGACTGATGCTGCAGACCCCCGTCGACAGCGCGCTCGACCTCGGGACGGGATGCGGCATCCAGGCGATGCACGCCGCACGCCACGCCCGCCGGGTCGTCGCGACCGACATCTCGCCGCGCGCCCTCCGCCTGGCGGCCCTGAACCTCGCGCTCAACGAGATCGACGGCGTCGAGCTGCGGCTCGGGAGCATGTTCGAGCCGGTCGCCGGCGAGCGTTTCGACCACATCGTGTCCAATCCGCCGTTCGTCATCACGCCGCGGGTGGAGGGTGTTCCCGCGTACGAGTACCGCGACGGCGGCATGGTCGGCGACGGCCTGGTGGCCTCCTTCGTGAGCCGATGCGGCGAGCACCTGCAGCCCGGCGGGGTCGCGCAGCTGCTCGGCAACTGGGAGTACCGCGGCCCCGGCGACGGTCTCCAGCGTGTGCGCGACTGGGTGGACGCGTCCCCCGTCCCGCTCGACGCCTGGGTCATCGAGCGCGACGTCGAGGACGCGGTGCGTTACTCGGAGACGTGGATCCGCGACGGCGGCACCCGCCCGGGCACCCCGGAGTTCGAGCGGCTGCTCGGCGCGTGGCTCGACGACTTCGAGGCCCGCGAGGTGCGCTCGGTCGGGTTCGGGTACCTGCTGCTCCGTCGGTCGGCGGGCGTGCCGACGCTGCGCCGGTTCGAGAGGCTGCACGGTTCGCTCGGCGCCAACGAGGCAGGGCTCGGCGTGCACCTGGGCGAGGCGCTGGCAGCGCATGATCTGCAGGCCGCACTGACGGACGATGAGCTCGGCCGCTTGCGACCGGTGGTCGCCGGCGACGTGACGGAGGAGCGGCACCTGTGGCCGGGCGCCGACGCGCCGACGGCGATCCTGCTCCGGCAGGGTGGAGGGTTCGGGCGGACGGTGTCGGCCGACACCGGACTCGCGGCGCTGGTCGGCGCGTGCGACGGCGAGCTGTCCGTCGCGGCGATCGTTGCGGCGCTGGCGCAGCTGCTGGAGGTCGACGACGACGCGCTGCTCGCTGACCTCCTGCCCGCCGTGCGGGGCATGCTCGTCGACGGCTTCCTGCGCGCCTGACGCGCTGGCGCCTCCCCGGGGCGGCATCCCGGGGTCGCAACACGCCGTTATGGGGCGCGCATAACGGCGAGTTGCGCCCCGTGGAACGTCAGCTGCGTTCGACCGGCACCAGCGTGACGTCGGCGATCCGCCCGTCCGCGACGTCCAGCGTCAGGTAGGTGCAGACCGGCTGCCGTCGCCGATCCGTCGGCGAGCCGGGGTTGAGGAGGCGGAGCCCGCGCGGCGACACCGTGTCCCACGGGATGTGCGAGTGCCCGAACACCAGCACGTCCGCATCCGGGTGGTCGCGTTCCGCCCGCATTTCGCGGCCGGTCGCCGGGCCGGTCTCGTGCACGACCGTGAACCGCAGCCCGCCCAGCTCCACGTGCGCGACCTCCGGCAGTCGCCGCCGCAGCTCGGGTCCGTCGTTGTTGCCCCAGACGCCGACGAGCCGCCGTGCGCGCTGCTCCAGCAGGTCGAGCGTCGCCGCATCCACCCAGTCCCCGGCATGGATGACGACATCGGCCACATCCACCGCCGCCAGCACCTGGGCGGGCAGGGCGCGAGCGCGTTTCGGGACGTGCGTGTCGGAGATCAGGAGCAGCTTCACGATGGCACACAGTACGCAAACCGCCGGGACGGGGCTAGTTTCGCGCTATGGATCCGTGCAACACGGAACGGCTGTGGCGGGCCGCTCACCCCGGGACGAGGGTCACCTTCCCGTCTCCCGTGTCATCGAAGGTTGCCGCGGTTGCCACCCCCAGTGCCACCCCGACGACGATTGACAGACTGAGCAGGACGATCGCGGTGGTGAGCATCGCCACCGAACGCGGCCGCTGGCGGGCCAATCGCACCACGGCCCAGACCAGGAGGACGACTGCGACGACGAGAGCGGGCCACACGATCGGGGCCAGAAGACCCACCACTACGGAAGCGACCAGCAGCCGCCGGTCGGTCACGAGAGAGTGGGTTCGGGTGACAGGGGGTGTGGTCATGGCTAGATGTTCTTCAGGCTCGCGCTGGTGAGCCTGGTGCCCTTGTAGACGAGCTGCTGCTGCTTGTTGGCGGTGAAGAAGGATCCCTTGAAGGCAAGCGACATGGTGTACTTGACCGTGCATGCGCCCTGACCGCCGGAGACGTAGTTGCTTTGGCTGGTCCCGATGTTCCAGACCCCGGCCGCCCCGGTGAACCAGCCCGTGCACTCCAGGTTCCGGGTGACGTTGGTCGACGTCGCCTCGAAGACGTAGCGCATGGTGAACGTGCCAGTCGTGATCCCGAACAGGCTCGCGTTCACCGGGTAGGTTGCCGTGTACCGAGGCGCGGTCGCGGACGCCAGGATGTGGAGCCCGCGGGCGGAATTGCGTGCCAGCGCCGGTTGTGCAGAGGTTCCGGTTCCCGAGGTCAGCGTCGGCGCACCGGCGTCGAATACCATCACAGACAGCGGATTCTCCTCTATCGCGTCCGCGACCCGCTCCTGCTCGGCTGGCGGCAGGTCATCGAACCGCTCGGTCAGCGCAGCATCGGTCTTGGCGTCGACTCGGAGGCTGTCGAGAAACTCCTCGAACACCGCCTCAGCCGAGTCGGGTGCCTCCTCCGCATGAGCCGCGGTGATTCCGGTCCCCAGGATCAGGCCCAGCGCAACGCCGCTTGCCGTCACCATCTTCGTCAGTCGGTTCATCTGAATCTGCAATTTCCGTTCGTCTGTGAACGCGCGATCCTCGTGTCCCTCACCCGACGTTCGGAAGGGGCGGTGCGGTTCGCGACCGTACAGGGAGCGACCCCGTTACCCAGGAAGACGACGCATCGCTCGGATCGTGACGCCACGTGCGCCGAGGGGAGGGTGATGACGCCCGGAGGCCGCGTGAGGCCGCACTAGGACACGGAGGCGCGAAACCTCACGATGGCACACAGTACGCAAACCGCCGGGACGGGGCTAGTTTCGCGCTATGGATCTACGCAACCTCGGAAACAGCGGAACGATCGTGTCGGAGTTCGCCCTCGGCACGATGACCTTCGGAGCGGAGGCGGACGAGCAGACCTCGCACGCCATCCTGGAGCGCTACCTCGACGCGGGCGGCAACTTCATCGACACGGCGGACGTGTACACGACAGGCGCCTCGGAGTCGATCATCGGCCGGTGGCTGGCCCGCAACCCGGGTCGCCGCGACGGGGTGGTGATCGCGACGAAGGGCCGGTTCCCGATGGGCGGCGGCCCCAACGACCTCGGCCTCTCGCGCACCCACCTCCGCACCGCGCTCGACGCCTCCCTGCGGCGGCTCGGCGTCGACCACATCGACCTGTACCAGATGCACGCGTGGGATGCGCTGACGCCGATCGAGGAGACCCTGCGGTTCCTCGACGACGCCGTCACCGCGGGCAAGATCTCGTACTACGGCTTCTCGAACTACCTCGGCTGGCAGCTGACGAAGGCGGCGCAGGTCGCCCGCGCGAACGGGTGGGCCGCGCCGGTCACCCTGCAGCCGCAGTACAGCCTGATCGTGCGGGGCATCGAGCACGAGGTGGTGCCGGCTGCTCTGGATGCGAACATCGGCCTCCTGCCGTGGTCGCCGCTCGCGGGCGGCTGGCTGAGCGGCAAGTACCGTCGTGACGAGCCGCCGACGGGCGCGACGCGCCTCGGCGAGAACCCGACCCGCGGCATGGAGGCGTGGGAGGCCCGCAACGCCGACCCGCGGACGTGGGAGATCATCGACGCGGTGGATGCGGTCGCGAGCGAGACCGGAGCATCCGCCTCGCAGGTGTCGCTGGCCTGGCTGAGCGATCGCCCGGCGGTCACATCCGTCATCCTCGGCGCCCGGACGGTCGAGCAGCTGGAGGACAACCTCGGCGCGGCCGACCTGGAGCTGACCGACGAGCAGCGGGCACGCCTCGACGAGGCGAGCACGCCGCGCACCGACATCTACCCGTACGGCGAGCAGGCGATCCAGCAGCGTCACCGGAAGCGCGAGGGCGGCCGCTGACCCGGGTCGCGGCGTCCGCCGACCCTAGCGGCGGAGGCCGTCGAGCTCCAGGAGGAGGTCGCGGGCGGCGGCGCTGACCGCCGCCTGCGGCGCACGCAGACCGACCACGACATCCGCGGTGCCGCCGCCGGCCGCCGCCATGCGCAGCACCGCCATCCGCAGTTCGACCGTCCCGCCCGGGATGCGGTGGCCGCTGAGCGAGATGACGGTGGAGGCGAACGTGAGCGACGTCCACTCGTCGTCGGCGGCCGTGGTGTCGTCGGCGATGCCGGCGAGCCATGCCGCCAAGTCCCTCGCCTCGTCGTCGGTCAGGCAGGCGTCGGTCAGCGTCCAGCGCCGGGCGCCGTCCTCCACGACCGCGTCGACGACCACGCGGTCGCTCGCCGAGTCGTAGGCGGCCGGCCGTAGCTCGACGCTGCGGTCGCCGCCCTCGTCCTGCAGTCTCACGATGCGCTCGGCACCACCGTCAGCACGCGCTCGATGTACTCGAAGAACGCGTTCATGAAGCCGCGGAGGAACTCCTCCGTCCCCGGATCGGTGACGGTGCCGTCCTCCTCGATGAGGCCGGGGCGCATCCAGATGTAGGCCTCCGGTGCGTTCATCTGCGGCGCCTGGAGGAAGCTGAGGACGCTGCGCAGCTGCTGCTGTGCGACGGCCGTCCCGATCTGTCCGGGCGACGCCCCGATGACGGCGGTCGCCTTGCGCGCGATGACGTTCTCGCCGTAGGGGCGGCTGGCCCAGTCGATCGCGTTCTTCAGCGCGCCCGGGATGGACCGGTTGTACTCCGGCGTGATGAAGAGGAGCGCATCCTGCTGGGCGATGAGCGCCTTGAACTCGCGGGCGACCGGCGGGAAGTCGCCGTCGAAGTCGCGGTTGTAGAGGGGCAGCTCGCCGATGGGGATCTCGGTGAACACGAGGTCGGACGGAGCCAGCCGGAGCAGGGCGCGGGAGAGCGTGCGGTTGACGGAGCTCGTGGACAGGCTGCCCACGAAGTAGCCGACTTTGTACGGAGGTTGGAGTTCGTTGATCGTCGCCATGTCCGCCATGCTGCTCCCCGCGGTCGGCGGAGTGAAGCCCCCTTATGCGTCGGTCTCGCGTCGCCGGGGCGAGGAATAGGGCATCTTCCCGATGTCTGCGGGGGGCCTTAGCGAGAAGTCTGAGACTCACGAAGAAGAGGGGATCGGATCATGATGATCGAGGAGTTCGTGGACTTCCGGGTACGGGCCGGCGAGACGGCGCGCGAGGAGCGGCAGCGCGAGCAGGCGCGCCGCGCCGACGAGCGGGGCCGGTGGCTGCGGTCGGAGCGCCGGGGGCGCACGAGTGCACGGTCGGCGGCCGTCAGCTCGGCTGCGGTCGTGCCGGTGCCGGCACCCGCCGCGGAGGGCCTGAGCGAGGAGCGCAGGGAGCTGGCCGACGTCGCCCGCTGAGGGCGGCGCCGGGCGGCTGTCTGCCGTCCGCAGACCCACCTTCGCGGTGGCCACGGATGTCGGTGGTCGGTGGCACGATGATGTCATGCGAGCACCGGCGTCGAGCCCCACATTGATCGGACGGGAGTCCGATCTGGTGGCGCTGCGCGACGCGCTCCGCGATGCTCAGGAGGGGGAGCCGCAGGCCGTCGTGATCGGCGGCGAGGCGGGCATCGGCAAGACCCGGCTGCTGGAGGAGTTCCTGTCGGCCCAGGAGTCGACGGCCACCGTGCTGCTCGGCCGTTGCGTCGATCTGGGCGACGACGCCGCGCCGTACGCGCCGTTCGCCGCGGTGCTCCGCCGCCTCATCCAGACGGTCGGGCTGGAGCGTGTGCTCGACGCGACGGGCTCAGGGGCCGGGGTGCTGTCGGCTCTGCTGCCCGAACTCGCCGACGAGTCGGCGGTGCCTCCGCGCACCGGCGCCGAGCGGCTCTACGAGCTCGTGACGGTGCTGCTGGAGAAGATCTCCGGCGATCGGCCCGTCATCCTGGCGATCGAAGACGTGCAGTGGGCCGACCGCTCGACGCTCGAGCTGCTCCGGTTCATCGTGCGGATGGCCGAGGGAGGGCGTCTCCTGGTCGTCCTCACCTACCGCAGCGACGAGGTGCCGCGCGGCCACGTCCTGCGGTCATGGCTGCCGGAGCTGGAGCGCACCCGGCGCGTGACGCGCTGGGAGCTCTCCCGCCTGGGCCCGGAGCAGGTCGCCGAGCTGGTGGCGGAGCTCCTCGGGCGCGTGCCCGACGATCCCTCCCTCGCCCGGGTCACGGAGCTGAGCGAAGGCGTGCCGTTCTTCGTCGAGGAGCTGGTGTGCATCGACGGCCTGCAGTCCGGCGACGACCTCCCCGAGACCCTGCGCGAGCTGGTGCTCGCCCGGTTCGAGAGGCTGAGCGACCCGGCGCAGCGCCTGCTGCGCGTGCTGGCGGCGGGCGGTGTCTGCGTCACGCACGAACTGCTCGCGGCCGTCTTCGAGGGCACACCCGACGAGCTGGATGCGGGAGCCCGCGAGGCCGTCGTCGCCAACCTGCTGTCCGCCGACTCCACGGAGTACGCGTTCCGTCACGCGCTGGTCCGCGAGGCCATCCACGCCGACCTGCTACCGGGGGAGCGCACGCGCTTCCACGCCCGGTACGCCGAGGCGCTCGAGCAGAGCCCGCAGCGGTCCGCGGTGCAGCTCTCGTCGCACTGGCTCGCGGCGCACGATGTGCGGCGCGCCTTCCTCGCCTCGCTGGAGGCGATGGAGGAGGCCAAGCGCTCCTACGCGTACGCCACCACCGCGGCCATGGGCGACCGTGTGCTCGAGCTCTGGGATCGCATCCCGGACGCCGAGACCCTGAGCGGGCGCGACCGCGCGTCGGTGATCGCTCGCACGGCATCCGCCCTCCGCAACGCCGGCAACAACGAGCGGGCGCTGGCGCTGGTGGAATCCGCGCTGGCCGAAGCCGACGACCTGGCGCCGTCCCGGCGGGCACGGCTGCTGCGCGACAAGGGCCAGTACCTTGCGAACCTCAACCGCCCGGGCAGCGCCGAGCTCCTGGAGGAGGCGCTCGCCCTCGTGCCGCCGGAGGCGGTATCGCCGGGCGACCCCCTGCGGCCGCATCTGCTGACGGAGCTCGCGGCGCAGCGGATGCTCGCCGGGCTCTTCGACATCGCGATCGAGACGGCACGTGCCGCGATCGCGGAGGCCGAGGCGGCCGCGCCCTCGATGCGTTCCGTCGCCCACAACATCCTCGCGGCGTCGCTCGTCGAGTGCGGTCGCATCGACGAGGGGTTCGCCGAGTTCGAGATCGCCGGACGCCTCGCGGTCGGTGACGCGGGGGCAACGCTGCGCTATGCCGTCAACGCGTCGGACGCCCTGAACTCGGTCGGCCAGTACGCCGAGGCGGTCCGGTTGGCGGAGTCCGGGGTCGCGCAGGCGCGCGAGCGCGGAGTCGAGCGCACCTCCGGAGTCTGGCTCGCGGCCAACACGGCCGAGCCGCTGATCGCGCTCGGACAGTACGAGCGGGCGGAGGAGATGCTGCGCATCGCCCTCGGGTTCGACGACCGCACGGGCGTGACCGCCCAGCTGCAGCGAGCGCGTCTCTGGGTGTGGCACGGCGAGCCGCAGCGGGCGGAGGCGCTGCTCCGGCGGTTGCGGACACCCCTCCGCGCACTCGCCGAGCTGGAGCAGCAGACCCGGCTGTCGCTGGCGCGCGTGTCCGCCGAGGTGGCGATCGCGCTGGGCGACTACGACCGCGCGTGGGCCGAGACGCGGGGGATCGGCTCGCTGCCGTTCCGCTCGCTACCGGGGTACGACCTGCCGGTGCTGGCGTCCGCGTCGCGAGCGCTCGCCGAGCTCGCAGTCCGCGGCGACGGCATCCCTGGCTCGACTGCCGGTGCGGCCGGCGACGACGGCGGTGCGCTGGATGTCCTGGCAGAGGCCGCGCGCCTGGAGGCCACCCTCGACCGCCTGCGTTCCTGGCCGACGGCGACGGCGTGGGCACCGCTGGTCGAGGCCGAACTCGCGACCGCGCGCGCCGCGGTCTCGGATACCGCGGACCGCGCCGGGCGGTACGCCGACGCCCTCGCTGCCTGGGAACGCGCGATCGTCGCCGCGGATCACGCGGTGGCGCCCGCTCACCTGCGGCCGTACGCTCTGCTGCGCGGCGCACGTGTCGCCCTCGCCGCCGGGGAGCGTTCGCGGGCCGACGCGCTCGTCGCCGAGGGTCGTCAGGCGGCGGCCGGTTACGGCATCCCACTCCTCGTCCACGTCGCCGACGCTCTCGGCGAGCACCCCGCCGGTCGTCCCGCCGCGGTCGCGACTGCGCACGGCCAGCCGCTGACCGAGCGCGAGGAACAGGTACTCGCCCTCATCGAGCAGGGCCTCAGCAACAAACAGATCGGCGAACGCCTCTACATCAGCGCCAAGACTGCGAGCGTGCACGTGTCGAGCATCCTGCGCAAGACCGGAGCGTCCAGCCGCACGGAGGCCGTCTATCTGGCCTCGAAGCCGTTGCCCTGAGCGGGTGCCCTGCGCAGTTGCCTGAGGCCGCTGCCGCGGGCGGCTTGCCGCCGACCGATCAGCTCTCGACGGCGACCGCGCACCGGATGCACAGCTCGGCGGTCGGCCGCGCCCGCAGGCGGTCCACGCCGATCGGCTGCCCGCAGCGTGCGCACACGCCGTAGGTGCCCATCCGCAGCCGCTCGAGCGCCGCATCCACCGCGACGATGTCGTGTGCGGCATCCGACCGCAACGCCTGCAACCGGCTCCACTCCGACGACAGCGTCGGGCCCTCCGGATCGTGCTCGTCGTCGGCGGTCGACTCCGACCGGGACGCCAGCAGCACGCCCAGCGACTCCGCCATGCGCTGCGACTCGGCGAGGTCGCCGCGCCGCCGCTCGCGCAGCAGTGCGCCCAGCTCGTTCCGCTCCTCGGCGGTGAGGACGTCCTCGTCCGACACCAGCCGCAATTCGGCGGTCACCGGCTCGTCGGCCCGTGCCCGCTCATCCATCTGCGCATCCTGCACCAGCGCACCCCTTCCGATCCCCCGATCGTGCTTCTGACCGAGTCAGGGTACGCCTGCTCGATCGATTCCGTCTCCGCGACGCGCGTAGGCTCAGCGGGTGCCCTCCTTCCGCGTGATCGTCGCCGTCGGCCGTCTTCGCCCGGGAGTGGACCCGCGCTCCGTGGAACCGACGGCCGCAGACGCCGCCCGCGAGCTCGCCGTCGTCGAGGCGTCGAGCGTGGATGTCGTGGCCGGCGAGGCGCGCATCACCGTCCGGTTCACCGAGGACTCCGCGCAGTCCGCCCTCCGGGTGGCCGAGCACACCGTCGCCGGCCTCCGCTCGGTCGCGGAGACCGGTCCGTGGCGGCTCACCGAACGCGTCGGAGGCCGCTGGTTCCGTCGGGCCTGAGCCTGACCGCCGGTGCGCCGGTCAGGCTGCGGCCGGCAGTGACTCCTCGATCAGCCCGAGGATGGCCGGGTCGTCCGGCTCGGTCTGCGGGCGGAAGCGGTGCACGGCGCCGTCGGGCGTGATCACGAACTTCTCGAAGTTCCACTTCACCCGCCCGGCCTTGCCCTCCGCATCGGGCGACTTGGTCAGCTCCTGGTACAGCGGGTGGGCGTTGCGCCCGTTCAGCCGCACCTTCTCCATCATCGGGAACGTGACGCCCCAGGTGGTGGAGCAGTACTCCTTGATGGCGTCGGTGGAGCTCAGCTCCTGGAGGAACTGGTTGCTCGGGAACCCGACGACGGTGAACCCGCGGTCGCCGTAGGTCTCCTGCAGCTTCTCGAGCTTCTCGTACTGCGGAGCGAGCCCGCAGCGAGAGGCGACGTTGACGACGAGGACGACTTTCCCGGCGAATGCCGCGAGGGAGGTCTGCTCGCCGTCGATGGTGTGGAAGGGGATGTCCATCACGGTCATGATCGCAGCGTATGGCCCGTGCCTTCGAACCTGCTCTGAGTCTGCGATTCGGCGCGCCGCATCCGGCGCCACCGCATCCTCAGCACTCGATGACGTTGACCGCCAGGCCGCCCTCGCTGGTCTCCTTATACTTGGTCGACATGTCGAGACCGGTCTGTCGCATGGTCTCGATCACGGTGTCGAGCGACACGAGGTGCGAACCGTCGCCGTGCAGGGCGAGGCGGGCGGCCGACACGGCCGTCGAGGAGGCGATCGCATTGCGCTCGATGCACGGGATCTGGACCAGGCCGCCGACCGGGTCGCACGTGAGGCCGAGGTGGTGCTCCATCGCGATCTCGGCCGCGTTCTCCACCTGGCGTGGGGTTCCGCCGAGCACCGCGCACAGAGCGCCGGCCGCCATGGCGCACGCCGATCCGACTTCCGCTTGGCAGCCTCCCTCGGCTCCCGAGATGGAGGCGTTGGCCTTGAACAGCGAGCCGATCGCCGTCGCGGTGAGCAGGTACTGCCGGATGCCCTCGGCGGAGGCGCCGGGCACGAACCGCAGGTAGTAGTGGGCGACGGCCGGGACGATGCCGGCCGCGCCGTTCGTCGGCGCGGTGACCACCCGGCCGCCGGACGCGTTCTCCTCGTTCACCGCGAGCGCGAACGCATGAAGCCACTCGAGAGCGGTGGCGCGGCCCGGGTCGTCCTGGACCGACTCCAGGTGCTGTCGCATCTTCGCGGCGCGGCGCCAGACGCCGAGGCCGCCGGGCAGCGTCCCGTCGCCGGAGAGCCCGCGGGCGACGCACTCGGCCATGGCCTCCCAGATGAGGTCGAGGCGTTCGCGCGTCGCGTCCTCCCCGTGCAGTGCGACCTCGTTGCGGCGGGCGACCTCGCAGATCGGGATCGACTCCCGGTCGCAGATCGCGATCAGCTCCTCGGCGGTGTCGTACGGGAGCGGATGCGCCTTGCGTGCCGCGAGCTCGGCCTCCTCGCCGTCGCGGCGGATGAATCCGCCGCCGATGGAGTAGTAGGTCTCTTCGAGCAGGGGGAGCGGTGACCGCTCTCCGTTCTCGTCGCGGCCCCAGGCTCGCAGGGTCAGGGCGTTGGGGTGGCCGGGTAGGCGCGTGCGCGGTTCGAAGGCGATGTCGTCCTTCGACAGCGGGATGCTGCGGCGGCCGGCGAGCTGGAGCGTCGCGCCGGGGGCGAGGTCCGCCCAGGCGCCGCGGACGTCTTCCGGGCGGCAGGTCTCGGGCTGCAGCCCGCGGAGTCCGGCGATGACGGCGTCCGGTGTCCCGTGGCCGATGCCGGTGGAGCCGAGCGAGCCGTAGAGAGCGCAGGTGACCTGGTCGACGCGGTCGAGCATCCCTGCGTCGTCGAGCCGCGAGGCGAACGCGGCGGCCGCTCGGAGGGGTCCGACGGTGTGCGAACTCGACGGGCCGATGCCGATCGAGAACAGGTCGAAGGCCGAGACGTACGCTGTCACTTCTCCAGTGTATGTCGCTGTCCGCGCGGCTTTCCCGCGTACCCGCGCGCATCCGCGCACGTATCGTGCGTACGCCCCCGCGTCACGATTTGCGCCAAATCGCGGTTTTCGGGCGGCGTTAACCGAGATTTGGCGCAAATCGCGGATTTCGGGCGGCCAGGGCGGCGGGGATGCGGAAGCGGCCGCCGCATCCCTCCGCAGGATGCGACGGCCGCCGTTCACGGGACCGGCTGGGCGATCAGGCCTTCCGCATGTAGGCGCGGACCGTCAGCGGGGCGAACACCGCGACGATCACAGCGGCGCCCGCGAGGGCGATCCAGCCGTCGGCGCCGAAGGTGCCGCTGTTGGCAAGGTCGCGCACCGCGGTGACCAGGTGCGACACCGGGTTGATGTTCACGAACCACTCCAGCCAGCTCGGGAGTGTGCTCGGCGACACGAAGGCGTTCGAGAAGAACGTCAGCGGGAACAGCACCAGGAACGAGATGCCCTGCACCGAGCCGGCGGTCCGGGCGATCACCCCGAAGAAGGCGAAGATCCAGCTGATCGCCCACGCGCAGGCGATGACGAGCAGGCCGCCGAGCGCCGCATAGCCGACCCCGGCTCCGGGCTTGTAGCCCATCGCGAACCCGACGATGAACGTGACCGCCGTGGCGATCGTGTACCGCAGGGTGTCCGCGAGCAGGGCGCCCGAGAGCGGGGCGATGCGCGCGATCGGGAGCGACTTGAAGCGGTCGAACACGCCCTTGTCCATGTCCTCGCGGAGCTGGACGCCGGTGACCACGGAGGCCGTGATCACCGTCTGGACGAGGATGCCCGGGATCAGCTGCGGCAGGTACGCCTGGACGCTGCCCGCGAGGGCGCCGCCGAACAGGAACGCGAACATGACGGTGAAGATCACCGGCTGGAGCGTCACATCCATCAGCTGCTCCGGCGTCCGCTTGATCTTCAGCAGGCCGCGGTGCGCCATGGTGACGGTGTTGGCGAGCGTCTGGCTCAGGCTCACGTGGTTCTTCAGCCGCCGCTCGGACGGCGGGGTGATGGTGGTCAGGGCGGTCATGCGGAGACCTTCTCTCCTTCTTCGGCGGACGCCTCGTCCGCCTTCTCGTCTTCGACGCCGTGGCCGGTGAGGGTGAGGAACACCTCGTCGAGCGTCGGCTTCTGCACGGACATCTCCGACAGGTGGATGCCCGCCTCGCGGAACGTGATGAACAGGTCGGTGACCGCGTCCGCGTTGCGCATGGGGGCGGTGATGCGGGAGCCTTCGGGCGACACCACCGCATCCACACCGAGCACGGTCTGGATGGCACGGCGGGCGTCCTCGATGTCGGCCGGGTCGCTGATGCGCAGCTGCAGCGACGACTCTCCGACCGAGGCCTTGAGCTCGTCGGCCGTACCTTCGGCGACGACGCGTCCGCGGTCGATGACCGCGATACGGTCGGCCAACTGATCGGCCTCGTCCAGGTACTGCGTGGTGAGCAGCACGGTGGATCCGGTGGCGACCAGGCGGCGGATGGTGTCCCACATCTGGGCGCGGGTGCGCGGGTCGAGGCCGGTGGTCGGCTCGTCGAGGAAGATGAGCGGCGGCTGCGCGATCAGGCTGGCCGCGAGGTCGAGGCGACGCCGCATGCCGCCGGAGAACTTCTTCAGCGGGCGCTTCGCCGCCTCCGTCAGCCCGAACTCCTCGAGCAGCTCGGCCGTCTTCTGCTTGGCCTCGCGCCCGCTCAGGCCGAGCAGGCGCGAGAAGATGATGAGGTTCTCATTGGCCGACAGGGTCTCGTCGACCGAGGCGAACTGCGCGGTGACGCCGATCAGCTGGCGGACGACCTGCTGCTCCTTGCGGATGTCGTGGCCGAAGATGAAGGCCTCGCCGGCATCCGGCTTCAGCAGGGTTGCGAGCATGGAGATGGTGGTGGTCTTGCCGGCCCCGTTCGGGCCGAGGACGCCGTAGACGGCGCCGGCGCGAACGGTGAGGTCGACGCCGTCGACCGCGCGGTTGTCGCCGAAGACCTTGACGAGCCCGTGGGCTTCGACGGCCCACTCGGAGCTTCGAGTCATGGTGTTCCTTTCCTGGTTGGAATGGTGATGCTCCGATAGTGCGCGGGCGCGCTTACATCGCCCTCACGTGCCGCTTACAGCGCGGGCGAGGGGATGTAAGAGCGCGTGAGCGCGTGTCAGGATGCGGTGTGCGCGCGGCGCTGAGGTCAGGCCGCGCGGCGTGCGGACGCGAGGAGTCCCAGACTGTCGATGCCCGCCAGAGCGAGGGCGCGTGGCACGGTGCCGAGCTCGAGGCTGAGGAGGGCGGCGAGGAGGTCGAGCTCCCCGGACCGCTGCCGCCGGTTGGCGGCGGCGACCCGGTGGGCGCGGACGAGTGCCTCTCGGGCGGAGGCGCCCCAGCGGGGGCGGACGACGCGCGGCGACGCCGATAGGCGTTCGGCGGGCGGCGGGGTGACACCGGCGACGCGCAGGCTGGCGGCCCGCTCGTCGGCCAGCGCGGCGTCGAGGCCCTTGGGGTCGAGGCCGGCGGCGGCGAGGACGGTGCGCACCGGCTCGCTTCCCTCGCGGGACAGCGCGAGCAGCAGGTGCTCGGCTTCGACGGTGGACGAGCTGCGCTGCTGCGCCTCGGCGACCGAGCGGATGATCACCGGACGCAACGCGCGCGACAGCGGCTGGCCGGGCACGTTCTGGGCGGAGCCGGGAGCGATCTCAGACATTGCGTCTCCTCAATTCGACGCCGGCCGCGGCGACACGGCGCAGGTGCTTCTTGTGGACCGCCTGCCGCGTGATGCCGAGAGCGTCGGCGATCTGGGTCCAGCTCCAGCCTTCGCGGAGCGCGCGCTCGACCTCGGCGTCTTCGAGGCGGTCGGCGAGCTCACGGAGGGCGACCACCGCGGCGAGGCCGTCGGCGACGCCTCCGACCGGGTCGGGGAACGGTGCTTTCGGAGTCATGGAAGCAACTATAGTTGCTTATCCGAATTTGTCAACCAAAGTTGCTCATCCACGACGGGATGGGTCGCAACACGCCGTTATGGCGCGCGCATAACGGCGTGTTGCGACCCACGGAGGGCATGGGAAGGGGCGGACGGGACGGGAGGGAAGGACGCGGGGCCGGGTCAGGGGCGCACGTCGGAGAGCAGCGCCAGCCCGCGCACGACGGCCTCGGCGGGCGGGACGGCCGCCACGGACGCGGCGGCGGCCTGCAGGCGCTCGCGCCCCCACGTCTCCGCGATCCGGTCCGCGAGAGCGTCCTGGTGCAGGCTCGCGACGTCCTGCCGGGCGTTCGCTCGCCCGGAGAGTGCGAACAGCGTCAGCCCCGCATCCACCCAGCCGTCGGGATACCGCTCGGCCGTTCGCGGGTCGAGCATCCACACGGCGAATCCGGACAGACCGGACCCGGTGACCGGCCGGTCGAGCGACGGCGGGTTGAGGCGGGAGGTGACCAGGATGCGCGTGCGCAGGGCCGCGGCAACCGCATCCGTCTCCGCGGCGTCGACGACGGTCGGGTCCGCGGCGAGCACGCGCAGCCGCACGACCAGCGCCGCCGCCCCCAGCACGATCGTCCACGGGTTCAGGATGCGCTCGCCGGTGGTGGGCGCGCCGCCGAACGCGGCGAGCGCCTCGTCGTAGAGCCGCAACGCCTCGGGCAGGTCGCCCTCCGCCACCGCGATCTCCGCCATCCCGGCGTAGCCGATCGCGTAGTAGTCGGCGTAGTCGAAGCCGGTGCGGTCGATCTCGACGGCGAGGTACCGCTCCAGCAGGGTGCGCCCGCGGGCGGTGTCGCCGTTCGCGATGGCGTTCATCGCGATCAGCCAGTCGAGCTGGCGGAGGTCGCCGTCGGCCTGCAGCTGCGACATCTGGTCGTGGGCGCGCTGTGCCCACTCCAAGGCCTCGGCGGGATGCGCGAGCTGGCTGTGGCACTGCGCGATGGCCTGGGCGGCGGACGCCAGCGACCAGGCGTCCCCGGCGGCCTGGGCGGCCTCCCACCCGCGCGTTGCGCGCTCGAGCGCCTGATCCAGCTCGCCGGAGTTCTCGTGCAGCTGTGCGAGCAGCAGGTTGCCGATGGCCGCGCGCTCGGGATCGTCCGAGTCGGCGTAGGTGCGCAGCAGATCCAGGCCGGTGTCGGCCCGGCCGGCGTGCAGGACGAGTGCGGCCATCGCATCCAGCCGGGAGTCGGCGAACGGCCGGCGGCGACGGAGCCTGCGCAGCCGAGAGATCGCCCGGGCGGAGGTTCGCAGGTCGACGAACAGGAAGGTGCCGCCCACGATGGTGTAGGTCGCGGCGACCGCCTCCCGGAGCTCGCCCTCCGGCTCCCACCCCTGCAGCAGGTCCATGATCGCCGAGCCGAAGCCGAGCACCTCCGAGTGCGCACTGCGGAGCGACCAGTAGTAGGCGAGCGTGGCGAAGACCACCGCGGCGGTGTCGCGCCGTCCGCCGTCGATCGCGGAGCGGAGGACGGTGACGAGGTTGTCCTGCTCCGCGGTCACGCGCTGGAAGGTCGGCACCTGCTGCGGGCCGTGCATCCGCGACAGCGTCTCGCGGCAGAACGCCACGGCCCACGCGTCCATCCCGACGAGCACGGCGTCCTCCTCGCGGGCGCCGACCAGCTCGTGGTCGCCGAACTCGCGGACGGTCTCCAGCATCCGGTAGCGGAGGAGTCCGGTGCTGCGGTCCTCGGTCACGGTCACCAGCGACTGCGCGACGAGGGCGTCGAGGTCGTCCAGCACGGTCACGGCGCCGGAGCCGGCGACGGCCTCCGCGGCCTCGGCGCTGAAGCCGTCGGGGAAGCGCGACAGCCGCCGCAGCAGCGCCTGCTCCGACGTGCTGAGGAGGTTCCAGCTCCACTCGATGACGGCGAAGAGGGTGCGGTGCCGCTGCGGGGCTGTGCGCTCGCCGCCGGTGAGCAGGGCGAAGCGATTGCCGAGACGGCGCTCGATCTCATCCACCGACAGGGATCGGGTGCGTGCGGCGGCGAGCTCGATGGCGAGCGGGAGGCCGTCGAGCCGGTCGCAGAGTCGGGCCACGACGTCGAGGGGCAGCACGGCTCCGGGTCGTGCGGCGCGGGCGCGCTCGACGAACAGGGCGACGGCCGGGCCGTAGTCGTCGGCGGCGGACGAGCCGGATGCGGGCCGGGCACCCGACGCGCGGGCCGCGTCCCCGTCGGTGCTCTTGAGCGAGTCGAGCGGGTACACGCGCTCGGCGCCGATCGCGAGCGGAGCGCGGCTGGTCGCCAGCACGCGGACGTTGGTGGTGGAGTCGAGGATGTCCTGCACGTACGCTGCCGCCGCATCCACGATGTGCTCGCAGTTGTCGACGATGAGCAGGGTCTCGCGTTCGGAGAGCAGGCCGAGGATGCGCGAGCGCAGGTCGAGCTGCGAGCCGGGGTCGGCCGCCCGCGTCGCCCGGGCCTCACGGATGCCGAGGGTCGACGCGAACGCGAGCTCCACATCCTCGCCCGACCGGACGCTCGCCAGCTCGACCACGATGACGGCGGGGGTGTGCACGGCGCGATTGCCCACCTCCTGCGCCAGACGGGTCTTGCCAAGGCCGCCGGCGCCGAGGATGGTCGTCAGCCGGGAGGTGGCGATGAGGTCTTCAACCGCTTGAAGGTCGTACTCGCGGCCGACCAGCGCGTTCGGCGCGGTGCGGAGCCCGATCCGGACGCGGCGCGGAGTGCTGGGCCGCTCGTCCTCGTCGGCGGCGAGCAGCTCGGCGTTGAGGGCGACGAGTTCGGGTCCGGGGCGGGTGCCGAGCCGGTCGAGCAGCGCCTCCTTCAGCTCGGCGAACGCCAGCAGCGCCTCGCTGCGCCGTCCGGCGTCGGCGAGCGCCCGCAGCTGCTCCAGCCGCAGGGCCTCGTCGAGCGGGCGGCTCTCGAGGAGCGGGCGGAGGTCGTCGAGGGCGGAGGTCGGATCGCCGGCCGCACGCCGGGCGCGGGCGCGCAGGAGCAGCAGCTCGTCGCGGAGGGAGGCGGCGGTGCGCTGCAGTTCGTCGGCGAGCGGCGAGCTGCCCAGCTCGGCGCCGGGTTCGCCGCGCCACAGCCGGAGCGCACGCGTCGTCTCGGCGATCGCGGAGGCGGTGTCGCCCGAGCGCAGGGCGACGGTGGCGCGGTCGAGGCAGTGACGGGCGAGACCGAGGTCGGTCTGCTCGGGGGCGACGGCGAGGGTGTAGCCGCTCGGCGTGGACTCCAGCAGACCGTCGGCGCTGGTCGTCCGCACGCGCGAGACGAGGGTCTGCAGGGCCGCGCGCTCCTGCCGGGGTGGGGCGTCATCCCAGAGATCCTCGACGAGGGACGGGACCGTCGCGACGCCGCGTGCGAGCACCAGCGCCACGATCAGGCTCTTGCCGAGCACGCCGGCGGGCTCCGCCAACGCGCCGGCGCGGTCCTCCACCAGCACCGGGCCGAGCACGGCGACGCGAGGGGGCGGGGGCGCGGACTGCACCCGCCGATCTTAGCCAGTGCGGACGACGCTCGGTGGGATGCGCTCAGCCGGTCACGATGGGGAGGTGGGCGATCGCGCGCACGGGCAGGGCCAGGGTGGACTCCGGCGAGCCGACACGGCCACCGTCCGGACCGATTCCGGTCGCGACCGCTGTGTCGCTGATCGACGTCGCGAGCATCATGTCCGCGGTGGTGACGGTGTAGGTGGCGGTGCACGTCATCCGCTCTCCCGGTGCGAGGACGGCGGCCGGACAGGAGACGGGCGAGAGGTTCGCCTGGTCGGAGGGGGCGGCGACGGTGTCGGTGACGACGATCCCGTCGAGGGTGACGTTTCCGGTGTTCTGGACGGCGAACTGGAAGACGACCTGCTGCCCGGCCATGGTCACGGCTCCGGTCTCGGTGGTCTTGTCGACGGTCAGGCCGGGTGCCGGAGTCGCGGCCAGGGTAACGGTGGACGGCGGCGACGTGACGGGCGACGGTGTGGGGTCGGTCGGCGTGGCCGGAGGGGTCCCGGTCGCGGTGGCGCTATCGGTGACCGAGCCGTTGTCCACGTCCGCCTGCGTGACCGTGTAGGTGGCGGTGCACGTCATCGTCTGGGCGGGCGCGAGCGTGCCCTGCGGGCAGTCGACGGCCGACAGGCTCGCGGGATCGGAGGGCGCTGCGACCTGGTCGGCTACTGTCACGCCGGTCAGGGCGACGTTTCCGGTGTTCGTGACGAGAAATGTGTACGCGACCTGTTGGCCGGTCCGCGTGACAGCGGCCGCGGTCGTGGACTTCTGCACGCTGAGGCCGGGCGTCTGGTCGACCGCGATCGTCACCGTCGAGTCCGGCGACGACACGGCGGGCGGGTTGGGGTCGCCCGGTGTGGCAGGCGGGGTTCCGCTCGCCGTGGCCGTGTCGGCGACCGACCCGTTGTCCACATCCGCCTGGGTGACGGTGTAGGTGGCGGTGCACGTCATGGTCTGGGCGGGGACGAGCGTGTCCTGCGGGCACTCGACGGCCGTAAGGTTGGCCGGATCGGAGGGCGCCGAGACCTGATCGACGACTGTCACGGCGGTCAGCGTGCTGGTGCCGCTGTTCGTGACCAGGAAGTCGTACGGCACCCGCTGCCCGACCTGCGTGACGGCGGTGGTGGTGGACGACTTCGTCACGGTCAGCGACGGTGTCGCCGGCGACGGGATGCTGAGGGTGCTCTCGGGCGACGCAACGCGCGGCGGCGTCGGGTCGGCGGGGGTGGCGGGCGGCCGGCCGGACGCGGTGGCGCGGTCGGTGATGCTGCCGTGGTCGACGTCCGCCTGGGTGACGGTGTACGTCGCGGTGCAGGTGACCTGGGCGCCGGGCGCAAGCGCGCCGGGCGGGCACGTCACAGGCGAGAGGCTGCTCTGGCTGGCGGGGGCGTCTTGGATGTCGTCCACCTGGATGTCGGTGAGCGTCACGTTTCCGGTGTTGCGGACCAGGAAGTCGTACGTGATCACGGCTCCAGCGGCGGTCGGCGGGGTCGCCGACTGCGGGGACGACTTGGTGACGGTGAGCGCGGGCTGGCCGGTGACGCTGATGGTCACGGTGGAGACGGGCGAGTCGACCGGCGGAGGTGTGGGGTCGGTCGGAGTCGCGGGCGGTGTGCCGGAGGCTGTCGCGCTGTCCGCGACCGAGCCGTTGTCCACATCCGCTTGGGTCACGGTGTATGTCGCCGGCCACGTGGTGGTGGCGGCCGGCGCCAGCGTGGTGACCG
Source organism: Leifsonia sp. 466MF (assembly GCF_900100265.1). NCBI lineage: Bacteria > Bacillati > Actinomycetota > Actinomycetes > Micrococcales > Microbacteriaceae > Leifsonia > Leifsonia sp. 466MF. The sequence goes on from NZ_LT629696.1 coordinate 1,040,106, forward strand.
GGCAGTCGATCGTGGACAGGTTCGCAGGGTCGGAAGGCGCGGTGACCTGGTCGTCGACGGTGATGCCGGTGAGGGTGACGTTGCCGGTGTTGGTGATCAGGAATTCGTACGGCACGACCTGTCCGACCTGCGTGATCGCGGTGGTCGTGGAGCTCTTGACGACGGTGACTCCCGTCGCCTGGGTCACGGCGATCGTGAGCGTGTCGACGGGCGAGCCGACCGTCGGCGGGTTCGGGTCGGCCGGTGTCGCGGGCGGGGTGCCGGAGGCTGTCGCGCTGTCCGCGACCGAGTCGTTGTCGACATCCGCTTGGGTCACGGTGTAGGTCGCCGTACACGTGGTCGTCGCGGTCGGCGCGAGCGTGGTCACCGGGCAGTCGATCGCGGACAGGTTCGCCGGGTCGGACGGGGCAGCGACCTGGTCGTCGACCGTGATGCCGCTCAGCGTCACGTTTCCGGTGTTCGTGACGAGGAACTCGTAGGGCACGACCTCGCCGACTTGACTGACGGTCGCCGTCGTGGACGACTTGGCGACCGTAAGCGCCGGCGCCGGTGTCACGGCGATCGTGAGCGTGTCGACGGGTGAGTCGACCGGGGGAGGCGTTGGGTCGGTCGGCGTGGCGGGCGGAGTGCCGGAGGTGGCGGCGTTGTCGGTGACGGCTCCGTTGTCGACATCCGCCTGGGTGACGGTGTACGTCCCGGTGCAGGTGGTCGTCGCGGTCGGCGCCAGCGTGGTGACCGGGCAGTCGATCGCGGACTGGTTCGCCGGGTCGGACGGGGCGGCGACCTGGTCGTCGACGGTGATGCCGCTCAGCGTCACGTTTCCGGTGTTCGTCACGAGGAACTCGTAGGGCACGACCTGACCGGCCTGCGTCACCGCGGTCGTGGTGGACGACTTCGCCACTGTCAGCGCCGGAGCCTGCGTGACCGCGATCGTGAGCGTGTCGACGGGCGAGCCGACCGTCGGCGGGTTCGGGTCGGCCGGAGTCGCGGGAGGGGTGCCGGAGGCCGTCGCGCTATCCGAAACCGCACCGCTGTCGACATCCGCCTGCGTCACCGTGTACGTCGCGGTGCAGGTCGTCGTCGCGGTCGGCGCGAGCGTGGTCACCGGACATGAGACAGGGGAGAGGTTCGCGGGGTCGGAAGGCGCCGCGACCTGGTCGTCGACGGTGATGCCGGTGAGGGTGACGTTTCCGGTGTTGGTTACGAGGAAGGCGAACGGCACCACCTGCCCGACCTGCGTGATCGCCGGCGTGCTGGACGATTTGGCCACGGTGAGGGCGGGCTGGCCGGCCACAGCGAGGGTCACCGTGGAGATGGGCGAGCCGACCGGGGGAGGCGTGGGGTCGGTCGGTGTGGCCGGCGGCGTGCCAAAGGCGGTCGCGCTGTCGCTGACGGAGCCGCTGTCCACATCCGCCTGGGCCACGGTGTAGGTGGCGGTGCAGGTCATCGTCGCGGCCGGCGCCAGCGCCGTCTGCGGGCACGTGACCGCCGACAGGTTCGCTGGGTCGGAGGGCGCGGCGACCTGGTCGTCCACGACGATCCCCGACAGGGTGACCGTTCCGGTGTTCGTCACGAGGAACTCGTACGGCACCTGCTGCCCGGCCTGCGCGACCGCGGTGGTTGTCGAGGTCTTCACGACGGTGATCCCGGTGACCCGGTCCGCGTCGATGGTGACGGTGGAGACGGGCGAGACGACGGCGGGCGGGTTCGGGTCGCTAGGGGTCGCGGGCGGCAGACCGGACGCGGTGGCGCTGTCGACGACGGATCCGTTGTCCACGTCCGCCTGCGTCACCGTGTAGGTCGCCGTGCAGATCGTCGTGGCCTGCGGTGCGAGTGTGGTCTGCGGGCAGCTGATCGCGGAGAGGTTCGCCGGAGAGGATGGGGCGGCGACCTGGTCGTCGATGGCGATCCCCGAGAGCGTGACGTTTCCGCTGTTCGTCACCAGGAACGCGTACGGCACCACCTGCCCGGGCTGCGTGACGGTCGCCGTGGGCGAAGACTTGGTCACGGTGATCGCGGGCACCGGAGCGGCGGAGACGGTGAGCGTCGCCTGCGGCGACGTGATCCGGGGCGGGTTCGGGTTCTGCGGCGTCGTCGGCGGCTGGCCGGAAGCGGTCGCCTGGTCGGTGATGGCGCCGTTGTCGACGTCCGCCTGGGTGACGGTGTACGTCGCGGTGCAGGTGATCCGGGCGCCCGGCGCGATCGGTCCGGGCGGGCAGGTCACCGGCGAGAGGTTGGCCTGGGTCGCCGGCGCCACCTGCACATCCTCGACCGTCACATCCGCCAGGGTCTCGTTGCCGGTGTTCTCGACCAGGAACTCGTACTGGATCTGCTGGCCCGCCGCCGTCGGCGGGTTCGCCGTCTGCGGCGACGACTTCACCACGGTCAACGCGGGATCGGAGGCGACGAGCAGCGTCACCTGCGACCCGGTCGACACCACCGGCCCGGGGGTCGGGTCGCCCGGGCTCGGCGCGGGCCGGCCCGATGCGATCGCGGTGTCGTGCACCTGGCCGTTGTCCACATCCGCTTGGGTGGTGGTGTAGCTCGCCGTGCACGTCGTGGAGTCTCCCGGCGCCAGCACCGTCGCGGGACAGACCACCGGGGTCAGGTTCGCGGGGTCCGACGGCGCGGTGACCGTGTCGGTGACCTGGATGTCGGAGATCGACAGGTTGCCGGTGTTGGTGACCAGGAACGTGTACGGGATGGTCTCGCCGGCGCGCGTCACGCCGGGTGCGGCCGAGGATTTCAGGATGGTCAGCTCGGCCTGGTAGTCCACCGGGAGGGAGACGGTCGAGGGGCCGGAGGTCGCGGGTGCCGGGTTCGGGTTTCCCGGGGTGGCCGGCTGGGTGCCGCTCGCGGTGGCGGTGTCGTTCACGGTGCCGTGGTCGATGTCCGCCTGGGTGACCGTGTACGTCGCGGTGCAGGTCACCGTCCCGGCGGGCGGAACCGTCGTCGTCGGGCAGGTCACGGCGGTCAGGCCGCCGGGGAGGGAGGGCGGCGCGACCGTGTCGGTCACGGCGACGTTCGCGAGAGTCACGTTGCCCGTGTTGGTGACCAGGAACCGGTACGGGATCTGCTGTCCGGCGCGCACCACGGCGGTCGTCGTCGACGACTTCACCAGGGTGATGGCCGGCGCGGCGACCGTGGGGATGCTCAGCGCATCCTCGCCCGAGTGGATGGGCAGCCCGGCCGGCGTCGTCCCGTGCGCGGTCGCGGAGTCGTTCACCGACCCGTTGTTGAGGTCCGCCTCGGTGGTCGTGTACGTGGCCGTACAGGTCGCCGTGGCGTTGGGTGCCAACGGAGTGGTCGGGCAGGTCACCGCGCTGAGGTTGGACTGCGCCGACGGCGAGGCGACCACATCCGTCACCGACAGCGCGGTGATGGTCTGGGTGCCGGTGTTGGTGACGACGAACTGGTACGGAACCTGCTGGCCGACCTGCGTGATCGTGGTGGTGGTGGAGCGCTTGTCGATCGTCAGGCTGTTGTCGACCGGGTCGACCAGCACCACGAACGTCGAGGGCGACGACTGCACGACCGTGCCACCCGGGTCGCGCCCGGTCGCCACGGCCGAGTCGTCGATCCGTCCGTGGTCGAAGTCGGGCTGGGTCGTCGTATAGGTGGCCGTGCACGTCATCGACGCACCGGCCGCGAGAGTCGTGGACGGACAGGTGACGGACGACAGGTTCGACTGCGACGCAGGGGGCGCCTGCGTGTCGGTCACCCGAACCTCGGTGAGGGTGACCGCGGAGTTGTTGGTCACCTCGAAGCTGTACGGGATCTGCTCGTTCAGGGTGCTGACGCCCTGCGACGACGAGGACTTCACGATGGAGATCGCCGGCGGTGTGGAGGGCGCCGGGATGCTGAGGGCGTCGGGCGTCGACCGCACGGCGACGCCGCCCGGCGTCGTTCCGGTGGCGACGGCGAAGTCGGCGACCGAGCCGTTGGCGACGTCGGCCTGGCTCACGGTGTAGGTGGCGGTACAGGTCTGCGACTGGCCGGGTTCGAGCGACGGGTACGGGCAGGCGATCGGCGAGAGGTCGCCCTGCTGCGCGGGCGGCAGCTGCACATCTTCCACGTCGACGCCGTCGATGCGGACGTTGCCGGTGTTTGTGATGAGGAAGCGGTAAGTGAGGGTCTGGCCGACCGCGGTGATCACAGAGGTGCTGGACGACTTCGCGACCGTCAGCTCGGGGGACTGCTGCGCGGGGATGGCGAGCTCGGACGGCTCGGACGGCGGCAGCGGCAGGCCGTTCGAGTCGGTGCCCTCCGCCACGGCCGAGTCGTCGACCGCGCCGTTCGCGATGTCGGCGGCGGTCGCGGTGTAGGTGCCGTGGCAGAGCGTGGAGGCGCCGGGCGCGAGCGTGACGTCGTCGCAGACGATCGCGGACATCCCCGCCTGGCTCGACGGGAAGATCTGCGTGTCGTCCACCCGCACGTTCGAGACCGGTGTCGTGCGGATGTTCGTCACCAGGAACTCGTACGGCACCTGCTGGCCGATGGCGGTGATGAGCGTGGTGGTCGACGACTTCTCGATGGTGAGCGCCGGGTTGGCGGTGATGCGGAGCCGGGCCTCGGGCGCATCCACCGGATTCCCGGTCGGGTCCGTCGCGCGCGCGGTCGCGGTGTCGGCGACGAGGCCGTGGTCGAGGTCCGCCTGCGTGACCGTGTACGTGCCGGTGCAGTCGACGGTGTCGCCCGGTGCGAGCGCACCCGGCGGACACGTCACGGCGCTCATGTTCGCCGGGGTGGCCGGCGGCATCTGGGTGTCGGTGACGGTGACGTCGGTCACGTCCACGTTTCCGGTGTTGCGGACGGTGAAGACGTACGGCACCTCCTGGCCGAGCGCCGTGATCCGGGTCACGGTCGACGTCTTGGTCACGGTGATGGCGGGCGATTGGATGGCCGGGATGATCGTGCTCGACCGCGCGGTCGTGTAGGTGTTGCTGGCCACATCCACTCCGGTCGCTGTCGCGAAGTCGCTGAGCCATCCGTTCGTGATGTCGGCCGCGGTCACCGAATAGGTGGCCGAGCAGACCGCCACCTGGCTGGGCGCGAGGGTGGTGCGGTCGCAGGTGATGAGCGACAGCCGGCTCTGCGTGGCCGGGGCGACCTGGGTGTCCTGGATGGTGATGTTCCGGTACGTGGTCGACGAGTTGTTGGTGACGGTGAACGTGTACCGCACCGGCTGGCCGACGGCGTTGAACGAGTTAGTCGACGAGGCCTTGACCATGGTCAGGGCCGCGGGCGTCGCGTTGACCGATGCGGCCGACTGCGGGGAGGTGACGGTGGCCCCTGCCGGGTTACGGCCGGATGCGGTCGCGAAATCGTTCACCGACCCGTTGCCGAGGTCGGCCGCCGTCACCTGGTACGTCCCCGTGCACGACATCGACGCGCCGGGGTTGAGGGTGGTCTGCGGGCACGAGACCGCCGACATGTTCGCCTGCGAGGCGGGCGGAACCTGAGTGTCGGCGACCGCCACGTTGGTGAGCACCTGGTTTCCGGTGTTCGTGACGAGGAACGCGTACGGGACCAGCTGACCCACGGCCGACACCGAGGTCGCGGTGGTGGATTTTACGATCGTCAGTGCGGAGACGGGGGAGAACAGCTCGACGCGCGACGGCGAGGAGAGGACCGGGTTGCCGACGGGATCGGTCCCGGACGCGCGGGCGTGGTCGGCGACGACCCCGGCGTTCACATCGGCGGACGTGACGCGGTATGACGCCGTGCACGTGGTCGACGCACCCGGTGCCAGCGTCGTCTGCGGGCAGCTCGGGGTGGTCAGGTTGGCCGGCAACGACGGCGCCTCGGCGGTGTCGGTGACGGCCACGTTGTTGACGACGACGGTGGAGTTGTTGGTCACCAGGAAGGTGTAGGGGATGACCTGGCCGATCGCCGTCACCGCGGCCGTCGTCGTCGCCTTCCGGATGGTCAGCGAACCGGGCAGCTGGGTCGGGATGGACAGGTCGGACGGCGCGGAGGTCACCGCGGTCCCACCCTCCGGGGTGCCGGAGGCCGTCGCCGAGTCCGCGAGCGTGCCGTTCTGCAGGTCCGCGAGGGTCGCGGTGTACGTGCCGATGCACGACTGCGACTCGCCCGGCGCGAGAGCCGGGTTCGGACAGGTGATGGCCGACAGGTTCGCGGACGACGCCGGAGGGGCGGGGGTGTCGGTCACGGAGACGCCGAACAGGGTCACGTTCCCGGTGTTCGTCACGAGGAACCGGTAGGGGATCTGCTGGCCGACCGAGCTCGCCAGCGTGGTCGTCGTCGACTTGACCACCGAGATCGCCGGGCGGGCGCTCGTGATGGTGAGGGTGGCCGGCGGCGCGGTGACGGTCGCCCCGCCCGGGTCGAGACCGCTCGCGGTCGCGGTGTCGTGCACGGAGCCGTTGTCGAGGTCCGCCTGCGTCACGGTGTAGCGCGCGGTGCAGGTGGTGGATGCCTGCGGTGCCAGAGTCTGCGTCTCGCAGAGGATCGCAGAGAGGTTCGCTTGCGAGGCGGGCGGGGTCTGCGCATCCACCACCGAGATGCCGTGCAGGGTCACCTGCGACCGGTTCGTGACCACGAACTTGTACGTCACCACCTGCCCGACCCGCGTGATCGCGGTCGTGGACGACGCCTTGGTGACGAGCAGCGAGGCGGGCGGTGTCACCGTCAGCGGGGTGTCGGCCGGCGGGTTCAGCCCGTCGAGTCCGGCCGTCCCCTCGGGGAAGTTGCCCGGACCGTTCGTGTAGGTGCCCGGCACCGTCGCGGTCACCTGCACGGTCACGGTGCAGGCGTTCTGGCCCTGGGTGAGGGTGCCGTTCGCGACGACGACCGAAGTCGATCCGGCCGCAGCCGTGACGGTGCCGCTGGAGCAGGTCGTCGCGTTCACCCCGGTGGCCGTCACGCCGGCGGGGAGGTCGTCGTGGAACGACCAGCCGTTCTTCGCCGCGAGCTCGGAGGTGTTGGTGATCGTGAAGGTCAGCGTCGAGGTCTGGCCGGAGGCGATGGTCGCCGGGCTGAACGCCTTGTCCAGCTGCGGGGTCACGTCCAGGATCTGGGGGAGGTCGAACGCGCCGTCGTTGCCGGCGACCACCGCGCTCTGGTTCTCGAGCTGCATGCCGACGGTCGGCGTCCCCGTGCTCGGCACTTTGATCGCCGCCGAGGTGAGGCCGGCGACCATGGTGGGTCCGAAGGGTCCCGAGCCGTACTGGACGGCGCCGGGGTAGTTGCAGGGATCGAGCTGCGACGCCAGCACGTTCTTGACCCCGTTGATGAACAGCGACAGTGTCTCGGCCGGGTTCCCGGAGCTGTTCGCGACGCAGTTGGTCGCGGCGACGATCGACGTCACCTGGTAGAAGTGGCCGGGAACCGCGGGGATGGCCGTGTTCGTCCTCAACTGGATGCCCGGGACGGTACCGCTCGCGGTATACGCCGTGACCGCCTGGTTCTGGGCCGCCGCCGCCGTCGAGTAGCCCTGGTATTGACCCATCGCGTTGGCGAGGATCTGCACGCCCGAGATCGGGCATCCCGAGTTCCAGCCGGGCGGCGCCGGGGTCGTCGAGCCGTTCACGATGTAGCCGTTGCAGTACAGGCCGTCCGCCCAGCGCGGGTCGGCGTAGTACGTCTCGGAGTTCGCGCCCGAGACGCCGGGGACGTACGTGCTGCCGGGCGTGCCTTGGTACGACGTGATCTTGATCGCGGTGGATGCGGCGTTCTGGCCGGAGAAGTCCTCGGTGAACAGGGCGGTCGGCGGTTGCGGAGTGCCCGGAGTGCCCGCGGTCGTCGCTGCCGCGCGAGGCGCCGGGATGCCGACGCTGATGCCGGTCACCGTCAGGCCCAGGATGGCGACGGTGGCCACGATCGCTCGTCGGACGCTCGGTTTCCGCTGACGCATGTGAACTTCCTTCCGGCGCTCCGCCCCCGACCGAAGCTGCGAGAGAGCGCCGGTGGCCGCCTGCCTGACAAGCTAGGGCGGTGCCGGGTGACTCGAAAGACAGCTGCGTGTGGCTGGCCCGGCCGAGGCGCGCTCCGCGTAGGCTCGGCGACATGGCGTTCGACTGGTCGCAGTTCTACGAGAAGCAGGGCGGACGCGGCGTGCGGCCGACCTTCCAGAGCGCCCTCGCCGCGTGGGACGGGGAGCCGGGCGACGCGGTCGATCTCGGCTGCGGCGACGGCGTCGAGACGCGTCACCTGGCCGAGCACGGGTGGCGGGTGCTGGCGGTGGATGCGGACCCGGGCGTCGAGGAGCGCGTGCGCTCGGGACTGTCAGGGGAGGCATCCGAGCGGGTGGAGGTGCGGCGCGCGTCGTTCGAGACGCTGGGAGAGCTGCCGCCCGCGGACCTTGTCTATGCCGGCTTCGCGCTGCCGTTCTGCGACGAGTCGCACTTCCCGTACCTGTGGGCCGACATCCGCGAGGCCCTGCGGCCCGGCGGGGTGTTCGCGGGGGAGCTGTTCGGCCCGCACGACGAGTGGGCCGGCCGGTCCGGGATGAGCTTCCACGACCGATCCCAGGTGGAGGGGATGCTCGCCGGGATGGACGTGGTGCAGCTGGTGGAGGACGACCGCCGAGGCATGTCCTTCGAGGGCCCGAAGCACTGGCACGTCTTCCACATCGTGGCGCGCGCCTGAGATGTCGCGCCCCTCAGCTCACGGCTCCTGAGTTTTTCGCGCTCTGACCATCCATTCGTGCGAAAAACTCAGGAGCTGTTAGTGAGGGGACGGGTCAGCGGAGCGTCTTGCGCGCGGTGATCTGGCCGGTGTCGAAGCCGAGCAGGTGCAGTCCGCCGTGGAAGCGGGCGTGCTCGATCTTCATGCAGCGGTCCATGACGACCGTCAGCCCCTTCGACTCGCCGTACTCGGCGGCCTCCTGGTTCCAGATCCCCAGCTGCACCCACACGGTCGGAGCGCCGATCGCGAGCGCCTCATCGATGACCGCGGGGATGTCGGCGGGCTTGCGGAACACATCCACGATGTCCGGAACCTCGGGCAGCGACGCGAGGTCGGGGTAGGCCTTCTGGCCCAGGATGGTGTCGGCGTTCGGGTTGACGAAGTACAGCCGGTAGTCGCTCGACTGCTGCAGGTACGTGCCGACGAAGTAGGAGGAGCGGGCCGGGTTGGGCGACGCGCCGACGATCGCGACGGACTTCGCGCCACGCAGGATCTTCAGGCGCTCCTTCGCGTCCGGCCCCACCCAGGTGCGCTGCGACTTGAGCAGCTTGGCGAGCGGGGAGTCGGACGGCAGCGCGCAGCTCAGCCCGTTCGCGAGCTGGACCTCGGTCGTGGACTCCGCGGTGGACTCCGTGGTGGGTTCGGTGGCAGTCGTCATGCTGCGTTCGCCTCCTCGACGGCGATCGTGAGCGCCTGATCGAGATCGTAGATGATGTCGTCGACATCTTCGATCCCGACGCTGATGCGCACGACGCCGGGCAGCACACCCGCGTCGAGCAGCTGCTGCTCGGTCAGCTGCGCGTGGGTGGTCGACGCGGGATGGATGACCAGCGTCTTCGCATCGCCGATGTTGGCGAGGTGGCTGGCGAGGTTCACCGACTCGATGAACTTCTGGCCCACCTCCCGGCCGCCCTTCACGACGAAGCTGAACACGCTGCCCGGCCCCTTCGGCAGGTACTTGAGCGCGCGTTCGTGGTGCGGGTGCTCGGGCAGTCCGGCCCAGAACACCTTCTCGATGCGCGGGTCGGCATCCAGCCATTCGGCCACTGCGCGAGCGTTGTCGACGTGCGCCTGGATGCGGTACGGCAGCGTCTCGACGCCCTGCGCCAGCAGGAAGGCCGAGTGCGGTGCGAGCACCGGGCCGATGTCGCGCAGCTGCTCCGCGCGCAGCCGCGTGAGGAACGCGTACTCGCCGAAGTTGCCCGACCACTGCAGCCCGCCGTACGAGGGCACCGGCTCGCCGAACAGGGGGAACTTCGAGGAGTGCCAGTCGAAGCGTCCGCTCTCGACCACCACGCCGCCGAGGGTCGTGCCGTGGCCGCCGAGGAACTTGGTGGCCGAGTGGATGACGATGTCGGCTCCCCACTCGAACGGCCGGTTGAGGTACGGGGTCGCGATCGTGGAGTCGATGGCGAGCGGGATGCCGGCCGCGTGGGCGACCTCCGCCAGCCCTTCGATGTCGGCGATCTCGCCGGAGGGGTTGGCGATGGTCTCAGCGAAGACGAGCTTGGTGCGGTCCGTGATCGCGGCGGCGTAGTCCGCGGGATCGGCGCTCTGCACGAAGGTGGTCTCGACGCCGAAGCGCCGGAGGGTCACATCCAGCTGGGTGATCGATCCGCCGTAGAGGTTCGCGGACGCGACGATGTGGTCGCCCGCACCGACCAGCGACGCGAAGGTGATGTACTGCGCGCTGAGGCCGGAGGCCGTCGCCACGGCGCCCAGGCCGCCTTCGAGGCTGGCGACCCGCTCTTCGAACGAGGCCACGGTCGGATTGGCGAGACGCGAGTAGATGTTGCCGTACTTCTGCAGGGCGAAGCGTGCCGCGGCATCCGCCGTGTCGTCGAACACGAACGCGCTGGTCTGGTAGATCGGCAGCGCGCGCGCTCCCGTCACCGGGTCGGGGATGTTGCCCGCGTGGATCGCCCGCGTGCGGAAACCGTATTCGCGATCTGCCATGGGCTCACGCTACCCGACGCCGCCGACGCTCTCCGGCGGGCGTCGTAACACGCCGCAACCCGCTTTGCTACCCTGGTGCGAGGCCCACGCAGGGCCCCGGACGACGGTTCAGTACCCGGTGAGCGACAAGACTGGCCAAGGAGTCGGATCGTGTCCTGGATCGTTCTCATTCTCTCCGGCGTGCTCGAAGCCGTCTGGGCCACAGCGCTCGGCCGCTCGGAGGGGCTCTCGCGGCTGTGGCCGTCCGTGGTCTTCGTCGGAGCGCTTCTCGCATCCATGGCCGGACTGGCCTTCGCGATGCGGGAGATCCCCACCGGGACCGCCTATGCGGTCTGGGTCGGCATCGGCGCGGCGCTGACCGTGCTCTACGCGATGACGTTCGGCGGTGACGGGTTCTCCCTCGTCAAGGCGCTGCTGATCGTCGGCCTGGTGGGCTGTGTCATCGGACTGAAACTGGTCGACTGAGCGCGAGTCAGGCGGCCGTCGACACCCAGACGGCGGCCAGCGCGAGCACGGCGATCAGCAGCCACGAGACGAGTCCGGTGACGAGGGCGCGCCCGCCGGTGCCGACCAGGGTGCGGAGGCGGACGGCGGTGCCGAGGCCGAACAGCGCCATGGCGAGCAGCACGGTCTGCAGGGTGTCGGCGCCGTCCGTCACGGCGGACGGGAGCGGCACGAACGTCCGCACCAGAACGGCGAGCAGGAACCCGGCGACGAAGAGCGGGACGATGGGCGGGCGCTTCACGCCCGGGTCGCCGGCGACGTGGCGGCGACGCTCCACGACCGCGGCGACCGCCACGATCGGGGCGAGCATCAGCACACGGGTGAGCTTGACGACGACCGCGACGGCCAGGGCGGCGGCGCCCGCGAGTTGCGCGGTCGCGACGACCTGCCCGACGTCGTGGACGCCGGCGCCGACCCAGTGGCCGAACTGCTGCGCATCCAATCCCAGTGGATGCCAGAACAGCGGCAGGACGAAGATCGCGAGCGTGCCGCACAGCGTCACCAGGGCGACCGGAGTCGCGGCCTCCTCGTCCTTCGGCTTCACGACGCCGCTCATGGCGCCGATCGCGGATGCGCCGCAGATCGAGAAGCCGGTGGCGATCAGGAGCGGCTGATGACCCGGGAGGCGCATCAGCCGACCGATCCAGAAGGTGCCCGCGAAGCTGAGCAGCACGACGCCGACGGTGGTCAGGATGGCCACCCAGCCGAGCCCGGCGATGTCGCCCAAGCTGAGTTTCAGGCCGAGCAGCACGACGCCGATGCGCATCAGGCGTTTGGCGCTGACGGACAGTCCCGGTGCGAGTCGTCCGGTCACGGCCGGCCGGGCGACCGGGAGCTGGCCCACCACGATCCCGAGCACCACGGCCGCGGTCAGCAGCGGCACGGCGGGCACCAGCCAGTGGACACCCCACGCGACGGCCGCGGCCACGGCGCACACCACGAGGCCCGGAAGCCAGGGCAGCGGACGGGCGGTCACCGACGGAGTGCTCACCGATCCATTCTGTCGGCCCGGCTCGCCCGTCCGTGCCGCGCACACGTCGCGCGCGTCCGCAGCGTGGGTCGCAACACGCCGTTATGCGCGCCGCATAACGGCGTGTTGCGACCCACCGGCCGCCCGGCCGAGCCGCGTGCCGGTCAGAGCGACGACAGCAGCCTCGTCCCGTCCGGCACGCCCAGACCCGTGCACGCGTCCCACCCGGCCGCCGCCCGATAAGCGCCGTTGTCGCCGGTCGTGATGTCACGGAACCCGTCCGCCACTTTCCCGGCAGGAACGGAATCGTAGAGCCGGGGCTGGAGTAGCCCGAGCGGCTTCCCCGTGGACTGCGCCAGCCGGGCCACGAGCGCCGCCCACAGCGGGGCGACCGCGCTGGTGCCGCCGATCACGGTGTCCTGACCGTCGACGCGGATGCGGTATCCGGTCTGAGGGTCCGCGACCGCCGAGACGTCGGGCACCCCGCGCCCGCCCGGGCCGTTGGCCGAGCCTCCCGCGTCGGTCCCGTCCGCACCCGAAGGCACCCCGACTCCCGCCTGCCACGACGGCAGCGGGAAGACCGCGCTGACGCCGCCCCCGGTGGCGCCGCCGCCCGTCCCGTTGTTCCAGACGATCTCCGAGCGCACCGTGCCGGTCGAGGTGTCCGCCTCGAGCCGCGTGCCTCCGCAGGCGAGCGCGTGCGGCGAGGAGGCGGGGAAGTCGACGTGCGGCCGTCCGTCGCCGACCCGGTCGCTGCTCCCGTCGTCTCCCGCGGCCGCGGTGGTCGTCACGCCGAGGGCGGCGGCGTCCTGCAGCGCCTCATCGAACGCGGTGCGCGCCTGCGCCGTCCAGCCGTCCTCCGACTGACCCCAGCTGATGCTGATCGCCGCGGGGGTCGGGTCCGCGTGCGCGGCGGTGGTCACCGCATCCAGGAAGCCGGCGTCGGTGTTGGGCGCGAAGTAGACGACGATCTCGGCCTTCGGGGCCAGCGCGCCGGCCACCTCGATGTCGAGCATGACCTCGCCGTCGGCGCCGTTCGGGTTGCCGTCCGGTGCGTTCGAGCCGCCGTCGACGCCGACCGCGCGCACGCTGGGCGTCGGGATGCCGAGGCCGGCGAAGTAGGTGTCGAGGTCCTCCTGCACGTAGCCGCCGCCGAGTTCGATGATGGCGATGGTCTGCCCGCCCCCGTCGGTGCCGTCGGGGAACGCGTAGACCGTGCCGAGCTGCGGCGGTGTGTAGCTCGTGTTGACCGCGGCCGCGGGGACGTAGCGGTACTGCGCCCGCGCCTGAGGCCGGTCGTCGAGACCGAGGACAGCGGTCACCACGCCGGCGAGCGCGGCCGGGATGCTGAGCCCCCCTGTCCGCTGCCGGTAGACGGTCGCACCCTCGCCCGCGTCTTCGGCGCTCGACTCGGCCAGATCGGTGCCGAACACCCGAGCGACGGTCTGCACAGGGCCGGAGACACGGACACGACGCGCGCCCGCATCCACCTCGTCGACCGTCAGCCCGAGCCCTTCGAGCGTGCTGCGGACCAGTTCGACGTCCTGCGGGGACGCGCCGTAGCGTTCCGCGAGCTCGTCGCGGCTCAGCGGCTCGGCGAAGGCGCTCTGCGGGAGTTCGGCGCGGCGGCGCAGGACGAGCGTCGCATCCACCCGGGAGTCGGGCGCGAGGCCGCCGTGCGCGCGGAAGCCGGGACGTTCCGGCCGTTCGCTTCCGGGAAGGGGGACGAGGTCGAGGGGCTGTTCCGCATCGGTCATACCACTCGGTCTACCACCGGCCTCCGACACCGCACAGGGCCGCAGCTACACCCAGCTGGGCAGCCACATGTGGATCTGCCAGAACCAGAACGGCACCTGCTGGCCCGTCCAGATCGGCCAGAAGAAGGCGCTCACCAGGGTGCAGGCGGCCAGGAAGACGCTGGTCCAGAGGATGCCGCGGCGCCGTCGTGGCTCCGGATCGGTGCGTTTCCCGAGCACGATCGCGATGGCCGCCGTGAGGGCGAGGATGAGGTACGGCTCGAAGGCGATCGAGTAGAAGGTGAAGATCGTCCGGCCCATGTAGAGCCACCACGGCAGGTAGCCCGCCGCCAGCCCGGTGAGGATGAGGCCGATCCTCCAGTCGCGGTAGCGGATCAACCAGTAGACCAGGAAGAGGATGGCGGCCGTTCCCGCCCACCAGATGAGCGGGTTGCCGAGCGAGGTGATCGCCGCAGAGCAGGAGTCCCACTGGCAGCCGTCCTGCCCCTTCGTCGTTCCGACGTAGTACATGCTCGTCGGCCGCAGCATCAGCGTCCACGTCAGCGGGTTCGACTGGTAGGGGTGCGGGGTGTGCAGGTTGATGCTGTAGTTGTACATCTGCGTCTGGTAGTACCAGAGGTTCTGCACCCAGAGCGGCACCCAGCTGAAGGCGCCCGTCCACTGCGCGTGTGCGGCCTCCGCCCAGTGGCGGTAGTAGCCGTTGCTCGACAGGATCCAGCCCGTCCACGTCGCGACGTAGGTGACGAACGCGAGCGGGACCATCAGCACGAAGGTCGCCGGCGCCTGCTTGAGCAGGGCGCCGCTCGCGTAGAACGGCAGCCGCTCTCGGCGGCGGGCCACCGCATCCACCACAACGGTGTACACGGCGAAGAAGGCGAGGAAGTAGAAGCCGGTCCACTTGACCCCGGCGCACAGCCCGCAGAGGATGCCCGCGGCGATCAGCCAGGGACGCCACCACAGCACCGGTCCCCACGCCGGATCGCGACCCGCTGACCGGGCGGCCCCGACCTTGGCAGCCAGCCGATCGGCCGCCCAGCGCCGGTCGAGCAGGATGCAGCAGAACGCCAGCAGCGCGAAGAACATCACGAAGTTGTCGAGGAGCGCGACGCGGCTCATCACGATGGCGTGACCGTCGATCGCGAAGAGGAAGCCGGCGATCGTGGCGAGCATCGTCGAGCGGAACAGGGTGCGCGCGATGAGGAAGACGAGCAGCACGGCGATCGTCCCGGCGATCGCGGTGGACACCCGCCAGCCGAACGAGTTCGCGGGGCCGGTGGCCGCCATCCCGAGCCCGATCAGCCACTTGCCGAGCGGTGGATGCGCGACGAACGACGGATCCGCGTCGAAGATCTGCGTCTGGCCCGCGGCGAATCGCGCATCGGCCTTGTCGGGCCAGCTGCCCTCGTAGCCGAGGTTCCATATGCTCCAGGAGTCCTTCACGTAGAAGGTCTCATCGAAGACGAGCGCGTGCGGCTGGCCCAGGTTCCACAGCCGCAGCACGGCGGCGAGCAGGGTCACCGCGACGGGCGCACCCCACATCCACAGCCGCAGGCGGGCCGGCGTCCCGAGGACGCGCGCCCACCAGTCGTCGAGGCGCGTGCCGACGGGGACCGCGGCGACGTGCGCGGCCGGGAGGTCGGTCGGAGGAGCAGAGGTCACCCAGCCATGCTAGGGGCGGAGGCTCGGTGTCGCCTTTCGACGGACAGACAACTTTCGACTGCCACACTAGAAGCCATGATCATCCTCGCCGCGACTCCGATCGGCAATCTCGGCGACGCGTCGCGGCGGCTGGTGGAGGTGCTGTCCGCGGCGACGGTGGTCGCGGCGGAGGACACCCGGGTCGCCCAGCGGCTGCTGGCGGGCCTCGGCGTCGAGAACCGCCCGCGGCTGATCGCCCTGCACGACCACAACGAGCGGGATCGGGCAGCGGAGCTCGTGGAGCTGGCGCGCGATCAGGATGTGGTGCTGCTCTCCGACGCCGGGATGCCCACGGTGTCCGACCCCGGATTCCACCTGGTCGAGGCGGCCGCCGCGGCGGGGGTGGGCGTGACGGCGCTGCCCGGGCCGTCGGCCGTGCTGACTGCGCTCGCCGTCTCCGGCCTCCCGACCGACCGCTTCACCTTCGAGGGTTTCCTCCCGCGCAAGCAGGGGGAGCGGCTGTCCACCCTGCGGGCGGTCGCCGCCGAGCCGCGGACCATGGTGTTCTTCGAGTCGCCGAACCGGCTCGCCGCCTCCCTCGGCGACATCGCGACGGCGCTCGGCGCCGACCGGCGCGTCGTCGTCTGCCGCGAGCTGACGAAGCTCTACGAAGAGGTGCGTCGAGGCACCGCGGCGGAACTGGCCGCCTGGGCGGCCGAGGGCGTGCGCGGAGAGATCGTCGTCGTCGTCGCCGGCGCTCCGGCGCGGGCGGCCGACCCCGAAGCGGCGGTGCAGCAGGTGCTCGCGCTGGTCGCCTCGGGCACGCGGCTGAAGGATGCGGCGGCCGAGGTCGCCGAGGCGACGGGCCTCGGGAAGCGCGACCTCTACCAGGCCGCCCTCGAACGGCGCCGCTGACGAGTCCGTCCACAGCACATCCCGTTCTCCACAGGCGGAGTAACACACCGGATCGCGTGCTCCAGCGCCCGTAGGATAGTCACCATGTCCGACGGCTCTTCCTTCTACATCACCACGCCGATCTTCTACGTGAATGATGTCCCGCACATCGGGCATGCCTACACGGAGGTCGCGGCCGACGTCCTCGCCCGCTGGCACCGCCAGGCCGGCGACGACACCTGGCTGCTCACCGGCACCGACGAGCACGGGCAGAAGATCCTGCGCACGGCGACCGCCAACGGCACCACGCCGAAGCAATGGGCCGACAAGCTGGTCACCGAGGAGTGGCTGCCGCTGCTCGACACCGTCGACATCGCCAACGACGACTTCATCCGCACCACCGACGAGCGGCACGAGGTCAACGTCCAGAAGTTCCTGCAGAAGCTCTACGACGACGGCTACATCTACGCCGGCGAGTACGAGGCGCTGTACTGCGTGGGCTGCGAGGAGTTCAAGCCGCAGAGCGAGATCGTCGACGGCACGGGGGAGTACGAGGGTCAGAAGGTCTGCGCCATCCACTCCAAGCCGCTCGAGCTGCTGCAGGAGAAGAACTACTTCTTCCGGATGAGCCAGTTCGCCGACCGTCTGCTGTCGCTCTACGAGGAGCGCCCGGACTTCGTGCAGCCCGAGTCGGCCCGCAATGAGGTGGTCAGCTTCGTGCGTCAGGGGCTGAGCGACCTGTCCATCTCGCGATCGAGCTTCGACTGGGGCATCAAGGTGCCGTGGGACGAGTCGCACGTCGTCTACGTGTGGTTCGACGCGCTGCTCAACTACATCACCGCCGTTGGCTACGGGCAGGACGACGAGGAGTTCGCCCGCCGCTGGCCCGCCAATCACCTGGTCGGCAAAGACATCCTGCGGTTCCACGCGGTCATCTGGCCCGCCATGCTGATGGCAGCCGGCCTCGAGGTGCCGAAGCGCGTGTTCGGTCACGGCTGGCTGCTCGTGGGCGGCGAGAAGATGTCCAAGTCCAAGCTGACGGGCATCGCGCCGACGCAGATCACCGATACGTTCGGCTCCGACGCGTTCCGCTACTACTTCATGCGCGCCATCAACTTCGGGCAGGACGGCTCGTTCAGCTGGGAGGATCTGGCGGCCAGGTATCAGGCCGAGCTCGCCAACGGCTTCGGCAACCTGGCGTCGCGCGTGATCGCGATGGTGACGCGGTACTTCGAGGGCATCGTGCCGCCGGCGGGCGAGTACCGGGAGGTCGACCTGCACGTGCAGGAGGTCGTCCGCACCGCGGCGGCCGACGCCGATGCGGCGATCTCGCGGCTGGCGATCCACGACGCCCTGACGGCGATCTGGCGGATCGTCGACGAGCTCAACGGCTACATCACCGAGCAGGAGCCGTGGACCCTGGCGAAAGATGAGGCCAAGCGCGAGCGCCTCGGCACCGTGCTCTACACGGCGGCCGAGGGGCTGCGGTCCCTCGCCGTGCTGCTGTCGCCGGTGATCCCGGCCGCGACCGGAAAGCTGTGGGAGTCGCTCGGTGTCGCCGGCGAGCTGGGCGCGCTCGACGCGCAGCCGCTCCGGACGGCGGGCGACTGGGGTCAGCTGCCGGCCGGCACGGAGGTCAATGGTCTCGAGGCGCTGTTCCCGCGGATCGACGCGGAGGCGGTCGCCGCGGTATGACGGACCCGTCGTTCGTCCGGCAGCGGCACGTCACCGACGGCCGCGACCTCAGCTACCCTCCGCTGCCCGAGGCGCTGACCGTTCCCGTCTACGACAACCACACGCACCTCGAGATCGCCGACGGCGAGCAGCCGCTCGACTACCGCGAGCAGCTGGACCGCGCGTCCAGCGTGGGCGTGCGAGGGGTCGTCCAGGTGGGCAACGACGTCGAGACGTCCCGGTGGTCGGCCGAGACGGCTGCCGTCGAGCCGCGGATGCTGGCCGCCGTCGCGCTGCACCCGAACGACGCGCCGGACTACGACGAACGCGGAGAGCTGGATGACGCCCTCGGCGTGATCGCCGAGCTCGCAGGTCGGCCGCGGGTCCGCGCTGTCGGCGAGACCGGACTCGACTTCTTCCGCACGGAGGAGGGGCCCCGGCGTGACGCGCAGTTCCGGTCGTTCGAGGCCCACATCGAGATCGCGAAGCAGAACGACATCGCGCTGCAGATCCACGACCGCGACGCGCACGCGGCCGTCGTCGCCACGCTGAAGCGGGTCGGAGCCCCCGAGCGGACCGTGTTCCACTGCTTCTCGGGCGATGTCGAGCTGGCCCGCATCTGCGCCGACAACGGCTGGTACATGTCGTTCGCGGGCAACGTCACCTTCAAGAACGCGCCCAACCTCCGTGCCGCCCTCGAGGCGGCCCCGCGCCACCTGGTGATGGTGGAGACGGACGCCCCCTTCCTCACGCCGATGCCGTTCCGCGGCCGCCCGAATGCGCCGTATCTCATCCCGCACACCCTCCGGGCGATGGCCGAGGTGATGGGAACGGACGCCTCGACCCTCGCCGCGCAGATCAACTCCAACACGGAGCTCGTGTACGGCCGGTGGGACAGCGAGCCCGTCGGACCGCCGCCGACCACTCCCATCGGGATCATCGCGTGACCGAGCTCCGGCTGCTCGGCCCGGCGGAGATCCGCGACCTCGCTGAGCTGCTCGACGTCACCCCGACGAAGAAGCTCGGCCAGAACTTCGTCATCGACGCCAATACCGTCCGTCGGATCGTCCGCGTCGCCGAGGTCCAGGCGGGAGACAGCGTCGTAGAGATCGGCCCCGGGCTCGGATCCCTCACCCTCGGCCTGCTCGAGGCTGGAGCGGACGTGGTGGCCGTCGAGATCGACGGTCGGCTCGCCGCGCAGCTGCCCACGACGGTGGCCCAGCTGGCGCCGGATGCCGCCCCGCACCTGACCGTGGTGCATCGGGACGCCCTCGCCATCACCGAGCTTCCGGTCGATCCCGTGCGCCTCGTCGCGAACCTTCCCTACAACGTCTCGGTTCCGGTGCTCCTGCACTTCCTGGAGCACTTCCCGAGCCTCCGCTCCGGCGTCGTGATGGTGCAGGCCGAGGTCGGGCACCGGATCGCCGCGCAGCCCGGCTCCAAGGTCTACGGCGCCCCGAGCGTGAAGGCCGCCTGGTACGGCACCTGGCGCACCGCCGGTTCCGTCAGCCGCCAGATCTTCTGGCCGGTGCCGAACGTCGACTCGGTCCTCGTCGCCTTCGAGCGGCGTGACGACCCGCCGGGCGACGAGCAGCTCCGTCTCCGCACCTTCGCCCTCGTCGACGCCGCCTTCCAGCAGCGCCGCAAGACGCTCCGCCAGGCCCTCGCCCCGGTCTACGGCGACCCCGCGTCGGCGGAGGCGGCTCTGCTGGCGGCGGGCATCTCTCCGTCCCTCCGCGGCGAGCAGCTCGCCCTGGCCGACTTCGCACGCCTGGCGGCTGCGAGCGCGGAGTAGCCACAGCGCGAACAGGCGCTCAGGCCGTGCCCAGCATGGGCGTTCCGGTGTGTGTAGGTTGGAGACATGGTGGACGCGTGGGACGTCGACGGCGTGCATGTTCGCGCCCCGGGCAAGATCAACGTGTTCATGCGTGTCGGCGCCGTCATGGAGGACGGCTACCACGACGTCGCGACCGCCTATCAGGCCGTCTCCCTCTACGAGGACGTCCGCGCGTACCACGCCGATGACTTCTCGGTGAGCTTCGGCGGCAGCGTCGACACCAGCGGACTGCCGCGGGACGAATCCAATCTGGCGATCAAGGCCGCGCGCCTGCTGGCCAAGAGGACCGGTTACTCCAGTGGTGTCCGGCTGGAGATCGACAAGCACGTTCCCATCGCCGGCGGGATGGGCGGAGGCTCGGCGGACGCCGCCGCCACGCTGGTCGCCTGCGACACGCTCTGGGGCACGGAGCTCGGGCGGGAAGAGCTCCTGACCCTCGCCTCCACGCTGGGTGCCGACGTGCCCTTCGCCCTGGTCGGCGGCACTGCCATCGGCACCGGTCGCGGCGACCGGCTGAGCCCCGCCCTGGCGACGGGCCAGTTCCACTGGGTGCTGGCGCTCCCGGACGGCGAGCTGAGCACACCACGCGTCTACAGCGAGCTCGACCGGCACCGTGAGCGCCACGCGGCCGACATCGCCCCGGCGCAGGTGTCGCCGACCGTCGACTCCGCCGTGCTGCAGGCCCTCCGCGCCGGTGAACCGGCCATGCTCGCGGAGGCTCTGACGAACGACCTGCAGGCTCCGGCCATCCACCTCGTGCCCGAGATCGCCGATGTCATCGAGCTGGGCGAGATGAACGGGGCTTTGGCCGGAATCGTGTCCGGATCCGGCCCGACCGTCGCCTTCCTGGCGGCCGATCTCGATTCGGCCATCGACCTGCAGATCGCGCTCAGCGCTTCCCGGGTGAGGGCGGTCCGCGCCACCGGGCCGGTGCACGGGGCACGCATCCTCGGCGACTGACTGCGGAGACCCGGCGATGCGGATGCCCGAGGATGTCGATGCCCGAGGATGCCCGGCCACGACACGCGTCGGGTTGAGACGATCCGTCGGAATCTGAAGCGTATCCACGTCCCGGGCCGGGCATCCCAGGTGTTCTCACCCTAACCAGCGCTCGGCCCGCGAACGGTGCCCAGAGCGCGAAACCGTCAAGACTTGACGGGTCTCCTCCGCGACAGCGTGCGGAGGTCCCGGCGCGAGCGCAGTCCGAGCTTCGAGAGGATGTTGCGGACGTGGAAGTTGACGGTCGTCACGGACACGTAGAGGCGCTCCGCGATCTCCTTGTTCGTCATCCCCGCGGCGAGCGCGTGCGCCACCTGCCGCTCCCGCGTCGTGAGCGTTGCGAGCGGGTCGACGGCCGAGGTCGCGACCGCCGTCTCATCGAGCAGACGCACACAGCGGGCGAGGTATCCCGCTGCACCGAGGCGGCGGAAGGTCTCGGCCGCCGCATCCAGCTGCGCCCGCGCCCGCTCTCTGCCGTCGGCCGTGGCGCCCGGCTGCGCGGCGGCGAGCCGTCCGGCGTCCAGGGCAGCGACCGCGCGGGGGAAGGGGAAGCGCTCCGCGCCGGGCTCGGCGACCGCGTCTTCGTAGGCGTCGAGCGCCTCGGCGGTGCGCCCCTCGGCTTCGAGCACCCGCCCCTCCAGCCATCGCAGCGAGCCGTAGTACGGCCGCCACATCGGCGACGACGCCGCCCGCTCGTACGCCTCCCGTGCCTCCGCGGGCCGCTCCAGGGCCGCGAGGGCGTCGATCCGGTACGTCAGCCAGCCGAGCGTGGAGCCGCGGGAGGCGGCAGCCTCCGCCTGCTCGGCGGCCGCCAGCTGCTCCTCGGGCCGGCCCAGGGCGCGCCCGAGCTCCGCACGCGCGAGATGCGGCAGGTCGCCGTCGTACGATCCGGTGATGCGCGGGTCGGCCTGCGCGGCGGCGCGGAGCCGCTCCTCGACCGCCTCCGCCTCGCCGCGGCCGGCGCGCACCAGAGCTGAGGTCCACAGGGCGATCGGCCAGCAGGACAGATCGGTCTCGTCGAGCGCGAGCGCGACGGCCGTGTCCGCGAGGGTGACGGAGTCCTCCCATTCGCCGGTGAGAAAGAGGATGTGCGCGTACATCGTGCGTGCGAATCCGGCCGTCCAGCTGGAGGGGAAGCGCCGCACCAGGTCCGCCGCGCGCGCCAGGTCGGCACGTGCGCGGCCGATGTCGCCGCTGAGGATGAAGACGCGTGAGCGGCTGACCAGCGCATCCACCGCTGCGGGCGACTCGTGCCCGACGAGCAGCTCGTCGAGTTCGACGGTGAGCGGACCGAACAGGTCGGGCCGGCGAGAGTGCGCGGCCGAGTTGATCGCCCAGCCGAGCAGACGCGTCAGGTCGTCCTGCGGCGCGGCCAGCCAGCGGAGGGCCGGATCGGCGACCTCGTTCGGCGCGGGGGAGGCGGCGATGTGCTCCCGTGCGGCGTCGAGGTGGTCGATCACGCCGGCGAAATCGCCCATCGCCATGAGCACCTTGGGGAGTGCCTCGGCCACGTGGGAGCGGAGGGCCCGCTCGTCCGGGGTGAGAGCGGGCCGCCGCTCGAACTCGAGCGCCAACGCGAGCGCGCCCGGGAGGTCGCGTGAGAGGGTCCGCAGTTCCAGCAGGACGGCGTCCCGCGTGGGCGACGCCGGGGTCGCCTCGAAGGCGGGCCGGAGGTCCAGGATGCGCTCGTGCATCCGGAACCGCATGGCGATGAGCCCGAGTTCGAGCAGCGCGCGCTCCGCGTCGCTGCCGTCCGCGAGGTCGACGGCCGACCGGGCGTAGCTGAGCGCCTGCTCCGCCTGCCCGAGGTCGGACACCGTGAGCGCGGCGGAGAGCAGCTCGGCGACCAGGGTCGGGTCGGCGCGGTCGGCAGCCTCGACCCGGTGCCGCAGCGCCCGGTGACCGGAGAGCACCTCGGAGGCGACGCGGTGGATGGCGACGCGCCTCTCCAGCGACAGCTCGCCCGCGAGGGCGTCGGCGAGGATGGCGTGCGCCGGCTCGACGCGGACCACCCCGTCGCGCGTCTCGGCGAGGACGAGCCCGCGGGCGACCGCACCGGGCACATCCACGTCGATCCCGAGGCGCTGCGCGATGGTGCCGACGACCGGCAGCGGAAGGGGATCGCGGAGCACCGCGACGAGCTCCGCCGCCGCGCGCACGGACGGCTCGGCACCCTCCAGGGAGGCGGCGATCGCGGTGGCGAGCGGCGTGATCGCGGTGGCCGGGAGGTCCCATCCAGCCGGGTGCAGCGCCTGGGCGAAGGTGTCGCGCAGCTGGCCGAGGAGCACGCTGAGCAGCAGCGGCGACCCCTGCGTCGCCTCGGTCAGACGCGTCGCGGTGCGGCGTGAGACGGGGTGCCCGAGGATGTGGCGGGCGAGCTCCTGCGTGTCGCCGACGGTCAGCGGTGTGAGCTCGACGCGGGCGTGGTTCGTGGTGCTGGAGGCCAGGTCGTCGAACAGGCCGCTGACGCTGTTCGGCTGCGGCCGCGCGGCCGCCGTGAACAGGAACGACTGCTCCGCGAGCCGTCGCACCAGGAAGCGGAGAGCCCGTGCGGACGGCTCGTCCACCCACTGCGCGTCGTCGACGATGAGGCACACCGGCCCGTCGATCGCGTCGATGGCGTCGAGCAGCAGCCGGCCGACCGTCAGCGGGTCGTCGCCGGGCGACGGCGGGCGGATGGGGGCATCCGTTCCCCGCTTCGTGCCGGTCCGCTGGGCGTTGAGGCCGCGGACGAGGGTCTCCACGGTCGCGTAGGCGAGGTCGGACTCGAACGAGTCGGCGTGCACCCGCAGCACCGTCCAGCCGTCGAGCCGCTGGGCGACATCGGCGAGCAGCGCCGTCTTGCCCATGCCGGCCTCGCCGGTGACGAGCACCGCCCCGCCGCGCTCCTTGGCGCGGTGCGCGACCAGGAGCATCGTCTCGCGGGCACGGTCCCGTCCGAACAGGGGCCGCTCGTCGGCCCGTTCCTGGTCAGTCACGTGGCGCTCCCGTCCCCGTCGGCCGCGTCGGGTCGGGTTTCGCGACCGATCCTCAGGATCATCGCACAGCGAGAGGCCGAGTTCGTTCCCCAGTCCGGGGGAGTGGACGCGGGATGCCGTGCGTGCGTGGTCAGCCCTCCAGCTGCTCCGAGAGTTCCAGCCAGCGGGTCTCCAGGTCGGCGATCTCGCCCTCCAGCGTCCGGAGCTCGTCGGTGAGCCGGCCGAGGCCCTGGTAGTCGCTCTGATCGTGCCGCGCCAGCTCCTCGTGCTTGGCCGCGACCTGGTCGCCCACCTTGGCGAGCCGGCGGTCGAGCGCCGACAGCTCCTTCTCGGCGGCGCGGAGTGCGGCGCCGGAAAGCGCGGGGGTGACGGGCGTCGTCGGTGTGGATGCGACGCTCGAGACAGCATCGGAGGCCGCGGCCCCGACCGCGCCCTGTGCGCGGCGCAGACGCAGGTACTCGTCCACGCCGCCGGGAAGGTGCCGCAGGCGGCCGTCGAGTACGGCGTACTGCTGGTCGGTGACGCGCTCGAGCAGGTACCTGTCGTGGGAGACGACCAGCAGCGTCCCCGGCCACGAGTCGAGGAGGTCCTCCATCGCGGCCAGCATGTCCGTGTCGAGGTCGTTGGTCGGCTCGTCGAGGATGAGCACGTTCGGCTCGTCGAGCAGGATGAGGAGCAACTGCAACCGGCGCTTCTGGCCGCCCGACAGATCCTTCACCGGGGTGGAGAGCTGGGCGTTCGAGAAGCCGAGACGCTCCAGCAGCTGGCCCGGGGTGACCTCCTTGCCGCCGGCGAGGTAGGTGGTCCGCTTGCCCGCCACGACCGCGGAGACCCGCTCGTCCTGCACGTCGTCGAGCTCGGCGAGCTGCTGGGTGAGGGTGGCGATGCGCACCGTCTTGCCGCGCTTCACGGTTCCGGAGTCCGGCTTCACCGTTCCGGCGACAAGCCCGAGCAGTGTCGACTTGCCCGCTCCGTTGACGCCGAGGATGCCCGTGCGCTCGCCGGGGGCGATGCGCCACTCGACGTCGCGCAGCACCGTCTTCGGCGGGTACGAGACCGAGACGTCGATCAGGTCGACCACGTCCTTGCCGAGGCGGGAGGTGGCCAGCGTCGTCAGCTCGACGGTGTCGCGGGGCGGCGGTTCGTCGGCGATCAGCGTGGCGGCCGCATCCATCCGGAACTTCGGCTTCGAGGTGCGCGCCGGAGCGCCGCGACGCAGCCACGCCAGCTCCTTACGCATGAGGTTCTGCCGCTTCGTCTCCGCGACCGCGGACATCCGGTCGCGCTCGACGCGCTGCAGGACGTAGGCGGCGTACCCGCCCTCGAAGGGCTCGACGATGCCGTCGTGCACCTCCCACGTCGTCGTGGACACCTCGTCGAGGAACCAGCGGTCGTGCGTCACGACGACGAGCGCGCCGGACGCCGCCGACCAGCGGCCCTTCAGGTGCTGGGCGAGCCAGGCGACGCCCTCCAGGTCGAGATGGTTCGTCGGCTCGTCGAGGAAGAGGATGTCGTGGTCGTGCACCAGCAGCGCGGCCAGCGCGACGCGACGACGCTGGCCGCCGGAGAGCTCCCCGATCGTCGCCTCCCAGCGGATGTCGGAGACGAGCCCGGCCAGCACGTCGCGGACGCGCGGATCGCCCGCCCAGAGGTGCTCCTCCCGGTCGCCGACGATGGCGTGCCCGACCGTCAGCTGCGACGGCAGCTCGTCGCGCTGGTCGAGCATCCCGACCGTCACCCCGCGGCGGCGGGTCACCCGGCCCGAGTCCGGCTCGATGCGCCCGGCGAGCAGCTGCAGCAGCGTGGACTTGCCGTCGCCGTTGCGGCCGACGACGCCGACGCGGTCGCCCTCGGAGAGCCCCAGCGTGACCGAGTCGAAGACGGTGCGCGTCGGGTACTCCAGGTGAAGGGATTCCGCGCCGAGAAGGTGAGCCATGAGGGTCTCCAGCCTACCCGGCGGGCGGAGCTAGACTCCCGCCCCGTCGGTGGCACCTGTTACAGTTTCAGTATCAGCGCCCCCCCAAGGCTCGAGCCGTCCGGCTTCCTCAAATGCGGGGGGTCTTTTTATGCCAGATGCTGTTTGCCTTGACATTCTCATAACATCAATTCTGTGCACAAGCCGTTCCTCTCCCTCCATGAGCAGGTTGAGCTCCTCGATCAGCGTGGACTGGATGTGGGTGACGCTCAGCAAGCCGCACACGCGCTTCATCGCCTCAATTACTACCGCGTGAGCGGATATGGGCGAGAGTTCCAGGTCGCGCCCTCGCGGGGAGACGACGACTACGACGCCGGAGCGTCGCTTGAGCGCATTCTTGGATTGATGGACCGCGATGCCCGCCTCCGGCTCTTGCTGACGGAAGCGCTGATAGAAATCGAAATCGGAGTCCGTTCCCGCTTCGCGCACGAGGCGGGACGCGTGCACGGTTCGCACGCGTTCTATCTCGAGTCGGCCGCCTATCTGGACAGCACTCCAGACCTGGGAAGCCACATCGCAAAGATCAGACGAGAACTGCTTCGGCCTCAACTCCGCACCGTCGCACGTTACCGCTCGGGGGATGACCTTTCGCGGGTTCCCATCTGGGTCGCTATCGAGGTGGTCACTTTCGGCGCGCTCGCCAAGATGGTGTGGTATCTGGATCCACCGCTCGCCGCGCAGCGCACAGCAGACGCCGCTGGTCTGCAGCGTACGGGGTTCGGGTCCAGCATCCACAGCTTTGCTGTCCTGCGGAACGTGTGTGCACATCATGGGCAGTTGTGGCATCGCTCCTTCGACGTCATGTTCGCGACGCTTCCGAAAGAGAAGAAGCGAGAACCTCGCCACGAACCGTCGAGCGTCTATAGCGGCATCGTCGTCGCGAAGCGTTTCCTCAAGGGCATGAACCGGCTGCCGGATTGGTCGGAGCGGGTGTCTGCGCTTCTCGACGAAGACGCCGAGTTCCGCGCCGGGATACTGCAGCCAGCGCCCCGCTGAGGCCTTCTTCACGCGGGCACCGGAGCTAGACTCCCGCCATGGTCACCCACACCGTCGTGAACCAGGCGCCCCCGCGCGTCGACGTGGACGAGTTCGCGGCGAACCTGCCGCTCCGGGAAGGCGTGGAGCGCTACGACGCCGCCTGGGCCATCCCCTCGCTCGGCGACATCGGCCGCCTGGTCGGCTCGGAGGCGTTCCAGCGGGATGCGGAGCTCGCCAACCGGCACGAGCCCGAGCTGCACGCCTTCGACCGCTGGGGGAACCGGATCGACGAGGTCGAGTACGACGACGGCTACCACCGGGTCATCGCCGCTGCGGTCGCGGCCGGTGCCCACACGTCCGCGTGGGCGGACCCGCGTCCGGGAGCGAACGTCGCCCGTGCCGCGGCTTTCCTGCAGTTCGCGCAGGTCGAGCCGGGCCACGCCTGCCCGGTATCGATGACGCACGCCGCCGTCCCCGCGCTCGCCGTCTCCGAGAGCCTCTCCGCCGAGTGGATGCCGCGGCTGCTCAGCCGCGACTACGACGGCCGGTTGCTCCCCGGCAAGACCTCCGCGCTGTTCGGGATGGCCATGACCGAGAAGCAGGGCGGATCGGATGTGCGGGCCAACACGACCCGCGCGCTCGCAGACGGCGACGGACGCTGGCTGCTCACGGGCCACAAGTGGTTCTGCTCCGCGCCCATGTCGGACGCGTTCCTCGTGCTCGCGCAGACCGCGAACGGGCTCTCCTGCTTCCTCGTGCCACGCGTGCTGGACGATGGCGCGCGCAACGTGTTCCTCATCCAACGGCTGAAGGACAAGCTCGGCAACCGTTCGAACGCGTCGTCCGAGGTCGAGTTCGACGAGACGGTCGGGTACCTGCTGGGGGAGGAGGGCCGGGGCGTGCGCACCATTCTCGAGATGGTGAATCGCACGCGTCTCGACTGCGTCTACGGCAGCGCGGCGGGGATGCGGCAGGCGGTCGCCGAGGCGGCCTGGCACGTGCGGCACCGCGCGGCGTTCGGGCGGCGGTTGATCGACCAGCCGGCGATGACGGCGGTGCTCGCCGACCTCGCGCTGGAGTCGGAAGCGGCGACCGCCGTGTCCCTCCGGTTGGCGCGCGCTCACGATGCGGATGCGCGGGAGGGGGATGTGGCGCTCCGCCGGCTCGCGACCGCCGTCACCAAATACTGGGTGTGCAAGCGCGGTCCGGGACACGCGTACGAGGCGCTCGAATGCCTCGGCGGCAACGGGTACACGGAGGCGTTCCCGCTGGCCCGGCGGTATCGGGAGCAGCCGGTGATGGCGATCTGGGAGGGCTCGGGCAACGTGATCGCCCTGGATGTGCTGCGCGCGCTGCGTCGGGAGCCGGCGGCGGCGGAGGCGTTCGACGCCGAGCTCGCCGCCGCTCGGGGTGTGTACCGGACCTTCGACGGACACCATGACCGCCTGCGGGCGCGCCTGGCGGCGGCAGCGGCGTCCGCCACCGACGACCCCGCCGCGGCCGAGGCGGCGGTGCGCCCGCTCGTCGCCGCACTGGCCGTCGCGCTGCAGGCCTCCCTGCTCATCCGCACAGCACCCGCCGCCGTCGCCGACGCCTTCGTCGCCGCCCGGCTCGGCCCCGAGCGCGGAGCCCTCTACGGCGAGCTCCCCTCCGGCCTCGACCTCGCCGCCCTCACCGCCCGCGCCTGACCCCCCACCTCCGTCCAACCACCGTCGAGTACACGATTCCTTACCGCGACACGCCGCCGCGGCGTGCAGAAATCGTGTACTCGACGGCGGGGGGAGGGGCGCGGGAGAGGTATAGATGCGAGAGGGCGTCATGGGCGGAGCGAGCGGTGCGTCGTAAAGGGCGTGTTGCGTTATTCCTTCGGGCGCTGGGCCGCTGCGGCCGTCGCCGTCGTCCTGCTCGTCACGTCCGGTGTGTTGGCCGTCGATCGCCCCGCCCTCGCGTGGGTGGATGCGGTGAGCAACTCCCGCTGCTCGCCGACCCAGCCGGTGCGCCCGGCGATGCACGTGACGTACGACCCGGAACTTCCCGCGAACTACCGGACGGCCGTCCGCGCGGCGGCCGCCGCCTGGGAGGATGCGCTGCCCGGGCTCATCACCTTCGAGGTGTCGGCAGAACCGCCGGCGACCTTCCACGCCAACACGTCGTACGTCACTGTCTACCCGGCGACCGGTCGCCGCGACGCGTACGCGTCCGCCGGGGCTTCGGCTTGCGGCACCGCCGGGACCGGCACCTACGACACCGGGCGGATCGACGCGTACCGGGCACAGATGGACGGACTCACCCAGCTCGAGAAGGCGGCGGTGATGATCCACGAGTTCGGGCACCTGCTGAGCCTCAATCACCCGGTCGTGAACGACCGCTGCCGCTCGGTGATGAGCCACATCGGCTGCCCGGGCCAGGACATCGGACCGTACCCGGACGACATCGCCGGCGTCCTCGCCTCCCTCGCGCCGAACGCCACGCCCGGTTTTCCCGCGGACGCCCCGATCGTCATCGACGCCGGCCTCGCCCTGCACGGCGGGGGCGAACCCGGCGGCGCGCTGTTCATGAACCGACGGGCGACCGACACGTCGGCACGCTGGACGTTCGTCCCGCAGGAGCGAGCCGGTGTCGGCCCGGCCGGCGAACGGGCGGGCGTGATCGTGAACACGCTGTCCGCCCTGTGCCTCGCGTCATGGTCGACCGACAACGGCCATGAGGTCGCGACGGAGCAGCAGTGCTACGAGAGGAGCGACCGCGCCGGACTTTTCTGGTCGGTGCAGCAGCAGGCGGACGGCACGACGACGCTCCGCAACCAGAAGGACGGGCAGTGCCTGCTCGCCCGCCTCGGTGTGCTCGGCATCCACGCGGTCCTGGGCGGCTGCGATTCGCAGAACGCCCGGATGATCGTCTCCCACCCCGAGACGGCCGCGTCGCCGGCGGTTCCCGGCTCGCAGGCGTACCCGCTGGTGGGACAGCAGTCCGGTCGCTGCATCGACGTGCCCGACAGCGACACGAAGCCCGGCCGGCAGCTGGGGATCTGGGACTGCAACAACGGAAGCAACCAGAAGGTGCGGTTCCACGACGAGGGCCGGTCGATGACGGTGTTCGATCTCACGGGTCCCGGTGACGTGGACGGCCCGGACCTGACCCTCTGCGTCGCAGCCTCCGGCGTCGCCGACAACAGCACGATCGTGACGGCACGCTGCCGCCAGGGCGACGCCCTCCAGGTCTGGCATCACCGCGGCGACGGGACGATCTACAACCCTGTCTCGAACAAGTGCATCAACGTGGCCGGCGGTGCAACCGGAAACGGAAGCCGCTTGATCCTCTGGTCCTGCACGACCACCGAGAACGAGGTCTTCAACGACGTCGGGGCGCTGGGCCGCGAGCCGCGGGTCAGCGTGCGCACACTGCTCGGCACCGGCAAGGTGCTGACGGCGACCGCCGGCAACGGGGTGATCGGCAACGACGTCAACGGCGAGAACCAGAACTGGGCCTGGGCGGCCTCCCCGACGGATCCGGCTTCCGGGATGCTGACCTCCTGGCGCTCGACGTCCGGGACGGAGGAGCTGCAGTGCCTGACCGCATCCGCCGAGTCGGCGCCCACCCTCGTGCGCACCTGCAGCAAAGACGACCTGGCGCAGCGGTGGAAGCCGTCAACCAACACCAACGGATCGACGACGTTCACCAACGTCCGCTGGAGCGGCCAGTGCCTCGACGTGGCGGAGGGGAAGACCGACGAGGGGACCGCCATCGTCAGCTGGGCGTGCAAGACGTCGGGCGACCGCACCAATCAGCAATGGCGCATCCTGCCCGAGAACCCGCCGGCAGCCGTGCCCACCGTCCCCGCGCCGACCGCGGAGGTGTCGCTGTCGGCACGCGCGAACTCCCGGCAGGTCACGGTGGTCAGCTACGAGTCGAACGTGCTGTGGCCGAAGGCGGCAACGGTCGGTACCGACGAGTTGTTCGACCTCGTCTTCAACAACGACGACCTCGGGTCGGTGTCCTTCCGCTCGCGGAGCGCCGGCCGCTTCGTGACGGTCGACGCGACCTCGACGGAACTGCGAGCGAGTGCGGGATCCATCGGCGATCGGGAGAAATTCACGCTCACCGAGTCAACGGAGGGATGGGTTGCCCTGCTCTCGAAGGCGACCGGCAAGTACGTCGTCGCCGAGTCCGGGGGCGACGGTGTGCTCCTCGCGAACCGGGCGGCGATCGGCCCATGGGAGAAGTTCGACCTGAGCGGCAACCACCACCTCCCCGAGATCGCCTGGAACCCGGGCCTCGGCGGAACGATCGCGAGCGCTCCCGCCGTCACCTTCGACCCCGGGCAGAGCCGCTACGTGGCGGCCGCGCGTACGACGAGCGGAGCGATCGCCTGGAAGGTCCGGGCGACGACCTGGACCGGCTGGAACACCATCTCGCCGCCGGCCGGGACGACCATCGTCGGACGACCGGCGCTGACCGCATCGCGCGGCCGGATCGAGTTGTGGGCGCTGACCAGCAACACGCGTGTGTACTCGATCACCAGCACGGACAGTGGGAAGACCTGGGGCCCCTGGACCGACCCCGGACTGCCGACCGCCCTCGAACCTCCCGCTGTCGCCTTCGACGCCGTGTGGGGCGACTCCCACGTCGTCGTCCGCAGCACCGACGGAACCACCTGGCACTCCGTGCGCACCCTCGCCGGCCAGTGGGTGGGGTCGCAGAAGATCCTGTTCGGCGTGCCCCTGGTCGGCGAACTGGCGATCACGGTGTTCGGCTCGTCGGTGGATGTGTTCGCCCGCGGCGCCGACGACAAGCTCTACCAGACCTACAGTCGCACCAACGGCTCGCAGTGGACGGTGGTCAAGGGCGTCGCCCTCGCGGGCGGGCTGACCGGCAGTCCGGCGGCCGCGTACGACCCGGCGGCGAACGTCTACCTGGTCGCGGTGAAGGGCGCGGACGGCAAGGCGTACCTCAACAGGTGGAACGCCGACTGGTCCGGGTGGAAGGCCATCCCCGGTCCGACCGGAGGGACGTTCACCGACTCGCCCGCCCTGGTCGCGTACGGCTACACCGCGCAGCTCTTCGCCCGCGGAACGGACGGCTACGGCTGGTACACGCCCGTCTCGGCGTACTACTGAACCGCCGCCGGGCGGTCAGGCGCCCGGCGCGCCGATCGCCCGGTAGAACTCGCCGACCGCCTTGCGGTTGTACGCGTGGTAGTCGAAGTGGCTGTCCGGCACGTCTCCACGAAGGAAGGCGCGCATCCCGTCCGCCACGCCGTCCACGGTCTGCGGCACGATCATGCCGCTGCCCGCGGGGAGGGCGTTCTTGGCCGAGGCGAACTCGACCGTCACGATCGGCAGCTGCAGCACCAACGCCTCCAGCAGCACCATCGGCTGCCCCTCGTAGTCGCTGGAGAGCACGAAGCAGTCGGCCTTCGCCATGATCGCGTGCGGGTTGCGCTGCATCCCGGTCAGGAACACCGAACCCTCGAGACCCAGCTCGGCGACCAGACCCTCCAGCTCGCCCGCCAGAGGCCCGGACCCGACGACGACGAGCCGTGTCCGCGGGTTGTCCGCATGCACCGCGGAGAACGCGCGGATCAGCCGCGCCTGGTTCTTCTCGGGCGACAGGCGGCCGACATTGACGAACGTGGTGACGTCGTCGTCGGCGAGCAGCAGCTCGGCCCAGTCCGGGATGCTC
Organism: Leifsonia sp. 466MF; assembly: GCF_900100265.1. Taxonomy (NCBI): domain Bacteria; kingdom Bacillati; phylum Actinomycetota; class Actinomycetes; order Micrococcales; family Microbacteriaceae; genus Leifsonia; species Leifsonia sp. 466MF. The sequence continues at coordinate 1,072,597 of NZ_LT629696.1, forward strand.
CCGGTCTCCTCGTCGAAGGTCAGCTCGTGCAGGTCGGCGCCCGCGTTCTCGAGGATGTGCTCGGCGTCGACCGTGTTCAGCGCCGACACGAACTTCTCGGGCGCCGCGTACTCGGCGAGCGACGTGCGGTTGATCTCGGACAGCGTGGGCGAGACGGAGACGAGGTGGTCGTACTGGCCGTACAGGGTGAAGATCTGCGTGAGGCTGTGCAGCATCCGCTTCTCGCCGTTGACCTCGCGGTGCGCGTCCGACGCCAGGTCGTTGTGCAGCCAGATCGCGCGCTGGGCGTCGGGGGAGTGCAGCAGGAGCGTCGCCCAGAACGGCCCGTAGCCGGAGAAGTCGACGACGTAGTCGAACCGGCTCTCGCCGAAGCAACGGTACCACTCGTCGTCCCACAGGCGGTTCTGGGCCGGGATGTCGGCATGCTGGGCGATGCGGCCGCGCCGGAAGTCGAGGTGCCGGGCGACATGCAGCAGCTTGGTGCCGTTCATCCCGCCGACGCGCGGGAACTGCCGGACCGATGGATGGATCTGCCGCTGCTTCCCGATGACCACCTGCGATCGGCTCTGGGCGAAGAACGCGGAGACGTCGTAGCGGTCGTGGTCGAGGTTGTTGAGCAGGTTCAGCGCGGAGGTCGTGATGCCGTTGGGGCGCATCCCGCCGAGGTACAGCAGGATCTTCTGCCGCCCGTCGTCCGCGAGGTCGGTGCGCAGGCGGTACCCGTCGCGCACACCACGGAACACGATGTCGACGACCCGGCGCGACGCCTCGCCGTCCTCATAGGGGGTGAACCGCCGCTGCATGTCCAGGTAGCGCTCCTGCGACTCGACCGGGACGGTGTCGCCCGCCTCGGCGATGGCATGCAGCTCGTCGCCGACCTCGCGGGCCGACAGCAGCACAGGGCCCGGCCACTCCTCGGGCTCGAAGTAGAGCCCGCGGGTGCCCGCGTAGTCGGCGAGATCGGGCGTGAAGAACACGATCGGCCGGCCCGTCTGCAGGAAGTCGAAGAAGATGCTGGAATAGTCGGAGATGAGGATGTCCGTGGCGCCGAGCACCAGGTTGGTCGGGATCTCGTTGGGGACGAGCATCCGCTTCAGCTCCGGCCGGTGCGCGGCCAGGGAGTGCACGGTCTGGTGCGTCTTCAGCAGCACCGCGTACCGGCTGGTGTCGATGCGCTCCTCGATCTGCGCGATGTGGGCGAGAAGGGCGTCCAGGTCGTCCTCCGGACGGCCGAACGTCTGCCCTTTCCAGGTCGGCGCGTAGAGCACGATCTTCCGGTCGCCGAGCGGGATCCCGGCGGCGATGAGCCGCTGCCGCACCGTCTCGCGCCCTGCGCCGTCGAGGAACTGCCGGTCGATGCGCGGGTACCCCTCCTCGACGAGGGTGCCGCTGTAGATCCCGGTCAGCTTGTAGCCGGTCTCGTACATCTGCTCCGACATGAACGGGTTCGCCGAGAGCAGGTAGTCGGCCTGCACGAAGTTGCGGATGATGTTCGCGGTGGCGAGGGCGCCGTCCTCGATGTCGTAGCCCATCCGCTTCAAAGGCGTGCCGTGCCAGGTGTTGAGGTAGACCTGGCCGGGACGCTTCGAGAAGTCCGGCGGGAAGGTCGCGTTGTTGACGAGGTACTGGCTGGTGGCGAGCGCGCGGTAGTAGGCGGCGGAGCCGTAGCGGACGAAGCTGACGCGGTCGTCGCCGGCGAACTCCTCGACCGCGGCGCGGTACTGCGTCAGATCCGACAGAGCCCAGATGTGGGTCAGGTGGCCGAGATCGGGGCTCGCGAGCAGCTCGCGGAAGATCGCCTCGGGGTTGTCGAGCATCCCGTTGCCCGAGAACGACTCGTAGAAGACGGAGCCCTGCACGATCGGCTGGCGGCGCCAGTGCGCGTGGATCTCATAGCGCGCGGCGCGCTTGACCCGAGAGGGGAGTCGCTTCAGTCGGGAGAGTCTCATCGCGCCCGAGTTTATGAGAGCGGGATAACAGCATCCTGGGAGCGGATCATGCGGCGGCCGTGAAGTCATTTCCTGTTCGCGGTCCTCACTCTTCGCACGACGCAGACTTTCTGGACGACTGTCTAGAAGAGGCGTAGAGTGAGGCCGTGACCCTCTCCGAGAGGACGACGCCGTCCGAACCCGCCCTCGCCGGCGTGCGCGGCGGACTTCGCGACTCGGCTGACCCGCGCGTCCAGCGCACACGGCAGAAGCTCTTCGACGCCGTCGAGCGGCTCTCCGTGCAACCGGCCGAGGTGACCGTCAGCGCGATCGTGGCTGAGTCCGGCGTGAGCCGGGCGACGTTCTACACGCACTTCGCCGACATCGACGAACTCGCGCTGCGTATTCAGGAGTCCGCTTTCGAAGCGATCGCGGCCTCCGCGCGCACCGACCAGGAGGGCGATCCGACGGAGTCCATGCGCGCGTCGCAGCGGCGTCTGGTCGAGCACTACGCCGACCACCGCTCCCTCTATGCCGCCGTGTATCGCCTCCCGGCCGGCCGAGGCGTGCAGGCGCGTGTCGCCTGGGTCATGGCGGGCGCCATCCGATCGCACATCCTGGACACCGGGATGCTGCCGCCCGGGCTCGACCCCGACCTCGCTGCCACGTACATCGCCAACGCCGCCACCGGGCTCCTGGTCTCGTGGGTGCTCGGCGAGATCGACGCCGACGCCGAGCAGCTCGCCGAGCACCTCCTCCACTTGATGCCCGTGTGGATGCACGCCGGGCACCGCGCCGCCGGAGACGCCGGCGACATCCCACCCGAAAGGAATCACTCATGAAAGCAGTCGTCGTGCGCGAGATCGGTGCCGGCTTCGAAACCGCCGAGCTTGAGATCGCGTCGCCGCTGGGTCGGGAGGTGCTGCTCGACGTCAAGGCGTCCGGGCTCTGCCACACCGACCTCACCATGTCGCGCTACGAGATGGGCAATCCGCTGCCGGCCGTCTTCGGCCACGAGGTCGCCGGGGTCGTCACCGCCGTCGGTCCCGACGTGACCGAGCTGGCCGTCGGCGACCACGTCGTGGGCTGTCTCGTGCAGTACTGCGGCGCGTGCGAGAAGTGCCTCTCCGGCCGGGTGTACCAGTGCCTCCATCCCGAGAAGACGCTCCGCACCGAAGGCGAGCCCGCCCGCCTCACCGAGAACGGCGCCCCGGTGTTCCAGGCGTTCGGCCTCGCCGGTTTCGCCCAGCAGGCGCTCATCCACGAGAACCAGCTGGTGAAGGTGCCAGACGAGATCCCCTTCGCCCAGGCGGCTCTGCTCGGCTGCGGGGTCGTGACGGGGGCGGGCGCGGTCATCAACACCGCCGACGTGCAGGCGGGCGACTCCGTCGTCGTCATCGGCGCGGGAGGGGTCGGCCTCAACGCGATCAACGGCGCCCTCGTCGCGGGTGCGGCAACGATCATCGCGGTCGACATCGCCGACGACAAGCTCGAGAAGGCGCGCAGCTTCGGTGCCACCCATGTCGTCAACTCGTCCAGCGGCGACCCGGTGGCCGCTGTCCTGGAGATCACCGGGCGGGGCGCCGATGCCGTCTTCGACTTCGTCGGCATCAAGCAGGTCGCCGAGCAGGGTCTCCAGATGGTCGCGCCAGGCGGCGGGCTGTACCTCATCGGCGTCATCGACCCGACCTCCGAGATCGCCGTGCACCAAGTCGGCCTGATCGGCTCGCAGCGCCGCATCCAGGGCGTCTACATGGGCTCGACCACGGCCAAGCGCGACATCCCGCTCTACGCGAAGCTCTACCTGGAGGGGCGGTTCGAGCTCGACGCGCTGCTGTCGAAGGAGATCGCGCTGGACGAGATCGAGCAGGGCTACGAGGCCCTGAAGGACCCGAACATCACCCGGGTCGTCGTCACCGCGCTCTGAGCGTGGCGGGTGGCGCGGCGCCGAGCCGCGTCACCCTTCGGTGTCGAACCCGAGGCTCAGCTTGCGCAGGAGCCCGGCCAGACGCTCGGCGTCGGCGGGCGAGAGGCCGTCGAGCAGCTCGGCCTCGGCATCCACCAGGCGGGTGATGGCCGCATCCACCCGGGTGAGACCCTGCGCGGTCATCTGGACGAGGATGCCGCGGCCGTCGTTCGGGTCGGTGCGGCGCTCGACGAGCCCGCGCGCGACCAGGCGGTCGATGCGGTTCGTCATGGTGCCGGACGAGACGAGCGTCTGCTGCAGCAGCGACTTGGGGCTCAGCTGGTACGGCGCTCCCGCGCGGCGGAGGGCCGCCAGCACGTCGAACTCCCACGAGTCGAGGTCGGAGCGCTCGAACGCCCCGCGGCGCGCGCGGTCGAGGTGGCGGGAGAGCCGGTCGACCCGCGAGAGCACCTGGAGCGGGGCGAAGTCGAGGTCCGGACGCTCGCGCAGCCAGGCGTCCACGATGCGGTCCACCTCGTCTCGTGCGTCGGCCATCCCCCCATGCTATTGGGGGTTCGGTCGGGACACGTCTGGCAGACTGTCATCTGCGCGAAACGCGCGTTCCGCCTTGGTGTAATGGCAGCACGACAGCCTTTGGAGCTGTGAGGTCCAGGTTCGAGTCCTGGAGGCGGAGCGACCGACAGCCCGACCCCCTGGAGGGACATTGACCGACCAGAATCTCGCCATCGTCGTTCTCGCGGCGGGGCAGGGCACGCGGATGAAGTCCGCCACCCCGAAGCTGCTGCACCCGCTGGGCGGCATCCCGATCGTGTCCCACGTGCTGGCCACTGCGCGCGAGCTCGACGCCGCGCACGTCGTCGCCGTCGTGCGTCACGAACGCGACCGTCTCGCCGAGGTGATCGAGGCCGACCTTCCCGAAGCCGTCATCGTCGACCAGGACGAGGTGCCAGGCACCGGCCGCGCGGTCGAGCTGGCCGTCGAGGCCCTCCCGGCCGACTTCTCCGGGGATGTGCTGGTCGTGAACGGCGACGTCCCGCTGCTCGACGCCGGCACCCTCCGCGAGCTCATCGAGCGGCACCGTGCGGGTGAGGCGGCCGCGACCATCCTCTCGTCGTTCCCGGCCGACGCGACCGGATACGGCCGCATCGTGCGCACCCCGCAGGGCCACCTCGACCGCATCGTCGAGCACAAGGACGCGAGCGAGGAGGAGCGGGCGATCGGCGAGATCAACGCCGGCATCTACCTGTTCGGCCTCGCCGCCCTCCGCGACAGGCTGGCGTTGGTCTCCACCGACAACGCCCAGGGCGAGAAGTACCTGACCGACGTGATCGGGCTGCTCCGCGAGGCCGGCTTCGACGTGGATGCGCTCCCCGTCGCCGAGTCGTGGCTGGTCGAGGGCATCAACGACCGCGCCCAGCTGAGCGACGCGGCGGCGAAGCTGAACGCGCTGATCGTCCGCACCTGGCAGCTCGCCGGTGTGACCGTGCAGGACCCCGCGACGACGTGGATCGACGTCAAGGCGAAGCTCGCCCCCGACGTCACCGTGCTCCCGGGCACGCAGCTCCGCGGCGCCACCGTCATCGAGACCGGTGCGACCGTCGGACCGGACACGACGCTGACCGACACCGAGGTCGGCGAAGGCGCGACCGTCACCCGCACGGACGCGACGCTCGCCGTGATCGGCGCGGGCGCGACGGTCGGCCCGTTCGCGTACCTCCGTCCCGGCACCGTGCTCGGCGCCCGCGGCAAGATCGGCACATTCACCGAGACGAAGAACGCGGTCATCGGCGAGGGCACCAAGCTCGCGCACTTCAACTACGTCGGCGACGCCGAGGTGGGGGAGAAGGGCAACCTCGGCGCCGGCGTCATCACCGCGAACTACGACGGGGTGAACAAGCACCGCACGGTCATCGGCTCCCATGTCCGGATCAGCACGAACACCGTGCTCGTCGCGCCGGTTAGGATGGGTGACGGAGCGTACACGGGTGCGGGCACGGTCGTCCGCAAGGACGTCCCCGCCGGAGCCCTCGCCATCACCGTCGCTCCTCAACGCAATATCGAAGGCTGGGTCGCCGAGAAGCGGCCGGGCACGGACGCCGACAGAGCGGCTCGCGAAAGCGACGCGTCGGAAGAGAGCGGAGCGTAAGTGTCAGGGATCACCGCGACCGGCCAGAAAAGACTCGTCCTCATCTCCGGTCGCGCGCATCCTCAGCTCGCCCAGGAGATCGCCGAATGCCTCGGCAGCGAGCTCATCCCGACCGACGCGCGCACCTTCGCCAACGGCGAGATCTACGCGCGCTTCGACGAGAGCGTCCGCGGCTCGGATGCGTTCGTCATCCAGTCGCACACCTCGCCGATCAACGAGTGGCTCATGGAGCAGCTCATCATGGTGGATGCGCTGAAGCGCGCCTCGGCGAAGCGCATCACCGTCGTCGCCCCGTTCTACCCGTACGCCCGTCAGGACAAGAAGGGCCGTGGTCGCGAGCCGATCTCCGCCCGGTTGGTCGCCGACCTGTTCAAGGCTGCCGGTGCCGACCGCATCATGTCCGTCGACCTGCACGCCGCGCAGATCCAGGGCTTCTTCGACGGCCCGGTCGACCACCTCTTCGCCATGCCGGTGCTGCTCGAGCACATGCGCCGCGAGCTCGACCCCTCGACGCTGACTGTCGTGTCGCCCGACATGGGCCGCGTCCGTGTCGCCGACATCTGGAGCGACAAGCTCGGCGCACCGCTCGCGATCATCCACAAGCGGCGCGACCCGCTCGTCCCGAACCAGGTCTCGGTGCACGAGATCGTCGGCGACGTCAACGGCCGCGTCTGCCTGCTCGTCGACGACCTGATCGACACCGGCCGCACCATCGTGAAGGCCGCCGAGGCGCTCAAGGAGGCCGGAGCGACCGGCGTCGTTGTCGCTGCGACGCACGCCGTGTTCAGCGACCCGGCCGTGGAGCTGCTGCAGAGCGACGCGATCGACTCGGTCGTCGTGACCGACACCCTCCCGTTGCCGGAGCACAAGCGCTGGGAGGGCCTCACGGTCCTGCCGATCGCGCCGCTGCTGGCCAACGCGATCCGCGAGGTCTTCACCGACGGTTCGGTGACGTCGATGTTCGACGGGGCCGCGTAGCAGCCGCTTCGCGGACGGTGTCGACCACCGCGCGCTCCAGGCCGTCCAGCCCCGAGGATGCGCGGATGGCCCGGCCGATCGCCGCGCTGCGCTCCGCGTAGGCGGGGTCGTCGAGCACGGTCCGCACAGCCCGTGCGATCGCCGCGGGTTCCGGGCGGTTGGTCGGCAGCTTCACCCCGACACCCGACCAGGCCACCCGCGCGGAGACCTCGGTCTTATCCTCCGTGGTGCCCGCGACGACCACGGGGACGCCGTTCTCCATGGCGTAGTGGATGCCGCCGTATCCACCGTTCGTGACGTACACCGCCGTCCGCGGGAGCAGCCGGTCGTAGGGCAGGTAGGACGCGACGCGTGCGTTGCGCGGCAGGTCGACGCCCAGTTCGGCCACGGGGCGTCCTCCGGTGCTCGCCACCACCCACACGTCCTGGTCCGCGAGCGCGTGGATGGTGGGCAGGATGAGGTCGTTCAGGTCGCGGTTGGCCACCGTCCCCTGGGTGACGTGGACGACCGGGCGGCCGTCGTCCAGATCGCCCCACCATGCCGGCAGCGGGGTGTCGGAGGGTTGCGTGCGGGAGACGGGCCCGACGAAGTGGATGGGTACGCGGACGTCTGCGCGCGGGTACTCGAACTCGGGGACGGTGAACTGCACGACGCCGTCGGCGTGGGACGGCCAGTCGAGCACGAAGCCGTTCAGGCCGGTGCCAGCCTCCTGCCCGATGCGCTGTGCGGCCCGCTGGACCGGAGCGAACACGATCTTCTCGGCGATCGCCGTCAGAGCGGCGTTGCGGACACGGCCGAGGGCACCAGGTCGCGGCGGAACACCGAGCCCGAACGGCGCGGTGTCGCGGCTCTTGACCCCGAGCGGGACGATGCCGAGGTTGAGCAGTGCCGGGCGGTCCGCGGGCGGGCGGGCGGCGAGGAGGGCGGCTCCGAGGAAGAGGCTCTCGGCGAGCACGACGTCGATGTCCAGCTCGCGGATGACCGCATCCATCGCCCCCAGTTGCGTCCGCGCCGGGCGCAGGAAGATCTCGGTCATGTCCCACCGGATCCCGGCCGGGCCGGTGAGCCCGACGCGGCCGGGGAAGGCGGCGTCGATGTCGGTGTCGTCGTAGTCGGCCTCGGCCGGCAGCCGGAGCACCGACGCGCCGGTCGCGGCGGCACGCTCGAGGTACCGCTCGCCGGTGAGGAAGTGGACGCGGTGGCCGCGGTCGACCAGGGCGCGGCTGACGGCGAGAAGGGGCGTGACGTGTCCGTGCACGGGCGTGCTGCAGAGAAGGATGTCGAGCGGGCGGGCGTTCATGGTCCGGGTCCTCGTTTCGGGTAGAGTCGAATAAACGTCAACAGTATTCACTACACCCGAAAGGTAGTCAATAGTGGCCGGCACGCGCCCGTACCGTTCGACCCTCCGGCAGGAGCATGCGCAGCAGACGCGGCGCCGCATCCTGGAGGCCGCCGCCGAGGTGTTCTCCGCACGCGGCTATGCGAGCGCCTCGCTCGCGGACATCGCGACGGCCGCCGGCGTCTCGGTGGAGAGCGTCAAGGTGCACGGGCCGAAGCGGGCGCTGCTGCTCGCCGCTTTCGAGCTGAGCTTCGGCGGGGAGGCGGGGGAGGCGTCGCTCACCGAGCGGCCCGAGATCGCGGCGATCGCCGCCCTCGACGATCCGCAGGAGATGCTCGACCGGCTCGTTCCGTTCATCGCCGCGGCCAACGCGCGGACGGCGGGCCTCTGGGCGACGTTCACCGCCGCGTCCCGCGACGATGAGGCGGTTCGCGCCGCGTACACGGAACTGCTCGGGCGCCGCCATGCCGACTACCTGGCGATGGTGGGTCTCCTGGGAGAGCGCGGGATCGCCTCCATCGCGGCCCTCCCTCCGGCCGGGCGCCGTGAGCTCGCCGACGCCCTCTCGTTCGTCATGTCGCCCGAAGGCCACCAGCAGCTCGTCGGCGAAAGCGGATGGAGCGTCGAGCGCTACTCGACGTGGGTGCTCGCGACGGTGCGCACGCTCATCACGGAAGCCGGTGCGGCGTCGACGGGATGAGGCCCAGCGGCGCTACGCGGACGGAGGACATTCCGCCGTGCCGCGCCGAGTCACCCTCCGTTCTGCGCCTTTCGGGATGGCTGCTGCCGCTTCCACCTCCCTTTTCCTCACCGCCTCCGCTCGCGCGAACGGAGGAGATGCGCGTGCCGGCCCCGGCGTGCCGCCACGAACGGAGGATGTGGCGGTTGCCCGCAGCCGGGAACGCCTCCGTTCGTGACGCCTACGGAAGCCGGTGCGGCGTCGACGGGATGAGGCCCAGCGGCGCGACCCACGTCGCGTCGCCCTCGGTGTTGAGCGCGTAGCACTGCCATCCCGGCCCGACCGGCCCGGCGAGTTCGAAGCGCGCGGACGAGCCCTGCGCCTCGGGCTGGTAGTGCTGCGCGTACACGGAGCAGGTGTAGTCGGCGGTCTGCGTCTGGATGCTGATCGTCAGCAGGATGCCGGGCAGCAGCAGCGCGCTCAGCGCGACGACGACGAAGACCCGGCTGGCGACCGTCATCGTCCGCCCGCGGAGCGGTCGCTCCCCGAGCGGCTCGTACTCCGCGAGCTCCGGATGGTCGTCGTACGTCACCCTCCCATCCTCCCTCGCCACCGCCGTCGAGTACACAAAAATTGCACGCCGATCGCGCGATCAGCGTGCAATTTTTGCGGACTCGACGGGGGGCGGAGGCCCGAGACGGTCAGTGGGTGGAGGGCTCGGTCTCGATTTCGGTGCGGTCGCCGGACCAGAGGGTGTGGAAGACGCCGTCCTTGTCGACGCGCTTGTAGGTGTGCGCGCCGAAGAAGTCACGCTGGCCCTGCACGAGGGCGGCGGGGAGGCGCTTCGAGGCGAGCGAGTCGTAGTACGACAGCGCCGAGCCGAAACCGGGGACCGGGACGCCCGAGAGCGCGGCGGTGGCGACGATGCGACGCCAGGCGGCCTCGCCCTCGCGGACGGCGTCGGCGAAGTACGGCGCCTCGAGCAGCGTCGCGATGTTCGGGTTCTCGTCGTAGGCGTCGGCGATGCGGTTGAGGAACTGGGCGCGGATGATGCAGCCGCCGCGCCAGATCTTGGCGATCTTGTCCTTGTGGATGTCCCAGCCGTACTTCTCGGCGCCGGCGATGATCGCGTCGAAGCCCTGCGCGTAGGCGACGACCTTCGAGGCGTACAGCGCCTTCGAGACGTCGTCGGCGAACGCGGCCACGTCGGACGCCTTCTGCACGTCGGGCCGCGACTGGATGGTCGCCTGCACGGCCGCGCGCTGCGCCGGCTTCGACGACACGGCGCGGGCGAACACGGCCTCCGCGATGCCGCCGACCGGGACGCCCAGGTCGAGCGCGTTCTGCACGGTCCAGACCCCGGTGCCCTTGGAGCCGGCCTGGTCGAGCACGATGTCGATGAACGGCTTGCCGGTCTCCGCATCCACCTGGCGCAGCACCTCGGCGGTGATCTCGATCAGGTACGACTCGAGGTAGCCGTTGTTCCACTCGGCGAACACGTCCGCGATCTCCGCAGGCTCCAGCCCGCCGATCGTGCGCAGCAGGTCGTACGCCTCGGCGATGAGCTGCATGTCGGCGTACTCGATGCCGTTGTGGATCATCTTGACGAAGTGGCCGGCGCCGTCGGTTCCGACGTGGGTCACGCACGGCTCGCCCTCGGCGACCGCGGCGATGGACTCGAGGATGGGTCCGAGCGTCTTGTACGACTCCACCGAGCCGCCCGGCATGATCGACGGGCCGTTCAGTGCACCTTCCTCGCCGCCGGAGATGCCGGCGCCGACGAAGTGGATGCCCGTCGGCGCGATGCGCTTCTCGCGCTCGATGGTGTCGTGGAAGTTGGCGTTGCCGCCGTCGACGATGATGTCGCCCGGCTCGAACCGCTCCACCAGCTGGTCGATCACGGCGTCGGTGCCCTTACCGGCCTGCACCATGATGATCGCGGTGCGCGGCTTCGACAGCGACGCGACGAAGTCGTCGATCTCCTCCGAGCCGACGAAGCCGGCCTCGGGGTGCGCGTTCATCAGGTCTTCCGTCCGCGTGTAGGTGCGGTTGTAGACGGCGACGGTGTTGCCCTCGCGCGAGGCGAGGTTGCGGGCCAGGTTCGACCCCATCACCGCCAAGCCGACGACGCCGATGTTCGCGGTTGCTTCCTGTGACACGTATTGCTCCTTCGTGTAGCCGCGACGGACGGAGGCCGTCCGCCACGACGGGGATGTAGTCGGGGGTCAGCTCTCCCGCTGGTGGCAAGATTCGAGCACTCCCACCAGCGTAGCGCGATGCCCGGTCAGCCGAGTCGGAACGTGGTGCGCGGGATGTCGTCGACGAGCCGCCGGGCGAGGACGAACGCGTCCTCTTCGCCGAGCCGGTGCTCCGCGACGAGGCCGGCGAGATAGGACGCATCCACTCGACGCGACATGTCGTGCCGTGCCGGGATGGAGCAGAAGGCACGCGTGTCGTCGATGAACCCGCTGGTCTTGGTGAACCCGGCGCTGTCGGTGACCGCCCGGCGGTAGCGGAGGATGGCGTCCGGGGTGTCGATGAACCACCATGGAGCGCCCGCGTACACGGACGGGTAGAACCCCGCCAGCGGCCCGATCTCGCGCGAGAAGGTCGTCTCGTCGACCGTGAACAGCACGAGCCGGAAGACGGGATGCGTCCCGAAGTCGCGCAGGATGGGCGTGAGCGGCTGCGTGAACGACCCGACGGCGGGCAGGTCGTGACCGGTGTCCGGGCCGTAGGCGTCGAACGTGGGCCGGTGGTGGTTGCGGTGGACGCCCGGGTGCAGCTGCATCACCAGCCCGTCCTCGGCTGAGAGCTCCGCGAGCCGGTAGAGCAGGTTGCGGCGGTAGGCGACGGCTTCCCCCGCGGTGAGCGTGCCGTCGAGGGCGGCCCGGTGGATGCGCGACGCCTCGGCCTCGTCGAGGGGATCGCTCCCCGCGTCGATCACGCCGGTGTCGGTGGCCGTGCCGCCCGCCTCGATGAACGCCTGGCGACGGCGCCGCAGCGCCTCCAGCAGTCCGGGGTACGTGGCGGTGTCGACGTCGGCGACGGCGGCCAGGCGCTCCAGCCGACCGGCCCATCCTGCTTCGTCGGGGTGCATGTAGCGGTCGGCGCGGAAGGTGGGGATGACGCGGCCGCCGAACGTCGGGTCGGCGGCGAGCCGGGCGTGCGCTGCCAGGTCGTCGGCGGGGTCGTCGGTGGTCGCGAGGACTTCGATGTTGAAGCGCTCGAACAGCGCCCTGGGCCGGAACGCGGGGTCGGCGAGCGTCGCGCTCAGCTGGTCGTACAGCGCGTCGGCGGTCGCGGCGGACGGCTGCTCGGTGAGGCCGAAGACCTCGCTGAACTCCGTCTCGAACCAGAGCCGTACGGGCGTGCCGAGGAAGACGTCCCAGTGCTCGCAGAGCCGCCGCCAGATCGAGCGTCCATCGGCCGTCGACGGACGGCCGTCGCGCGCGAGCCCGAGGTCGTCGAGTGGCACGCCGACCGCGTGCAGCATCCGCGTCACGTAGTGGTCTGGCGTGATGAGGAGGGCTGCCGGATCGGGAAAGGGCTCGTCGTCGGCCAGCATGCGCGCATCCACGTGTCCGTGCGGCGAGAGGATCGGCGCCGTGGCCACCTCCGCGTGCAGACGCCGGGCGAGGTCGCGCACACCGGGGTCGGCGGGGAACAGGCGGTCGGGATGGGGCGCGAGGGCGGTCATGCGGTCGATGCTCCGTTCGTGGTCGGTGCGTTCCGGGGTGCCGGTCCGGTGGAGTCGCGGACGGTCAGGTGCGTCGGGAGGGTGACGGCCTGCCGCGTGACAGGAGAGGGACCGCCGTCGAGCCGGGACAGCAGCATGGCGACAGCAGTGCGCCCCGCCTGCTCGATCGGCGCGGTGAGGGTCGTCAGCGGCGGGTTGCAGAAGTCGGCGCCGAAGATGTCGTCGCAGCCGACGATGCTGAGGTCTTCGGGGATGCGGACGCCGCGCTCGCGGAAGCGCGGAAGCATCCCGATCGCCAGCAGGTCGTTGAAGGCGATGCAGGCGGTGACGCCCGCGTGGAGGACGGCGTCGGCCGCGGCGGCTCCGGCGTACTGCCGCGGCGCGAACGGGCCGACACGGACCGCCTCGACCCCGTAGTGCTCGGCGGCACGGACGAGCGCCCGCCAGCGACCTTCGTTGGGCCAGGATGTCGCCGGGCCGGCGGCGTACGCGATCCGGCGATGGCCGAGGGAGACGAGGTGACCGACGGCCTGCTCGATCGCGCTGGGCGTGTCGATGAACACGCTCGGCACACCGCGCGTCTGCCGGTTCACGGCGACGAGCGGGATCTCCTTGGCGAGGGCGGTGAGCCGCCGGTCGGTGAGACGGGAGGCGGCGAGGATGGCGCCGTCGAACGAGCGCCGGAGCTTGTGCAGTGTGCCGTCCTCCAGCTCGTCCGACTCCTCGGTGTCGACCAGGAGCTGCGTGTAGCCGGCGGCCTTCAGCTGGTGCTGGGTGCCCCGGATGATGCCGAAGTAGAACGGGTTCGTCACGTCCGAGACGAGCACGGCGATGGCGCGGGTCCGTCCGCTCGTCAGCGCCCGCGCCTGCGAGTTCGGCACGTAGTTGAGCTCCCGGGCGGCGCGCTCGATCCGCTCCCGGGTGAGGGCGTTCACGCGGCCCGGGTTGGAGAGCGCGCGCGAGACCGTGGAGGTGGCGACTCCGCTGAGCGCAGCCACGTCCGCCAGGGTCGCGGGGCGGTCGTTCCCCGCACCGGTGAGAGGGCTCATGCGGATATCAGAGCACACGATGGCAAATTGTGGCAATCGCTTGCAGTCCGATTTGCCGCGCTTCTAGAGTCGCAGCCAACCTGCCCGGCCCACCGGGTCGAGGTCACACGATCCCTGCTCAAAGGAGAGTCACGAATGAGATCACGTCTTGCGCTCGGCGCGGTGGCGGCCCTCGCGGCCGCAACGCTCGCCCTCACCGGATGCTCCGGCTCCGGCTCCACGTCCTCGTCCTCCGCGGGCGGGAAGATCGACGGAACGGGGAAGACCCTGGACGTCATGATCGCCGCCAACACGCTCTATCCGACGGAGCAGCAGAAATGGTTCTCCGACGTCTCCGCCCAGTTCCAGAAGGAGACCGGGGCGACCGTCAAGTTCGAGACGTTCGCGTCGGCGAACGACGAGCTCACCAAGATCCAGACCTCGGTGCTGAGCGGTCAGGGCCCGGACATCTACGACCTGGGCACCACGTTCACCCCGACCGCCTACTCGACCGGCGCGTTCGTGAAGCTCACGAAGGATGACTGGGAGAAGATCGGGGGCCGCGACCGCTTCGTGCCGGCGACTCTCGGCATCTCCGGCCCGAGCGAGTCCGACGAGGTCGGCATCCCCTTCCTCAGCCGCCCGTTCGTGATGGCGTACAACAAGGATCTGCTGAAGGCCGCGGGCATCGACAAGCCCGCGGACACCTGGGACGGTTTGGCCGAGCAGGCGAAGAAGCTGACCAGCGGCGACGTGCACGGCATCGCCGTCGCCTACGCTGACAGCTTCGACCCGTGGAAGTTCGTCTGGGCGATGTCGATGCAGCAGGGCAACACCATCCTCGACCTGAAGACGAAGAAGGCGACCATCGACGACGCCGCCGTGAAGAAGGCGTACCAGACGTACTTCGGCTGGCTGACCGAGGACAAGGTGGTCGACCCGGCCGCGATCGGATGGAAGAACGCGCAGGCCGTCGCCGCCTTCGCCTCGGGCAAAGCCGCGTTCCTGCCGATGGTCTCCTCGTCGTCCCAGGTCTCCCTCGACAAGTCGGGTGTGGCCGGCAAGTACGCCTACGCCGTCATGCCGACCGTCCCGCCGGGCGCCTCGAAGCTGCCCGGTGACGGCAAGGCCGCGGCCACGATCATCTCGGGCGACAACATGGTCGTCGCCAAGTACTCGAAGAACCAGGACCTCGCGTTCGCGCTGATCAAGATGCTGACCAGCGAGGAGAACCAGGTGGCGTACACGAAGACGTTCGGCGACCTGCCGACGAACGCCGCCGCGGCCAAGAAGATCGAGGACGGCAACGAGCTCCTCGGCCCGATCCTCGACGCCGGGACGAAGGCCTACGGCACGCCGTTCTCCGGCGCCTGGGGCGACACCCAGCTGGCGCTCGTGAACGTGGTGGTGCAGTCCATCCCGGCCCTGTCGTCCGGAGGCGTCTCGTCGTCCGACCTGCAGGCCCGGCTGAAGGCCGCGCAGGCGACCGCGCAGGCCGCGCTGAGCAAGGCGAAGTAGCCGGACCGATGTCGAATCCCACCATCGCCGCGCCGCAGGGCCCGGCGCCGGCCGACGGCTCGCCCGCGGGACGCGCTCCCGCGGGCGGCCGCTCCGGCCGGTCGAGCCGGAACGGCGGCGCGGGCGACCGCACACCCCGGGCCCCGCGCCGCCGCGGCCTCGAACGACGCAACCGACCGCTCTGGATGCTGCTCCCCGGCGGCATCCTGATGCTCGTCATCATCGTCGTCCCGCTGATCGTGGCCGTCGTCATGTCGACGCTCGACCTCGACCAGTACACGCTGCAGAGCTGGCTCCAGGCGCCGTTCCTCGGGTTCGGCAACTACGTCGAGGCCGTCACCGCGTCGCCGCTGCTCCGCTCGATCGGGATCAGCGTCTCGTTCGCGGTCATCGCCGCGGTCGTCACGCTCCCGATCGGGCTCTCGGCGGCGCTCGCCACGCAGAACCGCTTCCGCGGCCGCGCGCTGGTGCGCTCGCTGTTCCTCATTCCGTACGTGCTCCCCGCATTCGTCGTCGGCACGCTGTGGCGGACGATGCTGCAGCCGGGCGGCGTGGTGGACAGCATGCTCGGCGCGGTCGGCGTGCATCCCGGGCTCTGGCTGAACGGCCCGTTGAGCTACTGGTCGCTGATCATCGTGCAGCTGTGGACGTCGTGGCCCTTCTTCTACCTGCTGGTCGTCGCGGGCCTCCAGAGCGTCGACCCGGAGGTGCATGAGGCCGCGGCGATCGACGGCGCGACCTGGTGGATCAAGCTCCGCTACGTGATCCTGCCGTACCTGCGGGGATCCATCCTGCTGGCGCTGATCATCGCGTTCCTGCACAACATCAACGCCTTCACGCTGCCGTTCGTGCTGTTCGGCATTCCGGCGCCGCAGGACGTCGACGTGCTGCCGGTGCTCACCTACACGACCAGCTTCCAGAGCTTCCGGTTCGGGTTGAGCGCGGCAATGGCGATCTGCTCGCTCGTGCTGATCGCCATCCCGCTGTTCGTCTACCTGCGGGCCGTGCGGCTCGACTCCGGAGAGGAGGCGCAGCGATGACGGCCGTCACCTCCAGCGCCGACGTCCACCGGCTGCTCCCGCGCTGGCTCATCGTCACGATCATCACCGTGCTGCTCGTGATCGTGCTCGGCCCTGTGCTGTACATGCTGTTCGCCTCCGTCAACTCGGATGTGTCCGTCGCGTCGGGCGCGTTCCTCCCGACGGAGCTGCACCTCGACAACTACCTGAAGGTGTGGACGACCGTCGACCTCGGCACCGGGCTCGCCAACAGCGTGCTCATCTGCGGCGCGGTGGCGGTCGTGTGCGCGTTCCTCGCGGTGGCCACGGCGTACGTGCTCGTGCGGTACGAATTCCGCGGGCGGCTGTCGTTCCTGCGGGCGCTGCTCGGGCTGCAGTCGATCCCGGGCACGCTGATGCTGCTGCCCGTGTTCGTGCTGTTCTCGTCCACCGCGTCGCTGCTCGGCGTGCAGATCATCGGGACGCGCTGGGCGGTGTTCATCACCTACCTCACGTTCGCTCTGCCGTTCTCGACCTGGGTGATGGTGACCTACCTGCGCGGCCTGCCGAAGGCGCTGGAGGAGGCGGCCAGGATCGACGGCGCGTCGTCGTGGCGCATCCTCACGGGCATCGTCGTCCCGCTCAGCTGGCCGGGCATCGTCGTCTCGGGCATCTTCGCCTTCCTGCTCGGCTGGAACGACGTGCTGTTCGCCTCGGTGCTGACGAATCCCGAGACGCGCACGGCCGCGGTGGCCCTGCAGGTGTTCGGCGCGACGCAGGAGGGCGGCGCCGTGCCGCTGTACGGCCAGATGATGGCCGCATCCCTGATCTGCGCACTGCCGGTGGTGGTGCTGTACCTCGTCTTCCAGCGGTACCTGGTGGGCGGATTGACATCCGGAGGAGTGAAGTAACCAGTGAGTGACGTGAACAGTGGAGGAATGGCGACACCCGTGAGCTGGACACTCTCGGGGTTCGGCGACGAGATCGACGCGGACCCCGTCGTGCAGACGGCCGTGCTGCAAGCGCTCGGCGCCGGCTTCATCGAGGTGCGGAGTGCGTGGGGCGTCAACATCGTCGACCTCGACGCGGGGCAGCTCGACCGGCTCTCCGCTGTGTTCGAGGAGCGCGGGATGGGCGTCTCGGCCATCGCCTCGCCGGTCGGCAAGGTGGATGTGGCGCTGCCGGTGGAGCACGAAGTGGAGCGACTCGGCCGCGCGATCGCCGCGGCCGAACGGCTGGGCGCGCGTCACATCCGGCTGTTCTCCTTCTTCCGCGCGGACGGCGTCGCGGTGGAGAGCATCCGCGACGACGTGATGGTGCGGATGCGCGCTCTTGCCGACCTCGCCGAGGCGGCCGGCGTGATCCTGCTGCACGAGAACGAGAAGGACATCTACGGCGACACTCCGGAGCGCTGCCTCGACATCGTCGAGACCGTCGGCTCCCCGTCCCTCCGTCTGGCCTGGGACAGCGCGAACTTCGTGCAGGTCGGTGTCGCGCATCCCTTCGACGACGGGTACGCGCTGCTGCGCCCGCACCTGGAGTACCTGCAGGTGAAGGACGCGCTGTCCGCCACCGGCGAGGTCACCCCGGCCGGGGAGGGCGACGGCCAGGTACTCGAGACCCTGACCGCCCTGCGTGACGACGGCTACACCGGCTTCGCCTCCCTCGAACCCCACCTCACCGACGTGAACGCGCTCGGCGGCTTCTCCGGGCCGGCGGCCTTCGGGCGGGCCGGACGCGCGTTCCGCCTTCTCACCGACCGGATCGGAGTGACCCTCGTATGACAGACCCCGCCACCACCGCACCCGCGTCGCCGTTGCGCGTCGCCATCGTCGGCTGCGGCATCATCGGCCTCAACCACGCCCGCGCGATCCTGCGTCATCCGCGCCTCGCGATCACCGCGCTGGTGGATGCGGTGCCCGCGGCCGCGCGCACGCTCGCCGACACGATCGTCGCCGAGTCCGGCGCCGACCGCCCGGCCGAGTTCTCGACGCTGACCGCGGCGCTCGCCGCCGCCCCGATCGACGTGGTCGTGATCTGCACGCCGAGCGGGCTGCATGTCGCGGTGGCGCGCGAGGCGATCGCCGCCGGCACGCATGTCGTCATCGAGAAGCCCCTCGACACCGAGATGGGGCGGGCCCGCGAGATCCTCGAGCTCTCCCGCGCCGCCGAGCGCGACGGTCTCGTCATCTCCGTGATCAGCCAGCACCGCTTCGACCCGGCCTCCCGGGCCGTCGCGGAGGCCGCGCACACGGGCCGGTTCGGCCGGGTCACGAGCGGCGTCGCGTCGGTGGCCTGGTGGCGCAGCCAGGAGTACTACGACTCCGGGCAGTGGCGCGGCACCTGGGAGCTCGACGGCGGAGGCGCGCTCATGAACCAGGGCGTCCACACCGTCGATCTGCTGGTCTGGTTCCTCGGCCGCCCGGTCGAGATCACGGCGCACACCGCCCTGCTCGCCCACGAGCGGGTCGAGGTGGAGGACATCGCGGTCGCGACCATCCGCTTCGAGTCCGGCGCGCTCGCCGTGCTGCATGCGACCACCGCGGCGTTCCCCGGGCTCGCCGTGCGTATCCAGGTGCACGGCGACCGCGGCTCGGCGATCGTGCACGACGACCAGCTGGAGACGTTCTTCGCCGACGGCGACACCGCCGAGCGCGCCGCCGATGTCGTTCCCGCGGCCGAGTTGCGCGGCGGCGACCGCGGGCCGGACGCCTTCGTCATCGGGCACCTGCGGCAGTACGACGACATCGTCGACGCCATCGACGGCCGGCGTGCGCCGGGCGTCCGGGTGGAGGACGCGTTCGAGTCTCTCTGCGTCGTCCGCGCCGTCTACCTGTCCGCCACCCTCGGCCGGCCGGTCCGCTTCGACGAGGTGCTCGCGGGCGAGCTCGACGATGTCGTGGTCACGACGGGGGTGCCGGCATGAGGTTCTCCGTCTTCACCGCATCCACCCCTGAGTGGACGCCCGAAGAGGCCGCGCAGTACCTCGCCGAGCAGGGCTGGGACGGCATCGAGTGGCGGATCACCGACCAGCAGGAGGCCGACGAGCCGGGATTCTGGGCCGGCAACCGCGCGACCTGGCCGCTGACCGGGCTCGAGGAGCGGCTGGACGACATCGCCCGGATCACGCGCGAGTCGGGACTCGAATTCTCGGGCATCGGCGGCTACGCCCGCTGCGACCAGCACGACGACGTCGAGCGGATGCTCGCCGCGACCGCGCGACTCGGCGCCCGCCAGGTGCGCGTCACCATGCCGCGGACCGATTCCGGGGACTACCGCGCCCTGTTCGCCGCCGCCCGTCGCGACATCGAGTGGGCCGCCGAGCGCGCCGCGCACCACGGCGTGAAGGCGCTGGTCGAGCTCCACCATGAGACCATCACGCCGTCCGCCTCCGCAGCGTTCCGTCTGCTCGACGGGCTCGAACCGGAACACGTCGGCGTCATCCACGACCTCGGCAACCTCGTCATCGAGGGGCGCGAGGAGACGCTGGCATCGCTCCAGCTGCTCGGCCCGTACCTGGCGCACGTGCACGTGAAGAACGCCGCGTGGGTGCCGGGGGAGCCGGACACCGACGGCACCGTCCGCTGGCACCACGAGTGGGCGCCGCTCCGCACCGGCACCGGCGACGTGGATGCGTACTTCCGGGCGCTTCACGCCTTCGGGTACGACGGCTGGGTCACGTGCGAGGACTTCTCGACCGCGGTTCCGCTCGCGGAGCGCACCCGCGACGACCTCGCCTACCTGCGCGCCGTCGACGCGCGCACCCGGCCGACGGCGGCCGCGTGACGCCGCCGCCGCGGTCCGCGCGTCACCCCGTCCGGGTCGCCCACCTCGGCCTGGGCGCCTTCCACCGCGCCCACCAGGCCTGGTACACGCAGGCCGCCGACGACGCGGGCGGCTCCTGGGGCATCGCGGCCTTCACCGGGCGCAGCCCCGAGGCGGCCCGCGTGCTGGCCGCCCAGGACGCGGTCTACACACTCGTCGAGCGCGGGGCGGACGGCGACGCGGCCCGGCCGGTGGATGCGCTCAGTCGCGTCCACGACGGCGCCGACCGCGACGCGTGGCGGGCGACCATCGCCGACCCCGACGTCGCGGTGCTGACGCTGACCGTCACCGAAGCCGGGTACCGGCCGGGCTCCGGCGCTCCGGCCCGGGTGCTCGACGGCCTCGCCGCGCGCTCGGCGGCCGGCGCGGGCGGCATCGCGGTCGTCAGCTGCGACAACCTCGCGCGCAACGGCGAGGTGCTCCGGGATTCCGTGCTCGCGCTCGCCGCGCCCGATGCGGAGCTCTCGGACTGGATCCGCGCCGAGGTGTCCTTCGTCTCGACCATGGTGGACCGGATCACCCCGGCCACCACCGATGCCGACCGGGCGGAGGTCCGCCGGCTCACCGGCTGGGACGACGCGGCGCCCGTCGTCACCGAGCCGTTCACGGAGTGGGTGCTCGCCGGCGCGTTCCCCGCCGGACGGCCGGACTGGGAGGCCGGGGGAGCCCGGTTCGTCGCCGATATCGAGCCGTTCGAGCGCCGCAAGCTGTGGCTGCTCAACGCCGGGCACTCCCTGCTGGCGTACCAGGGGCTGCTGCGCGGTCGCGCGACCGTCGCAGAAGCCGTCGGCGACCCCGCGCTCCGCGACGAGCTGGAGCTGCTCTGGTCGGAGCAGCGCACCGAGCTCCCGTTCGACGACGCCGTCGTGGACGAGGCGCTCGCCGCCCTGCGCGACCGGTTCGCCAACGGACGCATCGAGCACCGGGTCGCCCAGATCGGGGCGGACGGCTCGCAGAAGCTCGGGCCGCGCATCGTCGATCCGCTGCGCGCCCGGCTCACGGCCGGACGCCCGCCCGGCACTGCGCAGACGGGCGTGCTCGCGGCGTGGGCCTTGCACCTCGTCCAGGAGGCCGGCGACCTGCGCGACGCGGGAGCCGCCGACCTGGCCCCGCGACTCCGCGAGGCACGGACCGACGCCGACCGTGCCGTCCTCGTCCTCGACGCCCTCGCCCCCGACCTCACCGAACGCACCGACCTGGTCGGCCTCATCGCCGACCGCATCGCATCCCTGCAAGGAGCCCCCGCATGAGAATCACCTCCGTCGACGTCCTCGTCGCCAGCCCCGGCCGCAACTTCGTCACGCTCCGCATCACGACCGACGACGGCGTGGTCGGGCTCGGCGACGCCACCCTCAACGGCCGCGAGCTCGCCGTCGCCGCCTACCTGAGCGAGCACGTCGTCCCGCTGCTGATCGGACGTGACGCGCACCAGATCGAGGACACCTGGCAGTACCTGTACCGCGGCGCGTACTGGCGGCGCGGCCCGG
The DNA here is from genome assembly GCF_900100265.1 of Leifsonia sp. 466MF. Classification (NCBI taxonomy): domain Bacteria; kingdom Bacillati; phylum Actinomycetota; class Actinomycetes; order Micrococcales; family Microbacteriaceae; genus Leifsonia; species Leifsonia sp. 466MF. The sequence continues at coordinate 1,094,150 of NZ_LT629696.1, forward strand.
TGACGATGGCGTCGATCGCCGCGGTCGACACCGCGCTGTGGGACATCAAAGCCAAGGTCGCCGGGCTGCCGCTCTACCAGCTGCTCGGCGGCCGCAGCCGGAAGGGATGCCTCACCTACGGTCACGCGTCCGGCGCGGAGCTGCCGGAGCTGTTCGACTCGGTGCGCGCCCACCTGGAGCAGGGCTACCGCGCCATCCGCATCCAGACCGGGGTGCCCGGCCTCGGATCCGTCTACGGCGTCGCGTCCTCGCCGAACGCGATCGCCGGAGCGGACCCCCACGCGGGCGGCAGCACCGCGCGGTACGACCACGAACCGGCCCGGCGCAGCGCCGTCCCCGTCGAGGAGCAGTGGGACACCCGCGCGTATCTGCGCCACATCCCGGGCGTCTTCGAGGCGGTGCGGAACGAGTTCGGACCCGAGCTGCCGCTGCTGCACGACGCGCACCACCGGCTCACGCCCATCCAGGCCGCGAAGCTCGGCAAGTCGCTGGAGCCGTACGACCTGTTCTGGCTCGAGGATGTGACCCCCGCCGAGAACCAGGCCGTGCTGCGGCGCGTGCGCGAGCACACCACGACGCCGCTCGCGATCGGCGAGGTCTTCAACACGATCTGGGACTACCGGGAACTGTTCGAGGAGCAGCTGATCGACTATGTGCGCAGCCCCGTCACGCACGCGGGAGGCATCACCGGCCTCCGCCGTATCTTCGACTACGCGGCGGTGTACCAGATCAAGTCGGGCGTGCACGGACCGACCGACGTCTCGCCCGTCGGACTGGCCGCGGCCATCCACCTCGGCGTCGCCATCCCGAACTTCGGCATCCAGGAGTACATGAAGCACAGTCCGGAGACCGACGAGCTTTTCCGGCCCGGCTACCGGTTCGAGGACGGCCTGCTCGTGCCGGGCGAGGAGCCGGGGCTCGGGGTCGACTACGACGAGGTGCTCGCGGAATCCTTCCCGTATCAGGCGGCATACTTGCCGGTGAACCGTCTGCTCGACGGCTCGATGCACGACTGGTGACCGGGGACGCACGGAAGGAGCGCACGTGGAGCGTGTGCAGGTGGTGGTGATGGGGGTGTCCGGTTCGGGCAAGAGCACCGTGGGGGAGCTGCTCGCGGCTCGCCTCGGGGTGCCCTTCGTCGACGGCGACGCGCTGCACCCGCCCGCGAACGTCGCCAAGATGGCCTCGGGCGTGCCGCTGACCGACGACGACCGCATCCCGTGGCTGCGCGAGGTCGGCCGGGTGCTGGAGACAGCTGAGCCGGAGGGCGTCGTCGTGGCGTGCTCGGCGCTCAAGCGGGCGTACCGCGACCTGATCCGGTCGGAGGCGCCCGGTGCGGTGTTCGCGGAGCTCGACGGCTCCCGCGAGCTGCTCGCGTCGCGGATGGCCGCCCGGCCCGGCCACTTCATGCCCGTGTCGCTGCTCGACTCGCAGCTCGCGACCCTCCAGCCGCTGCAGGACGACGAGACGGGGATGCGCCTCGACGTCGCCACCCCGCCGAGCGAGCTGGCGGACACCATCGCGCGAGAGCTGCCCGCCCGCGCCTGATTCCGTACCTCTGTGGGCCGCAACACGCCGTTGTGGCGCGGCCATAACGGCGTGTTGCGACCCACGGATGCGTGCGGCGGTCAGTCCGGCTGGGGCGGCGTCGCGAGGGCGGCCAGCCGGCTAGCGAACGCGGCCGCATCGACCGGGGCGAAGAACGCCGCGTCGGCCGCTTCGACGTCCGCCGTCGCTCCGCGTGCCGCCGCGACACCCTCCGCCGTCGGGCGGAGCACGCGCGCACGCCCGTCGGTGGGATGCGGCAGCCGCTCCACCAGCCCCGCACGTTCGAGCGTGCGGACGACCTGCGAGGTCATCATCGGATCCGTCGCGGCGAAGCCGGCCAGGTCGGCCTGCGTCACCAGCCGCTCGGGCTCCCGATGGCTCAGCCAGGTGAGCGAGGCGAGCAGCACGTACTGCACGTGCGTCAGCTCGTGCGGGGCGAGTGCTGCGCGCATCGCTGCCTGCCAGCGGTTGGTGACCCGCCAGAGCAGGAGGCCGGGGCTCTGCGCGGCGACGGGGAACCGGCTGCCGAGGCCGCCGTCAGGCACGGGCCGCCGTGCGGGTCTCGGCCGCGTGGAGCAGCTCGGCCATCGCCACGGGGAAGTCGCCGGCGATCTGCGGGCCGAGCTCCGGGCCGACCGCGTCGGCGCCATCGCCGTCGATCTCGAGGGTGTGCGTGACCGCCGTCCGGCCGTTCGCCTGGGGCGCGATCGTGTGCCGGAAGGTGAGGGTCAGCCCGCCGAACGCGGTGCGGTCCGCGTAGACGCGCTCGGGCACGAGCTCCACGATCTCGGAGGTCATGGCGTCCTGCCCCTGCGGCGTCACGGTGATGGCCGTCCCGACGGCGAAGGGGCCGTGCAGCTCGAAGCGGTCGCTCGCCGGGCCGAGCGGCGTTCCGCTGTGCAGGTCGCGCAGCGCCGACCAGACCGCAGAGGCGGGGGCGTCCGTCACATCGCCGTACTGAGTGGTCCACATGGTGATCTCCGATCCATAAACTAATAAGCGCGCTTAGCTTATCCCCATCGGGTAGACTCGGCAACTGAACTTCGGCGAGGGATGCTGCCCCCAGCATCCGTGATCGACGCGGTGGAGCAGGCTACGCAGTCTTTCCTCGCGCACTTCGATGCGTTCGAGTCGAACAACAACCACACTGCGGGCCTCGCGGCTCGCCCGACAGCCGGACCACGTCCGGCGAGGAGACACCATGGCAGACGAGTCCAACAAGGTCGCAGCCGAGCTGCGCGAGAGCTTCGGCAAGGGCGCGGCGCGCAAGATCCGTGCCGCCGGCAAGATCCCGGCCGTCATCTACGGTCACGGCACCGACCCCGTCCACATCACGCTCCCGGCGCACCAGGTCGGCCTGCTGCTCCGCAAGGCGAACGCGGTCCTCGACCTCGACATCGCCGGCAAGGCCGAGCTCGCGCTCGTCAAGGACGTGCAGAAGGACCCGGTGTCGCAGATCATCGAGCACCTCGACCTCATCCTGATCCGCCGCGGCGAGAAGGTCACCGTCGAGGTCCCCGTGCACATCGAGGGCGAGCCCTACTCCGGCACGATCGCCATGCTCGAGGTCAGCACCATCCGCCTCGAGACCGAGGCGACCCACATCCCGGAGCGCATCGTCATCGACGTCACCGACGCGGCGGAGGGCACCCAGTACCTCGCGAAGGACTTCGACCTCCCGCAGGGCTCGACCCTGGCCGAGGACGAGGACCTCCTCATCGTCAACATCGCGGTGCCGGCTTCCGCCCGCGCCGAGGACGAGGAGACCGCAGCGGCCGAGGCCGCCGCCGACGCCGAGGCCGCCGGAAGCGCCGAGTAAGCACCTCCCATGGAATCCACCCGTCAGGCGTCGTCCACGGGACCGTCCGACGGGCCGTGGCTCGTGGTCGGGCTCGGCAACCCCGGGCCCGGCTACGCCGCCACACGGCACAACGTGGGTCAGATGGTGCTCGACGAGCTCGCCTCGCGCGGCCGTCTCACCTTCAAGACCCACAAGACGAACGCGACGGTCGCCGAGGGTCGGCTGACCCCCGGCGGCCCGCGTTTCGTCCTGGCCAAACCGAACACGTACATGAACGTGTCCGGCGGGCCGGTGTCGCAGCTGCTGCGCTTCTACTCGCTCGACCCGTCGCACCTGATCGTGGTGCACGACGAGCTCGACATCCCGTTCGACACCATCCGCCTCAAGCACGGCGGCGGGCACGGCGGCCACAACGGCGTCCGCGACGTGATCGCCGCGATCGGCACGGGCGACTTCACGCGCGTGCGCGTCGGCGTCGGCCGGCCGCCCGGTTCATCGGCCGCGGCCGACCACGTCCTCAAGGGATTCTCGGCGACCGAACGCAAGAACCTCCCGATCCTCGTGGCGGATGCCGCGGATGCGGTCGAGCAGATCGCCGCCGACGGCCTCACCACCGCGCAGAACCGCTTCCACGCGCGCTGACCCGTCCGCCGCGAACGGAGGACACCCCGGGCTCAACCGGCCCGAACGCCTCCCTTTCGCGCGCCCACCGGCGTGTCGAGCCGGAACCTCCTCCCTTTCCCGCACGCGTCGAGGCGGCCGGAAAGGGAGGAGAAATGGGACGGCGTCCCGCGTGTCGGCCGGAAACGGAGGTGGATGCGGGCGTCAGGCACGCGAATGACCTCCGTTTCCGGCGGCCGTCACGCGGCGGGGAGCGTCGCCCCCAGCGCTGCCGCGTACACCGCGAACGACACGATCGGAGCTGCCGCGGCCACGATGATGGCCACGACGCCGAACGGCCGTCCGCGCTTCGTCGCGACCGCCACGATGCCGAGTACCAGTGCGAGGATGCCCAGCACCGTCCCGAGCAGGATCTGGACGCCCATGAGGAGGCCGACGGGGGCGAACGCCGCCGCCTGATCCGCCGTGAGATCGCTCGTGTTGAACGAGAAGCTGGACGACGTGCGCGACGCGAGCGGACCCGCGGCCATGCCCACGACCACCGACGCGACCACCGAGAGGATGAAGACCGGGATTGCGATGGACATCGCCGTGATCCCGAGCGCGCGCGAGCGCGGGGGAGCGGGCGGCGCATCCCACCCGGCCGGCGCGTACGGCGACGGCGGCGGCGGGTAGGAGTTGTAGTACGCGGGCTGGTTCGGGTCGGTCACGGTTCCCCCCTCGGGTTCGGGCCGCCTCACGGCGGATGCTCAGCCAGAGCGTAGCGGACACTCTGCCCCGGACCAGGCGCGACGCGTACCGTGACCGGCATGGAGTTGTACACGCGCGAGTGGGGCAGCGGAGACCGCCTCGCGATCCTGGTCCACGGGGTCATGTCGGACTCGCGCAATTGGCGCAGGGTCGGGCCGGTTCTCGCCGAACGCGGCTACCACGTCATCGCCGTCGACCTGCGCGGACACGGGCACAGCCCCCGGACGGAGGAGTACTCGGCCGAGCTGATGGCGCAGGACATCGTCGACACGGTGCCGGCGCATCCCGAGCTGGTCATGGGCCACTCGCTCGGCGGTCTGACCGTCAGCCTCGCGATCGAGCGGCTCGACCCGCAGCGCGTGATCTACGTCGATCCCGCGTTCTCGTGCCCGGCCGCCAACCGGTTCCAGCAGATGCTCGCGCCGGCCTTCCTGCGCACCCTCGCTCGGCAGTCGGCGGCGCGCATCGCGAAGCGCAACCCGCGCTGGGATCCGGCCGACGTCGCCATCGAGGTCGAGACGTTCAAGGCGTTCGACCGGGCCGTCCTCCCGGTGGTGGTCACCCCGTCGGCGATGCGCGCTCCCGAGGTCATGAGCGTGCCCTCGATGGTCATGCTGGCCGACAACTCGCAGCTCGTGAAGCCGGAGCTCGCCGAGCGGCTGCGCTCCGAAGGGTACGAGGTGCGCGTCGTCCCCGGTTCCGGCCATGTCATCAACCGCGACGACCACGACGGCTTCATGCGGGCCCTCGAGGGATGGATCTGACCGCTCGTCCATTCCGCACCCCTCGACGTGTCGGTGGGCCCACGTAGAATTGACCGAGTGATACTCCAGGGTCTGGTCGCCGCGCTCTCACGCGAGTCCTCGTTCAACGATGCGCTCGGCTATGCGGCGCGCGACGCCGACTTCTCGCTGACGGACGGCCTGCGGGCTCCGCTCCTCGCCGGACTGCTGCGTCGCCGGGCCGAGCAGGGCGCGTCCCAGGCGATCCTCCTCATCACGGCCACCGGTCGCGAGTCCGAGTCGATCCGCGGTGCGTTGCCGTGCATCCTGCCCGAAGCGGAGATCGTGGAGTTCCCCGCGTGGGAGACGCTGCCGCACGAGCGGCTGAGCCCGAGCCCCGAGATCGTCGGCAAGCGCCTGAGCGCGCTCCGGCGTCTGGCCGACTGGTCCGAGGGCGACCGCACCACCCCGTTCATCCTGGTCGCGTCGGTGCGTGCCGCGCTGCAGCCGCTCGCCGACAACCTCACCGACTACGCCACCGTCGCCCTGCAGGCGGGAGCGCGTGGGTTCGACCTCGGCGGTCTGTCGACGCAGCTGGTCGACCTGGCCTACGGGCGCGTCGACATGGTCACGCGGCGCGGCGAGTTCGCGGTCCGCGGCGGCATCCTCGACGTCTTCCCGCCGACGGCCGACCACCCGTACCGCATCGACTTCTTCGGCGACGAGGTGGATGCGATCCGCGCCTTCTCGGTCGCCGACCAGCGGTCGATGCCCGAGCCGATCGCCGAGGTGAGCCTGCCGCCGAGCCGCGAGCTGCTGCTCAGCGACTCGGTGCGTCAGCGCGCACGGGAGATGGAGCACGAGTTCCCGAGCCTGTCGGCCATGCTCGCCAAGATCGGCGAGGGCATCCCGGTCGAGGGGATGGAGTCGCTGGCCCCCGCGCTCGTCGACCGTCTGGTGCCGCTCACCCACTACCTGCCCGACGGCGCGGCGGTAGCCGTGCTGTCGCCCGAGCGCGTCGCCTCGCGCGCGGTGAGCCTGGCGGAGACGAACCGCGAGTTCCTCTCCGCCGCTTGGAGCGCGGCCACCGTCGGCGCGGCCGCCCCGATCGACCTCGCGGCGGGCGACTTCCTGACCCTGCAGCAGCTGAAGGACTCGGTGAAGTTCAGCCGCCCGGGCTCCCCGAGCCCCGACCACCCGTGGTGGACGATGAGTGGCTTCCAGGCGAACGACGTCCTCCCCGAGGAGCGCGAGCTGGAGGAGCACCTGCAGGTGCGCATCGACGCCGAGGCCGTCCCCAGCTTCCAGGGCAACGTCTCCGGTGCCGTCGAGCACGTCGCCACGCGGCTGCGCGACGGCTGGAGCGTCGCGATCGTCGCGGCCGGCAACGGGTTGGTCGAGCGCGCCGCCGACGTCCTCGCCGAGTCGGAGCTCCCCGCGCGGCCGGTCGACGAGTTCCCGGCCGACCCTGAGCCCGGCATCGCCTACCTCGTCAAGGCCACGGCCGAGCACGGCTTCGAGGTGCCGGGGACGAAGCTCGCGCTGATCAGCGAGGCCGAGTTCTACGGCCGCGCTGTCGGCTACGACTCGCGCCAGGTGAAGAAGCTGGCGGCCCGGCGCAAGAACGTCGTCGACCCGCTGCAGCTGAAGCCCGGCGACTACGTCGTGCACGAGACGCACGGAATCGGCAAGTTCGTGGAGCTGACCCAGCGCGAGGTCTCCAGCGGCGGCCGCAATGCGGTCAAGTCGAAGCGCGAGTACCTCGTGCTCGAGTACGCGCCCTCGAAGCGCGGCTACCCGGGCGACAAGCTCTACGTGCCGACCGACCAGCTCGATCTCCTCACCCGCTATGTCGGCGGCGAGGCGCCGCAGCTGTCCAAGATGGGCGGCAGCGACTGGGCGGCCGCGAAGGGCCGCGCCCGCCGGGCGGTGCGCGACATCGCCGTGGAGCTGGTCAAGCTGTACTCGGCCCGCATGGCGAGCAAGGGCCACGCCTTCGCCCCGGACACCCCCTGGCAGCGCGAGCTGGAGGAGGCCTTCCCGTTCGCGGAGACGCTCGACCAGTTGCAGACCATCGACGAGGTGAAGGCCGACATGGAGCGGCCCATCCCGATGGACCGCCTCATCTCGGGCGACGTCGGCTTCGGTAAGACCGAGATCGCCGTGCGCGCCGCGTTCAAGGCGGTGCAGGACGGCATGCAGGTCGCGATGCTCGTGCCGACCACCCTGCTGGTGAAGCAGCACGCCGAGACGTTCCAGGAGCGCTTCGCCGGCTTCCCCATCCACCTGCGTCAGCTGAGCCGCTTCCAGACCGACAAGGAGGCGCGCGAGACCCTGCGCGGCATGGCCGACGGCACGGTGGATGTGGTGATCGGCACCCATCGCATCCTCGCCGACGGCGTGAGCTTCAAAGACCTCGGACTCGTGATCATCGACGAGGAGCAGCGCTTCGGCGTCGAGCACAAGGACGCGCTGAAGAAGCTGAAGACCAACGTCGACATCCTGGCGATGAGCGCGACGCCCATCCCGCGCACGCTGGAGATGGCGGTCACCGGAATCCGCGAGATGTCGACGCTCGCGACGCCCCCGGAGGACCGGCACCCCATCCTCACGTTCGTCGGCCCGTACTCGGACAAGCAGGTGGCGGCGGCGATCCGTCGCGAGCTGCTGCGCGAAGGCCAGGTGTTCTTCGTGCACAACCGCGTCGGCTCGATCACGAGCATGGCCGCGAAGCTGGCCGAGCTGGTTCCCGAGGCGCGCATCGGCGTAGCCCACGGCAAGATGAACGAGCACGCGCTGGAGCAGGTCGTCGTCGACTTCTGGGAGCGGCGCTTCGACGTGCTGGTCTCTACGACGATCATCGAGACCGGCCTCGACATCGCCAACGCGAACACGATCATCATCGACCGCGCCGACAAGTACGGCCTCAGCCAGCTGCACCAGCTGCGCGGTCGTGTCGGACGCGGGCGCGAGCGCGCCTACGCGTACTTCCTGTGGGATGAGAACAAGCCGCTGAGCGAGACCGCTCACGACCGGCTCTCGACCATCGCAGCGAACAACGACCTCGGCAGCGGCATGCAGGTCGCGCTGAAAGACCTCGAGATCCGTGGAGCGGGCAACCTGCTCGGCGGCGAGCAGTCGGGTCACATCGCGGGCGTTGGCTTCGACCTCTACCTCCGGATGATCGGCGAGGCCGTCTCCACGTTCCGCGGCGAGGTCGCCGAGGGCCAGACGGAGCTGCGGTTGGAGCTGCCGGTCGATGCGCACATCCCGGAGGAGTACGTCGACAGCGAGCGGCTGCGGCTGGAGGCGTACCAGAAGCTGTCGACCGCGAGCTCGCCCGCGGCGAAGGACGGCCAGATCGATCTCGTGCTGGAGGAGCTGACCGACCGCTACGGCACCCCGCCGGAGGCCGTCACCAACCTCGTCGCCGTGTCGCGGCTGCGCCGCGCGGCGCAGAAGGCCGGGCTCGGCGAGGTCGTGGCGATGGGTTCCAACCTGCGCCTGGCGCCGGCCGTGCTGCCCGACTCGCTGCAGGTGCGCCTGCAGCGCATGTACCCGGGGTCGAAGTACCACGCGGCTCCGAAGGTCGCGACCGTCCCGCTGCCGCGCGTGAACGGCGAGGCGCTCGACGACGCGTCCCTGATCACGTGGGTGGCCGACCTGCTGGGGGCGCTGTTCCCGGAGAAGGAGCAGGCCGCCGCCGAGCGCGCCAGCTGACGCGACCCGTCCCGCGCATCCGTGGGTCGCAACACGCCGCTATGCGGCGGCCATAACGGCGCGTTGCGCCCCACGGATGCGACGGGGTCAGGCAGACGGCTCCGCCTGTGATTCCGGCTCCGCCCGCTTCCGCGGATCCGGGTGCGGGTGCTCCCGTCGGTTGCGCCGGGCCAGCGCGCTGACGAGGAACCCGGAGACGACGATCGCGACCGCCGACCCGAGCAGCACGGCCAGCGTGCCCTCCGCCCGGACCTCCTCCGACCCGGCGAACGCCAGCTCGTTCATGAGCAGGGAGACGGTGAAGCCGATCCCGCCGAGCGCGGCGACGGTGACGAGCCCGAAGAGCGAGATGCGCCCGCGTTCGGCACCGCGCTTCGTGAACGAGCCGAGCCATCCACCCAGGGTGATGCCGATGAGCTTGCCGACAGGCAGGGCGACCAGGATGCCCCAGAACGCCGGCGACAGCTGCGACGGCGACACGGCGGGGATGGGCACCAGCGCCGCCGAGAACGCGAACAGCGGCAGGATGAGCCCATTCGACCACGGTTCGAGGGCGTGCGTGACCTTCCCGGCAGGCCGGCGCGCCATGACGAGCCCGAGGGCGACGCCCGCGATGGTCGCGTGCACGCCGGAGTCGTAGACCAGCCACCAGGTGAGCAGAGCGAGCAGCACCATGAGGACACCGAGCGGCCAGCGCATCCGCCCGCGCAGCCTCCGGCTCAGCACCCCGAACACGGCGACCGTGACGGCGGCGAGCGCCAGCTCCAGCAGGTTCGGGTCGGTGGTGAAGAACACGGCGATGATGACGATCGCGATGAGGTCGTCGAGCACCGCGAGGGCCAGCAGGAAGACGCGCAGCCGGTTCGGCAGCCCGCGGCCGAAGACGGCGAGCACGCCGAGCGCGAAGGCGATGTCCGTCGCGGTCGGGATGGGCCACCCCTGCGACACGCCGGTGCCCGCGGTCAGCGCCAGGTAGATCCCCGCAGGCACGACCACGCCGGCGACCGCCGCGATCGCCGGATGGATGGCCTTCTGCACACTGTTGAGCTCGCCCACGACGAGCTCGTGCTTGAGCTCGACCGCGACGATGAAGAAGAAGATCGCGAGCAGGCCGTCGCTGATCCAATGGCCGACGCTCAGGTCGAGCGGCCCGGCTCCGAGGTGGGCGTGCTGAACGTCGAGCAGCGCGGGGCCGAGGGCCGTGTTGGCGAGGAGGAGGCCGAGCGCGGCCGCTCCGAGGAGGAGTCCGGCGGCGGTGCGCTCGGATCGGATGATGCTCATGCGGTCACCAATCATGCGGGGTCACGGAAACGACGCCGACCAGACTTCCCGGCACACCGCTCATGACTCTACCCGGTGGCAGGATGGATGAATCGTAGAGCGAGGAGGTCGGCATGGGCGAGGCAGTGGGTCAGGATCCGGGTCCGGTGGTCGTACCGGAGGCCGCGACGAAGCTCGACGAGCTGGTCGCCGTGATGGCCCGCCTGCGCGCTCCGGGAGGGTGCCCGTGGGATGCCGACCAGACCCACGAGTCGCTGGTGCAGTACCTGATCGAAGAGACCTACGAGCTCATCGACGCCATCGAGACCGGTGACCGCGACGAGCTGCTCGAGGAGCTGGGCGACGTGCTGTACCAGGTGCTCTTCCACGCCGATATCGCGGCGCACACGCCGGGGGAGGACTTCGACATCCAGGATGTCGCCGCGCACATGACTGCGAAGATGGTCGGCCGCCACCCGCACGTCTTCGGCGACCGGACCGCCGCCGACGCCCGCCGGGCCGAGACCGCGGACGACGTGGTCGGGTTCTGGGACGAGCTGAAGAAGCAGGAGAAGCCGGGCCGCACGAGCGTGCTCGACGGCATCCCCCAGAGCATGCCCTCGCTCGCGCTGGCCGACAAGCTGCTCGGCCGCGCGCAGAAGGTCGGTCTGCTCGACCTGCAGGAGTCGGGCGGCGTGCAGGTGGCCAGCGAGGACGAACTCGGGCCGCTGCTGCTCGCGATCGTCGCGTCGGCCAAGGCGCAGGGGCTGGATGCGGAGCGCGCGCTGCGCTCGACCCTGCGCGACCTGCAGGACGAGATCCGCGACCAGGAGGCCGTCTAGGCCCCGCCGCTATCTCACTCGCTGAGCGAAGCCAGGTATTCGCGGATGCCGTCCGTCACCAGCAGGTGGTCCTCCTCCGAGGTGAGGCCCGACGCGGTGACCGCTCCGACGACGCCGGTGCCGGTGACCCGGATCGGGAACGAGCCACCGGTGAGCGCGTAGTCGCGTGCATCGAGCCAGCCGAGACCCTCCACATCCACGTCGGCCAGGCGGAGAGCCACCAGGGCGCTGCTCGCCTCGAACCGGTGCACGACGGCAGCCTTCTTGCGGATCCAATCCTGCTGATCGACCGTCGTTCCGGGCAGCATGGCGCGGAACAGGATGTGATCTCCGCGCCGGATGTCGACGGCCACACCGGCGTCGGCCGCGAGCGCGCGCTCGATGATGAGGCTCCCCAGGCGCCACGCTGCGGCGAGGTCGAACGACGGCAGGACGAGCTCCCGCTCCTGCTGCTCGAGAAACGGGATCGAGAGGTCGGTCATCGTGGTCCTTCGCTCGGGGCCGCCGCACGGCGCGTCACGCCGACACTAGCCGAGTGGGCCTACGCCGTGTGGTGCCGTCCGAGCGGTACAACGAGCGGCGTCCCGGTCACCGGGTCGTCGGCGATGACCGACTCGACGCCGAACACGTCGCGCACGAGCTCCGCCGTGACCACCGCGGCCGGGTCTCCCGCCGCCACGACCGACCCCGAGCGCATGGCGATGAGGTGTCCGGCATACCGCGCGGCCAGATTGAGGTCGTGCAGCACCATGACGACCGTCGTGCCACGGGCGGCGTTGAGGTCGAGCAGGAGATCGAGCACATCCAGCTGGTGGCTGAGGTCGAGGAAGGTCGTCGGCTCGTCCAGCAGGAGGATGTCGGTGCGCTGGGCGAGCGCCATCGCGATCCACACGCGCTGCCGCTGACCGCCGGAGAGCTCGTCCACTGGACGGTCGGCGAGGTCGGTGATCCCGGTCGCCGTCATGGCCTCGGCCACCGCTTCGTCGTCCTCGGCCGTCCAACGCCGGAACCAGCCCTGGTGCGGGTAGCGGCCGCGCGAGACCAGGTCCGCGACGGTGATGCCGTCGGGCGCGGTCGGCGTCTGGGGCAGCAGTCCGAGGCGCTGCGCCACCTGTTTGGTCGGCAGCGAGTGGATGTCGGAGCCGTCGAGCAGGACGCTGCCGGAGGCCGGCGGGAGCAGCCGCGACAGCCCGCGCAGCAGGGTCGACTTGCCGCAGGCGTTCGGCCCGACGATGGCGGTCACGCGGCCGGCCGGTATGTCGAGGTCGAGTCCGTCGACCACCACCCGTCCCTCGTAGGCGAGCGACAGATCGCGGGCGGCCAGCTCCGGCACGGCGGAAGGGGTCTCGTATGTCATGTCAGCCTCCACGGCCGATGCGGTTGGTCCTGGCGAGCAGCCAGAGCAGGTAGGGGGCGCCGACGATCCCGGTGACGACGCCGACCGGCAGCACGACGCCCGGGAGCGCGAACTGGGCGACGATGTCCGAGACGACGAGGATGAGCGCGCCGAGCAGCGCCGACGGGACGAGCGCGAGCGACCCGCGGCCCAGCAGCCGCCGGGCGATCGGCGCGGCGAGAAACGCGACGAAGGAGACCGGACCGGCGACGGCGACGGCGAGAGCCGCGAGCGCGACGGCCACGGCGACCACCAGGAGGCGGGTGCGCTCCGGCCGCACACCGAGCCCGGCGGCGAGGTCGTCGCCGAGGGACAGGGCTCCGAGCGGACGGCCGATCAGCAGTGCGCAGGGCACCAGCAGCACCGTCCCGATGCCGAGCACCAGCAGCGAGGTGGGGTCGACGGAGTTGAGGCTCCCGGTGATCCACACCAGCGCCTGCTGCACGTCGGAGAGGTCGGCGCGGGTGAGCACGTACGAGACGATGCCCGCGCAGAAGGCCGCGATCCCGATCCCGACCAGCACGAAGCGGTAGCCGCTGACACCGTGGCGCCAGGCCAGCAGGTAGATGGCCGCGGCGGCGACGAGCGTCCCAGCGAGCACGATGCCGGAGAGTGCGAGACCCGTGAGCCCGAACCAGATCAGGGCGACGGAGCCTGTCGCGCTCGCCGCCGCGGTGATGCCGATGATGTCGGGGCTCGCGAGCGGGTTGCGGGCGACCGACTGGATGAGCGCACCGGAGAGCCCGAGGCACGCTCCGACCAGGGCGCCCGCGATCAGCCGCGGCAGCCGCAGCTCGAGGATGACGAACGACGTCAGCCGGTCGGCGCGGCCGACCAGTGCGGCCAGCACGTCCGCGGGCGAGACCGCCACAGCGCCGAGCGTCAGGGAGACGGCCGCGACGAGGAGGACGAGCACGGCGAGCACGATCGAAACCCGGAGCGCGCGCGAACGGCCGTGGCGCCGGTCGGCGCGCACCGCATCCACCGTGCCGGCGGCCGACGTGCCCCCGTCCGACGTGCCCCCGGCCCGTGACGGCGGGGACACCGGTGCGGCGCTCACAGGCTCACCAGCCGTCGGCGCCGCACCAGCGCGATGAACACCGGCGCGCCCACGAACGCCAGCACGACGCCCACCTGCAGCTCACCGGGAGGGGCGACGACGCGGCCGAGGATGTCGCACGCGAGCAGCAGCGTCGGTGCGGCGACCGCCGAGTACGCCAGGATCCAGCGGTAGTCCGCCCCGACCACGCGCCGGGCGATATGCGGGATGATCAGGCCGAGGAACGCGATGGGCCCGACCGCCGCGGTGGCCGAGCCGCAGAGCAGGACGATCGCCACCCCGCAGAGCACGCGCGTCACACCCACGCGCTGTCCGAGACCGCGGGCGACGTCGTCGCCGAGCGCGAGGCCGTTCAGCAGCCTCCCGAGCCCGAGCGCCAGGATCGCGCCGACGGTGAGCGTCGGGAGGATCTGCCACAGCACCCCGAATCCGCGGCCGGCGAGCGATCCCACCTGCCAGAAGCGCATGGCGTCGAGCGAGGCGCGGCTGGTCAGCTCCACCGCGGTGATCAGCGAACCCAGGGCGGCCGAGACGGCCGCTCCCGCGAGCGCCAGCTTGACCGGCGTCGCCCCTTCGCGCCCGAGGGAGGAGACGGCGTAGACGAGCACGGAGGCGAGCGCCGCGCCGGCGAACGCGAACCACAGGTACCCCGTCGGCGCGGTGATGCCCAGGAACGCGATGGCGACGACCACGGCGAGCGACGCCCCGAAGTTGACGCCGAGGATGCCGGGGTCGGCCAGCGGGTTGCGCGACAGCCCTTGCATGACCGTGCCGGCGAGCCCCAGGGCGAGCCCGGTGACCAGCCCCAGCAGAGTGCGGGGGAGGCGGCTGTCCACGACCACGAGGGAGTCAGGGTCGCTGCGCGAGTAGTGCAGCAGGGCGTGCACGACGTCGGCCGGGGCGATCGTACGCGCGCCGACCATGAGGCTCAGCACCGAGACGACCACGAGCAGGACGGCCGCGACGGCGAAGCCCGCGAGCAGGCGGCGGCGCCGGGCGCGCGGGGACGACCCCGCGCGACCGGTACCCGCCCCGCCGGCGGCGGCGGGCGCGTCGACGCTCGCGGACATCCGCGCTACTTGACCTTGTCGGCGGCCTTGGCCAGCTGCGGCACGTAGCGGTCGAGCATCCACGGGATGCTGAGCACGCTGGGCGCGCTGGTCGCGGCGACGAACGACCGTCCGATGATGGGGGCGAAACGGCCCTCCTTGATCGTCGGCATCGCGGCGACGAGCGGGTCGGAGGTGAACGCATCCACCGCGGCCTGGTCTTCGAAGTACATCACCAGCAGGTCGGTGTCGATCTTGGACAGGTTCTCGTAGCTGAGCTGGTAGAAGAAGCTGCCGTCGCCCTTCGAGGAGTCGAGGGAGGCGATGCTCGGGGAATTCTTGAGCCCCAGGTCGTTGAGCAGCTGCACGCGCGGGTCGTCGGCGCGGTAGACGTTGAGCTTGCCCGGCTCGTTGGCGGCGGCGTAGAAGAAGGTCTTGTCCTTGAGCACCGGGTACTTCCCGGCGAGCGCGGTCACCGAGTCCTCGGTCTTCGTGACGAGGGCGTCCGTCTCCTTCGTCATGCCGAGCGCCTTGCCGACGATCTCGGTCTGGTCGCGCCAGCTGGTGGACCACGGCTTCTCCGGGTAGGCGACGACCGGGGCGATCTTGCTGAGCGTGTCGTACTCCGCCTGCGTCAGCCCGGAGTACGGGGCGAGGATGACGTCCGGCTTGGCCGTCACGAAGTCCTCGAACGGCACCTCTCCGGTGTCGGCGGGGATGATCTTCGGCGTCTTCCCGCCGAGCTCCTTGATCCGATCGGCGTCCCACGGCAGGATGCCGTCCGCGGTGCCGCCGTAGGCGAACGCCGGCATGGCGACCGGGACGATGCCGAGAGCCAGGACGATGTCCTGCGCACCCCATCCCCAGGTCGCGATGCGCTTCGGCTTCTCGTCGATCTTCGCCTCGCCGAGGGCGCTCTTCACCGTGACGGGGAAGGCGCCGGTGCCGCTGTCCGAGCTGCTCTGCGCGGCGGATCCGCCGGCGCTGCAGCCGGTGAGCGCGAGGGCGGCGGAGGCCACGATCGCGGTGGCGATCACAGCGAGACGCGACCGGCGACGGGCGGCGCGGGGGACAGGCAGCATGGTTCTCCTCGGGAGGGATGGGATGGGCGGCTGCCGACGACATGGTCGGCGCGATGTAAGGCAAGCCTAACCTAAGGGATCGCGGGCGACCAAGACCCGTCCATCGACCCGCGCGGTCGATCGGAGAGCGCACGTAACCGGCGGAGCGCCAGGGATGGCCGGCAGCGCATCCGCCCGTTCAGGTCGCCATTCGGGTGAGGCGGCGCCTCGCGGCGGCGCACTCCTGGTCTCGGCGGACGCGTTGTCGGCCCGTGTCTGGCAGCGAGCAAGCGCCGTGGTCGGACGGATGCGACTCATGCCAGGTCCTGTATTGAGGACGCCACCGAGCCTCGCACAATGGCGGAGCCTCAGGGTGGCAACGCCTGGATTTTACGCCCGCGGGTGGATGCGCACCATACCCTCCGGCACCGGCCGCGGGCCGCCTTCATGGAAGAATCGACGCATGGCCTCACCGATCACCCCGCCCCGCGGCATGCGCGACTTCCTCCCCGCTGAGAAGGCCCGCCGCGAGCATGCTCTCGGGGTGATCCGCCGCAGCTTCGCCGCGCACGGGTTCGACGAGATCGAGACCCCGGTCGTCGAAGACATCGAGCGCCTGCACTCGGGACTCGGCGGCGACAACGAGAAGCTGTCGTTCAGCATCCTGAAACGCGGGCTCGACGGCGACGACCTCACCGCCGCCATCGACTCGGGCGACCTGCTGAGCCTCGCCGACCTCGGGCTCCGGTTCGACCTGACGGTTCCGCTCGCCCGCTTCTACGCCACCCACCGGGCCGAGCTCCCTCCGGTGTTCCGCAGCATCCAGATCGCGCCGGTGTGGCGGGCAGAGCGTCCGCAGAAGGGCCGTTACCGCCAGTTCGTGCAGTGCGACATCGACATCATCGGCGAGGCGACCCAGCTGGCCGAGGTGGAGCTGATCACGGCGACCGCTGCGGCGCTCGAAGCGCTGGGCCTCAGCGACTGCACGATCCGCATCAACGACCGGCGCATCCTGAACGGGCTGCTCGAGTACTGCGGCTTCGACGAGACGCGGTGGCCGCAGGTGCTCATCTCCATCGACAAGCTGGACAAGATCGGCGCGGAGGGCGTGGTCGCCGAGCTCGCCGAGGGCGGGGCGGACTCCGCGGCCGTGCTCGGCGGCATCCTCGCCGACCTGGAGCCGCACCTCGCCGACGGCGGCGTCGCACTCACCGTCGAGGCGATCACCGGCATCCTCCCCGAGGGGATGGACACCGACGCCGTCGCCGACCTGGAGGCGCTCGCGCACGCGCTCGACACGCTTCCGCCCGGCGTCGCCCTGCGGTTCGATCCGACGCTCGTGCGCGGCATGGGGTACTACACCGGCACCATCTTCGAGATCGCGCACCCCGGCTCCGGCAGCTCGGTCGGCGGCGGCGGGCGCTACGACGGGATGATCGGCCGCTTCCTCGGGACCGACGTGCCCGCCGCCGGTTTCTCGATCGGCTTCGAGCGGGTCGTCGACCTCATCGAGCTGCCTGAGGACGCCTCCGCGGAGTCCGTCGTGCTCGTCTACGATCCCGCCGTGCCGCTCGACCGCCTCGTCGCGATCAAGTCGGAGCTGATCGCGCGCGGGCAGCGTGTCCGCCTCGACCGGCGGGCGAAGAACCTCAAGGCCGTGCTCGACCGTGCGGCCTCCGCCGGCTTCCGCTCGTTCGCGTTCGTCAACGCGGACACGGCGGATGCGGCTGCCCTCGAGGTCAAGCCGCTGAACTGAGCGGCTCACCTCGCATCACTAGACTGACGTCGTAAAACCCACGAAAAACCACGCAAGGAGACAGTTGTGGCTGCAATCGAAGCTGTAGGCGCTCGCGAGATCTTGGACTCGCGCGGCAACCCGACCGTCGAGGTCGAGGTGCTCCTCGAGGACGGCACGGTCAGCCGTGCCGCCGTCCCGTCCGGCGCGTCCACCGGGGCGTTCGAGGCCTACGAGCTGCGAGACGGCGACAAGGAGCGCTACCAGGGCAAGGGCGTGCTCAAGGCCGTGGATGCGGTGCTCGACGAGCTCGGACCTGCGATCGAGGGCTTCGAGGCCTCCGAGCAGCGCCTGGTCGACGAGGCCCTGATCGACCTCGACGGCACCGACAACAAGAAGCGCGTCGGAGCCAACGCCATCCTCGGTGTCAGCCTCGCCGTCGCCAAGGCCGCGGCCGACTCGGCCGACCTGCCGCTGTTCCGCTACGTCGGCGGACCGAACGCCCACGTCCTGCCCGTCCCGATGATGAACATCATCAACGGCGGCGCGCACGCGGACACCGGCGTCGACATCCAGGAGTTCATGGTCCTCCCGCTCGGCGCGGAGACCTACTCCGAGGGCCTCCGCTGGGGCGTCGAGACCTACCACTCGCTCAAGGCTCTGCTGAAGTCGAAGGGCCTCAACACCGGCCTCGGCGACGAGGGCGGCTTCGCCCCGGAGCTCGAGCACAACCGCGCGGCGCTCGACCTGATCTCCGAAGCCATCGAGAAGGCCGGCTTCACCGTCGGCCGCGACATCGCCCTCGGCCTCGACGTCGCCTCCACCGAGTTCTTCGAGAACGGCGTGTACCGCTTCGAGGGTCAGGAGCGCACCGCCGCCGAGATGAGCGCCTACTACCAGGAGCTCGCGGCGAACTACCCGCTCGTCTCCATCGAGGACCCGCTGGCGGAGGACGACTGGGAGGGCTGGGCGCACCTCACCGCCGAGCTCGGCACCAAGCTGCAGCTCGTCGGCGACGACCTGTTCGTCACCAACCCGAAGCGCCTCGCCGAGGGCATCACCAAGCACGCGGCCAACAGCATCCTCGTCAAGGTCAACCAGATCGGCACCCTGACCGAGACGCTCGACGCCGTGTCGCTCGCCCAGCGCAGCGGCATGACCGCGGTGCTCTCGCACCGCTCCGGCGAGACCGAGGACACCACGATCGCCGACCTCGCCGTCGCCACCAACGCCGGCCAGATCAAGACCGGCGCCCCGGCCCGCTCCGAGCGCGTCGCGAAGTACAACCAGCTGCTCCGCATCGAGGAGGAGCTGGGCGACGCCGCCGTCTACGCCGGCCGCAGCGCCTTCCCGCGCTTCACCGCGTAACCGCACCCACCGCGCGGCCCCCGGGGTTCCCCCGGGGGCCGTCCGCGTCTCCGGCTGCGTGAGGTGCACGTAGTTGCGCCTCCGCACGGCGTGTCGCGCGCAACTACGTGCACCTCGAGGCCGCGGGAGGGCGCCCGACGGTAGGGTGCTGGGGTGACCACGGAGTCGGAGGTCGTCCCGCTCGTCCTGTTCCTCGCGCTCGCGGCGCTGTTCGCCCTCCTCGGGCTGTTCCTCCTGCTGCGTCCTGACCGAAGCGCCGAGTTCTTCTCCGAGGAGGATTCGCACCGCCGCTTCCGGGCACGCGACGCGCGGGCGCTCGGCCTGGTCTTCCTCGTCGGCGGCGGGGCGCTGGTCGCGCTCGGCGCTGTGCGTCTCGTGGGCATCCTGGCCGCCGGCTGAGCGCATCCCGACACCCCGTGCCGCCACGGGTCGAAGTGACGTCATCGCCTACGATGGGAGGGGGCCGCCCGGTCCCGATCCGCCACCAGCATCCCGAACCGGAGGGCCCATGCCGAAGCCGCGCACGCAACGCGTCCCGGTGCGCATGTCACGCCCGACCGGTACCGGCCGCTGGCTGCGCCAGCTGCATTTCTCGGCGTTCTCGCTCGTGATGATGGGCGTCCTCGTGCTCGCGGTGCTCATCCTGGCGCCGACCGTCCAGGCGTTCCTGTCGCAGCGGCAGCAGATCGCCGACCAGCAGCACGCGGTCGACCAGCTCGCCGCTCAGGTCAACACCCTCAAGGACCAGCGCGCGCGCTGGAACGACCCCAGCTACCTGCGCGCCCAGGCCCGCGACCGGCTGTACTACGTCATGCCCGGCGAGGTCAGCTACCTCGTCATCGACGACCGTCCGCCGGCGGCGAAGCAGGATACGACCCCCGTCAGCTCCAAGCTGGTGAAGACGCAGACCGACTGGGTCGGCTCGCTGTTCGGCTCCTTCATGGGCGCCGGACTGACGCAGGCGACCCCGCAGCAGCTGAGCGGAACCCCGGCTCCCGACCCGACGGCTCCCGCCACCGGGTCGCCCACCCCGAAGAAGTAACGCCATGACCAGACCCCCGTTCGACCCCGTGACCGACGAGGACATCGCCGTCGTCTCCGAGCAGCTGGGCCGTTCCGCCCGCAACGTCGTCGGCATCGCCGCGCGCTGCGTGTGCGGCCGCCCGACGGTGGTCTCCACGGCGCCCCGCCTGGACGACGGGACGCCGTTCCCGACGTTCTACTATCTGACGCATCCCGCCGCGACCGCGGCCATGTCGGCGCTCGAGGCGACCCAGGTCATGGCCGAGTACAACGACCTCCTCGCGGAGGCCGACGACGTCGCGACCGCCTACCGCGCGGCGCACGAGCAGTATTTGGCCGACCGCGAGTCCATCGCCGTGGTGGAGGAGATCGCCGGCATCTCGGCGGGCGGCATGCCCTCCCGCGTGAAGTGCCTGCACGCCCTCGCCGCACACGCCCTCGCCGCCGGCCCAGGAGTCAACCCGATCGGCGACCTGGCGCTCGCCCGCGGCGACTGGTCGCCCGCGGTGTGCGAGTGCCGCATCGACGTCGCCGGCTAGGACGCCTGGTGGGGGACCGGATGCGGCGGTCGGCCGCACGTGAGCCCCGAGTCGCCGCAGGCGGCCCGGCGGCTTCGGTCCGCCCGCGCGGCGCTCGCACCCGGACGGCCCGCACCCACCCGGCCCGCGGCCTCGCCTCCATCGCCGCGGCCGCGCTCGCCATCGCATCCACCCTCGTCCCCGCCACGGCCGCCCGCGCCGACCAGGTGCGCGACCTCGAGTACTGGCTGAACGACTACGGCTTCGCCCAGGCCTGGAACACGACCCGCGGCGCGGGAGTGAAGGTCGCCGTCATCGACACCGGCGTCGACGGCTCCGTGCCCGACCTCGCCGGCGCTGTCGTCGGCGGTACGGATGTCTCCGGGGTGGGCGCCGCCTCCGGCCAGAAGCCGCTCGGCGACGCGGAGAGCGCCAACCACGGCACCTGGGTCGCCTCCCTGCTGGCTGGCCGGGGGACCGGGCCGGACAGCGGCGTGCTGGGCGCGGCGCCGGACGCCACCATCCTCAGCGCGTCCGTCGCTTTGGGCAAGGCGATGGGACCGGTCGGCAGCGACGAGCAGATCGCCGAGGCCGTCCGCTGGGCGGTCGACAACGGCGCGTCGGTGATCAACATGTCGCTGACCCGCAACACGCTCGACTGGCCGACCAGCTGGGATGAGGCGTTCCAGTACGCCTTCTCGCACGACGTGGTCATCGTGGCCGCGGCGGGCAACCGGGGGAGCGGCACCAGCGAGGTCGGGGCGCCGGCGACCATCCCCGGCGTGCTCACCGTCGCCGGGGTCGACCGGGCGGGCAAGGCCAGCTTCGACGCGTCCGCCCAGGGCATCACGATCGGCGTCTCGGCGCCGAGCGAGCAGCTCGTCGGCGCGAACCCGGGCGGAGGGTACGTGCAGTGGGCGGGCACCAGCGGCGCCGCGCCGCTCGTGTCGGGCGCTGTCGCGCTCGTGCGCGCCGCGCATCCCGAGCTGAAGGCCCCGGATGTGATCGAGCGGATCATTCGCACAGCGAAACCCGCAGGCGGCACCGTGCCGAGCCCGATCTACGGCTACGGACTGCTGGATGCGGCGGCCGCGGTCACGGCCTCCGTCTCGCATGTCACCGCGAATCCGATGGGCGATCTCGGCGATTGGATCCGCATCCACCGACGGGCGGAATCGCCCTCGACGCCTGCGCCGTCGACCCCCGCTCCGGGCGGCGATCCGCAGGCCGCGCCCGTCCCGGCGAAACTGACCCCCGAGCGCGCGCTACCATGGAATCGGTTCTTCTGGCCGCAATGGAGCGTCCTCACCGCATTCTGGCTGCCGTTCGGTCTGATTGCCGGCTTTCTCGCTCTCGTCGCCCTCGGCGGCGTCGGCGTCTGGTCGCATTTCAGGCGGATGCGCAGCAAGGAGTAATGTAAGGCCCAAACTTATCGGTTAGAGGAGACGCTTCACTGTGCCCAAAATCCTGATCGTCGGCGGCGGATACGCCGGCTTCTACACCGCGTGGAAGCTCGAGAAACAGCTCCGCCCGGGCGAGGCCGAGGTCACCATGGTCGACCCGCTGCCGTACATGACGTACCAGCCGTTCCTCCCGGAGGTCGCCGCGGGTTCGATCGAGCCGCGTCACGCGGTCGTCGCGCACCGCCGCCACCTCAAGACCACGAACATCATCACCGCGAAGGTCACGTACGTCGACCACGCACGCAAGGTGGCGACCATCCAGCCGCCCGTCGGCGAGGCGTACGAGTTCGAGTACGACATCGTCGTGGTCACGGCGGGTGCCGTGTCGCGCACGTTCCCGATCCCGGGTGTCGCGGACCAGGCGGTCGGCCTGAAGAACATCGAGGAGGCCGTGTACATCCGCGACCAGCTCCTCACCAACTTCGACAAGGCCGCCGGGATGCCGGCCGGCCCGGAGCGCGACCGCCTCCTCACCGTCGTGGTCGTCGGCGGTGGCTTCGCCGGCATCGAGATCTTCGCCGAGCTGCGCTCCTTCGCCAGCACGCTGCTGAAGCGCTACCCGGAGCTGTCGTTCGAGGACACGCACTTCCACCTGATCGAGGCCATGGGCCGGATCATGCCGGAGGTGTCGCTCAAGACCAGCCACTGGGTGATCAAGAACCTCGCGGAGCGGGGGGCGCAGATCCACCTGGAGACGCAGCTCACCAGCGCGGTGGACGGCGTCATCCAGCTGTCGACCGGCGAGAGCTTCGAGACCGACCTCATCGTCTGGACCGCCGGTGTCATGGCGAACCCGACGATCGTGCGTCACACCGACCTCCCGATCGAGGAGCGCGGCCGCCTCCGCGTCCGTGCCGACCTCCGCGTGGGCACCGACGAGGAGATCGTCGAGGACGCCTGGGGCGCCGGCGATGTCTCGGCCGTCCCCGACCTGACCGGTGCGGGTGTCGGCGGCTACTGCGTGCCGAACGCCCAGCACGCGGTGCGCCAGGGCAAGCTGCTCGCGAAGAACATCGTGGCGTCGCTGCGCGGTGAGCTGCCGCGCCAGTACTACCACAAGAGCCTCGGCGCGGTCGCGGGCCTCGGCGTCGGCGTCGGCGTGCTCCAGTCCGGCAAGATCGCCATGAAGGGCGTCATCGGCTGGCTCGCGCACCGCGGCTACCACGGCCTGGCCATGCCGTCGTGGGAGCGCAAGTGGCGCGTCATCTGGGGCTGGTGGAACAACTTCTGGCTCGGACGCGACATCGTCTCCCTCGAGGCCGTGCAGCACCCGCGCGCCGGTTTCGAGGAGTTCGCCGCCCGCCCGAAGCCGGCCGTCGAGGCCGCTCCGGAGGAGCCGGCGAAGAAGGCTCCGGCCCGCAAGAAGCCCGCTGCCGAGAAGCAGCCGGCGGAGGTCACCGCGAAGTAGTTCGCGGAGCGAACACCGCACGAAGGCCCGGTCCCCTCAGGGGACCGGGCCTTCGGCGTTTGGGCCCATCAGATGTCCTATGCCACCCCCCATCTTGGGACTGAGGATCTCTCGACTTGCGTCGATAGAGTGTGCGCATGAGCGGCGATGGCTTGATTCCCTTTAGGCCGCCACGACGCCCCCGGGATCGTGACGCCAGTCGAAAGCGGGCAAATACCATCGTCGTCGTCGCCGCCGCGCTTATTGCTTTGCTGATCGTCGCCCTCGGTGTTCCCGTGTCGATCGCCACCGCTCGTGCGGCATTCAATCCACCACCGCGACAACATAGCGTTGCTGCGGCTGCACCATCCAGTGAACCCACAACTCCGGTCGAGGAAGCTGAAACGGCAGCTGTTCCCAACGTTGTCGGGATGACTCGAGCCAATGCGCGCGCGCTGCTTCAGCGCAACGGGTTCGCCGTCGTCGACGGCAGCGTCCCCGGAGGCGAGGACGACGTCGTCATCGGGCAGGACCCGGGAGCGTCGGCGGAAGCCGAAGTCGGCGAGATCGTCTCCCTGAGGTTCTCGGCCGCAACGCCGACGCCGACGCCGACGCCGACACCCGTCCCGGCTCCCGCTCCGCCTCCCGTGGATACCGTGCAGTACTCGGTCTGGGGAAGCGGAACCTCGGCCTCGAGTGTGACTTACAGCATCCCGAACGGAGCCTTCTCCCAGTCGCAGGTCGCAGGCGCCAGCATCCCGTGGAGCGTCACCCTCCCGATCACGGGAAGGTACAACGCGTACGTAGTGCTTGCTCAAGCGGGCGACGGCGACTCGATCTCGTGTGCCATCACGATCAATGGGAAGATCGTCGACCAACAGACCTCGACGGGCCCCTACACAATAGTGACCTGCTCTCACTCGTCATTCTGAGGCACACAGAGCGGTCGAGTACCCCCAGTGGGACTCGAACCCACACTCGGGCGAGTTTAAGTCGCCTGCCTCTACCGATTGGGCTATGGGGGCCGGTGGTGCAGCGGGCCGACGGGCGGCGCGGACGGCCGCCGGTCGCGGTCTAGCGGTCGCGGTAGGGCGACTTGACCATCTGGACGATCGCGGCTGCGGCGATCCCGCCGCCGACGATCACGACGAGCCAGATGAATCCGATGAGCAGACCTTCCATGCGATCAACGCTACACCGTCGCCGCCTCACGCCGCGTCTGCGAACTCCTTCAGCCGTTCCGGAGTCCTTCTCCAAGGTTCTGCGGCACACTCGTCGCAGACACCCTTTCTGGTGAGGTGTCCTCGGTCCGGCCGGTGCCCGGGATCCCCCGACGCGGGCTCCGGCCGGGCCTCCACCACGCTCAGCGCGGCCGGTTAGGCTCGATGCGTGACCACCCGGTGCCCCTGCCTGAGCGGCGAGACGTACGACGCCTGCTGCGGTCCGCTGCACCGCGGCGAGCCGGCCCCGACCGCGGAGCGGCTGATGCGGTCCCGGTTCAGTGCCTTCGCCCTCGGCGACGCCGCGTATCTGCTCCGCAGCTGGCATCCGTCCACGCGACCCGACGAGCTGGAGCTCGACCCCGGGCTCCGCTGGTACCGCCTCGACATCGAGCGCACCGAGCGCGGAGGTCCGTTCGACCGGGACGGCGTGGTCGAGTTCGTCGCGTACTTCAAGGGCAGCGAGCGGGGGAGTCTCCACGAGGTCTCGCGGTTCGCGCGCGAGGGGCGCGACTGGTTCTACGTGGATGCGCTCAGCGCATCCTGACGCCGGTTACGGCACCGTGCGGTCGAGGGCCGGCGCGACGTAGCGCTCCCACAGCCACACCGCGACGCTGGCCGCCGCGAAGCCGGCCGCAACACCGACGATGACGATCACGCCGACACCCCGTTCGACGAGGGATGCCACGGGCAGGAGCAGGGCGAACAGGACGGTGTACACGACGAGGCTCAGCCCGCCCCAGAGCCAGCGCGACCACTGGGCGACGGCACGGCCCGCGAGCCCGCCGAGGGGGAGCAGCATGACGGAGGCCGAGCCGATGCCGATCAGGGCGAGTGCGTTGACGAGTTCGACCAGGAAGGCGGTGAACGCCCCGGTGGGCGTGGGGAGCAGCCCCACCGCGAGCCAGGCGAGCACGCCCAGTGCTGCGACGGCCGAGATCTGCACGGCCGCGATCCGGCCGCGGCGCGCGCGGCCGGCGTGCGGCGCCATCGAGAGCCCGAGCACGAGGGCGAACAGCAGAGCGGGCGACAGTCCGAGCAGGCGGGAGCCGAACGCCGCGACCGCGACCACGACGAGCAGCTCCGGCCGCACAGTGATCCGCGGCACGGGGAGGCCGAAATGCGGCGCCAGGGCGCGACCGGCGAGCACCCAGACCGCGTTGACGGCGGCGACGGCGATCCCGATCGCGAGCAGCACCCGCAGATACGCTCCCGGGTCGGAGAGCGGCGTCGAGAGGGTCACCAGCACCGCCGCGGCGATCCCCACCACGGGCACGAGCCAGCGCGGCTGAGCCCGCACGGACGGCGACGAGGGCACGGCGTCCCCGTTGTGACCCGTCCGAGCGCGTTCCGATCGCGCCGCCGCCCCGAACAGCGCCGAGGCCTCCGCGACGTCGGAACGCGGCCGGTTGCGCCCGAACACGGACACGCGGCGGCGCTCCCGATCCGCGCGGGCTGCGCGACCACGGGCGAGCGCTGCGGTCAGCAGCCGCGCCGGCAGGACCAGCAGGAGAAGTGCGGCGACGGCGAGACCGACCGAGCGCATCCACCCGGGCAGGGAGGCCGCCGTCACGACCGGTGCGGAGGCGTTGGAGAAGGGCGTCGCGATCCACCCGCGGGTGTCGGGATGGAGTGGTCCGGCACCCGTCCCGCCACCGGCGGCGGGCGGCACCGGCACCGCGGGGGTCGGCGTCGGGGTCGGCGTGCGCGTCGGCGACGGTGTGGACGGCGTGGTGGCCGCCGTGACGCCGAGGGTGACGGCGTTGCTCCCAGCGCTCACGTTCCCCGCGGCATCCCGCTGCAGGGCGGAGAGCGTGTACGCGCCCTCGGGGAGGGCGCCCTGGCACGACCATGCGCCGGCGGCGACGTCCGCGGTGCAGACCACGGTCGTGCCCTGGGCGGTGGTCGCGTAGAGGGTCACGTGCGCGCCGGTCTCGCCCGTGCCACCGAATGCTACTGCCGTGCCGGCGAGCACAGAGGTGCCGCTGGGTGGGGAGGTGATGCCCGGGGCGGCGGGAGCCGTGCGGTCCACATCGATCGTGACCCGCCCGCTGGCCGCCGACGACTGCGACGAGAACGGAGCCGTCTGCGTCGCCGTCACGGTGTGGCGTCCGTCGGGCAACGAGCCGCTGAGCACGCACGCCCAGCCGCCGTTCGCGTCGACGGGGAAGGTGCAGCTCGCGCCGGTATCGGCAGTGACCGTGACGCTCGCGCCGGGGTAGGCCGTCCCGCGCACACTGCCGCCGGTCGAGACGACGCCGGTCCCGGCGATCACGGGCGGGTGCAGCACATCCACCCGGGCGCTGTCGGACCCGCTGAGGGTGGACTCGGCGCGGACGGAGACGCCGGGACCATCGGGCAGCGAGGCGAGGGTGCAGCGCCAGTCGCCATCGTCATCCACCGTGGCGGTGCAGCTCTGCGCGCTTCCGGGGGAGGAGCCGGCCGAGACGGAGATCGTGTCGGTCGGCGTCGCCGTGCCCGAGACCGCCAGCGGGAAGCTGCGCACCAGGTCCGGGAGGCGGTCGATGCTCACGGGGCTGGGCGTCGGCGTCGGGGTCGGGGTGTCGGACGGTGACGAGGTGTCCGTCGGCGAGACGGCCGACGGCGTCGGAACGGCCGCCGGGCGCGCAGCAGCGGACGCCGGCGATGAGCCGGAGCCGGAAGAGAAGGAGGCTGCAGCGGACGAGGCTGCGGAGGAGTGGACTGCGGTGGAGCCGGATGCTGCGGTGGAACCGGATGCTGCGAATGCGGACGCCGATGCGCCGGGTGGGGGCGGCGACGCGGTCGCCGGGGGAGCGGCGCCGATCAGGCCGGCCGCGCTGAGCAGGAGGACGGCGAGCGCTGCGACGGCAGCGACCGACACCAGTCGGCGCGACCCCCGTGGCCGGACTGGTGGTGACACGTCGCTCGTAAATCCCCGCATTCCACCCCATTCCAGGGGGTACGGGTGGCCGGTGTCAAACGAATCGCCCGGATTTGCGGCATACTGTGATCTGGGTCAACTGTCCCACTTTTCTTCCCGTGCGACGGAGCCCGGGTGGAGCCCGAGGAGTCCGGATGACGCGCATCCCGGTCGCAGACCGTCGCACCGCCCTGGTCCAGGCCGCCCTGCGCGTGATCGCCCGCGACGGTGTCGCCGCCGCGACGACCCGCCGGATCGTCGCCGAGGCCCGCATGCCGCTCGCCAGCTTCCACTACGTCTTCGCCTCGCGCGACGAGCTGATGGCCGAGCTGATCGAGGCGGCCGTCGGCAGCGAGCAGACCGACCTCGCGCCCGCGCTCACCGCCGACGCAGGCGGGGGAGGGATGCGCGACGCCGTTCGCGCGGGCCTTCAGCACTACTTCGACGGCGTCCGCGCCGATCCCGGCCGCGAGAAGGCCATGTTCGAGCTGACCCAATGGGCACTCCGCGAGCCCGGATTCGAACCGCTCGCGCGCCGGCAGTACGCGCGCTACCACGAGGTCGCGGCGCAGGCCGCCGCCGAGACCGCGCGTCTCGCCGGTCACGAGTGGACGCGTCCGCTCGACGAGATCGCCCGCATCCTCGTCTCCTTCACCGACGGGCTCACCGTCGGCTGGCTGGTCACCCGCGACGACGCGGCAGCCGCCGCCGTGATGGATGTGGCGGCCGACGCGCTCGCCGCGCTCGCCGTCCCGGCCTCCGAACCGCACCACCGCACCACGCACCACACCCCCGCCCCCTCGACGAACGCAGGTGCACGATGACGAACACGACGACGCCGGCGGTCTTCGCCGAGCCGGTGCGCAAGGTCCCCGGACGGTGGATCGCCGCCTTCGCCGTCGCCTGGCTGGGCGTGTGGATGGCGCAGCTCGCGCCCATCCAGAAGCTCCTGCCCGACCAGGTGCAGGCGCAGCTGCACTCCGACTGGTGGGTGGACAACGTGATCGCCTTCGGGGTCATCTCGGGCATCTCGGGCGTGTGCGCCATCGTCGCCTACCCGCTGACCGGGGCTCTCTCCGACCGCACGACGAGCCGCTTCGGCCGCCGCCGTCCGTGGATCGCCGCCGGAGCCGTGGTCTTCGCCGTCTCGCTGGTGCTGCTCGGGCTGCAGACCACCATGGTCGGGATGGGCGTGTTCTGGTCGCTCGCGCTGACCGGCTTCTGCATCCTCACCGCCGCGCTGACTGCCACGATCAGCGACCAGGTGCCAGTGGACCAGCGCGGCTACGTGAGCGGCTGGATCAGTGCACCCCAGGCGATCGGCATCATCCTCGGCGTCGCCCTGGTCACCTATGTCTTCGTCGGCGCGTTCGTCGGCTACACGGCCATGGCGGTGCTGCTGGTGGTGCTCGTGCTGCCGTTCCTATTCCTGCCGGACGCGGTGCTGCCGGTGGAGCTGCGCGAGCGGATGTCGTTCCGCGGCGTGATCGAGGGCCTGTGGATCAGCCCGCGCGAGCATCCCGACTTCGGCTGGACGCTGCTCAGCCGCGTGCTGGTCAACTTCGGCAACGCGTTCGGCACGTCGCTGCTGCTCTACTTCCTCGAGTTCGGGCTGCGCGACCCCAACGCCGACGACGATCTGCTCATCCTCATCCTCGTCTACATGGTGTTCGTGATCGTGGCCTCGCTCGTGCTCGGCCGGCTGTCCGACCGTCTTGGCCGCCGCAAGGCGTTCGTGTTCGCGTCCTCCGCCGTGCAGGGCGTCGCAGCGCTGCTGCTCGCGTTCGTCCCGCAGCTGTCGGTCGCCATCGTCGCCGCCGCGCTCCTCGGCATCGGCTACGGCTGCTTCCTGTCGGTGGATCAGGCGCTCGCCACCCAGGTGCTGCCCGACCCGGAGAGCCGCGGGAAGGACCTCGGCATCATGAACATCGCCCTGGCCGTTCCGCAGGCGGTCGCGCCCCTGTTCGGCGCGATGATCGTGGCGGCTCTGGGCGGCTTCGCCGGTCTGTTCGTCCTGTCGGCCGTGTTCGCGTTCGCGGGAGCGCTCGCGGTCGCCCGAGTGAAAGCGGTGCGCTGATGAGCGACCTCGACCTGTCCACTCCGCCGGCTCCGTCCGAGCGGACGTGGACGACGCCCGACGTCTTCTGGCCGTCGCTCTCCGCGGCGACCGCGCGGCTCGACCCTCCGCTCGCGGTGCTCCACCTGCCCGCGCTCCGGCACAACGTCCACGACCTGCTGCGTCGGGCGGCCGGGCCGTCCGACCGGTCGGCGAAGGCCATCCGGGTCGCCTCCAAGTCGGTGCGGGTGCGCTCGGTGATGGATGCGGTGCTCGCCCTCCCGGGATACGCGGGCGTGCTTGCCTACACGCTTCCGGAGGCGTTGTGGCTCGCGGAGGGCGACGCGGAGCACCCGCCGATCGAGGATGTCGTCGTCGGCTACCCGACCGCCGACCGCGCCGCGATCGCCCGCCTCGCCGCGTCACCCGAGCTCGCCGCGCGCGTCACGCTCATGGTCGACTCGATCGCCCACCTGGACTTCATCGACGCGGTGGTTCCGCCGGCGCAGCGGGAGACCATCCGGCTGTGCCTCGAGCTCGACTCCTCCTGGTTCGCGCCGGTGCTCGGTCACGTCGGCGTGTTCCGGTCGCCGCTGCACTCGGCGGCGTCGGTGCGCACGGTCGCCGAGGAGATCGTGCGGCGCCCGGGCTTCGCGCTCGTCGGGATGATGGGGTACGAAGCGCAGATCGCCGGCCAGGGCGACAACCCGCCCGGCAAGCCGGCCTGGGGTGCGACGCTGCGGTGGATGCAGAAGAACTCCCGCGACGAGCTCCTCGGCCGCCGGGGTGAGGCCGTCGCCGCGGTACGGCAGATCGCCGACCTGGAGTTCGTGAACGGCGGCGGGACGGGCTCCATCGAATTCACCGCCTCCGACGAGTCGGTCACCGAGATCGCCGCCGGCAGCGGGCTGTTCGGCGGCCACCTGTTCGACACCTACCGGGCGTTCCATCCGGCGCCGGCCGCATCCTTCGCCCTCTCGGTGGTGCGCCGGCCGAATCCCGAGACCGCGACCCTGCTCGGCGGCGGCTGGATCGCCTCCGGCCCTCCCGGGCCCGACCGGATGCCGAAGGTCGAGTGGCCGACCGGGCTGAGCATGGTCGCGCGCGAGATGGCCGGCGAGGTGCAGACTCCGCTCACCGGCGCCGCGGCCGGCGTGCTGCGCATCGGCGACCGCGTCTGGCTGCGGCACACCAAGTCCGGCGAGCTCAGCGAGCACGTCGACGCCTTCCAGCTGGTGGACACCGTAGACGGGCGGGCGCGCGTCGTCGGCGAGGCATCCACGTACCGCGGCGACGGGAAGGTCTTCCTGTGACGGCGGTCGGCGGCCTGTGGCGCACCTGGGGTCGGACCGAGGCGGTGCGCCCGCAGCGCGTGGAGCGCCCGGCGACGGCGGAGGCCGTGCAGCGCGCTGTGCAGGCGGCGAACCGGACCGGGATGCGCGTCAAAGCGGTCGGCGCAGGGCACAGCTTCACAGGCATCGCCGTGGCACCGGGTGTGCAGCTCGACCTCGAAGATCTGAACGGCATCCGCGACGTCGACCTCGAACGCGGGCGCGTGACGCTCGCGGCCGGCACGCACCTCCACCAGCTGCCGCGGCTGCTGCGGCCGCACGGCCTGGGGCTCGAGAACATGGGGGACATCGACCGGCAGACGATCGCCGGGGCGACCTCCACCGGCACACACGGCACGGGCGGATCGTTCGGCGGCCTGGCGACGCAGATCGTCGGGCTCACCCTGGTCACCGGCACGGGGGAGCTGCTGCACATCGACGAGACGGAGAACGCCGAGCTGCTCCCTGCTGCGCGCCTGGGGCTCGGCGCGCTCGGCGTCATCGTGGACATCACCCTGCAGTGCGTGCCCGCCTACCTGCTGCAGGCGGTCGAGCGGCCCGAACCGCTGCAGGCGACCATGGAGTCGTACCTGGAGCGGTCGGCGGGGGAGGACCACTTCGAGTTCTACTGGTTCCCGCACACCGAGACGGCCCTCACCAAGACGAACACGCGCCTGCCCCTGACGGCCGAACGGAAGCCGCTCCCGCGGGTCGGCCGGTGGGTGGACGACGAACTGCTCGCCAACGGCCTCTATCGGGGAGTATGCGCGCTCGGTACGGCCGCGCCCGCCGTCATCCCGCCGTTCAGCCGGCTCGCGCAGCGCCTCACCGGCAACCGCGACTTCACCGACCACGCGCCGCGGGTGTACGTCACGAACCGCACGGTGCGGTTCCGGGAGATGGAGTATGCCCTGTCGCGGGAGGTCGTGCCCGAGGCGCTCGCCGAGGTGAAGGCGCTCATCGAGCGGAAGGGATGGCGCATCTCGTTCCCGATCGAGGTGCGGAGCGCCGCGGCCGACGACAACTGGCTGTCGACGGCGTACGGGCGCGAGACGGGCTACATCGCCGTGCACCGGTACTACCGGGAGGATCAGCGCGAGTACTTCGCCGCGGTCGAGGAGATCATGGTCGCCCACGACGGGCGCCCGCACTGGGGCAAGCTGCACAGCCGGGATGCGGACGCGCTGCGTGCAACCTACCCGCGCTTCGACGACTTCCTCGCGGTCCGCGACCGCCTCGACCCCGAGCGGCGCTTCGAGAACGCCTACCTGCGCCGCGTCCTCGGCCCCTGACCGCCGAGGTGCACGTCGTGGTCGCTTAATCGCCGGAATAGCAGCCACAAGGTGCACTTCGGCGCTAGAAGCTAGAAGCTGCCGCCCATCTCCTCCAGGCGCTCGACGCGCTGAGGGATCGGCGGGTGGGTGGAGAACAGGCGCGCCATGAGGCCCGGCTTCAGCGGGTCGTTGATCCACAGGTGGGCCATGGACGAGTTCTGCTTCTGCATCGGACGGCCGTAGGCCTCCAGCTTCAGCAGCGCGCTGGCCAGGGCGTCTGGATGGCGGGTCGTCATTGCACCGGTGGCGTCTGCGAGGTATTCGCGCTGACGCGACACGGCCAGCTGTACGAGCGTCGCCACCAGGGGCGCGACGATCGCGGCGATCAGCCCGAACACCAGCACGACCGGGTTGCCGCCGCCGTTGTTGTTGTTGCGGTTGCCGCCGAAGAACGCCATGCGGAGGAAGATGTCGGCGATGAAGCCGATCGCCACGGTCAGGCCGAAGACGATCATCCCGAGCCGGATGTCGTAGTTGCGGACGTGCCCGAGCTCATGCGCCATGACGCCCTCGAGCTCGGCGTCGGTCATGATGTCGAGCAGTCCCGTGGTCGCGGCGACGGAGGCGTGCTCCGGGTCGCGGCCGGTCGCGAACGCGTTGGGTGCCGGATCGTTGACGATGTAGACGGCCGGCATCGGCGTCCCCGTCGCGATGGACAGGTTCTCGACGACGTTCCACAGTCGTGGGTTGTCCGCCTTCTGGATCGGGATCGCGCCCGACATGCTCAGCGCCTGGCTGCTGGCCAGGTAGTACTGGAAGAGCGCGTACAGCACCGCTCCGACGAGCACCACGACGAGGATCGTGTAGCTCTGGTAGATGTAGGCCGCCAGCCATCCGAGCGCACCGATGAGGACCAGGAACAGCAGGATGATGAAGACGGTGTTGCGCTTGTTCCTGGCGATCGCCCTGTACATCTACGCCCTAGAACTGGACGCGCGGGGGCTCGGCGATCGCGGCGAGGTTGTCGACCTCGAAGAACTCGCGCTCGGTGAAGCCCAGGCGTCGGGCGAACAGGTTGTTGGGGAACACCTTGATCTTGGTGTTGAACTCGCGCACCCCGCCGTTGTAGAACCGGCGCGACGCCTGGATCTTGTCCTCGGTGTCGACCAGGTCGGCCTGCAGGCGCAGGAAGTTCTGGCTCGCCTGCAGCTGCGGGTACGCCTCGGCCACCGCGAAGATGCTCTTCAGCGCGGTCTGCATGTGGTTCTCGGCGACGGACGCCTCACCCGGCGTCTGCGCGGAGAGCGTCTCGGCGCGCGCCTGCGTCACGGACTCGAAGACGCCTCGCTCGTGCGCGGCGTATCCCTTGACCGTTTCGATCAGGTTCGGGATGAGGTCGGCACGGCGCTTCAGCTGGACCGTGATGTCGCTCCACGCCTCGTCCACCCGGACCTTCAGGGTGACCAGCGAGTTGTAGGTGGCCCACAGGTAGATCCCGATGATCGCGACGATCACGACGACGATGATGACCGGAATGAGCCATTCCATGTTCGCAGAACTCCTTGTGTGCCAGGCGCCGGGTCGAGCAGATGCGCAGACCTCATCCTAGCTTCGGCGAAGCGCGCTCTCACCGCGTTCTCATCACACTCGAAGCAAGCGCATCGGCTGTGGACAGCACCCTCGATCTGCGCCGCGGCGTGCAGAATGGGGCCGTGAGCGAAGCAGCGACGCGGCGACGTCCCGGACGGCCGCGGAAGGAACGCGGGGCCGGGTCCGCGCGGGCGTCGATCATGCGTGCAGCGGCGGAGGAGTTCGCCGAGCGCGGGTACGAGGCGGCGTCGCTGCGGGCGGTCGCCCGACGTGCGGGCGTCGACCCGGCGCTCGTCCACCACTACTTCGACGACAAGGCCGACCTGTTCACCGCGACGCTCGAGGCGCCGCTCCGGCCGGACCGCGCGGTGGATCTCATCCTCGCCGGCACGCAGCACGACATCGGCGAGCGGCTGGTCGCCTACCTGCTGGAGCGTCTGGACGACGAGAAGTCCGGCCGCCGCATGGTCGTCATCCTGCGCACCGCCCTCAGCTCGGGCCCGGGCACGCGCATGGTGCGCGAGTTCCTGCTGCGCGAGGTCCTCTCGAAGCTCGCGGGGCTGGTCGGGGGAGAGGATGCGGAACTGCGCGCCGAGCTCGCCGCCAGCCAGCTGGTCGGCCTGATCATGACGCGGTACGCCCTCCGGGTCGAGCCCATCGCCGGGACGCCCCGGGAGGAGCTCGCGCGTCGCGTCGGCGCCGTCGTGCAGTGGCACCTGTTCGGAGCGCCGGACGCGCCTCTTGACGCGGAGCCTCCCACAGGCGAATAATTCATCACATGATGAATTCGCGGAGAACGTCCGCGGAAGCGGGCGACGACGCCCTCGCCGATGCGATCGCCATCGAGGGGCTGCGGGTGCGGCGCGGCCGCGCCGACGTCCTGCACGGGCTCGACCTCCGCATCCCGCGCGGCCAGGTCGTCGGCCTGCTGGGGCCGAGCGGCTGCGGCAAGACGACGCTGATGCGCGCGGTCGTCGGCGTGCAGAAGGTCAAGTCGGGCATCGTGACGGTGCTCGGCCAGCCCGCCGGAACCGCGGCGCTCCGCCACCGCGTCGGTTATGTGACCCAGGCGGCCAGCGTCTACGACGACCTCACCATCCGCCAGAACCTCGAGTACTTCCGCCGGGTGCTGGGCGCCGGCCGCGCCGACGTCGACCGCGCGATCACGGCGACCGACCTCGACGAGCACTCCGGTCGCCTGGTCTCGACCCTGTCGGGAGGTCAGCGCAGCCGGGTCTCTCTCGCCGCGGCCCTGCTCGGCTCGCCCGACCTCCTCGTGCTCGACGAGCCGACGGTCGGGCTCGACCCGCTGCTCCGCGTCGAGCTGTGGGCGCTGTTCCACCGCCTCGCCGAGGCCGGCACCAGCCTCCTGGTGTCGAGCCATGTGATGGATGAGGCCAGCCGCTGCGACCGCCTCATCCTGATGCGCGAGGGGGCCGTGCTCGCCGATGCGACCCCGGCGGAGCTGCTCGCCGAGACGGGAGCCGTCGACGCCGAGGGCGCCTTCCTCGCGCTGCTGCGTCGCCACCACGCCCGGCATGCTCTGCCGGACGCGGAGCCGGAAGCGGAGCCGGATGCCGAGTCGGAGAGCGGAACGGAGGTGGAAACGCCATGAACCCCACGCGCACGCTCGCGACCACCGGCCGCGTGCTCACCCAGATCCGTCATGACCCGCGCACCGTGGTGCTCCTGCTGGTGGTGCCCGCGCTCCTCGTCGGCCTCGTCGCCTGGATCTTCACCGACACCCCGGTGTTCCAGACCATCGGCCCGGCCATCCTCGCCCTGTTCCCGTTCATCGTGATGTTCCTGGTGACCTCGATCACCACACTGCGGGAGCGGAGGACCGGCACCCTGGAGCGTCTGCTGTCGATGCCTCTCGGCCGCAGCGATTTCATCCTCGGCTACACGCTCGCGTTCGGGCTGCTCGCGGTGGTGCAGGCCCTCATCGCGTCGGCGTACGCGCTGTGGGTGTGCGGGCTCGACGTGAAGGGCGACCCGTGGCTGCTGGTCGCCGTCGCGGTGACGGATGCCGTGCTCGGCAGCACTCTCGGACTGTTCGCGAGCGCGTTCGCCCGCACCGAGTTCCAGGTCGTCCAGTTCATGCCCCTGCTGGTGTTCCCGCAGATCCTGCTCGGCGGGATCTTCCTGCCGCGCGACCAGCTCCCGGCCGGCCTCGAGGAGATCAGTGACTGGCTGCCGCTGTCGCACGCGGTGGATGCGCTGAACGCCGTCGCGACGAACTCGCACGACGCCGCCTACGTCGGCGGTCAGCTCCTCATCATCGGAGCGTTCGCGGTCGCCGCGGTCGTCTTCGGGGCGCTGACCCTGCAGCGGCGCACCGCCTAGCGGCTTACTTCGTAGCGGCTTACTTCGACTTCGGCGCGTCGCCGCTGCCGGTGGGGGCGGCGGTCGGGCGGGGTTCGGTGCTGCCGGAGAGCCACGACTGAAGGCGAGCGGCCTTCGCCGCGGCGGGCTCGCCCGGGATGGACTTGCGCGTGCGCACCCGGATGAATCCGACCCCGTTCGGGGAGACCTCGATGTGCGTGCTCATGGGTCCAGTGTAAGACCTGGCGCCGACATTGTCCCGGCCCTCACGGCGCGTTCAGGGCGAACGCCGTGGCGAGCTCGGCGGCGACCAGTTCGGCCAGCAGCTTGTCCCCGTCCACGAGACTCTTCCTGCGGGGCGCGTCGACGGCGATCATCCCGAAGACCACGTCGTTCGCCCAGATGGGCGCCCGGATGAACGTGCGATACCTGTCCCTGTCTCCGGCGTATCCGACGGGAGCGTGCTTCTTGATGTCGGGATAGAGTTCAGCCCCTGTCGTCGAGGCGTCCTCGAGGAAGGCCACGATTTCCTCGCCGGCGGGCGACGTGAGGTCGAACGTCCGTGGAACGTCCCGTCGCCCGAAACGAGCGATCGGCTCGAGCAGCCCGGACGTCGCCGACAGCTCGAAGACCACGGCCCGCACCTCGGCGCTCTTGGGAGTCATCGCGACCAGGGCGCTGCAGCAGACCTCGGCAACTTTCTCCAGGAGCGCGCGTCGAGCGGCGCCCTCATCGCGATCGACAATGGCCATCTTGGTCATCATGTCGAGCGCGGGACCCAGGGTGTTGTGCAACTCACGGACCGCGTCGTAGCGCGCGCTGTCGAGGGACCGTCCCCAGAGGTAGTCGCGGACGCCTTTGACGAGCAGGAGGATGCCCAGGGCGATCGTGACGATGATGGCCCAGAAGCGCAGAGTCGGAGCGGCACCGGGATCGCCGGCCGCCATCACGCCGAGGACCGACGCGCAGGCGGTGAGCAGGACGGGCAGCAGTATCCAGACGAACAGGCGGGCGCCGTCAGCAGCGACGCGACGTACCTGGGACACTCGCCGATTCTAAAGCGGACGACCGTCATCGCCCCGGGGTGCGCCCGAGGTTGCGGAGAACCGCCGGCTTATGCCGTCGCCTCCTCATCGGACACCGGCAGCTCGGCCGTGCCCGTGTAGCGGTAGCGCACGCGCGAGCCCGTGCGCGGCTCGTCGATCGGACGCCACTCGGTGCCCACGTTGTCGTCGCCCACGATCGAGACGTCGCGGATGACGTCCTTCGGCTGCCCGTCGACGAACGACTGGATGACCTCGGCGTAGACCTCGGAGTCGGGGTTGAGCAGCACCGCGATGTAGTGGTCCGACTGCCGCACCTCGCGCGCGGGCACCCACAGCCGCTCGTCGAACTGCACCAGCGTGCCGCCGTCTGCGGCCGCGTGCGGCCTGACCCCGGTGACGATCCCGTCGAGCCAGGTGTCGCCGTCGTGGTAGGCGTACAGCTCGCGCATCGGCGTCTCGTAGTCGGCCTCGTCGGCCCCGTCCTGATCCAGATAGTCCAGTGGTGACGTCGTCATGCCCCGAACCCTACCCCCGCGCGCAGCGCGCCCGCGAGGAGCGGCGCGAGGTCGCCGCGCGCGCCCTCGGCCACCTCGACGCGCTCCAGCCCCTGCCACGCGGCCGTCGAATCCAGAAGCGGGAGGAGCCGGTCGATCGTCGCCGGGGGAGCGCCCGGCTCCGTCCATGCCGACTGCACGCGCAGGACGCCCGCCTGGCGGTCGCTCTTCAGGTCGATGCGCCCGACCAGGGCGTCGTCGAGCAGGATCGGCAGAGAGTAGTACCCGTACACGCGCTTCGGCGCCGGCGTGTAGATCTCGATGCGGTAGTGGAAGCCGAACATCCGCAGCGCCCGGTCGCGATACCAGACCACCGGGTCGAACGGCGACAGCAGCGCCGCCGCTTCGATCTGCCTCGGCTTGCGGGCGTCGCGGTGCATCCACGCGCGCAGCAGCCGGCCGGCGCTCTCCCAGCCGGGCACCTGGACGGGGACGAGCTCGCCCGCATCCTCCAGCTCCTGCAGGGCGACGGAGACGCGCGGGCCCTTGATGCGGTAGTAGTCGGCGAAGTCGCGCGCCGTGCCGATGCCGTGCGCGACCGCGGCCCGGCGCAGGAGCTCGCGGACCGCATCCTCATCGCTCACGGTCTGCTCCAATACGCTCGCCGGCAGCACGTCGGCGGCCAACCCGTAGCGGCGCTGGAATCGCGTGCGCCCGGCGATGGCCACCTCGCCGAAGAGGAACATCCGCTCGAGCGCGCGCTTCACCTCCGACCAGCCCCACCACGGACCCGTGCGGTGGTTGGCGTCGTGCTCGATCTCACCCGCGACCAGCGGACCGTTGGCGGCGAGCTCGCCGCGCAGCCACTCCACCGTGCTCTCGTTGACCTCGAACCAGCTCCCCGGACCGCCGTACCGGGTGCGGTAGTCGCGCATCCGCCAGGCGAACAGCGGCCAGTCCTCGGTGCGCATGAAGGCGGCCTCGTGCGGCCAGTACTCGGTGTACGGGCTGCGCGCGTCGAACGTGAGCCGGTCGAGGAGGCCGCGGTCGTACGCACCCAGGCGTGCGAACGCCGGGAGGTAGTGGCTGCGTTCGAAGACGTTGACCGAGTCGATCTGCAGCAGCCTCAGGCGGTCCATCAGCCCGTTGAGCTGCCGGGTGCCGACCGCGTCGGGATGCGGCCGGCCGAAACCCTGCGCGGCCAGCGCGATGCGACGTGCGAGTGCGGGGGAGACCTGTTCGACCACGCGACGACCCTATCGACAACCCCGGACACCGGACGTTCACCGCCGCGTCACCGGCACGCGACCGCCCGGACGCCTGGCCTTCCTACCGTGACCACGTCCGGGCGCTCCGCCCGGTCGACACCTTGCACTGGAGGAAACCCGTGATCAACAAGCGCGCACGTGTCGCCGGCTTCGCCGCCGCGGCCGCCGTCGTCGCACTCTCGCTCTCCGCCTGCTCCGGTGGCGCGAGCGCCAGCACCGCAGACACCGCGAAGATCAACTCCGCCACCGACGTCGCGTCGGCCGGCGGGATGGACGCGCTGGTCGCGGCCGCGAAGAAGGAGGGCAGCCTCAACATCATCGCGACGCCGGGCGACTGGGCGAACTACCAGGAGATCTTCGACGGCTTCACCAAGAAGTACGGCATCACGATCAACCCGAGCCAGGACAGCGCCTCCAGCCAGGAGGAGATCGACGCCGCCAAGAAGCTCAAGGGCCAGGACACCGCTCCGGACACCTTCGACGTCGGCTCCTCGGTCGCGCTCGCGAACACCGAGTACTTCGCGCCGTACAAGCCGACCGGCTGGGACGACATCCCCGACAACCAGAAGGAGAAGGACGGCCTCTGGAAGGTCGGCTACTACGGCGTCATGGCGGTCGGCTACGACGCCAACAAGATCAAGACCGCTCCGAAGTCGTTCGACGACCTCCTGAAGCCGGAGTTCAAGGGCGCGGTCGCGCTCAACGGCAACCCGACCCAGGCGGCCGCAGCGGCCGGCGCCGTCGCGTACGCCACCCTGCAGAACGGCGGGACGCTCGACGACCTGACCCCCGGCATCGACTGGTTCACCAAGCTGAAGAAGGCCGGCAACTGGAACGCCGCCGACGGCAAGCCGAACACCATCGCCTCGGGTGAGACCCCGGTGCTTCTCGACTGGTCGTTCAACCAGAAGGGCTACGCCACCTCCGACACCATCAAGGGCGGCGGCGTGAACTGGAAGTACGTCGTGCTCTCGGGCACCGCGTACGTCGGCTACTACAACCAGGCCATCAACAAGGACGCCCCGCACCCCGCGGCCGCGCGCCTCTGGGAGGAGTACCTCTACAGCGACGCCGCCCAGAACGCATGGCTGAAGGGCGGCGCCTACCCGGCGCGCGTCGACGCGATGGAGAAGGCCGGGACGCTCGACAAGGACGAGTTCCCGGGCAAGCTGGATGAGGTGGCCGTCATGAGCGACAAGCAGGCCACCGACGCCGGCACCCTGCTGAACGCCAAGTGGGCGAACGCGGTCGGCTGATGACCGAGACCGTCACAGGCGCCGCGGCGCCTGCGGTCGGACGCACCGCCGCCGGAGTCTCCGAGACGGAGACCCGGCGGCGGCCGTCGTCGGCCCGGCCCGCTGTCGAGCGGCCGGCACGCCGCCGCCGGACGGGCGCGGCCGCCGTGCTGGGGCTGACCCCGTTCGCGTTCTACGTCATCGTGTTCCTCGCCATCCCGACCGTCGTCGCGGTGGGCAGCGGGTTCCTCGACGACGCCGGCCGCTTCACCTGGGCGAACCTCACCGGTCTCGCCGAGCCGGCCATCGCCGGCTCCTTCTTCGGCGCGTTCTGGCTCTCGGCCGTGACCGCCGTCGTCGGCGCGATCGCCGGAGCCGCGCTCTGCTTCGCCCTGCTCCGCTCGCGGTCCGGCGGCGTGACCCGCTCCCTGGTGGATTCGGCCAGCAGCGTCCT
This sequence comes from Leifsonia sp. 466MF, assembly GCF_900100265.1. NCBI lineage: Bacteria > Bacillati > Actinomycetota > Actinomycetes > Micrococcales > Microbacteriaceae > Leifsonia > Leifsonia sp. 466MF. Next base: position 1,134,669 of record NZ_LT629696.1, read on the forward strand.
CGCACAGTTCGGCGGCGTCATGCTCGCCTTCGCCTTCATCGCCACGATCGGCGCGCAGGGCCTGGTGACCGTGCTGCTGCGGAACGTCGCACACATCAACATCTACGAGAACGGCGTCTGGCTGTACACGGTGCCCGGCCTCATCCTCCCGTACCTCTACTTCCAGATCCCCCTCATGGTCATCACCTTCATGCCGGCGTTAGAAGGACTCCGCCCGCAATGGCTGGAGGCGACGGCGACGCTCGGCGGCAGCCGCTGGACGTACTGGACGCGCGTGGGCGGCCCCATCCTGCTCCCGTCGTTCCTCGGCAGTCTGCTGCTGCTGTTCGCCAACGCGTTCTCGTCGTACGCGACGGCCGCGGCCCTCGTCGGCCAGGCGAACAACATCGTGTCGTTGCAGATCCGGCAGGCGCTCATCAGCGAGACCGTGCTGGGCCGGGCGAACCTGGCCGGGGCGATGGCGCTCGGGATGCTGCTGGTCATGGTCGTCGTCATGCTCGGCTACTCGGCCCTGGTGCGGCGGACGGCGCGGTGGCAGCGATGAGCCGCGCGGTCGAGTCGCGCCCGGTCCGCCCGCGCCCGGTCCGCCGCCGAGCGCCCGAGCTGCGGCTCGGCCCGGGTCCCGTCGTCCGTGCCGTGATCTGGACGCTCCTCGGGCTGTTCTTCCTCATCCCGCTGTTCTCGATGGTCGAGTTCACCCTGCGCACCGCGAAGCCCGGCGTGTACAACCTCGACCGCTGGGTGGCCGTGTTCTCGGGCGAAACCACCCGGTACGACCGCGTCTACCAGGGCCTCGGCAACTCGCTCGTGCTGGCGGTGGTGACGGTCGCGATCGTGCTCCTCGTGCTGCTGCCGACGATCGTGCTCGTCGAACTGCGATTCCCGAAGCTGCGGAGGCTGCTGGAGGGGATCTGCCTGCTGCCGATCATGATCCCGGCGATCGTGATGGTCGTCGGGCTCGCTCCGACCTACGCGGTGGTGACCGAAGTCTTCGGGTCCGGCGCCTGGACGCTCGCCTTCGCGTACGGCATCACCGTGCTGCCGTACGCCTATCGCGCGATCCAGAGCAACGTCGCCGCCGTCGACATGATCACCCTCAGCGAGGCCGCCCGGTCGCTCGGCGCCGGCTGGTGGACGGTGTTCTGGCGGGTGCTCGTGCCGAACCTCCGGCGCGGCATCCTCGCCGCCTCCGCCCTGTCCGTCGCCGTCGTGCTGGGCGAGTTCACCATCGCCTCGCTGCTCTCCCGCGTCAACCTGCAGACCTCCCTGCTGCTGGTGTCGCAGTCCGACCCCTTCGTCGCGGTCATCTTCGCGCTTCTCGCGCTGGTGTTCGCGTTCGTCCTCCTCGTCGTCGTCGACCGCCTCGTGAGCGTCCGGCGCCGCACCGCGAAAGGCTGACATGACCGCCCTCGAGACCCCGCTCCTCTCCTCCCGCACCGGATCCACCGTCGAGCTGCGCGACCTCGTCCGCGACTTCGGCGGCGGCGTCGGCCTGTCGGGCTTCGACCTCGAGGCCGCGCCGGGGGAGCTGATCGCCCTCCTCGGCCCCAGCGGGTGCGGAAAGACCACTGCGCTCCGCTCGCTCGCCGGACTCGAGCGGGTGGACAGCGGCAGCATCCTCATCGACGGACGCGACGTCACCGACGAGCCCACCAGCCGCCGCGACCTGGGGATGGTGTTCCAGTCGTACTCGCTGTTCCCGCACCTCACCGCGGGCCAGAACGTCGAGTTCGGACTGCGGATGCGCAAGGTCGCCCCGGCGGACCGCCGTCGCCGCGCCGCGGAAGCCCTCGAGCTGGTCGGCCTCGACCACCACGCGGGCCGGTACGCGCACCAGTTGTCCGGCGGCCAGCAGCAGCGCGTCGCCCTCGCCCGCGCCCTCGTCACCGAGCCGCGCGTCCTGCTGCTCGACGAACCGCTGTCGGCGCTCGACGCGAAGGTCAGGGTCCAGCTCCGGGATGAGATCCGCCGCATCCAGACCGAGCTCGGTATCACCACGTTCTTCGTCACCCACGACCAGGAGGAGGCGCTCGCCGTCGCCGACCGGGTCGCCGTGATGCGCGCGGGGCGCATCGAGCAGATCGGCAGCCCGGAGGAGCTGTACCACCGCCCCGCGACCGCGTTCGTCGCCGAGTTCGTGGGCCTCACGAACCGGGTGGACGGCGTGGTCGCCGGCGGGCGGCTCAGCGTGCTCGGACACGAGGTGCCGCTCGCCTCCGATGCGGTCGACGGCCCCGTGACCGCGTATCTGCGGCCGGAGGACGTCGTGCTCGCCGGAGGCGGCATCCCGGCTGTGGTGCTCACGACGAGCTTCCTCGGCGCGCTGCGCCGCACGCGCGTCCGGCTGGAGGACGGCACCGAGCTGTCGCTGCAGCACGGCGCCCGCGAGCGGCCGGAGCCGGGCGAGCGGGTCGCCGTGGGGCTCACCGGGTCTCCGGTCACCGTCGCGCCGCGGGACGCCGGAAATGGGGCAGTCCCGGCGCGCTGACCGCGGAGTAGAGTCCGCGCATGTCCAGCGAGACTCCGAATCGGGGTGGGCGTGCGGGGGAGGACGCAGAAGTCGCTGTGCAGATCGATCCCGCAACGTTCGAGAAGACCCAGTCCCTCACGGACATCGCGCACCGCATCTCGGTGCACGATGTCATCACTTTTCCCTGGTACCGCCCCATCGACACCATCAGCCCCACGCACACCGTGGGGAAGGGGCGGACCAACCTGACCCTCATCGCGTCCGACATCATGCAGACGGACACGACCGGCACCCCGTACGCGTCGTTCACCTACCGCCCGACACCGTCCGGCGGACCGGGGGTCTCGGTGCACTTCACGCCGGGCGACTATGGGGCGACGGCGGTCGGCGACTACGTCGTCACCTTCGTCATCGCGGCGAACGGCAGCGTGAACCTCACGGTCGGCGGCTACGCGGGCGGCACGATGCCCACCGGGCTCGGGCCGCGGATCGTGAACGGGAACGTCGCCATCGTCGTCGGGCTCAAACACGTGCCGCCGACGCAGGTGACGTACGCGTCCATCCAGCAGACCGGCGGAGCCACCTGGCAGTGGTACCGCACGGCCATCGAGTATCCGCCGCTGATCCTGCAGCTGTGAGCCGGCGCCCCTGAGCCGAGGCACCGATCCAGGGCCCTGGCCGGCCCCGGATCCGCCCGGCTGTCAAGGGGCCGGGAGCCGCGGCCCCGTTTCGGCGAACGAGCGGAGCCGCGGCCTACACTGACGGTCATGTCCGACATCGACCGCCCCGTCCCGTCGCCCACGACTGCGCCCGGAGCCGGCCCCGAGGCCAACCGCGCACCGGCCCGCGCCTGGTTCCAGCGCCGCCGCCGAGAGCTCGGCGAGCCGATCGAGTCCGCCGACGAGACGGTCCCGCGCGGGATGCGCATCGCCGGCGCGTGGTCGTGGCGCCTGCTGGTGATCGGTGCGGTCCTCGCCGTCGTCATCTTCCTGATCATCCAGCTGAAGCTCATCGTCATCCCCGTGCTCATCGCGGTGCTGCTGGCGGGCCTGCTGGTTCCGTTCAAGGACTTCCTGGTGCGGCACCGCTGGCCGAAGTGGCTGGCGATCGTCGTCGTGCTGATCACGCTGGTGGTCGTCGTCGGCGGGCTGCTGTACCTGGCGATCTGGCAGGTGACGCGGCAGAGCGGGGAGCTGCAGAAGCAGTCGGTCGCGTCCTTCAACGACCTGCAGGCCTGGCTGACGAGCGGACCGCTCGGACTCAGCCCCGACCAGATCAGCAACGCGTTCGCCTCGATCGGGAAGTCGATCCAGCAGGACGGCCAGGTCTTCCTCTCGGGTGCGCTGTCGGTCGGCTCCACCCTCGGCCACGTCTTCGCGGGCGCGCTGCTCGTGCTGTTCAGCACCATCTTCATCCTCATCGACGGCAAGAGCATCTGGGGATGGATCGTCCGCGTCTTCCCGAAGCGGTCGCGCGCGGCGATCGACGGAGCAGGACAGGCCGGGTGGGTCACGCTCAAGAACTTCGCGAAGGTGCAGGTGCTGGTCGCCTCGATCGACGCGCTCGGCATCGGCCTCGGGGCGTTCTTCCTCGGGCTGCCGCTCGTCATCCCGATCTCGGTGCTGGTGTTCCTCGGCTCGTTCATCCCGGTCGTCGGAGCGGTCGTCACCGGGGCGCTGGCGATCTTCATCGCGCTCGTCTTCAAGGGCTGGGTGTTCGCGCTGATCATGCTCGGCGTGGTGCTGCTGGTGCAGCAGATCGAGGGACACATCCTGCAGCCGCTCATCATGGGCAGCGCCGTCAAGGTGCACCCGCTCGCCGTGGTGCTCGCCGTCGCGGCCGGTTCGCTGCTGGCAGGCATCCCCGGCGCGCTGTTCGCGGTGCCGTTCGTCGCCGTTCTGAACGTGATGGTGCACTACATCGCGAGCGGGGTCTGGCGGAATGTGCCGCCGGAGAACTACACGCCGCCGGAGCGGGCGATCTGGGAGACGGTCCCGCGGCCGGTGCGCCGCCCGCCCGCGAGGTCGTAGCACGAGCACGCATACAGTCGCCGGCATACGAGCGCCGCTAGGCTGAGCGCGTGGCAACCGCGACCGATCACACGCGCACCCCGTTCGCAGGCCCCAGCCTGGACGAGTTCGAGGCTGCGCGCGCCATCGTCGCCCACGTCGCCCAGCCGACGCCGATGGAGAGCTCGCGGTTCCTGACCGAGATCCTCGGCGCCCCGGTGCTGCTCAAGTGCGAGAACCTGCAGCGCACCGGCTCGTACAAGATCCGCGGCGCCTACAACCGGATGTCGAAGCTGAGCGCCGAGGAGCGCGCACGCGGCGTCGTCGCCGCCTCCGCGGGCAACCACGCGCAGGGCGTCGCCTTCGCCGCGCGCGAGCTCGGCATCCACGCGACGATCTTCATGCCGGTCGGCGTCGCCATCCCGAAGTTCCAGGCCACACGCGCCTACGGGGCGGATGTGGTGCTCAGCGGCAGCATCGTCGACGAGACGCTGCAGGCGGCCGCCGACTTCGCCGCCGAGACCGGCGCCGTGCTCATCCCGCCGTTCGACCACCCGGACGTGGTCGCCGGCCAGGGGACGCTCGGCCTCGAGATCCTCGACGCCGTCCCCGACGTCTCGACCGTCGTCGTGCCGATCGGCGGAGGCGGCCTCATCTCCGGCGTCGCCAGCGCGATCAAGCAGCGCGCGGCGATCACGGGACGCACGGTCCGCATCGTCGGCGTGCAGGCGGCCAACGCCGCCGCGTACCCGCCGTCGCTCGCCGCGGGGGAGCCGACCGATATCTCCCTCACCGGCACGATCGCCGACGGCATCGCCGTGCGGCGGCCGGGCGCCCTCAACTTCGAGATCATCCGCGAGGCGGTGGACGAGATCGTCACCGTGTCGGAGGACGACATCGCCCGCGCCATGGTCGTGCTCCTGGAGCGCGCCAAGCTCGTGGTCGAGCCCGCGGGCGCGGCCGGCGTCGCCGCCATCCTCGCCGGATCCGTCACCGCCGACGGCACGACCGTCGCCATCCTCTCCGGCGGCAACATCGACCCCCTGCTCATGCAGCGCGTGATCAGCCAGGGTCTGGCCGCCTCCGACCGCTACCTCAAGCTGACGATCATGCTCCCGGACCGCCCCGGCCAGCTGGCGCGCATCGCCGAGATCCTCGCGGGCGTCAACGCGAACGTGGTCGAGGTGCTGCACACCCGGCACGGGCGCGGGATGCAGATCACCCAGGTCGAGCTGAACGTCAGCGTCGAGACGCGCGGCACCGACCACCGCCGGCACGTCATCGACGCCCTCCGCGCCGCCGGCTACGATCCGGTCGTCGTCGACGACGAATAAACGCGAACAGCTCCTGAGTTTTTCGCCCGTTTCGCGAGGAAACGGCGGAAAAACTCAGGAGCTGTCGGCGTGGATGCGCGGGAGCGGCTTACTGGCCGGTGTAGGTCTCGACCTTGGTGACCTCGACGGCGATCTGACGGCCGTTCGGAGCCGTGTACTCCGTCTTGTCGCCGACCTTCAGGCCGAGGATGGCCGCGCCGAGCGGGCTCTGCTCGCTGTAGACGGGGAGGTCGGTGCCGGCCGCGATCTCGCGGTTGCCGATGAGGAACACGCTCTCGTCGCCCGCGATGGTCGCGGTGATGACGGTGCCCGGCTCGACGACGCCGTGGCTCTCCGGCGCCGCGCCGACGGTGGCGCTCCGCAGCAGGTTGGTCAGCTGGACGATGCGGGCCTCGATCTTGCCCTGCTCGTCCTTGGCCGCGTGGTAGCCGCCGTTCTCCTTGAGGTCGCCCTCCTCGCGGGCCGCCTCGATGCGCTTCGCGATCTCGTTACGGCCGTTGACGCTGAGCTCCTCGAGTTCGGCCGAGAGACGGTCGTACGCGTCCTGGGTCAGAAACGTGACCTGAGACTCCTGAGACATGATGAACTCCTTCGCGCCTGCGGCTGGACGCCGCCTCGGCTGATGGTCCGGTTCGGTACCGGTGCTAAAGTCGACGCCCCGGCCACGGCCGGGGCGTATCCGCACAATACTAGGACAGCCAGCAGGTGTTGATCAAACCCGTGTTGGGCTTCATGATCGTGCGGATCGACTCGGTGTGGGCGGTCAACCGGCTCGCGGAACCGGGGTATTCGACGATGCGCCAGCCGACGATGGCGAAGTCCTCGTTGAGGGCCTGGAGGGCGCACGTCACCGGGGTCCCGACGGGCGCGTTGATCGAGAACGAGATGTCGACATGGCTGTCGTCGGGGATCGTGTAGGCGGTGTCGGTGGTCTCGAGGTTCGCCTGGTCGTTGTCCCAGCCGGCCCAGAACGCCCAGACCGTGGCGATGGCGACCGCGGCGATCCCTCCGAAGATGAGCAGCCACCGGTCGCGCCGCTTGCGCTGAGGCGTCCGGCCGTAGCGGGTGTCGAGGGTGGGGACGCGGTGGGTCGTCGTCATGCGTGCACCGCCATGCCGTCCAGCCCCGCCTTCCGCTCAGGAGCCCCCCGTCGGGCGACGGTAGGCTGAGACCAGACTAGGAGAGAAAGCTGTGAATGCTGCCGCCCGCAGGCTGATGGCCGTGCACGCCCACCCGGACGACGAGTCCAGCAAGGGTGCGGGGACGTACGCGTCGTATGTCCGCCGCGGCGACGAGGTCATGGTCGTCAGCTGCACCGGAGGGGAGCGCGGCGACGTGCTCAACGAGCGGCTCCCCGCCGACGCTCTCGCGATGGCGGCCCGCGATCTGCCCGGACTCCGCCGGAAGGAGATGGCGGCGGCTCAGGCCGTGCTGGGCATCCAGCACCGGTGGCTCGGCTACGTCGACTCCGGCATGGCGCGTGAGGACGGCTCCCTCCCCCTCAACTCGTTCGCGTCCATCCCGCTCGAGACCTCCGTCGCGCCGCTGGTGAAGCTGATCCGCTCGTTCCGCCCGCACGTGCTCGTCACGTACGACGAGAACGGCGGATACCCGCATCCCGACCACATCCGTGCGCACGTCGTCGGCGTCGAGGCGTACCGCGCGGCCGCCGACCCCGACCGGTTCCCGGAGCTCGGGAAGCCGTGGCAGGTGTCGAAGCTCTACTACGACCGCATCTTCAACGGAGAACGCATCCGCGCGGTGCACGACGCCCTGCTCGCGGCGGACCCGTCGTCGCCGCTCCTCGACCAGCTCCGGCAGATGCGCTCCTGGATGGACGACCAGCCGCCGCTCGCGACGACGCGCGTCCCCGTCGGCGACGTGCTGGAGACGCGGGATGCCGCCCTGCGCTCCCATGCCAGCCAGGTCGCGCCCGACAGCGCCTTCTTCTTCTGGCCCAACGACATCCTGCGCGCCGCCTGGCCGACGGAGGAGTTCCAGCTCATCGACTCGAAAGTGGAGACCGAGATGCCCGAGACCGACCTCTTCGCGGGGGTGCGTGCGTGATCGCCGACGCCCTGCTGCGCGCCTCCGTCTGGCTGGCCGCCACCCCGACCCCCACGCCCTCCGGCACGCCCGACGACGACTCGGTCACCCCGGGCGTGCTCGGGTTCGTCGTCACGTTCCTGCTGGCCGTGGTCGTCGTCCTGCTGGTGCTCGACATGGTGCGCCGGATCCGTCGCGTGCGGTACCGCGCCGAGATCGCGGAGAAGCTGGATGCGGAAGAAGCGGAGCGCCGCGGCGACGGCTCCGACGGCTCCGACGGTTCCGGCCGGCCGTAACGCTCGTCAGAACGCCTGCGCCACCCGCTCGGCGAGCAGCGCGACGCCGATCAGCGTCATGGCGATCGCCGACACGCGCGCCATGACGACGGTTCCGCGCGGGCGCGCCGCCAGCAGGCGCCGGGCGAGCACGGCGACGGTCAGGTAGACGACCGCGCACGTCGCCACGAACAGCCCGCCGAGCATCAGCATCTGAGCCGCCGGTGCCCACCCGCCGTGCGCGTTGGTGAACTGCGGCACGAGCGCGACCAGCACCAGCAGGCCCTTGGGGTTGAAGCCGCTGACGCCGGCTCCCCGCAGGAAGGACGCGACCGACGACGAACCGCCCGTCGCCGTGCCGGTCTGCGCGGCGATCGGCGTCGCCGACCGTGCCAGCCCGCTGATCCCGAGCCAGAGCAGGTACAGCGCGCCACCCACCGTGAGCACGTCGAGCAGCACCGGGTTGGCGGCGACGAGCGCTCCCAGCCCGACCGCGACCGCGATGACGACCACGAGGTACCCGAAGAGGATGCCGCCGATCGAGGGCAGGAGGGTCCGGCCGCCGAGCCCGGCCGTCACCGCGTACGCCCAGTCGGCACCGGGCGTGCAGACGAGGAGGGCGGCCACTCCCCAGAAGCCGAAGACCAGTGCCGGATCCATCGCCGTCCTCCCTCCGCCCGCGCTCTGCGGTCTACCGGAAAGCTATGGCGTGAGCGACCGAAAGTGCTTGCGACTTTCGTGCCTTCTGCATCCATTCGTGGAAGAATCTGCTGCATGGACGCCATCGATCGGGAGATCCTCGCTGCGCTGCAGGAGGACGGCCGGCTCAGCCTCACCGACCTGGCCGCACGCGTCGGCCTGACACTGTCGCCGTGCCACCGCCGGGTGCGCGAACTGGAGCGCGCCGGCGTGATCGAGCAGTATCGCGCGGTCGTCTCTCCCGCGGCGGTCGGGCTCGACTTCGAGGCGATCGTGTTCGTCACCATCGACCGGACCGACCCGGAGACCGTCGGGGCCTTCGAGGAGGGCGTGCTCGCCATCCCGAACATCGTGCAGGCCGAGCGCCTGTTCGGCGACCCGGACTACATGCTGCGGGTGCTGACCGCCGACCTCACCGGGTACCAGGAGCTGTTCGACGGGCCGCTCGGAGCGCTTCCGGGCGTCCGCAAGCTGTCCTCGACCCTGGTCATGAAGCAGGTGACCGGGCGGCGGGCGCTGCCCACCTGATCCCGCGCCACCTGATCCCGGTCGCCTGGTTCCGCAGGTCTCAGCCGGCGTTGTAGGCGGGATGCAGTGCGATCAGGAGCGTCGCCGTCCAGTGGCAGAGGAACGCCAGCACCGTCAGCGTGTGGAAGATCTCGTGGAAGCCGAAGCGCCCGGGGAACGGGTTCGGGCGCTTCATGCCGTAGATGACCGCGCCCACCGTGTACATCAGTCCGCCGACGAGCACGAGCACCATCATCGCGACGTTGGCATCGACGAGGTCGACGATGTACATCATCGCGGCCCAGCCGAGCGCGACGTAGATCGGCACGTACAGCCAGCGCGGGGCGCTGATCCAGAAGACGCGGAAGCCGATGCCGATGAGGGCGCCGGCCCACACCAGGGTGAGCAGCAGGATGCCCTTCTCCGGCGGCAGCGCCAGCACGGCGAGCGGGGTGTACGTGCCCGCGATCAGCAGGAAGATGTTCGCGTGGTCGATGCGCTTCAGGATGATCTTGGCGCGCGGCCGCCAGTTGAAGCGGTGGTACAGGGCGGAGTTCCCGAACAGCAGCATCGAGGTGAGCATGAACACCGCCGACGCCCACTTGGCCGGAGCGCCGTGGGCCAGGGAGATCAGCACGATGCCCGCCACGATGGTGACCGGGAATGTCGCGGCGTGGATCCAGCCACGCCACGTCGGCTTGACCTCGCCGGGGAAGGCAGGGGAGGCGTCCAGCAGCGGGATGTTCGGCAGCTCCGGGCCGCCGTCGCGCGCCTCGCGCTCGTCCGCCTGAACGGCCGCATCCGAGGTGCTCAGGTCGGCCGTCGGCTCCGCGAGGAGCTCGGCGACGTCTTCATCGGCTTCGCGGTCGTCGGTCGTACCGGGGTTCTGACTCTCTCGGGGCGACATAGACCAAGAGTAGGGGAGGACGGGTGGCCGGATGCTGTGAGCCGGGCGCCGTCGGCCGCGCTAACGTAGCAGCGTGAGCAGACGCGGAACGCCGGGGATGGGCCGGCGGGAGGGTAGCGGGCTGCTGTACGGGCTCTACCAGAAGCGTCTCCGCCGCGACCTCAATCGCGAGTCGATGCCGAAGCACGTCGCCATGATCATCGATGGCAACCGGCGGTGGGCCCGGCAGGCCGGGCTGACCACCGTCGCGCACGGCCACCGGGCCGGTGCGGCGAAGATGCGCGAGTTCCTGGAGTGGTGCGACGAGCTCGGCATCCAGGTCGTCACGCTGTATCTGCTGTCGTCCGACAATCTCACCAACCGCGAGAGCGGCGAGCTCGGCGACCTGATCGACATCATCGCCCAGCTGGCCGACGACCTCTCCCACTACCGCGACTGGCGGGTCAAGCACGTGGGGTCGGCGACGGGCCTCCCGCCCCGCCTGCTGGAGGCGCTGGCGGATGCGGAGAAGCGCACCGCCGCCAACACCGGGATGCACATCAACCTCGCGGTCGGCTACGGCGGCCGCAAGGAGATCACCGACGCCATGCGCAGCATCGTGGCCGCGCACCACGCCGAGGGCGGCAGCCTGGAGACCCTCGCGGACCTCCTGACACCCGACCTCATCGGCGAGCACCTCTACACCGGCGGCCAGCCCGATCCCGACCTCGTCATCCGCACATCGGGGGAGCAGCGCCTCAGCGACTTCATGCTCTGGCAGAGTGCCCACAGCGAGTTCTACTTCGTGGAGGCGCTGGGGCCGGACCTGCGCGAGGTCGATTTCCTGCGCGCCGTCCGCGACTACTCGCGCCGGCACCGCCGTTTCGGAGGCTGAGCGGGCGCGTTCGTTTCGTCGCCGATTTCCGGAGGCCGGTCGGGTTCGGCCAGAATCGGAGGGTGACGACGGTCGAGGAGTACGCCCGCGGGTTCGGCGAAGAGCCCGGATATCTGGACTACGGACGGGTCGGACCGCTGTCCGCGACCGTACGCGCGGAGGCGATCGGGCAGTACGAGATCCTCTCCAAGGCGCGCTACGGCACCATCGAGCGGATGCGCACGGAGGACGAGCGCGTGCGCGAGGGGGTCAGCGCCCTCACCGGGTTCCCGGCCGACCAGGTCAGCTTCCAGCCGAACGCGTCGAGCGGCCTGCTGCACGCCGCCTTCGGGCTGACCGGCGGCGACGTGCTGCTGTCGCTGTCCGAGTTCCCGTCCCTCACCTACGCCGCCGAGCGCGCGGCCCGGGCCCTGCGCGTCATCACGCCGACCTGGCTGGAGACCGACGGCGGCCGTGTGACGCCGTCGCGCATCCGCGAGCAACTGACCGACAGCACCTCGGCCGTCATGGTGAGCCTCGTCGACTCGCGCACCGGCTACCTCGCCGACATCGACGGCATCCGTCAGGTGATCGGCGACCGCCTGCTCATCGTGGACGCCATCCAGGGCTTCGGTGTCGTCGACGCCCCGTGGGAGGTCGCCGATGTCGTCGTGTCGGGCGGTCAGAAGTGGATGCGCGCGGGCTGGGGCACGGGATTCCTCGCGCTCAGCGAGCGCGCGATCGACCACCTGACGCCCGTCTTCAGCGGCTGGACCGGCTCCGGGCCGCAGCAGCCGTGGGACGAGGTGCTCGAGCCGGTGCGCGGCGCCGGCGCCTTCTCGATCTCCAACCCGGACCTCGTCGCGGAGGCGCGCTTCGCGGCGGCGCTCGAAGAGGTCGACGCGGTCGGCGTGAGCGCGATCTCCGCGGCCATCTCCGACAACGTCGAGCGCGTGCTGCAGCTCGCCGACGAGTTCGCCGTGCCGGTCAGCTCCTCGCGGAGCCCCGCCGAGCGCGCCGGGATGATCGTGCTGGAGCCGCTACCCGAGCAGCTGACCGTGCTCGGCGCGTCCCTCCACAACCACGGCGTCACGGCCTCGGTGCGTGCGACGAACGCGCGGATCAGCGTGCACGCGGGGACGACGGAGGAGACGCTCGACATGCTGCGGGCGGCCTTCACGTCGTACGCGTCGGCGGCCTGATCGCGGTTCCCGGGCATCCCCTCATCCGGTCGCCTGACCCGCGTCGGCGCCCTCCCCGAAGTGGGGGCGATTGTTCACGTCGTCGTAACACGACACGCGGCGGCGCGGTCGAACCGATGTCGGTGCCCGGGCGTAGGTTCAACCCATCGGGCACCGCGCCCGATCGAGACGGCCACAAAAGTTCGTCTCGAAACCAAGCGGCCGTCTCGTCAGTGAGATCCGCCGGCTCCCGAGGGAGCGGCGGGGTGGGAGTGGTCGTGGCGGAATCAGCAACCCGACAGGCAGCAACCCGGTCGAACGGCGAGGCAGCGGGAGCGGCGAAGACGAAAGAGCGCACGTATGTGCTCGACACGTCCGTCCTCCTCTCCGATCCGAAGGCCATCTTCCGTTTCGCGGAACATGCTGTCGTCATCCCCGTCGTCGTCGTCAGCGAGCTCGAGGGCAAGCGCAACGACCCCGAGCTGGGGTACTTCGCGCGGCAGGCGCTGCGCAACCTCGACGACCTCCGGGTCGAGCACGAACGGCTCGACTTCCCGATCCCCGTCGGTGATGGCGGCTCGCTGCGGGTGGAGCTCAATCACTCGAACATGTCCGTCCTGCCGAGCGGCATGCAGCTCGGCGACAATGACTCGCGCATCCTCGCGGTCGCCCTCAACCTGTCCAACGACGGGCTCGATGTCACCGTCGTCTCGAAAGACCTGCCGCTGCGGGTGAAGGCCGCCTCCATCGGCCTCGCCGCGGAGGAGTACCGGCACGAGCAGGTCGTCGACTCCGGCTGGACCGGGCTCGCCGACATCTCGCTCGGCAGCGACCAGATGGCCGCGCTGTACGAAGACGAGTGGATGCGCACCGAGCTGGCCGCTGACTTCCCCGTCAACACCGGCCTCGTCATCCACTCGGACCGCGGCTCGGCCCTGGGCCGCGTCGTCGCCGAGGGCGAGGTGAAGCTGGTGCGCGGCGACCGCGACGTCTTCGGGCTGCACGGGCGCTCGGCGGAGCAGCGGCTCGCGATCGACCTGCTGCTCGACCCGGAGATCGGCATCCTCTCGCTCGGCGGCCGCGCGGGCACCGGCAAGTCGGCGCTCGCGCTCTGCGCCGGCCTCGAAGCCGTGCTGGAGCGGCGCCAGCACAAGAAGATCATGGTGTTCCGCCCGCTGTACGCGGTCGGTGGCCAGGAGCTCGGCTACCTGCCCGGCGACGCGGGCGAGAAGATGAACCCGTGGGGTCAGGCGGTCTTCGACACGCTCGGCGCGCTGGTCTCGCAGAACGTGCTGGACGAGGTGCTCGACCGCGGCATCCTCGAGGTCCTGCCGCTCACGCACATCCGCGGCCGGTCGCTGCACGACGCGTTCGTGATCGTCGACGAGGCGCAGTCGCTGGAGCGCAACGTGCTCCTCACGGTGCTCAGCCGGATCGGCCAGAACTCGCGCGTCGTCCTGACCCACGACGTCGCGCAGCGCGATAACCTCCGCGTCGGCCGGCACGACGGCGTCGCCAGCGTGATCGAGACCCTCAAGGGCCACCCGCTGTTCGCGCACGTCACGCTGAGCCGCTCGGAGCGCTCCGCGATCGCGGCCCTCGTCACCGAGATGCTGGAGGCCAACGAGCTCGCGTAGCCCATCGCGCGTCATACATCGCCGCCCTCCCTCGTCTCCATGGTGACGGGGGAGGGCGCATGACTGCTGCCGACCCACGCAATCCGCTCCTGAGTTTTTCGCGCGAAAGGCGGCGTGTCGCGCGAAAAACTCAGGAGCTGTTGGTTGCGGTGGCGGCTTGAAGCGGGCCAGCGAGCCAGTGTTCGACCTCGCGCGTCGAACGGAGGCGCACGACGACGAGGTGCGGGTGCGCGCGCTCGGCGACTGGGACGCGCTCCGCGTACGTGTTGCGGGACGAGATGGACCAGCGGATGATGTGCTCCGGGTCGCGGAAGATCGTGCGGAGCCGCGGCTCGTGGTTGCCGTTCCAGAGCTCCGTGCGGTGGATGCGGCGGTGCAGCGTCCGGCGGACGACCCGCGGCAGCGTCACCCGGGCAAACGGCAGGTCGAGCCAGACGAGGAGGTCGGCGCGTTCGGCCAGCAGGTCGCGGACCGCGGAGTACTGCCACTCGGTCGTCCAGGCCTCGGCCGCGGTGAAGGCATCTACGTCATCCACGAACTCCGGCCGCGGCTCCCATCCTGGCCCGTGTCGGAGTCCGTCGATCTCGGTGTGCGGTCCGCCGGTCAGCTGCGCGATGCGCCCGGCGAGCGTCGTCTTACCGCTGCCCGACACCCCCGCAACCACCACCCTCCGCGGCCTCCCCGGCAGCGCATCCCCGTACGACAACACCCCTCGACCCTAGTTCCGCCCCCCGTCGAGTACGCAAAAACTGCACGCAGAATGGGGATTCTGCGTGCAGTTTTTGCGTAGTCGACGGGGGTGGGAGACCTCAGCCGGGGTGGGTCATGGAGAGGACGTCGAGGGCCGCGTCCAGCTGGTCGAGGGTGACCTCGCCGCGCTCGACGAAGCCGAGGTCGATGACGGCCTCGCGCACGGTGATGCCCTTGGCGACGGCGTGCTTGGCGACCTTCGCGGCGGCCTCGTAGCCGATCACCCGGTTGAGCGGGGTCACGATCGAGGGGCTCGACTCGGCGAAGGCGCGGGCACGGTCGAGGTTGGCCTCGAGGCCGTCGATCGTCTTGTCGGCGAGCACGCGGCTGGCCTGCGTGAGCAGCCGGATGGACTCCAGCAGCGCGGTCCCCATGACCGGGATGGCGACGTTCAGCTCGAACAGGCCCGACGCCCCGCTCCAGGCGATGGTCGCGTCGTTGCCGACGACCCGCGACGCCACCATGAGCACGGCCTCCGGGATGACCGGGTTGACCTTGCCGGGCATGATCGAGGATCCGGGCTGGAGGTCCGGGATGTGGAGCTCGCCGAGGCCGGTGTTCGGGCCGGAGCCCATCCAGCGGAGGTCGTTCGCGATCTTGGTCAGAGAGACGGCGATCGTGCGGAGGGCGCCGGACGCCTCCACGAGCGCGTCGCGGTTGGCCTGCGCCTCGAAGTGGTTGCGCGCCTCCGTGATCGGCAGCTCGGTCTCGTCCGTCAGCAGCTCGATGACGAGCTGCGGGAAGCCGAGCGGCGTGTTGATGCCGGTTCCGACCGCGGTGCCGCCGAGCGGGACCTCGGCGACGCGGGGGAGGGCGGCGCGGATGCGCTCGATGCCGTAGCGGATCTGCGCGGCGTAGCCGCCGAACTCCTGGCCCAGGGTGACCGGGGTCGCATCCATGAGGTGCGTGCGGCCGCTCTTCACGGCCTCCGCCCACAGCTCCGCCTTGGCCTCCAGCGAGACCGCGAGGTGATCGAGGGCCGGGATGAGCTCGTCGATGAGCGCGCCGGTCACGGCGATGTGCACCGAGGTCGGGAAGACGTCGTTCGACGACTGGGAGGCGTTCACGTGGTCGTTCGGGTGCACCGGACGGCCGAGGCGACGCGACGCGAGGGTCGCCAGCACCTCGTTCATGTTCATGTTCGAGGACGTGCCGGAGCCCGTCTGGTACACGTCGATCGGGAACTCGGCGTTGTGCGCGCCGGAGGCCACCTCGTCTGCGGCCGCGGCGATCGCGTCGGCGATCTCCTGGTCGAGCACGCCGAGGCGGGCGTTCGCGAGGGCGGCCGACTTCTTGATGCGTGCCAGTGCGGCGATCTGGGCCGGCTCGAGCACGTCGCCCGAGATGGGGAAGTTCTCGACCGCGCGCTGCGTCTGCGCGCTGTACAGGGCGTCCTTCGGGACGCGCACCTCGCCCATCGTGTCGTGTTCGATGCGGTACTCGGCGTCCGCCTGGGTGTCCACCACGGTGTGTATTTCCTTTCTGTTGGCGGGAGCTGGTGTCAGTCGCGCATGCCGACGACGACGTCGGGGACGACCCGGCCCTCCGCGAGCCGGTAGTTGGCGCCCACGATCGCGAGGGTGTTCTCGGCGACCGCGGAAGAGATGATCTCCGACTGCGCGAGCAGCTCGGAGACGGTGTCGCGCAGGTGCTCGCGGCCCACGGCCGAGGCGTCGACCGCGGACGGCTCGACCGCACCCGGGCCGGCGACGCGGTGCACGGCCGGGACGATCGGCGCGATCAGGTCGGCGATGTGCGGCGGGAGCGGATCCGCGTCCGCGGCCTGGGAGGCGATGGCCGACGCCACCGCGCCGCAGCTGTCGTGGCCGAGCACCAGGATGAGCGGGACGTTGAGCACCGCCACCGCGTACTCCAGCGACCCGACGACCGAGTCGGAGACGACCTGCCCGGCATTGCGCACCACGAAGGCGTCGCCCAGCCCGAGGTCGAAGATGATCTCGGCAGCGAGACGGGAGTCGGCGCACCCGAAGATGGCGGCCACCGGCTCCTGGCCGCCGGCGACGACCTCGCGGCGGGTCACATCCTGATGGGGATGCTGCGGCTCGCCCGCGACGAAGCGGGCGTTGCCCTCGAGCATGGCGTTCCAGATCTTTCCGGGGCGCGTGGTGGGCACGGTTATCGTTCTCCTCCGAGTGAGTGGATCTGATCGGCCAGCGACGACGCCACCGTGCGGAACTCGGCGTCGATCGCGGTGCCGAACACGATGATGGAGCTGTCCCCGGCGTGGGTCACCAGGGCGTACTCGACGTTCCCGTTGCCCGAACCCGGCGCACGATTGTCGTAGACGTCCCAGGTCACGCCGTCGATCTCGCGGGTGCCCGCGATCCGAGACTTGGCGACCTGATCGGACACCCAGCTGTCGTTCGCGCCGAATCCCTGCGTGACGCCGATGAACTGCTCCTTGGGCGTGATCAGCCCGATGTACCAGGAGTCGACGCCATCGGCGGTCTTGGTGCGCAGCTCGGCGTTGTTCGACTTCCAGGTCGAGGGGAGCTTGGGCACGAGCAGGCGGTCCGGCTCGCTGCCCTGCGCCTCCTGCGCGACGGACGCGTAGTCGACCGGCGGCTTCGTCGCTGTCGGGTTGCCGCGCGGCACGACGAGCACGATCACGGCGACCAGCGCCAGCGTCGCGATCAACGAGTAGATCAGGTTGTTGATCGTCTGGCGGTTGCGGTGGTTCGCCGAGTTCTGCGCCTTGCGGGCGGCCGTC
Source organism: Leifsonia sp. 466MF (assembly GCF_900100265.1). NCBI lineage: Bacteria > Bacillati > Actinomycetota > Actinomycetes > Micrococcales > Microbacteriaceae > Leifsonia > Leifsonia sp. 466MF. The sequence goes on from NZ_LT629696.1 coordinate 1,152,068, forward strand.
TCCTCCGGCGTCTCCGGACGGCCGAGTTCGGCGACGACCGCGGGCGGCTTGCTGGTGCGGGGGCTCATCCGCCCATGACTTCTGAGGACTGTGGGGCTTCTGACGACTGCGAAGCGGCTCCTGCGCCCGAGCGCGCCGCATCGAGTCGCGCCTTCGCGCCGATCAGCCACTCCTCGCAGTGACGGGCAAGAGCCTCGCCGCGCTCCCACAGGGCGATCGACTCTTCGAGCGTCGCCGACCCCTGCTCGAGCTCTCCGACCACGCGGATCAGCTCGTCGCGCGCCTCTTCGTAGCTGAGCGCGCTGAGCGGGTCGCCCGCGGGGGCGGTCTCGGAACTGGGCATGACGTCCATTCTATTTGTCCCGCTGAGGGTCCGCTGGAGCCGACGATCCATCGGCTCCGGCCGACGTGCCGTGACCCGCGGGCGACGGGAGCTCGTCGCCGGCCGTGGCGGCAAAGGAACCGCCCGACACGGTGACCCGCAGTTCGGTGCCGACCCCTGCCTCGGCCGGTTCGGTGACGACGTGACCGGCGGAGGTCTGCACGATCGCGTAGCCGCGGTCGAGCGTCCCCTGCGGGGACAGCGCACGGAGCTGGCCGCGCAGCTCGGCGACACGCGTGGTCTCGCGTTCGACGCAGCGGCCGACGAGCTCGGTGCCGCGGGCGACGTAGCGGGTGAGCTCTTCGGCCCGCGCGTCGACGATCCACGAGGGGGAGGCGAGCACGGGTCGCGTGCGCAGGTGTCCGATCCGGTCGATCTCGTGCGCGATCCGCTGCGTGACGCGCACACCCATCCGGGCGCGCGCCTGCTGGACGCGTGCGAGCTCCTCCGCGACGTCCGGCACCACGCGCTTCGCGGCATCCGTCGGGGTGGAGGCGCGCAGATCGGCGACCTCGTCGAGCAGCGGCCGGTCGGCCTCGTGCCCGATGGCGCTGACGATCGGCGTGAGCGCGGCTGCGGCCGCCCGCACCAGCCGCTCGTCGCTGAAGCCGAGGAGATTCTGGAAGTCGCCGCCGCCGCGCGCAACGATGATGACCTCGACCTCGGGGTCGGCATCCAATGTGCGGATGGCCGAGACGACCTCCGTCACGGTGCGCTCGCCCTGGACGGACGCGTGCACGACCCGGAAGCGCACCTGCGGCCAGCGCAGCTGCGCGTTGCGGAGCACATCCTTCTCGGCGTCGGAGTCTTTGCCGGTCACCAGACCAATGGTGTGGGGGAGGAACGGCAGGCGCTTCTTGCGCTCGACCGCGAACAGGCCCTCGGCGGCGAGCTGCTGACGCAGCCGCTCCAGCCGCTCGAGCAGGTCGCCGAGGCCGACGTGCTTCATGTCGTAGACCTGCATGGTGAGCGTGCCGCCCTTGACCCAGAAGTTGGGCTTGATGGCGGCCACGACGCGGTCACCCTGCTTGAGGTCGGCCGGGATGCGCGCCTTCACCGACGACCAGATCGTGAAGCTGATCGTGGCGTCCTCGTTGAGGTCCTTGAGCTTTCCGTAGACGTTTCCGCCCGAGATGCCCCACTGGGTGATCTCGCCCTCGACCCAGGCGGTGCCGAGCCGGTCGATCCATCCCTTGATCTTGCTGTTGAGCAGCGCGACCGGCCACGGCGCGTCGACGGTCGGCGGCGCCGCCTGCATTGCGACCGTGGTCGTCTGGCTCACCGCCGTCTCCCATTCCGTGCTCAGCGCGCTCACGTAGGATCGAGGGGTGAGCGACGCAACCATCAGCCTCCCGATGCCGCGCATTCCCGGCGCCAGGCGACGGCTTCAGGATAACCCGGTCGTCGGACATAAGCGGGTGCTGCTGGCCGCGCCCCGCGGCTACTGCGCCGGTGTCGACCGCGCCGTGGTCGCCGTCGAGAAGGCGCTCGACCTGTACGGTGCCCCCGTCTACGTGCGTAAACAGATCGTCCACAACGTGCACGTCGTGTCCGAGCTTGAGCAGCAGGGCGCCATCTTCGTGGACGAGGTCGACGAGGTGCCGTCGGGCGCGCACGTCGTGTTCTCGGCGCACGGGGTGTCCCCGGCCGTCGTGAACGCCGCCGCCGAGCGCGGGCTCCGGGCCATCGACGCGACCTGCCCGCTCGTGACCAAGGTGCACCGCGAGGCCGTGCGCTTCTCGCGCGACGACTTCCAGATCCTGCTGATCGGCCACGCCGGTCACGAGGAGGTCGAGGGCACCGCGGGCGAGGCTCCGGACCACGTGACCCTGGTCAACGGGCCGGACGACGTCGACTCGATCGTCGTGAAGGACCCGGACAAGGTCGTCTGGCTGTCGCAGACCACGCTCTCGGTAGACGAGACGATGGAGACGGTCCGCCGCCTCCGCGAGCGCTTCCCGAACCTGCAGGACCCGCCGAGCGACGACATCTGCTACGCGACCCAGAACCGGCAGGTCGCCATCAAGAAGGTCGCCGAGCAGGCCGAGCTCGTCATCGTCGTCGGCTCCGCCAACTCGTCCAACTCGGTTCGCCTGGTGGAGGTCGCTCTGGAGTACGGCGCGAAGGCCGCCTACCGCGTCGACTACGCCAGCGAGATCAAGCAGGAGTGGCTGGACGGCGTCTCGTCCGTCGGCGTGACGAGCGGCGCATCCGTGCCCGAGGTCCTGGTGCAGGAGGTGCTCGACGACCTCGCCGGTGCGGGCTACCGCGACGTGCAGGAGGTCAAGACGGCCGAGGAGGACCTGATGTTCTCGCTGCCGAAGGAGCTCCGCAAGGACATCACGGGCAAGCAGGATGCGCGAGCGCTTGGTGGTCGCGGGCGCTGAGTGGTCGCGGGCGCTGAGCGGTCGCGGGCGCTGAGCCGGCGCGCTACGGCGTCTGCACCGGAGTCGACGGCGGCGTGACGCCCCCGTAGAACCCGAGCAGCACCGGGTCCGTCGCGAGGATGGCCCCCGCGAAGATGATCAGCGCGAGCATGGCGACGATCCCCGCGACGAGCGGCACCCAGAACGCCAGGCGGCGCTTCACCAGCAGCCACGCGGCGAAGCCGGCCGACACCACCCAGATGACCGCGATCACGATCGAGCCGATGAGCACGAGCGTCCCGACCAGCGGCACGGGCACGTACTCGCCGAGCCCGTTCGTGCTGTGCAGCAGTTGCATGGATGCGGGGATCGCCTGCAGCGTCGCGATCGAGTACGTCATCCCGAAGAAGCCGAATACGCCGAGCAGGACCGTCAGCGTGAGGTTCCAGGTGGGCGCCGGCCGGCCGTCCACGTTCGCCGGCGGAGCACCGGGGGCCGGTGGACGCGGCCCGAGGACCGGGGTCGCCGGCACGGGCGGAACGTCGTCCTCCCGCTCCAGCGGGCGCGAGGTGTCGAGACGGTCGGCATCCGCGGGCGGACGCCACACCCAACCGGGAGGCGCGAGCTCCCCGTACTGCGGGCGCGGCCGGTCGTCCGGCTGCGGTTCCTGCTCGGCCATCGTGGCCGCCTCCCTTGCTGGAGCCCGTGGCTCGCGTGGTGCGGGCGGCGGAGCGTGCTGCGTCCGCCGCCCGTGAGTGCTACTTGCCGGAGTGACCGGCCGAGCCGAGCTGCTGCGTCGCCTCGACGACGCGCGCGGCCATCCCGGTCTCGGCGACCTTGCCCCAGGCGCGCGGGTCGTACGCCTTCTTGTTGCCGACCTCGCCGTCGATCTTGAGCACGCCGTCGTAGTTCTCGAACATGTAGCCGGCGATCGAGCGCGTGAACGCGTACTGCGTGTCGGTGTCGATGTTCATCTTGACGACGCCGTTGCGGACCGCCTCGGCGATCTCCTCGTCGGTCGAGCCCGATCCGCCGTGGAAGACGAGGTCGAGCGGCTTCGGGCCGTGGCCGTACTTGGCGGCCAGGCCGTCCTGGATCTCCTTGAGCAGCTCCGGGCGCAGCTTGACGTTGCCGGGCTTGTAGACGCCGTGGACGTTGCCGAACGTTAGTGCGGCCATGTAGCGGCCGTTCTCGCCGAGACCGAGCGCGTCGACCGCCTTCTCCGCGTCCGCGAGGGTCGTGTAGAGGGCCTCGTTGGACCCTTCGTGACGGACGCCGTCCTCTTCGCCGCCGACCACGCCGATCTCGACCTCGAGGATGGCGTTGATGGCCTTGGTGCGCTTGAGCATCTCCTGCGCGATCTCGAGGTTCTCGTCGAGCGGGACCGCCGAGCCGTCCCACATGTGCGACTGGAAGATCGGGTTGCGGCCCGCCTTCACCTCCTCCTCGGAGGCGGCGATGAGGGGCAGCACGAAGTCGTCGAGGGCGTTCTTCGGGCAGTGGTCGGTGTGCAGCGCTACCGTGATGGGGTAGTTCTTGGCGACCTCGGTGGCGAAGCGGGCGAACGCGAGCGCGCCGGTCGCGCGGGCCTTGACGGTCTGGCCGGCGAAGTAGTCGGCACCGCCGGTGGTGACCTGGATGATCCCGTCGCTCCCCGCCTCGGTGAGACCCTGCAGCACGGCGTTGATCGTCTGCGACGACGACACGTTGAACGCCGGGTAGGCGAAGCCGCCGGCCTTCGCTTTGTCGAGCATCTCTGCGTACTGGTCCGGCGTGGCGATGGGCATTGCGGCTCCTTGAGGATCGGGGTGTCGAACGCCCTCATCATACCGAGGCGCCCCGGTGCGCCCGGGGCGCGTCTCGCGGACGCCCGGGCTCCGCGCGGGTGCACATCCGTGCGGACCCCCTGACGCGGCAGGGGGCGGTCGATACACTTGCAGCGTCCGGCGGCGGGCATCCCGCTCCGGTATCGACGACGACGTTCCGAATCCGTCCGGGAGGACCCACCATGAGCATGACCGACACCGCCACGCACTTCCAGCACCCGGACAGGAACCTGGCGATGGAGCTGGTGCGGGCGACGGAGGCGGCGGCGATCCGGGCGACGCCGTGGATCGGGCGCGGCGACAAGAACGCGGCCGACGGTGCAGCGGTGGATGCGATGCGCAAGTTCCTCGGGACGGTCAACTTCGACGGCGTCATCGTGATCGGCGAGGGCGAGAAGGACAACGCGCCGATGCTGTTCAACGGCGAGCATGTCGGCAACGGACGCGGGCCCGCGGTGGATATCGCGGTCGACCCGATCGACGGCACCTCGCTGACGGCGGCCGGGCGGCAGAACGCGCTGTCGGTCATCGCGGTGTCCGACCGGGGATCGATGCTGGACGCGTCGAGCGTGTTCCGGATGAACAAGATCGTTACCGGTCCGGCCGGCCACGGTGTCGTGGACCTCTCGCAGTCGATCGGTGAGAACATCCGGGCGCTGGCGAAGGCGCTGGGCAAGCCGGTCACGGAGGTTCGGGTGGCGGTGCTGGACCGGCCGCGGCATGAGGGCCTGATCGAGGAGATCCGGGCGGCGGGAGCCGGGACGCGGCTGCTGCTCGACGGCGATGTCGCGGGTGGCATCAACGCGGCTCGTTACGAGTCGCGGATCGACATGTGCGTCGGCATCGGCGGCAGCCCGGAGGGCGTGATCACGGCGGCGGCGATCAAGGCCCTCGGCGGGTTCATGCAGGGCATGCTGGCGCCGAGCGACGACGAGGAGCGGGCGAAGGGCATCGCCGCGGGGCTGAAGATGGACACCATTCTGAGCGCGGACGACCTGGTGCAGGGCGACAACACGTTCTTCGTCGCGACCGGTGTGACCGACGGCGGCCTGGTGGAGGGCGTGCGCCGTAAGGGACCGATCATCCGGACGGAGTCGATCGTGCTCCGGTCGAAGTCGGGCACCGCCCGTCGCGTGGTGGCGGACCACCTCGCGGAGAAGTGGCTGGAGCCCGACCAGCTCTGAGGTCCGGCGCGCGGGTTAGGCTGCGCCGGTGTCGCGCTCTGCCTCAAGGGCGTGGGCGCGCTCCTGCTCTTCGATGGCGAGCTTGTCGATCCCGTGCATGTCGCGCGGCTCCAGCTCGCTGACGAGTTCGAACGCCGTCAGCTCGCGCGGCGCCTCCTCGATGCCCTCGATCACGCCGATGACCTTCGACTCGTCGAGCGCGTTGAGCTTGCGGGCCGCGGGGAAGACCTGGCGCTCGAACGACCCGACGAAGCCGTTGTAGTCCTTGACCGTGCGCTCCAGCGACCGGCCCAGCTTCTCGATGTGACCGGCCGTGGTGGAGAGCCGGCTGTACAGCGTCCGGCTCAGGTCGAAGAGCTGCTTGGCCTCCTGGGTGAGCACATCCTGCTGCCAGCTGAAGGCCACGGTCTTGAGTACGGACCACAGGGTCACGGGCGACGCGAGCGCGACCCGCTTGCCGAAGGCGAACTCCATGATGGAGGGATCGGCTTCGAGAGCCGACGACACGAGCGACTCGCTCGGGATGAACGCGATGACGAGCTCGGGGGAGGACTCGAGACCGGTCCAGTACGCCTTGCTGCCCAGAGCCGTGATGTGGTCGCGCACGGCCTTGACGTGCTGCTTGAGCAGCGCCTCCCGCTGCGCGGCCTCCGAACCCGTCGCCGTCGCCGGGATCTGGCTGGCCTCGAGGTATGCGTTGAAGGGCACCTTGGCGTCGAGCGCGATGCTCTTGCCGCCGGGGAGACGCACGATCATGTCGGGCCGGCCTGCGCCGGACTCCGAGTGGATGCTCGACTGCACGTCGAAGTCGACGCGCTCGATGAGACCCGCGGCCTCCACGACGCTCCGCAGCTGGGTCTCGCCCCAGACACCGCGGGTGCTGTTGGAGCGGAGGGCCGACGCGAGGGCCTCCGCCGTGCTGCGCAGCCGTTCCTCCGACTCCGCCGCCGACCGCAGCTGCTGGGCGAGCTGCCCGTGCTGCTGGTTGCGCTGGGTCTCGAGCTCGATGACCTTGCGCTGCATGTCCGTCAGGCTCTCGCGCACCGGCGCGAGGGCCTGCAGCACCTTGCTCTCGGCGCGCTCACGCTCGGCGCGGGCCTCCGCCTCGGCGCGATGCTGCTCCACCGTCTCGCGGTACTGCTCCTGGGCGGCGCGCAGTTGATCCTGCAGCGCATCCACCCGGCTGTGCGCAGCGGCGAGATCGGCCCGGATCTCCGACTGCACCGCTGTCTCGGTCGCCCGCAGCTCGGCGAGCTCGGCCTGATGCTGGGCGGCGAGCACGACCGGGTCGACGACCGGTGCGGCGGGCTCGGCCGACGTCCGCGAACGCAGGAGACGAAGGACCGCGACGCCCGCGCCGATGGCGCCGACGACGAGGCCGATCAGGAGGCCGAGGAGCAGGGCGAGGATGTCCATGCCCTCAGTGTGTCAGCAGCCGCCGACACTGCCGCTTCCGCGCCCCGCGAGTCCGATCCCATCTCGCCGAGACGCGCGGAATCGCTCCAATCCGCGGCGAATCGCCGCACCATGTCACGACTCGATCAGGCGGCGATGGGAACGCCGATGCGTCCGAGCCGGGCGCCGGTCAGCTCGGCGAGGTCGGCGATCGTGGCCGCGTCGTGCCGCCGGGCGGCGTGGATCATGATGGCCGCGCACGCCTCGGCGTCCGCCAACGCGTCGTGGTGCGCGAAGTCCTCGAACCCGGCCGCCATCGCCGCGACGGGCAGACGGTACGACTCCAGGTGGTACGTCTTACGCGCCACCTGCAGGCTGCACAGGTAGCTGTACTCCGGGCAGGCGACGAAGGTCGCCGCGCACGCCGCACGGATCACACCCATGTCGAAGCCCGCGTTGTGGGCGACGAGGTGGTCGTCCTCGGCGAACTCGACCAGATCGGCCAGCTGGTCGACCCAGCCCGCCGCGTCGGCCACATCCTCGGGCCGGATGCCGTGGATGCGCACGTTCCACTCCTGGAAGACGTCGTGCCCCAGCGGCGGCCGGATGAACCATCCCGCCCGGTCGACCACCTTGCCGTCTCTGACCTTGACGAGTCCGACCGAGCAGGCCGATGCGGCGGAGGAGTTGGCGGTCTCGAAGTCGATGGCGGTGAAGTCCAGGGTCACGTCGTCATGCTGACACGGCCCACCGACGCCGCCCGGCATCCCGCCCGCGCGCCGCCGCATCCCGCCGCGAGGTGCACGTTGTTGCGGTCGACACGCCGTGTGAATGCGCACCTACGTGCACCTCAACCGCGCGGCCGGGCGTGTGTCGGTCGCGACGCGTACGATCGGCGGCATGCGATCCCGTCAGCAGCGCGACCTCCATGCCGCCTCGTTCGACCGCGCCGCCGACCTCTACGACGCGGCCCGGCCGACGTACCCGGCGGAGGCGGTCAGCTGGCTCCTCGACGGGGTGGAGGGGCCGGTGCTCGACCTGGGCGCAGGGACGGGCAAGCTCACGGCATCGCTCGTCGAGCGCGGACTCGAGGTCGCCGCCGTGGACCCGTCGCCCGCGATGCTGCGCGTGCTCCAGGAGCGTCTCGCCGACGTGGATGCGCGCGAGGGCGCCGCCGAGCGCATCCCCTTGCCGGACGACGCCTTCGGGCTGGTGGTCGTCGCTCAGGCGTGGCACTGGGTGGACGCCGACCGAGCTGTTCCCGAGGTCGCCCGGGTGCTCCGCCCCGGCGGCCGGCTCGGGCTGATCTGGAACGAGCGCGACGAGAGCGTCGGCTGGGTGCGCGAGCTCGGGGAGCTGATGGATGCGGGCTCGGCCGTGTTCGACGACGAGGCCGACCCGGTGGTCCCGCCGCCGTTCGGTCCGCTGGAACGTCACGAGACCCGCTGGGTGCAGGCGCTCACCGTCGACGGCCTGCTCGATCTGGCGCGCTCCCGCAGCTACTTCATCACGAAGGACCCGGACGGCCAGGCCGCCGTGATCCAGTCGCTGCGGCGCCTCGCTCGCGAGCATCCCGACCTCGCCGGGCGCGACACCTTCGAGCTGCCGTACGTGACCCGCAGCTACCGGGCCACGCTGGAGGGCTGAGCCGCCCGACCGTCGGCCGGCCGCAACCCACCCGCCCCGTAGAATGGACGACCGTGGCTCTCACTATCGGAATCGTCGGGCTGCCCAATGTGGGCAAGTCCACCCTGTTCAACGCGCTGACCAAGAACGACGCGCTCGCCGCGAACTACCCGTTCGCGACCATCGAGCCGAACGTCGGCGTGGTGAACCTGCCCGACCCGCGGCTGGACCGCCTCGCCGAGCTGTTCCACAGCGAGCGGACCGTGCCCGCTCCGGTGTCGTTCGTCGACATCGCCGGCATCGTGAAGGGCGCGAGCGAGGGCGAGGGCCTGGGCAACAAGTTCCTGGCGAACATCCGCGAGGCGGACGCCATCGCCCAGGTCGTGCGCGGGTTCAGCGACGCCGACGTCGTCCACGTGGCCGGGAAGACCGACCCGGCGGGCGACATGGAGACCATCAACACCGAGCTCATCCTCGCCGACCTGCAGACCCTCGAGAAGGCGGAGCAGCGGTACGAGAAGGAGGTCAAGGGCCGCAAGCTGGAGCCGGTGGTCCTGGAGACCGCGCGCGCCGCGATCGAGTACCTCAACTCGGGCAAGCCGCTGTCGACCTCGTCGATCGACCTGGAGCCGGTCCGCGAACTGGGCCTGCTCACCGCCAAGCCGTTCATCTACGTCTTCAACGTGGACGAGGATGTGCTCACCGACGAGTCCCGTCGCGCCGAGCTGGCCGCCCTGGTCGCGCCCGCGCAGGCCGTCTTCCTCGACGCCAAGCTGGAGTCGGAACTCATCGACCTCGACGCGGCCGACGCCGCCGAACTGCTCGCGTCGACCGGCCAGGAGGAGTCCGGCCTCGACCAGCTCGCCCGCATCGGCTTCGACACCCTGGGCCTGCAGACCTACCTGACGGCCGGCCCGAAAGAGTCGCGTGCCTGGACCATCCACAAGGGCTGGAAGGCCCCGCAGGCGGCCGGCGTCATCCACACCGACTTCGAGAAGGGCTTCATCAAGGCGGAGGTCATCTCCTTCGACGACCTGATGGATGCCGGAAGCGTCGCCGAGGCCCGCTCGCGCGGCAAGGCGCGCATGGAGGGCAAGGACTACGTCATGCAGGACGGCGACGTGGTGGAGTTCCGGTTCAACGTTTGAGCTGGCGGCGGTCGCACGTCGTGTCGGGCCGCGCTTTGCATTCGCCACGCGGATGCGTGTGTTATTCCTCAGGGGTGGAATCGGCCGTTGTGCGTGCCTCTATCCCGAATCGCGCGTGAAGCCTCTCGATTGATCGTCGCCCGGTCTCGGTGCCAAACGGAAGCCACGACAATTCGTCAGAGCGTGGCGAGTATCGGCCGACCGGAGCGCACATCAACAGAGCCTCGAGTTCGGGATCGTGCGCCCACCACCATGTGAGCGTGTCATCCCAGACGAGAAGCCGACCTGAGCTTCCGTGAACATCCGACACCCATTCCCCGAATGTGCGGGGCGTGCTGAGGACGTCTTCGGGAACCGGCACCGGGGCCATCGGAATGGTGAATGTCGTTGACTCCTCGGAACCGTCCGGACGTCGGATGCTTGTTCCGTGTGTCGCTGGGTGGTCGTCGATGCGTATGGAATGAACGGCGTGCAGGTCGAGATCGGCCCACTCCTCCACATCGAAATAAAGGGAACCCAGAAGAATCCCCGTCTCCCGGAGCGTGACGCGGCAACCGGCTAGCCGCACGGGCCAGCCATTCTCGATGCGGAACGGGAGAACGGACGGGGCGGGCGTGGGCATGCACTGATTCTGCCGCCTCAGTCGGTCGCCCGTGTGGAAGCGGCGTTCCCCTTCGCGATATACGTATCCGTGACGTGACTCGGTGGAGTTCCGCTTCAACGTGTAGATCGCCACGGCGTTCACCAGTGCCGTGACCCGGGCGACCCCTTGAAGGGCCCGACCACGGCTCTCGTGATCCAGCCGCCGTAGAACTCTCCGGGCTGCGGCGTGACGGTCTCGCCGTCGACCGTGCACTCGTCCATCTGCTGGGCGTAGACGGCGACGCGGTCTCGGAGCGGCTCGAACCCCGGCGACGGATGCGGGTAGTTCCACGCGCACGCGCGCCGAACCTCGCCTCCGCCGCGCACGTCGAGATATCGTGCGGTGCCTTTGAACTCGCAGAACGACGAGCCGTCGGCGTCGACCAAGGCGCCGATCGCGAAGTCCGCTATCGGGAGGTAGTAGACCGGCGGATGGCTTGTCTCGAGCACCCGGACAACGTCCCGGGTTTCGACGATGAGCTGCCCGCCCAGACGGATCGTGACAGGCACGGCGACGCTCTCGATGCGCGGCGGCCTCGGGTAGTCCCACACAGACTCCTGCCCCGGTCCCGGGATCTCGGGGCGCGGTCGGGGCACCTGTTCACTCTAAGTCCGCGGTGCTTCACTGGAGCATGGCCGCCTCGCCGATGTTCCCGCTCGGATCAGTGCTGTTCCCCTCCGTGCCCATCCCGTTGCGGGTGTTCGAGCCGCGGTATCTCACGCTGGTCGGGCGCCTGCTCGATGAGGTCGAACCGGGTTTCGAGTTCGGCGTCGTGCTCATCGAGCGCGGATTCGAAGCCGGGGGCGGCGACCAGCGCGCCTCGGTCGGGACGATGGCGCGTCTTGTGAGCGCCGCCGTGGGCGCCGACGACCTGCTCATCGTCGGCGTGGGGACCCGGCGGTTCACGGTCGAGCGATGGCTCGACGACGACCCGTATCCCCGGGCTGAGCTCTCGATGCTGCCGGATCTGGAGTGGTCCGAGGCACTCGATCCTCTACGGGCCGAGGCTGAATCGGTTGTCCGCCGCGTGGTCGCCCGTGTCGCGGAGCCGCAGTCGGATGCCGATATCGAGCTGTCGAACGACCCCGTCGAGGCCGCGTGGCAACTGGCGGCGATCGCCCCGCTGGGCGAGTACGACAGGTACACCCTGCTGAGATCGACATCGATGGGAGGTCTCCTGCGTCAGACGATCGATCTGGTCATCGAAGCCGAGGAGCTCTGGTCCGCCGAGTGAGGCGTTTGACGCGTGGATTCCCGCTTCATTGTGTAGCTGATCAGGACTTGTCGCCGGCGGGCGGGCATCCTGCAGTTAGCGTGGCGTCACAGGCGACCGTTTGTGTGCGTTCTTCGCGCCATAACGCTGCAATATCCCTGCAGAGCAGAGCAGAGCAGCTCAGGACTGAGTGATTGTGACATCGATTCCCGAGCGGTTCGATGTCCGGGTCTTGTCCTCAGCGCCGGGGACCGGCCCATTAGCCGTCCAGGGAGCGATCGCCAGCTCCAGGAAATAGTCGCCAATGGATACGGAGGCTCTCCCTGTGACGATTTGATCCATACTCGATGAGTCCTCCCACCCATTTCGGACCGCGTTGCTGACGATGGTGGCGGAGGCAAGTGGATCATCGGTGGCTATCCTGAACTCGACGGTCGGGCCTGGGCCACTCATGCGTCGCATCTGCCCGTAATGCCGTTCGGTGAGAACCACGCCGGCGCGAGTGACCTCTAGTTGCTCGGCAACCGCGTCGATCAGATCGTATTCATGTTGGCCCGGGGTGCCGTAGCAACCGGTCAGCGAAGCTGTGACAAGCGCCATGGCAGCTCCCACTGCGGCCGCTTTCATCACGCGTGCTGACACCCCCGGCATGGGATCAAGCTAGCCTCGGATACCATTCGGCGATCCCCCCAACCCGAGGGTGACGGCAGCCTCGCCAGTGCGTCCTCGACGCGGTCTCACCAGGTAGCAGCGCGCATTTCGCGGTCCTCGACCGTCAGGGGCTTCAGGGGGCTGGTCGTCCGCATCGCCGCACCGTACGACGCGTTCTCCATGGCTGCGGCGCGCCCCGCTATAAATGCATGTGATGCGGTTATGTCCTGGTGGCTCGCACGAGCCTTCCAGCCCGTGCGGCGATGGGATATCGGATGGGTTCGGCGAACGACGATCTGGAAACTCTGCTCTTCGAGAGCAAGACCACCGCTCCGCTCTTCGACCCGGCCTATGTTCGCCGGCAGGATCTCATCCAATCGCTGCGCGCCAGTACCTCCCGGATCGTCACGGTCGAGGCGCCCGCCGGCTACGGGAAGACGTCGCTCCTCGCCGAATGGGAACACGACGAAGATCGGGCGACCGGTTGGCTCACACTCCGCGAAGACGATGACGATCCGGCGGCGCTGATCCGCCTCCTGGCCCGCGTGTGCACGGCGTTCGCATCGGAGGCCGAGTCGGTCTTCACGCAGATCGCGACCACCCAGACGGGAGTGCTGAGCAGGCTCGCCCCGGCGCTGGCTCTTGCGCTCTCACGGTGCGAACGCCCGTTCGTCCTGTTCATCGACGACGTCCACGTGCTGAGAACGGTCGGATGCATCGACGCCTTGGAGGTGGCTTTGGCTCGGGTGCCGGCGGGATCGCAGGTGGTACTGGCGAGCCGGCAGCATCTGGCGGCCTTGGCCCGAGGTCGCGTCGAGATGTCGGCAGCCAGGGTCGGGGCGGCCGAGTTGCGCATCGACCTCGACGGGGCGGCGCGGATCGCCGACGAAGCGGGTGCTCACGTGGACCAGAGCATCCTTGCGGACTGGGTGGACCGGTGCGAGGGCTGGGCGGCCGGGCTGCACATGTACGCACTGCTCTCGAGAAGCAGGCCGTTCGCCGTCACGAGCGACCACAGCGCACTCGCCGACTACCTCTATCGAGAATGCGTGCGCGACCTCCCGGAGGACACCCGCCAGTTTCTGCTCCGCACCTCGATCCTCACCACCCACATCCCGGACCTGTGCGATGCCGTACTGGAACGTGACGATTCGATCCGGATCCTTCGGGACCTGGAATCGCGCCAGCTTTTCGTCACCGCGGACGTGGACGGCCGCGCGTTCCGCCTGCATCCCCTGTTCAGGGAGTACCTGTCGGATGAGCTGCAGCTCGAGTCCGCCTCGCTGGTGCCGGCCTTGCACGCTCGAGCATCGCAGTGGTTCGCCGAGCGCGGGCAACTCCCCGCGGCTATCGATCATGCCATCGCGGCGGGGGAGTTCCCCACCGCGACGGCCCTGGTGACCGCCGCCGGTCTCCCGGCCTACGAGGCGGGTCAGAGCGCGACACTCGGCCGGTGGCTGCGTGAGATCGGCGACGCCAACCTCCTGGCGAACCCGTCAGCCGTTGTCGTCTTCGCCTGGTTCGCGGTCCTCGCGGGATCGGATGACGACGCCCGCAAGTGGGGCACCCTGCTGGGGATGGTTCCTGACGACGCTGCCGCCGCCGGAATCAATGTCGCTTCGGCGAAGGCGATGATCCGGGCCATCATGATGCGCGACGGCATCGAATCAGCCCTCGAGGACGCAGAGTTCGCGGCTGAGGTCGAACCGCTGGAGAGTCCGTGGCGAGACCCCGCCGTTCAGATACTCGGAAGCACCCTGCTCCATGCCGGCCATGAAGAGCGCGCCAGGATCGTTCTCGGTGAGGCGATCCACATCGCCAGCGTCCACGGCAATCCCGCCTCCATCGTGATCTGCGAGTCCGAGCTCGCCTTCCTCGCGATCGAGGCCGGAGCGTGGGAGCAGGCGGCGCCGCACATCCAGAGAGCCTTGGACACCATCCGGGCGGGAGGCATCGAAGGCTACGTCATGTCCGCGTACGCGCACGCGTCCGCCGCCTGTCTGGAACTCCATGCCGGCCGAACCCTATCGGGGAGACGGTACCTGGCGAGGGCCATGTCAGAACGCCAACGATGCGGGAGCGCCGTGCCGCTCCTCAGCATCCCGACCCGGCTGCTCCTCGTCCGTGCGCAATTGGCCGTCGGGGATGCGGATGCGGCCCGGATCCTCCTCGATGAGATCGGTGAAGTCCTTCCCCCGGGGCTCCCAGGCGACGCCTTGGACACACGGAGCGCGTTCGCCCGGAATCTGCTTGCCGAGCACACGCGGACACGGGAGCGTCGTGCCGACTCCGTGGCGCTCACCGAAGCCGAACAGCGTGTGCTTCCCTACCTGCAGACTCACCTGACCCGACCGGAGATCGCACAGCGCCTTTACGTCTCGCCCAACACCGTCAAGACCCACATCAGCGCGATCTTCCAGAAGTTCGGGGTGTCGTCGCGTTCGGAGGCGGTGCGGCGGGGGGTCGAGTTGGAGCTCCTCGGCAAGGCGACCGAGCTCACGCCGGTCTGACGCGGCCGGCGGAAATCCCCTGTCAGCACGCTAGATTCGGTTCGGTAGCCGGGTGATGGATCACCCGTGTTCTGAGCGAAAGAGAGATGGCTGTGATCCTCGCGAACCGGTCCACTCTCTCGATCTACAGTCACGAACGAACGGTGTCTGAGATCAGTGCCGCCCTCGGGCTTGAGCCGAGCAGCAGCGGGGATGTGGGCGATCCTGGAGACGAGGCGCGCCCTAGGAGTAATCCGCACTACTGCTGAAGGTCGACTCCGAAACGGATAACAGCTTCGCGAACAGCTGCGGGCACCATTTCTTGCAGGAGCGGGAACCAGCTCTGAAGGTCTCGGGCGTCGGCATACCGCAACCAGACGTCCTCGTTGGCCGCATATGGTTCATTGCGTTGATCGCCCTGCGCAAGGTATTGAGATCGTAAAGAAGCGGAAAGTTGCGAGAGTGCGACGGTGGGAGCCGGAGGCAGCCGGGCGATAAACGCATTCTGATTGCGCCGAACCTCCTCCCGCTGCTCGTGCGAGAGCAAGCGGGTCAGTCGTTCCCTGGAGCGACCGGTCCCGCGCACGGCAGTTTCGCTCAACTCGAATTCGACATTGAGCGAGGTCCCGTACCAGCCGAACGGGTCGCCGGATCGCGATAGCTGTACCCACACGAGGAGGAACCGTTCGCCAACGGTCTTGGACCAAGCGGCTGTCCATCCAGGGCGGATCCGACGGAAGCCATCCTTCTCGAGGAGGGGCCCTAGAAGCGTGGCCAACTCGCGGTGAACCTGCTTCGCCGGGATCGCTGACATACCGCAATGATATGAACGCCAATCCGTGACGGAACGCCGGTGGAGTTTCCCTTGCGTCGTGTCGCCGGCCCGCACGACTCCGCCAGGTATGGTCTCCCGTATGACCGAGGAGCCTCGATGGTGGGAAGCCGTCTCGCCATCCACCCGTGAATGGCTGGTCGCGCACCAGCGCGAACGGATCAGCTGGCACGTGCTGCCGGAGCTGTGGAAGGCCGGTGCAGAGCCGATGCAGCCGGATCCAACCCGCAGTGTCTTCCTCCTCGGTGACGCCGACGCGGAATTCATCGCTTCCCAGAGGGTGGACCCCGCCGCATCTCGCACCGAATCCATGCCGGACGCTGGATCGTGGAGCAGGAATCAGATGGACTACCTCGACGGTCGGCTCACCTTGATCGATCAGGTGGTTGGGTCGCGGGTCGAGAGCATCCAGCGCCTTCGCTATGTCGACGGGCGCTCGGCGCCGTCGGACGACGGTCCCATTCAACTCTGTTTCGACTCCGGTGAGGTTCGCCGCTTCGACGCCGGGGGTGATGGCGAGCGGCTCGCGGTCGGCGTCACCCGCTGGCAGGATCCTTTCGCCGAACCGCTATCGGACGAGAACCGCAGGTTCGTTCGGGCGTCCGGCGCGTGGCGCGAGTTCGATGTGACGCGGGAGGACCCCTATCGCGCCGTCGTCGGCGAGCGACTCCTCGGCTATCGCACGACCCGCACCTCCCTCGACGCGTTGGACGGCGTGATCCTCGAATTCGAAGAGCTGAGCATCATCCTCGAGACGCACGGCGCGGACGAGCTCTTCGTGACCTGGGCTGGTCCGCATCTCCGCGTCCGCCCGTTGAGCTGAGCCGTCGCGGCGCGCGGGCACGCGCATCCATCGGTCCTGCGCCATGATCGATCTCGTGGATGCTGCGACCATCGGCAACGAACGCGGTGCGCTGCGGTTCGGCGACGTGCGTCGCGCAGGAGATGGTTCAGCGGAATACGTGACTGCCGTCCTGGAAGTCGGAGGCCTGAACGCCCGCACGGAAGTCGTCGCCAACTACGCGCAGGGGTTCGACGACTTGGTCGAGTTCTTCAGGCAGTTGGCTCAGGACTGGCGCGGATGGACCGGCGAACGCGTGTGGGAGTCGGTCGAGGGCGAGCTGTCGATCGCAGCGGCGCACCGTGGCCACGTCGAGCTCGACGTGCGCCTTCAGGGGGGACCGCACCGTCGTTGGTCCGCTCGGTCGACGCTGCTCATCGAGCCCGGGGAAGAACTCAGCCGGGGTGCGAGGGATCTCGCCGACCTCCTTGCTGAACGCAGGTCGCAATAGTCGAAGCGAGGCTCGAACGTCCGTTTAGCATATGAGCCATGACCGACGTCGAAACCGTCACGCTTTGGCGTCCGACGGGGCCCGAAGAGCTGGTGCTGGTGGAGGAATCCGGCTGGACACGATGGCCTCCGCGGTTGCCGGACCAGCCGATCTTCTATCCGGTGCTCAACGAGGACTACGCGGTCCGCATTGCGCGAGATTGGAACGTCAAAGCGTCCGGCGTCGGGCACGTCACCCGCTTCCGCGTGCGCAAGGACTTCTTGGACCGTTTCGAGGTGCGGCAGGTCGGCGGTGAGACAATCCTCGAGTATTGGATTCCCGCCGAGCAGGTCGAGGAACTCAACGGCAACATCGTCGGGCGCATCGAGGTGACGCGCAGCTTCCGGCGCGGGCCGGACGGCGATGTGGTGGAGGCCCACGACCGTGAGTGACCATGACAGCGGTGGAGGAGTCACCCTCCGGCTGGACCCACACCCGGATGGGAACCTGTTCGAGTCCGTCTCACTTGTCCAGCCCGATGGGGCCGTCCTCTGGACTGCGACTCCGACCGGTTTCGGCTCCGATGACGCATGGACGGATGCTCGGCTGGTGGATGACGCCGTCGTCGCTCATACGTGGTCGTGCTGGCGCGTGCGATTGAACCTCGTCGACGGGCGCGTCCTCGACGCGGTCTTCACCAAGTAGCAGCCGCGCCATTCATGCGCGCACGCCGCGGTGGTCCCGTTCGGCGTCCCGCTCAGCCAGCCGTCGACGGGAGTCGGCGGTGATCCGGAGCCATTCGGATCCGCGAGCGAAGTCCCGGACGGCCGGCGCCGCGCCCGCTGCGGTGGCGCTGATGAACGCGTTGACGACGTCCGCCTGGGCGATGGCGCGGGAGCGGCGTACGGCCGTCGCCGGAAACGAGCGGAAGGTGCGTCTTCCTTCGCGCGTCCAGGACAGAAACAGCATCTGCACCGACCGGTACGAGGTACCGCGGGTGACGAACCAACTGCGCCACCTGTCGGGTCGGCACCGGGTCTCGGCATCGAGCGGGATCGTGTAGGTGCGGAACCAGCTCCGCACCCGGATGTGGCGCTCAGAAAGGTAGACCCCGACGAGCAGGGACCTCACCACCGCGACAGCGAGCAGGCAGTCGGCAGCCCAGATGAGCGGGGCCAGACTCCGATCGAGCGCTGACACATCCGGGGACGGATGGAGTTGACCCAGCAGGCAGGCGAGGAGGAAGACGATCAGCGTGGTGATGGCCGCCACGCGTGCACCCCGACTCGATTGCCGCAGCCGGACCTCGGTCGTCCGCCCGGAGCCGGCAGGTCGTTTCAGCGGCTCGTCGGTCGATTCGGCGGTCACGGGTCGATCCTGTCATCTCATGCCGCTCGACGTGTCCTTCGCGCGCGGACGCGTGCTCGTCGTCCCGCCGAGGATCCCTCTGAGGGATGATCCCTCCGGGGCTGCGCCTCACTAGCGTGGACGCATGCGTGGCGGGCAGCAGAACGGCGTGACGGCCGGCATCCTGCGCGGGCTCCTGGAGGCGGGTGGACAGTCGGCATTGACCCTCGCCGTCATGGGCTTCGCAGGGCTGGTCGTCTGCCTCGCGGCAGGCTCTTATGACGGCATCCCGACGATGATCGGGTGGTTCATGCTGAGCGCCGCGGCGGCCATCGTGACGACGGTCATCGTCATGGCGGGAGGCCTTCCGCTCCGCCTGATTCCTCGTGCCCGCCATTTCTGGCGCGACCATGCCGAACTCGCCTTCGTCGGGATGTCCGCGGGCGCGGCGCTGATCGTCGGTTCCCTCGTTCTCGCGGCGCGGACCACGATCAGTGACGACTTCGGGGAGCGTTTCGACGTGTTGGAGCCGAATCCATGGACACTGCTCGCGGGTTGGCTGCTCCTCGCGTTCTCGTGCGCTCACGTTCGCTGGCCACGGGAGTGGAGCCGTCGGCGCGCGGGAAAGTCGAGCGTGCGTTTCTGACGACTCGGGATGCATCGAGGCGCCCGATTCAGCCGAAACGGAGGCTAGTGCGCCACCTCGGGAGCGCGCGGTCCTCCGTTTCCTGCGGGCTCGCGGTGTGTCGGAGCGGGAATCCTCCGGTTCCGCGGCCGCCGGCCCCCTCACCAGCTCCGCAGCACCGCCGCCTTCGGGCCGGCGACGAGCGTCCGCGCGGGCACGTCCTCCGCGACGGTCGCGCCGGCGGCGATCACGGAGTCGCGGCCGATGGTGACGCCGGGGAGGATGGTGGCTCCCGCGCCGATCCACACGTTCTCCTCGACCGTGATGGGGCCGCCGGTCAGCCAGATGCGGCGGTCGTCGGTGTCGACGGGGTGGCCGACGGTGATGAAGGTCGCCTTCGGGGCGACCATGACGCTCTCGCCGAGGGTGATGCCCGCGTAGTCGAGGAACGTGCAGTTCTGGTTGATGAACACCCGCTCCGCCAGCTCCAGGTTGCGGCCGTGGTCGGTGAAGAACGGCGGGTAGATGGTCACCCGTGGCGGGAGAGGGCGGCCCAGGATCTGCTCGAACAGTGCGGACTTGCCCTCCTCGTCGTCGAAGGGGAGGACGTTCAGCCGCGAGGTGATCGCGGTCACCTCCAGCACCCGCTCGGACATCGCCTGGAACTCGGGACTGTGGATGCGCATCAGCAGCTCGGACACCCCACGATCCTGACGCGGACGCGGTGCGTGCGGGCAGCGGACACGCCAGCGCGCGTCCAGAGCGCGGCGCACGCTACGGTAAGGCTCGACACCGCACATCCAGGAGGACCCATGCCGTACGTCGTCGACTTCGCGAACGTCTCCACCGTCGGGCTGGAATCGTCGCCCGTCGCGGACGCGCTCGCCGGCCTCCGCGCGAACGAAGCGCGGTACTACCGCAACAAGTACGACCACGTCTTCACCGTCGGGACCGCGGAGGAAGAGCAGGATGCGGTGGACCGGGTGGCGCGTGTCCTGAAAGACGAGCGCGACATCGTCATCGGCTCTCCGGCGCTCGAGGCCACGGACTTCGAGGTCGACGGGATGCGGATGACGTACGTCTTCTACGAGTCCGGACTGTCGATCAACGTGATGTACACGCTCGCCGAGGGCGGCAAGCGGGCGGTCGGATTCAAGCTCTCCGACGGGATGGACGTGCCGGAGGAGCTGTCGTCGTTCAAGTTCGCGCGCCAGAAGTCCCGGCTCGCGGGGACCATCCGCGGGTCCTATTTCGTGATCAAGGGCGAGTACTGACCTCCTCCGTCACACGACGGCGCGGACGAACTCCGCGACGGTCGAAGCGATGAGGTCTCGCACACCGGCTGCACCCAGCGGGGACGCCTTCGGCACCCTCATGCCGTGATCGGCGCCCGGGACCTCCACCACCCGGATGCGATCGGCTGCCTCGGCCGAGGAGGTGCCGACCTCCGCCGCCCCCACTTCGGAGGCGACGAGAGCCGCTGACCCGAATGGGTCGCCGCTGCCCTGGACGACGAGCACAGGGACGACCGGCTCGAGCAGTTCGTTGAGCCGCGACCGATCGGCCTTGCCCGGCGGGTGCAACGGGAACGCAAGGCAGACGACAGCTCGAACGCCGAGGGCCGTCGCCGTCCGGCAGGCGACCCGCGCGCCCGCGCTGCGGCCACCCGTCACCAGGGGAAGGTCGCCGGCGAGCTCCCGCACCCGGGGCGCCGTCTCCTGCCACGCGATGTCGAGGGTGTCCGGGCGGGCGGCCACGCGCTTGCCCGCGACACGCCACGGCTGCTCGTAGCGCACGACGGTGATGCCTTCGCCGGGCAGCCGGGCGGCGAGGACAGCGAGGTCGGCCGCCTCGATGCCGCCGCCGGCGCCGTGACCGAGCCAGAGCACCGCGGCGGGATGCTCGGCCGCGGAGACGGTCAGTCGGCCGGGGCCGACCGAAGTGGGGACGTCGATCTGCATGGAGTCGACGCTACCCGTGCGGGCCCGGTAGAGGGCGGTGCGCGCCCCGACTGTGGATGAGTCGGTGCGGTGCGCGGCTGGGGACGGAATTGCGCACATCCCGACCGCCCGGCATTCGCCGCAACTCTTGCTTCCGCACGCCGCCGGGCGGACCATGGAAGAGGCGATGCGGGCGCCACGGGTCGGATGGGGATGATCACGATGGTCGCGGACTCACGGGTGTGCAGAGTGTGCGGAGGGCCGATCTCCGCGGAACGGCGGCTGGTGCCGACGTCACGCGGGGCATGGGCAGTGGTGACGGTCGCGGTGGGCTGCCGAAATCCGCTCTGCCGTGCGTCGTCGATCGCCCAGCAACGCATGGTGCCCCCCGGCACCACCCTGGTCGCCTGAGCGCAGGCGACCGGCCGACCGCCTGTGGGTCGCAACACGCCGTTCTGGCGCGCCCATAACGGCGTGTTGCGACCCCCAGGCCAAAACGCCGGCAGCCGCGGTCAGGAGGCAGCGGCGGCGGCCGCACGCCGCGCCCGCCCGGGCCGCACGAACACCAGCAGCGCCAGGTGCACCACCGCCAGCACGGTCGCGACGCCGACGGCCGCCAGCCAGCTGCCCGCGGTCGTCCCACCGCTGAACAGCAGTCCGAGCACCGTGGTCGCGACGATCGCCCCGACATAGCGCGACGTCTGGAAGATGCCCGCGGCGACACCGCTGTCCTCCGGGCGGGCCGCCGAGTAGAGCGCCTGATTCATCCCGATGCTGACGACGCAGTAGGGGATGCCGAGCGCCGCAGTGAGCACGAGCACGACCCAGGGTGCCGTCGTCGCGGCGGCGACGGCGAGAAGGGCGGCCCCGACGACGAGCGCTATCGCACCGGTGATCAACGTCGGCCGCAGCCCGACGGACTCGATCGCGCGCGCGGCGAGCGGCGTGACGACGATGGTCACGGCCGCGAGCGGGAACATGAGCAGTCCGGCGACGCCCGCGCTGTAGCCTCCGTGCGTCTGCAGGTACTGCGGCAGACCGAAGAAGGCGGAGTAGTAGACGACGTTGAAGATCGCGAAGCTGAGGTACACCAGCAGCAGACGCCGGTTCGCCGCCAGCAGCCGCAGATCGAGGAACGGGTGCGCTGTGCGCAACTCCCGCCAGACGAACAGTACGGCGGCCACGGCGCACACCGGCAGCAGCCACCAGAGCGGCTGAGGTTCGAGGTCGAGCAGGAAGACAAGCAGCGACGTGAGGGTCGCGATGAACAGCAGGATGCCCGGGATGTCGGACTCGGCCAGCGTGCGCCCCAGCGGCACCCGCTCCCGCTCGGCGTCCGCCGGTGCGAAGAACCACACGCCGACGAAGGCGATCAGGGCCAGTGGCACGTTCACCCAGAAGATCGACTGCCAGCCGAGGAACGTGATCAATGCGCCGCCGAGCACCGGCCCGATGGCGGCGCCGGAGGTGTTGGCGATCTGGATGCGGCCGAGCAGTCGCGGCGTCCCCACCCCGGAGGCCGCCGCGAGCGGTCGCAGCAGGGCGATCGCCGAGGGGAACGCGGTCGCCGTCCCCACCGCGAGAGCCACTCGGCCGACGCAGACGGCGGCGAGGGAGCCTGCGAACGGCGTGAGCGCGCAGGCGAGGACGACGACCAGCATCCCGAACAGGAACAGACGGCGCGGGCCGAAGCGGTCGCCGAGTCGACCCATCAGCGGCTGGCCGGCGGCCGACGCCAGGTAGAACGACGTGATGACCCAGGTCACGGCCGTCACATCCACACCGAAGTCGTGCTGCAGCGGCACGAGGGCCACGGCGATCATCGACGAGTTGAGCGGGTTCAGCAGCGTGCCGAGGCTGAGCGCGGCGACGGCCGCCCCCGCGCGCGGGCGCGCAGGATCGTCGGAGCGGGTCACCCCGTCCACGCTACCCGGATCGCGCGATCAGTCGTCGAGGTCCTCGGTCGTGACGGGGATGGTGGAGCGGTAGGGGTAGGCGGGCATCGACGAGTACTCCTCCTCGTCGGCCAGCTCGTACACGTCGTAGGCGAGGGCCCCGGCGAACAGGGTGGCGACGCGGATCTCGCCGGGAGGGCACCCGCCGATCAGGGGCACGACCACGACGCTGTCGAGGGTCCGGCCGTCCTCGTAGAGGAGGGCCGCTTTGATGGTTCGCGTAAGTGCGTCCATGACCGGACTTTACGGCGATTCGCACAACCGTGACTTGACGGCGCGCGGTGGTTTGGAGAAAGTGATCCAGACAGGAAGGACTCGCGTGGGAACGCTGATCTACGACGGGGCCGACGGCTTCACGTTCGACGACCGGGTGCTCGCGCACCTCCAAGCGGTGGTCCAGACCAAGCTGCGGCGCCGGGAGGGCTTCCTCCTCATCTGGACGGATCGCACGGCCGGCTCCGAGGGCGTGCTGCGGTCGATCTGGCTCGACCCCTCCATCTCGCTGCAGTTCGTGTTCGCGCGGCCGGAGCTGCCGGAGCTGAACCGCGACTGGCTGACCATCCTCGGCGAGCGGGCCAACAGCAACTCCGGGCTGATGCTCGAGGACGACCTGCGCGCGGAGATCCGCGAAGAGGTCCCGGAGGGCACCTATCGGGCGAGCCGGACGAGGAACGGCAAGCGCCGCGAGGGGGCGTGACGTGGGAAGGCTGGTCTACGGGACCGCGCCGCAGGAGTACGAGTTCGACGACCGCACCCTGGCGCACGTCAAGATCGCCGTCGTCACGAAGCTGCGCCGCCACGAGAGCTTCCTGCTGAACTGGCAGATCCCCGCCGACCTCGGCGGAGGCCGGGTGAGCCTCTGGATCAGCCGGGACATCCCGCTGGCGTTCGTGTTCAGCGGGACCAAGCCGCCGCGACTCAACGACAAGTGGATGGATGTGCTCCTGCGCACGAGCCAGCGCACCGGTGGAATGGTGGTCGTCTCCGAAGCGGAGGCGGAGGCCATCGTCGAGCGCGACGAGAGAGGGGACTGAGGATGTCGTTCCAGGCTTATCTCGACGCGGTCGAGGACAAGACCGGCAAGACGCCGCGCGAACTGGTCGCGGAGGCGGGGGAGCGCGGGTTCGGCCCGGGCACCAAGGCGGGTGAGATCCTCGCCTGGCTGAAGGACGATTACGGGCTGGGGCGCGGGCACGGGATGGCGATGGTGCATGTGATCACCAAGGGCCCGCAGATCGACACGAAGTTCGTCGGGACGGACGGCGTGCACCGGGACGAGTCGGCGACGCTGTGGCTCGACGGGAAGGCGACCAAGCCCGCCGGCTGATTCCTTCGCCTCGCGGCCCGCCTGGCCGCACTCAGGGCAGCAGCGCGAGCTTGCCGCCCGGGTGTCCCTCCTTCAGGAACGCGAGGGCCTCCGGCGCATCGGCGAGTGGATACGTCCGCGCCATCGGGACCTGAAGGCGGCCGCTGCCGGCCAGCTCGAGGAGCGGGCCGCGCACGGAATCGCGGAACGCCTGGCTCTCCGGCTGCGCGCCGAAGACGGCGGGGAAGCCCTCCTGCTGTGCGCGCTGGGCCGCGACGATCGTGACGATGCGCAGCCGGTCGGGGACGAGTTCGAGGGAGACGTCGATCGCCTCGTCGGTTCCGACCGTGTCGAGCGCCGCGGCGATGGGGCCCTGGGCGGCTTCCGTCGCCCGCTCTGCGAGCCCCGGTCCGTATGCGATCGGCAGGCCGCCGAAGCGGCGCACCCGGGCGAAGCTCGCTTCGCTCGCCGTTCCGATGACGCGTGCGCCGATCTCGGCCGCCTGCTGGAGGATGCTCACGCCGACCGCGCCCGATGCTCCGTGCACGAGGATGGTCTCGCCCGCGCGCACGTGGGTCACGTCGAGCATCTGGGCGGCCGTCGTGCCGACGAGCAGCAGGTTCGCGGCCTCTTCGTCGGCCAGCCGAGCGGGCTTGGCGAACACGTCCTTCGCCGGGACGGTGACGGCGGTGGCATAGCCGCCCTGGATGCGGAACGCGACAACCGCGTCGCCGACGGCCCCGCCGCCGGACGCGATCTCGGTATCCGGACCCATGGCCGCGATGACGCCGGCCACCTCGTAGCCGATCGGGACTGGGAGCTCGAGGCCCTCTCGGGGTGCGGACACGTGCTTGTAGTCCGCCGGGTTGACGCCCGCGGCGCGGACCTCGATCGTGACCTCGCCCTGCCGAGGTTCCGGAACCTCGACCTCCGCGAACTCCCACCTCTCCGGCCCGCCCCAGCGGGTCGCTCGCCACTGTCGTCCTGTCTTCTGGCTCGCCATGGTCGCAGTCAACTCCCGTCGGCTGTGCGCCGGCTCAAGACCTCCACCATGCCGTCTCAGGTGGCGGAGACGCGGTCCGCAGCGCGGCCGCTGTGCCGGGCACGGCGCGGGCGGGTCGGTGCGAGGCGAAGCATCTGGGCGGTCGAGCTGTCGTCGAGCTCGACCAGGTCGCCGCGCGACTTGATGAAGTCGCTGAACGAGCGGTACCCGAGGGCCTTCTCGCTGAAGGACGGGTCCATCCTCTTCATCTGGCCCTTGACCGTCGAGCTGTGCAGCCACGGCGAGTCGTCCTTCTCGTGGCCGAGCTGCATGGCGCGGGCGAGGAGGCGGGTGGCCACGTGCTGCGGGTCCTCGCTCTGCTCCTCGTCCGCGTCGTCGGCGCTGGTCGTGGCCGCGGCGCGCTTGCGGCTGCCGCGCGTCGGCCGCTGGGCAGGCTCGGCGGCTGGAGCCGACGCATCCACCGCCCCGGCTTCGGCAGCGGCGCCATCCGTCTCGGCCTGGTCACCCGCAGGCTCCGCGGCGACCGCGGTCACCGGCTCGGTGCCGGCCGCGACCTCGACGTCGTCCGCGTCCTCCGCCTCGTCACGGGCGATGCCGGGGAGGTCATCGTAGCTGACGAACTCGTCGCACGCCGCGGCGAGCGACTTCGCGGTCGAGCCGGCGACGCCGATCCCGATCACATAGCGCCCGAGGCGCTTCACCCGCTGGGCCAGCGGGATGTAGTCCGAGTCGCCCGCGACGATGACGACGTGCGTGAGCTCGGGAAGCCGGAAGAGGTCTTCGACCGCGTCGACCGCGAGCCGGATGTCGGCGCCGTTCTTGGCGTAGGCGGCGGCCGGGAAGAGCTGAACGAGGTCGACCGCGCGGCCCACGAGCTGGCCGCGGTACTCGGCGTTGACGGCGGACGACCAGTCGGCGTACGCCCGCGTCAGCACCAGCGTGCCGAACGACGAGGAGAAGTCGATCACCGCACCCAGGTCGACGCGCGCTTCCGCCAGCTTCTCGGCGAAGCCCGCTTTGGGCGCGGTCGAACTCGACTTGGGCCGATCGCGCATATAGGAGCCACGACCGTGCACCTGGTCGTAGCGGGATATGACGATGTTGTCGAAGTCTATGTAGACAGCGACACGGCCGTCTCCGGGTTCACTCATGCTGCCACGATAGCTTGCGGCCGCCGTGAGCCGACCGGCGGGAAGCAGGATGTGGACAAGCTGCGGCTGTGGATGGACGACACGAGGTGCCGCCCATCCACTCGCCGGTCAGACCCGCGCGTAGCGGTCCGCGACGTCGAGTGCCGCGTCGATCGCGGCGAGACCACGACGCAGCTCGTCCTCTTCGATGACCAGCGGCGGCGCGACGTGCACGCGGTTGAAGTGGGTGAACGGCCAGACGCCCGCGGCCTTGCAGGCCGCCGCGACCTCGGCCATCGGCGCCGCATCCGGTCCCGCCGCGTTGAACGGCACCAGCGGCTCCCGCGTCTCGCGGTCGCGCACCAGCTCCAGCGCCCAGAACAGGCCGCGGCCGCGCACCTCGCCGAGCGACGGGTGCCGCTCCTGCCACGACCGGAGCTCCGGCTCGACCACACGCGAGCCGAGGTCGCGCACCCGCTCCAGGATGCCGTCCCGCTCGAACACGTCGAACGTCGCGACCCCGGCGGCGCAGGCCAGCGGGTGTCCCGAATAGGTGAGGCCGCCCTGGAACGCCACATCGTCGAACCGCGCGGCGATGGCGTCCGAGATGACGACGCCGCCGAGCGGCACATACCCGGAGTTGACGCCCTTCGCGAAGGTGATCAGGTCGGGCACGACGTCGAACGCATCCACGGCGAACCACTCGCCGATCCGCCCGAAGCCGACCATGACCTCGTCGGCGATGTACACGATCCCGTACCGGTCGCACAGCTCCCGCACGCCCGCGAGGTACCCGGGCGGCGGCACCAGCACGCCGTTCGTGCCGACGACGGTCTCGGCGATGAGCGCCGCGATCGTGCCGGCGCCCTCCAGCACGATCACGTTCTCGAGGTGCTCCAGCGCGCGCTGCGTCTCCTCCTCCGGCGAGGTCGAGTGGAAGGCGCTCCGGTAGGGGTACGGGCCGAAGAAGTGCGCGACCGACGGGTCGCTCGGCTCATTCGCCCAGCGCCGCGGGTCGCCGGTGAGGGCGATCGCGGTCGAGGTGCCGCCGTGATACGAGCGGTACATCGACAGCACCTTGCGGCGTCCGGTCACCGCGCGCGCCAGGCGCACCGCGTACTCGTTCGCATCCGCCCCGCCGTTGGTGAAGAAGACCTTGTTGAGCGTCCCCGGAGCCACCTCGGCGATGCGCCGAGCGAGCTCGCCGCGCACGTCGTTCGCCATGGACGGCTGCACCGTGGCGAGTCGGCCCGCCTGCTGCTGGATGGCGGCGACGAGATCGGGATGCTGGTGCCCCAGGTTCAGGTTCACCAGCTGCGAGCTGAAGTCGAGGTACGCATTCCCGTCGTAGTCCCAGAACGTGGAGCCCTCGCCCGCGGCGATCGGCAGCGGGTCGATCTTCGCCTGGGCGCTCCACGAGTGGAAGACGTGCGCGCGGTCGTCGCTGCGCACCTGGCGCTCCGCCGCCGCATCCCCGAACGGATGCTCGACGCCGTGCCGGTCGAGGTAGCCGGTCCGCGTGCCGGTGGTCGGGATGGTGTCCGTCATCGTCGTCTCCTCGCTCACGCGTTGCCCGGGAAAGCCAGCTCGATGCGCGAATGCAGGGGATCGGGCCAGCGCGTGGTGACCACCTTGCTGCGCGTGTAGAAGTGGAACGACTCCGGTCCGTAGATGTGCGAGTCGCCGAACAGCGAGTTCTTCCAGCCGCCGAACGAGTAGGCGCCGACCGGCACGGGGATGGGCACGTTGATGCCGACCATCCCGACCTCCACCTCGAACTCGAAGCGGCGGGCCGCCCCGCCGTCACGGGTGAACAGGGCGACGCCGTTGCCGTACGGGTTGGCGTTGATGAGCTCGATCGCCTCGTCGAAGGTGTCGACGCGCACCATTGACAGCACCGGGCCGAAGATCTCGTCGTCGTACGCCTTCATGCCGGGCTTCACGTTGTCGAGCAGGCTGACTCCGACGAAGAAGCCGTCGCCGTCGAACGAGCGCGCGGTGCCGTCCTCCACGACCGTCGCGCCCTCCGCCGCGGCGCCTGTGACGTACGACGCCACCTTGTCGCGGTGCTCGCGCGTGATGAGCGGGCCCATCTTGCTGGCCGCATCCGTGCCCGGCCCGATGCGCAGGGCGCCGAGGCGCGACTGGATGGCCGGCACCAGCCGGTCGCCGACGTCGCCGACCGCGACCACCACGCTGACCGCCATGCAGCGCTCGCCGGCGGAGCCGTAGGCGGCCGAGACCGCGGCGTCGGCGGCGGCGTCGATGTCGGCGTCCGCCAGCACCACCATGTGGTTCTTGGCGCCGCCGAGCGCCTGGACGCGCTTGCCGTTCGCCGACGCGCGCTGGTAGATCGAGCGGGCGATCGGCGTGGATCCGACGAAGCTGACCGCGGCGACGTCGGGGGAGTCGAGGAGGGTGTCCACCGCCTCCTTGTCGCCGTGGACGACGTTGAGGACGCCGTCCGGCAGTCCGGCCTCGCGGGACAGCTTCGCCAGGAACACGGAGGCGCTCGGGTCCTTCTCGCTCGGCTTCAGCACGACGGTGTTGCCGCAGGCGATGGCGCTCGCGACCATCCACAGCGGCACCATGACCGGGAAGTTGAACGGGGTGATGCAGGCGACCACTCCGACCGGCTGCTTGACGCTGTGCACGTCGATGCCGGTGGACACCTGCTCGCTGTACTCGCCCTTCAGCTTGTCGATCAGGCCGCTCGCGAACTCCACGTTCTCGAGCCCCCGGCCGATCTCGCCCGCAGCGTCGGAGAGCACCTTGCCGTGCTCGCTGGTGACGATGGCGGCGAGCTCGTCGCGACGCTCCGTGAGCAGGTGACGGAGGCGGAACATCACGTCGGCGCGCTTGGTCAGGCTGGTGGCGCGCCAGGCGGGGAAGGCGGCGCGCGCTGCGGCGATCGCCCGTTCGGTCTCGGCGGCGTCGGCGAGGGCGACCTCGTGCTGGCGCTCGCCGGTTGCCGGGTTGAACACCGGGCCGGTGCGCAGGGCGCCGGTCGACTCTGCGGCGGTCTCTTCGCCGGCGATGAAGTGGCGGATCAGGGCCACGGGGATCCTCCTCGCGGTTTCGCCGGACGTTCTGCCCGGCGGTGACAGTAAGCTTTCCTCCCAATGATCACAGAGCAGAGGCGGTAGGAGCGATGCCAGATCGTCGGGACCCGCACGCGGTCCGAACAGTTCGTCCGGAGGGCTCGGGCGGCGCGGCGCAGCCGGTCGTGCCGTCGTCGTCGGTGCTGCCGACGGTGCGCGAGGTGCTCCGCATGGAGCCGGTCGCCGTCGCCTTGCCTGAGGTGCTGACCGGCCGGGATCGGCTGGATGCGCCGGTGCGCTGGGTGCACGTCGCCGAGACGGCCGAAGCGGCCCGGCTGGGCTCCGGCGGCGAACTGCTGCTCGCCACCGGCGTCGGCTGGCCGGCCGATCCCGCGGCCCTGCGCCGGCTCGGACGCGTGCTGGTGGACGCGGGCGTCGCCGGCCTTGTGCTGGAACTCGGACCCCTGATGCCGAGCGCGCCCGCCGCGCTCGTCCAGGAGTTCCAGGCGGCCGGGCTGCCGTTCGTCGTCCTCCACCGGGAGGCGCGCTTCGTCGCGATCACGGAGGCCGTTCACTCGCGCATCATCGCGGAGCAGATGGTGGCGTTGCGGGCGCGGGACGACATCCACGCGCTCTTCACCGGGCTCAGCCTGCGCGGGAGCCCGGCCGACTTCATCGTGGAGCAGGCGGCGCGGGTGCTCGGTTCGCCGGTGGTGCTGGAGGACACCGGCCACCGGGTGATCGCGGCCAGCGGGCTGGCGGCCAGTGGGATACGGGCCGGCGGGCCAGCGGCTGGCGGCGGCCCGGTCTCGGGCGGGGCGAACACGTCGGGCGAGGACGAGCTCGCCGACTGGGAGCAGCGTTCGCGGGCGGCCCACCGGTCGGGCGCGAGTGGGTGGACGATCGTCCCGGTCGAAGCGCGGGGCATGCGCTGGGGGCACCTCGTCGCGCTGCCTGGTGAGCCGCATCCCGCCGGGCGTTCCAATGTGCTGGAGCAGGCCGCGGTCGCGCTCGCGCTCAGCCGGCTCTCCGACCGCGACGACGACGAGTGGACGCGGCGCAGCCACGACGCGCTGCTCGCGGCGCTGATCGGCCGGCGGTTCTCCGGGGAGGGCGGCGTGACCGCCCGGTTCGAGGCGGCGGGCTTCCCGCTCTCCGGCCGGCTGGTCGCCGGGGTGGCGGTGCGGCTGCGCTCCGGGACGCTGCCCGTGTCGGCCGCAGCGCGAGCCGTGGAGGCGGCACGGACGGCGGGTGCCGACGCGGTGGCCGGACGGCATCCCGAGCAGCCGGGAACACTCGTCGTCGCTGTGTCCGCGCGGCCGGGGCGCCAGCTCACGGATGGGCTGTTCGCGTCGATCGCGGACGCCGTCAGGTCGGTGCGGCTCGACGACCCGGCCGCGGTCGTCGCCGTCGGGTCGGACGCGCGCGGGATCACCGGGCTGTTGTCGTCGCTGGAGGAGGCGGTCGAACTGGCGGCCGGCTCTGCCGCGCGGGCCGACGCGCGTCTCGGGCGGACGCCGCACATCCAGCGCGTTCAGCATCGGCCGCTGCTGCGGCTCGTCAACGCGCTCGGCAGCGATCCGCGGCTGCTGGAGCACACCGAGCAGCTGCTGCGGCCGCTGATCGAGTACGACCTGGCGACCGGCGGAGACCTCGTCGAGGTGCTGCGTGCCTACCTCAGCCACCCCGGGAACCGCACGCGCGCGGCTGCCGCGAGCCACCTGTCCCGGTCGGTCTTCTACCAGCGGATCGCCCTGATCGAGGAGCTGCTCGGGATGGATCTGGACGACGGCGAGACCGTCGCCGCCCTTCACGCGGCGGTGCTGGCGCGGGGTCGCACGGCGACCTGACGGCGGCCGCTGCTGCAGCATCCGTGCCGAGTCTCGCGTGTCGTGCCTGCGAACGCATCCCGTCGCCGCCTGAGCGCTCTCGCACGATGCGACGGGTGCGCGAAACGCGCGAACAAGTATTGTTGGCCGCGCACCATGAAGGGAGGCGGCCGTGAGCAACGGAGCGGGGCGCGTGACCATCGCGGGGCTGGCCGACCAGCTGGGGCTCTCGAAGGCGTCCGTGTCGTACGCGCTCAACGGGCTGCCCGGAGTGAGCGACGAGACGCGCGAGCGGGTGCTGGCGTTGGCGGAGCAGCTGGGATGGCATCCCAGCTCGTCCGCGCGTGCCCTGTCGCGGGCGCGGTCCGACACGATCGGCATCGTCCTCCGCCGCGATCCCAGCCTGCTCGGCGCCGAGCCGTACTACATGAGCCTGCTCGCCGGGGTCGAGTCGGAGCTGTCCGAGACCGGGCAGTCGCTGCTGCTGCGCATGGTCGGCACGGACGCAGGTCAGGAGGTCGCCGCCTACCGTCGCTGGAGTGCGGAGGCGCGGGTGGACGGCGTCATGCTCTTCGACATCACCTTCGACGACCCGCGCCCGCAGCTGCTGGAAGAGCTCGGCCTCGCGTTCGTGCTCCACGGCAACCGGGAGGCCGTCGCGCCCGGCAAGGTGCTGCTCTACGACGCGCGCGCCGACGCCGGACTGCTCGTCGAGCACCTGGCCTCCCTCGGCCACCGGCGCGCGCTGCACATCGCCGGACCCGCCGAGTTCGAGCACGAGCAGGACCGGCGCGACGCCGTCGCCGCGCACGGGCAGGAGTTCGGCATAGAGTTCTCGTTCGCGGTCTCCGACTACTCGATGGAGTCGGGGGAGCGGGTCGCCGCCGAGCTGCTGGCGACCGACACATCCATCACCGCGGTGCTGACCTCGAACGACCTGCTCGCCCTGGGCGCACAGACGGCGCTCAACCACACCGGCCGTGAGGATGTCGCCATCGTCAGCTGGGACGACTCCCTGCTCTGCCGCCTCGGAACCCGCCCGATCACCGCGCTCGACCGGTACCCGGAGGAGCAGGGGCGGCGGTCGACGCGGCTGCTGCTCGACCAGCTCACCGGCCGTCCGGCGTTCGACCGCCGCGCGCGGCCGAGCCGCCTCGTGCCGCGTGCCACGAGCATCCGCGCCGGGGAGCACGCCGCGCGCTGAGCGCGCGCTCCGCGCCCGCGCCGCGCGCTCCGCGCCCGCCGAGGTGCACGTAGTTGCGGGCGACACGCCGTAGCCGACCGCCACTACGTGCACCTCACGGCCAGATCCTGGCGGCCAGCGCAGCGCGGGGGCGGCGCGCAGCGCGCGGGGCGCGCGGGGTGGCGCGGCCGGGGCGACCGGCCGGTATACCCTCGGACGAGTTGAAGTCAAGGATTGACACCTGAACCGGTTAAGTTAGGCTCAGCGTGGCGCTCCCGCGTCCGGCTCTCGCACCAGGGCCGGGATCGCCCCCCATCAAGAGACGAAGGAGTCACAATGAGGAAACGCGCCATCGCCGTCGCGGCACTGGCCGCAGCGGTCTCGCTCGTGGTCGCGGGCTGCAGCAGCTCGGGATCCGGAGGGTCGTCCAGCGGGGCGACACTCACGTACTGGGCGAGCAACCAGGGGACCAGCCTCGACAACGACAAGCAGGTCCTCACCCCCGTCCTGGACGACTTCACGAAGCAGACCGGAATCAAGGTCAAGCTGGAGGTCATCGGCTGGAACGACCTGCAGACCCGCATCCAGACGGCCGTCACCTCGGGCCAGGGCCCGGACGTGCTGAACATCGGCAACACCTGGGCCGCCTCCCTGCAGGCGACCGGAGCGTTCCTGCCGTTCGACGACGCCAACATGAAGGCGATCGGCGGCAGCGACAAGTTCGTGAAGGCCGCGCTCGACACCGGCGGCGCCGAGGGCAAGCCCGTCACGAGCGTCCCGCTGTACGGCCTGGCCTACGGCCTGTACTACAACAAGAAGATGTTCACGGACGCCGGCGTGCAGCCGCCGACGACGTGGGAGGAGCTCGTCGCCGCGGCGAAGAAGCTCACCAACGGCAGCCAGTACGGCTTCGCCCTCGCAGCGGGCAGCTACACCGAGAACGTCCACTTCGCGTTCATCAACTCGGCCCAGAACGGCGGCGAGTGGTTCGACAAGAAGGGCAACCCGACGTTCGACAGCCAGGCCAACATCGACGGCATCAAGCGCTACCTCGACCTGATGCAGAGCGACAAGGTCGTCAACCCGTCCAACGCGCAGTACGACAACGGCGTGCAGGCGGTCAACGACTTCGCCACCGGCAAGGTCGCGATGATCCTCAGCCAGAACAACGCGGACGCCTCGATCGTGGCCAACGGCATGAAGAACGACCAGTACGGCGTCGTCCCGTTCCCGGCTCCTGAGGGCGGCAAGGACATCGCCACCTTCATCGCCGGCATCAACCTGTCGATCTTCAAGAACACCAAGCAGAAGGATGCGGCGCTCAAGTTCGTCAAGTACATGACGAGCGAGGACGTCCAGACCACCCTGGGCAAGCCGTACGCCAGCCTGCCGGTGCTCAACGACGCCAAGCCGGTGTTCACCGACAACGCCGAAGAGGCGGCGACGTTCCAGAAGATCTACAACGACATGTCCAAGCCGCTCCCGCTGGTGCCGGCCGAGGACCAGTTCGAGAACACCGTCGGCAAGGCGATGAACGACATGTTCGCCAAGATCGCCACCGGCAGCACGGTCTCCGACGCCGACATCAAGGCGGCTCTGAAGAACGCACAGGACCAGGTCAAGCAGTCGCTCGGCGGCTGACACCCGGAAACCAGCTCGTCGGGCGGGGCGCGGCCACCGCGTCCCGCCCGGCGGACAGTCACACCCCCAAGGAGACCCATGTCGACGACGACAGACGTCCGCGGCCCAGCGCGCACCGTGCCGGCTGCCGCAGCTGCACCGCCCCAGCCCAAGCGCCGCCGCCCCAAGGGATGGTGGCTCCCGTTCATCCTGCTCGCACCGGCGATCGTGTTCGAGCTCCTCATCCACGTCGTCCCGATGCTCACCGGCATATGGATCAGCTTCACGCAGCTGACGAAGTTCTACATCGCCAACTGGGGCGAGGCGCCGTTCGTCGGCCTGAAGAACTACGCCGTCGCGCTCGACTTCAACGGGTCGGTCGGCGCCGGGCTGCTCCGGTCGTTCCTCGTCACCGTCGGCTTCACCATCCTGGTCGTCGGCCTCTCCTGGGCGCTCGGGATGGCGGCAGCCGTCTCCCTGCAGGGCCGGTTCCG
Source organism: Leifsonia sp. 466MF (assembly GCF_900100265.1). Lineage (NCBI taxonomy): Bacteria > Bacillati > Actinomycetota > Actinomycetes > Micrococcales > Microbacteriaceae > Leifsonia > Leifsonia sp. 466MF. The sequence continues at coordinate 1,186,567 of NZ_LT629696.1, forward strand.
GGGGCGCGCGTTCTTCCGCACGCTGTTCCTCGTGCCGTACGCGCTGCCGCTGTACGCCGGCATCATCACCTGGAAGTTCATGTTCCAGAAGGACACCGGCGCGATCAACCACTTCCTCTTCGACAACCTCGGGCTTCCGGGCGACAAGCCGTTCTGGCTGATCGGCGGCAACGCCTTCTGGTCGATCGTCATCGTCGCGATCTGGCGCCTCTGGCCGTTCGCGTTCCTGATGCTGATGGCGGGTCTCCAGTCCATCCCGTCGGAGGTGTACGAGGCCTCCGCGGTGGATGGCGCCAAGCACTTCCGGCAGTGGCGTGCGATCACGCTGCCGATGCTGCGGCCGGTCAACTCGGTCCTGCTGCTCGTCATGTTCCTGTGGACCTTCAACGACTTCAACACACCGTTCGTGCTGTTCGGGAGCACAGCCCAACCCGCGGCAGGCGACCTGATCTCGTTCCACATCTACAACGCCTCCTTCCTGACCTGGAACTTCGGCTCCGGAGCCGCGATGAGCGTGCTCCTGCTGCTGTTCCTGCTGGTCGTGACCGGCGCCTACCTGCTCGTCGTCAACCGGAGGAACCGCAATGCGTGAGACCCGCTCTTCCCACGTCTTCCGCTGGGTCACCATCGCCGTGCTCACCGTCTTCACGGTGGTGCCGCTCTACGTCATGATCACGTCGTCGGTGAAGCCGCTGTCCGAAGTGCAGGCGGCATTCACCTGGTGGCCGCAGACGATCACGTTCCAGCCGTTCATCGACATGTGGTCGACCGTCCCGCTGGCGTCGTACTTCGTGAATTCGCTCATCGTGTCGAGCGCGGCGACCCTGATCTCGCTGGTCATCGCCGTGTTCGCCGCGTACGCCGTGTCGCGCTACCGGTTCAAGGGCCGGAACGTGTTCACCACGACCGTGCTGTCGACGCAGATGTTCCCCGGAGTGCTCTTCCTTCTCCCGCTTTTCCTCATCTTCGTGAACATCAACCAGGCGACCGGCATCCAGCTGGTCGGCACGCGGTGGGGCCTCATCATCACGTACTTCACGTTCGTGCTGCCGTTCTCGATCTGGATGCTCGCGGGATACTTCGACGGCATCCCGCGCGACCTCGACGAGGCCGCGAAGGTCGACGGCTCCGGGCCCATGGGCGCACTGTGGCACGTGGTGCTGCCGGCCGCCCGCCCCGGGTTGATCGCGGTCGCGATCTACTCGTTCATGACCAGTTGGGGCGAGGTGCTGTTCGCATCCGTGATGACGACGGACGAGAACAGGACGCTCGCGGTCGGCTTGCAGCTCTACTCGACACAGACGAACGTGTACTGGAACCAGATCATGGCGGCGTCGCTGGTCGTGTCCATCCCGATCGTCGTCGCGTTCCTCCTGCTGCAGCGCAACTTCGTCGCCGGTCTGACCGCCGGCGCGGTGAAGTGACGCGCGACCGCATCCCCTCTTCTTTCTGAAAGGCACCATGGATCGCCCATCCCCGGTCTTGCAGGTCGACGACGCCCCCGTGGTGTGGCTCGGCGCCAACTTCTGGTCGCGCACCGGCGGCCCGCTGATGTGGACGCGCTACGACGCGTCCGTCGTGCGGGAGGAGCTGCGTGTGCTCGCCGAACATGGCCTGAACATGACCCGCTCCTTCATCTACTGGCCCGACTTCCATCCGACCCCGGACTCCCTCGACGAGCAGTGCATGGCGAACTTCGCCGACTTCCTCGACGCGCACACGGAGGTCGGGATGACGACGGTCCCGACGTTCCTCGTCGGGCACATGTCGGGCGAGAACTGGGATCCGGCGTGGCGCGACGGCCGCGACCTGTACAGCGACGTCTGGTTCGTCGGACGGCAGGCCTGGTACGTGCGGGAGCTGACGTCGCGGTTCGCCGCGCATCCCGCCGTCGCCGGATGGCTGCTCACCAACGAGGTGCCGATCTACGGAGGGGAGGCGCCGCGTCCCATCGTCGACGCGTGGGCCTCGCTGCTGGTGGATGCGGTGCGCGCGGGCGGCGGGACGCAGCCGGTCGCCGTCGGCGACGGTGCCTGGGGCATCGAGACGACGGGTCACGACAACGGGTTCTCGGTGCGCGACCTGGCGAAGTTCACCGACTTCATCGGCCCGCACGTGTACCGGATGGAGACCGACCAGGTGCGGCAGCACCTCAAGGCGGCGTTCATCGCGGAGCTCGCGGCGACCGACGGACTGCCCGTCATCATGGAGGAGTTCGGCCTGACGAGCGACTTCGTCTCGGACGCGGGCGCCGCCTCCTACTACCGGCAGCTGCTGTACTCTACGCTGCTGGCCGGTGCCACGGGATGGATCGCGTGGAACAACACCGACTACGACGACCTCGCCGATCAGCGGCCGTACTCGCACCATCCCTTCGAGATGCACTTCGGGATCACCGACCGTCACGGCAACCCCAAGCCGCCGCTGCGCGAGCTGGCGCGGTTCGCCGCCGACCTGGCCGCGATCGAGCTGCCGTCGGTGCGACGGGCGCCGGTGGATGCGGCGCTCGTCGTCCCCTCGCACCTCGCCGAGGACTACCCGTTCACGCAGGAGGAGGAGCGCGCGCACATCGTGGCGACGGGGGAGCAGGCATACGTCGCGGCGCATGAGGCGCACATCCCCGTCGCGGTGGTGCGCGAGAAGGAGGACGGCGGTCTGCCGGCCGGGTACGGCCTGTACCTGCTGCCGTCGGTCAAGCAGCTGTGCGCGACCTCGTGGGAGCAGCTGGTGTCGCTGGCGGGCGAGGGGGCGACCGTCTATGCGTCGTACTCGCACGGGTCGAGCGGCGTGCAGCGCGGGCCGTGGTGGGCGCACACGGAGGAGCTCTTCGGAGTGCGGATGGACAGCGCGTACGGGCTCGCCGAGCCGGTGACGGACGCGACCGTCACCCTGCGGTTCACCGAGGACTTCGGGTCGATCGCGGCCGGGACGGAGCTGTCGTTCGCGGCGGCGGGCAACGAGAACGGGCGGACGTACCTCCCGGTGCGGGCGACCTCGGGCCGCGTCGTCGCGGTGGATGCGCACGGCCGGCCGGCTGTCGTGGTGCGCGATCACGGTGCGGGGCGCGCGGTGCTGTGCACGTATCCACTCGAGTTCTTCGCGTCGGCGCAGGGGCGGGTGAACCCGGAGGAGACGTGGCGGCTGTACGACGCGCTCGCCGTGGTCGCGGACGTGGAGCGGGATGTGCGGCTCGACGACCCGCGGGTGTTCACCGACGCGCTGGTGCACGAGGACGGCCGCCGCTTCGTGTTCTTCGTGTCGCAGCACGACACCGCGGTCACGGTCGAGCCGACCGTCGCCGGCGGCGAGCTGCGGACGCTCGACGGCGACGCATCCCCGTCCGTCGCGCTCGATCCCTACGGCGTCGCGATCCGCCTCCTCGCCCTCGACTGACCCCTCCGCCCAAGCCAACTGCTCCTGAGTTTTTCTGCCTTTCGAGGCTCTTTCGTGCGAAAAACTCAGGAGCTGTTGGCTGGGATGTCTCAGGATGCGGGGGCGTGGCGGTCGAGGAAGGCGTATACCTCGGTGGCGTCCACTCCGGGGAACGTTCCGGTCGGGAGCGCGGCGAGCAGCGACGTCGGCGTGCGCGCGGCCGGCCACGCCATCCCCTCCCAGCGCTCGGCCAGCGCACCGGGTGGACGTCGGCAACAGGATTCGTCGGGGCAGCGGGAGACTGCCCGATGCGTCGTCTCCCGCCCGCGGAACCACTTGACGTGCACGAACGGCACGCCGACGCTGACGGAGTAGTCGCCCTCCTTCGCCTTCTCGACGCGTGACGTGCACCAGAACGTCCCGCTCGGCGTGTCCGTGTACTGGTAGTACGGGCTGAACCGGTCGGCGACGTCGAACACCGTGCGCGCGGTCCAGCTGCGGCACACGGGCGTCCCCTCGACAGCGCCGAGTGCATCCGACGGGAAGGCCACGGCGTCGTTCTCGTACGCCTTGATGATGGTGCCCGACTCGTGCACCTTCATGAAGTGCACCGGGATGCCGAGGCGCGCGGTGGCGAGGTTGGTGAACCGGTGCGCCGCCGTCTCGTACGACACGGCGAACGCGTCGCGGAGGTCCTCCATCGAGATGCGCCGGAAGTTCTTCGCCTCGGTCAGGAAGGCGACCGCATCCTTCTCGGGCAGCAGCAGCGCCGCGGTCAGGTAGTTGGTCTCGATCCGCTGTCGCAGAAAATCGGCGTAGTTTCGCGGCTCATCGTGGTCGAGCACGTGCGACGCGAAGGCCTGCAGGATGGGCGAGCGCGAGTCGCGGGACGCCGACTGCTCGGTAGGCAGGTAGATGCGCCCGTTGCGCCGGTCGGTGACCGAACGGGTGGAGTGCGGCAGGTCGCCGACGTAGTGCAGCTCGTAGCCGAGGTGGTCGGCCATGTCGGTCACGGTCTGGTGCGAGACGGGGCCGCCGGTGTGCCCGACGGCGGCCAGCAGGTCGGCCGCGATGGCCTCGAGCTCGGGGAAATGGTTGTCGCGCGCCCGCATCGTCGCCCGCAGTTCCGCGTTCGCGCGGCGGGCCTCCTCCGGCGTCGCCGCGCGCTCGCGGTGCAGGCGCTCCACCTCCTGGTGAAGCGCAAGAATCGCCTGCAATGTCGCGTCAGGGACGGTCCGGCTGACCCGCACCGGGTCGATGCCGAGGGACGCGAACACCGGCCCGCGTTGCGCCCGCTCGACCGCGATCTCCAGGGCCGAGCGTTCGTCCGGCGGCTCCGGCGAGAGCAGGTCGTCGACGCTCACGCCGAGGGCATCCGCGATCGCCCGAAGCAGCGCCAGCCGCGGCTCGCGGTTGCCGTTCTCGATGGTCGACACCTGTGACGGTGCCCGGTCGACAGCTGTGGCGAGCGCCTCCAGCGTCATCCCGCGCCGTTGCCGGAACGCGCGGATGCGCCGGCCCAGGGTGAGTGCGTCGGCTGCGGGCTGGTCGGCGTGCGCGTCGTCGTACACGTCGTCGATGACGGTCATGGTGGCCATGCTGACACTCCTGTGAAGTTCTGGCAAACAGAAGAACCGGCGAATTTCTGTCCGCGGATCCGGGTCCGGCGGGCTGCGGCGGGCAAAGGATCGAGTCATCCGATCCGACCGATGGAGGTCCCGACATGGAAAACCGGACGACAGAGCCCCGCCCCGGAGACACGACCCAGACCGCCGCCGAGCTGCAGCTCGAGTGGGATGCGGATCCCCGTTGGTCGGGCATCCGCCGCGACTACACCGCCGACGACGTCGTCAGCCTGCGAGGCCCGGTCCGCGAGGAGCAGACCCTCGCCCGCCGTGGCGCTGACCGGCTCTGGGAGCTGATCCAGCGCGAGAGCACCGCCGACGATCCGCGCTGGGTCGCCGCCCTCGGAGCCCTCACCGGCAACCAGGCCGTTCAGCAGGTCCGCGCCGGGCTCGAAGCGATCTACCTCTCGGGCTGGCAGGTCGCCGCCGACGCGAACCTCGCCGGCCAGACGTATCCCGACCAGAGCCTGTACCCGGCGAACTCCGTGCCGGCCGTCGTCCGCCGCATCAACAACGCCCTGCTGAGGGCCGGCCAGGTCGAGGGCGTCGACGGGCCGGTGAGCGATTGGATGGCGCCCATCGTCGCCGACGCCGAGGCCGGCTTCGGCGGCCCGCTCAACGCGTACGAGCTCATGCACGCGATGATCCAGGCGGGCGCCGCCGGCGTCCACTGGGAGGACCAGCTGGCCAGCGAGAAGAAGTGCGGCCATATGGGAGGCAAGGTGCTCGTCCCCACCGGCCAGCACATCCGCACCCTCAATGCCGCACGGCTGGCGGCCGATGTCGCCGGAGTGCCCACCATCGTCATCGCCCGCACCGACGCCCTCGCCGCGACGCTGCTCACCAGCGACCACGACGAGCGCGACGCCCGCTTCCTCACCGGGACGCGCACCGCCGAGGGCTTCTACGAGGTCGAGAACGGCATCGAGCCGGTCATCGCCCGCGGGCTGGCGTACGCGCCGTACGCCGACCTGCTCTGGGTGGAGTCGGCCGAGCCCGACCTGGAGCTCGCGCGCCGCTTTGCCGAGGCGGTCCACGCCGAGCACCCGGAGAAGCGGCTCGCGTACAACTGCTCGCCGTCGTTCAACTGGCGCCGGCACCTCGACGACGAGACGATCGCGCGGTTCCAGCGGGAGCTCGCCGCGATGGGATACGCCTTCCAGTTCATCACGCTGGCCGGTTTCCACGCCCTCAACCACTCCATGTTCACGCTCGCCCGGGACTACGGACGGCGCCACATGAGCGCCTACGTCGACCTGCAGGAGGCGGAATTCGCCTCGGAGAGCGACGGCTACACCGCCACCCGCCACCAGCGGGAGGTCGGCACCGGCTACTTCGACCGGGTCGCGACCGCGCTCAACCCCGACAGCGCGACGCTCGCCCTCACCGGCTCCACCGAGGAGCACCAGTTCTGACCCTGTGCCCCCGCCATCCGTTCCTGAGTTTTTCGCCCGACACGCCGTCGCAGAGCGGAAAAACTCAGGAGCTGCGGGCGGCGCGAGAAACCACGACGACAGAAGGAAGAAAGACATGATCGAGATCTGCGGGACGCGCGACGCCGCGACCGACACCATCCTGACACCGGAGGCCATCGCCTTCGTCGACCACCTGCACCAGGCGTTCGCCGCCCGGCGGCAGGAGCTGCTGGCCCAGCGCCAGCAGCACCGAGCGGAGGCAGGCAACGGCCGTGACCCGCGCTTCCTGAGCGCCACCGCCGCCATCCGCGACGACCGCTCGTGGCGCGTGGCCGGGGCCGGACCCGGGCTCGAGGACCGCCGCGTCGAGATCACCGGCCCGACCGACCCGAAGATGGCGATCAACGCCCTCAATTCGGGCGCCCGCGTCTGGCTCGCCGACCTGGAGGACGCCACCAGCCCCACCTGGGCGAACATCGTGGGCGGCCAGCGGACGCTGCACGACGCGGTCCGCGGACGCCTCGCCTTCACCAGTCCAGAGGGCAAGGAGTACCGGGTCACCACGCCGTTCGAGCACACGCCGACGATCGTGATGCGCCCGCGCGGCTGGCACCTGGTCGAGAAGCACCTCGCATTCACCGACCGGGCGGGACGTACAGCGCCGGCCAGCGCATCCCTCACCGATTTCGGCCTGTACTTCTGGCACAACGCCGAGCAGCTGGTCGCGAACGGCCGCGGCCCGTACTTCTACCTGCCGAAGCTGGAGTCGCACCTCGAAGCGCGGCTCTGGAACGACATCTTCGTGTTCGCCCAGCAGCGCATCGGGATGCCGGTCGGCACCATCCGCGCCACCGTGCTGATCGAGACGATCCCTGCCGCGTTCGAGATGGAGGAGATCCTCTACGAGCTGCGCGACCACTGCGCGGGCCTCAACGCCGGCCGCTGGGACTACATCTTCTCGATGATCAAGACGTTCCAGGGTCGCGGACGCCGCTTCGCGTTCGGCGACCGCGATCGCATCACGATGACGGTGCCGTTCATGCGGGCGTACACCGAGCTGCTGGTCGCGACGTGCCACCGTCGCGGCGCGCACGCGATCGGCGGGATGAGCGCCTTCATCCCCAACCGGCGGGATGCGGAGGCGACCGAGCGGGCGCTGGCCCGGGTCGCGGACGACAAGCGGCGCGAGGCCGGCGACGGCTTCGACGGCACCTGGGTGGCGCATCCCGACCTCATCCCGACCGCGCTCGCCGAGTTCGACGCTGTGCTCGGAGAGCGGCCGAACCAGGTCGAACGCCAGAGGGAGGACGTGGACGTCAGCGCGGACGACCTGCTCGACGTGCGCGGCGCGGACGCCACGGTGACGGATGCGGGGGTGCGGTCGAACGTCTCCGTCGCTCTCCGCTACATCGAGGCGTGGCTGCGTGGGACGGGCGCGGTCGCCATCGACGGCCTGATGGAGGATGCCGCGACGGCCGAGATCTCGCGGTCGCTGCTGCGGCAGTGGATCGACAACCGGATCGTCACGGCGGAGGGGACGGCCGTCGACCGGGAGGCCGTGTCGCGCATCCTGGACGCCGAGCTCGAGCGCCTGAGCGCGGAGGCCGGCGCGGGCGGGCGGTTCGCGGATGCCGCGGAGCTCCTGCGCGAGGTGGCACTGGGGGAGGAGTTCCCGACGTTCCTGACCATCCCCGCATACGCGCGGTACCTGGTCGACACGGCCGAGCCGGCCTCGCAGCAGCTCCCGCTCGCGGGCTAGCCCTCCTCGATCCGTCGTCCCCCGCCGTCGAGTTCGCGAACTGTGCACACTTCGGCCGCGTGTCGTGTGCAAAGTTTGCGGACTCGACGGTGGGCGGTCGTGGGCGGTCGTGCGCGGGAGGCGGATCGCGTTGGTAGGGTCGCACCATGATGGATCGGGGGATGGGTCGCGTCGCCGCGGCCGTGGTCGCAGCATGCGTCGTGGGGATGATGTCGGGATGCGCGCTGGTCGCTCCTCCGGCTCGTTCGAGTGGGACGCCACGGGCCACGGCGAAAGCGTCCGAGCCCATGGCGCAGCAGATCCCGAACCTGCTCGTCGCCGGCGAGACGATCGGCTCAGGCCGGCTGAGCGTCATCGACCATGAACCGATCGGTGATCCGGTGGCCGAGCATCCCGTGACCGGGGTCGTTCGCATCGTGGTCCGTCCCGATCGGGGGATCGAGGTGCGTATCCGTCCCGACGACCCGGCCCGTGCGAGCCTCGCCGGGATCGACCTGATGCTGACCGGGAAACGGTACGACGGCCTGCCGGAGAACATCCAGGACGAGGACTACTTCCCCGTGACCTCCGGTGCTCAGAGCGTCGATCCGGATGGCGAACTCGTTCTCCCCGTGCTGCTCGACCAGGCGTCCCTCGGCGACCCGTCGTTCCTGCACTCGATCGAGGAGTCGCCTGACGGGGACGGGCGGGTGATGGCCGCCGCGTCGATCACCTGGACGCTCCCCTCCGCCTACCCGGGCCTGAAGCCCGTGGATCACGGCGTGGTCAGCTACGCGCACGGGCGGACGGTCGTCGAGAGCGGGACGCTGGCTTACTACATCCCCAACCCGTACGACACGCTCTACCAGGTGTCGCGCCGCTTCGGCCTGACCGAGGCCCAGCTGGTGTGGCTCAATCCCGAGCTCCTCATGGACTCGCCGGATCCTGAACTGAAGAGCGGGATCGGCGTTAATCTGGACCCCGCCCGCCGCTGACCGGCGTACCCGCTGACCGGCGCCCTGCGCTGGACCGACGCCCTGCGCTGGACCACCGCCCGCCATCGAGTCCGCGAACTTTGCACACTTCCGCCGCGTGTCGTGTGCAAAGTTTGCGGACTCGACGGTGGGCGGTCAGGGGTGGTGTTCTAGGTACTGGCGGAGCACGTTGGCGTGGTTGAGCTCGGGGTCGCGAGCTCCGACCAGCAGGGTCACGGTCGGATGGGTCCGGCCCAGGCCGCGGAGCACATCCACGGCAGGGTTCGTGTCCAGTTCGCTCTCGTACCGGCGACGGAACTCGTCGAACACCTCGGCTTCGCCCGACGGGTCCTGATGGAACCAGCGTCGCAGCTCGGTCGATGGCGCGACCTCCTTGAGCCATTCGTCGATGTCGGCACGGTCCTTGCTGACGCCGCGCGGCCACAGCCGGTCGACGAGCACGCGGTAGCCGTCGTCGGGTTCGGGCGCGTCGTAGATGCGTTTCACCGTGAACACGGGAGGCCTCCTTCGGTCGGCGGTCGGTTCGTTCATCCCTTCCGAGTGTGCCCCCGTGCGGTCAGCCCGAGGCCAGCAGGGCGTCGGTCTCCGCGGCGGTCGGCGCGGTCGCCGGTCCGCGCCGCGTCACGGCGATCGCCGCGGCCGCGTTCGCCCGCCGCGCGGCGTCGATCGGTGCGGCGCCGCGGGCCAGGGCCGCGGCGAGCACCCCGCCGAACGCGTCGCCCGCTCCCGTCGTGTCCACCGCGTCGACCGGGAAGGCCGGCAGGTGCGCAGGCGCCGGCTCGTCAGTGGCGACCCAGCATCCCGAGGAGCCGTCGCGCACGACCGCGACCCCACCCTCGCGCAGGCTGCCGCGCAGCGACCCGGCAGCGGGCGCGGGATGGGCGTGGGCGCGAAGGATGCGCGCCTCGCGTGCGTTCGCGCTGAGTACGTCGGTGCGGCGCAGCACCGTCTCCAGGAGCTCCGGGTCGAGCGAGCCGACGAGCGGAGACGGGTCGAAGACGACGCGCGTCTCCGGACCGATGGCGCCCAGCCACCCCGTGACGGCCGGGCCGGATCCGGGATGCGCGAGGCTGTAGCCGGAGACGTAGACGACATCCGACGCACGGGGCTGCACCGCATCCAGGTCGGCTCGGCTCAGCATCCCCTCGGCGCCGGGCGCGGTGACGAACGTGCGCTCGGCCGCGCTGTCGAGGAGGACGACGCTGTAGCCGTTGTCGACGCCGTCGAGCGGCGGATTCGCGACCGAGATGCCTTCGCTCCAGAGCGCCTCGGCGACGACCTCGCCGAACGGGCCGGTGCCGGAGCGGCCGGCGAACACGACGTCCGCGCCGTCGCGGGCCGCTGCGGCCATGACGTTGAAGCCGCCGCCGGCGGACATGCCCGCCGAGGAGGCGAGGACGTCGCCGCCGCGCTCGGGCAGCGCATCCACGGTGAGGAGAAGGTCGACGACGACCGTCCCGGTGAAGATGAGTCGTCCGTCAGCCATGTCGTCTCCTCAGCTCCAGCAGTCCGTCGACCAGGGGTTCCAGGTCGAGGGCGTTGACGCGGCGGACCGTCTCGAGCGCGGTGCGTGGCCAGGCGGCCGCTCCGGTGGCGCCGAGCACGGCTCCCGTCATGGCCGCGATCGTGTCGGTGTCGCCGCCGAGCGCGGCGGCGCGGCAGAGCGTGTCCCAGGCGGCGTCCGGGTCGGGATGCGCGGGCTCGGACCCGGCGACGGTCACCGCGACGAGCGCGAGCGCGGCCACCACGGACTCCTGTGCGGCGACCGAGGTGCCGATGACCTCGGAGAGGGCGTCGTCCTGCTCCCGCGGCGCCAGACCGAGGAGGTAGGGGATGGCCCACTCGAGCCGGGCGGCTATGTCGCCGCCCGCGACCCAATGACCGCGCCGTGCTCCTTCGCGGGCTGCCGCGACCGCCACATCCAGCGCCTCCGGGGTGTCCGCTCCGTCGACGCCGGCGCTCACAGCGGCTCCGACGGCGGCGGCGCTCGCGATGCCGATGCCCGTGTTGTGGGTGAGCGCGCTCACGGACACCACGGCGTCGACGAACCCGCTGAGCGGTTCGACCGGCACGGCGATGCCGACCGGGGTGATCCGCATCGCCGCGCCGTTCGTAGCCCCGAACCGGCCGGCTTCTTCGGGCGGCATGCCGTCCTGCAGCCGCTGGAGGGCCGCGCGGGTGCTCGGACCGAGCAGGTCGAGGGAGCCGCGGGACTCCATGGTCCGCTCCCACGCGAGCAGCTCGGCGGCGAAGACGCTCGGGCGGACGGTCCCACGCCCGTCGATGAGGAGGCGCGCGAGCAGAACGGCCTGCTCGGTGTCGTCGGTGATCGAGCCGGCGGGCATCCCTGCGGCGATCTGCTGGTGCGGGCCGGCCGCAACGAGACCGCGGAGGGTGCCGTGGTCGGCGAAGATGCGTTCGCGCGACATCGACTGGGTGGGCATGCCGAGGGCGTCGCCGAGCGCCAGGCCCTGGAGCGCGCTCAAGGCCCGGGCGCGGGTGGTGTCCCTCACAGCGGCGCCAGGAGCGCCCCGCGCAGTCGCTCGCTCAGGTCGGGCGGGACCTCGACGGCGACGCCGAGGGCCTGGATGGCGCGGCTGAAGTAGTTGCGCACTGCGGCCGCCAACGTGATGTCGACGATCTCGCGGTCCGTGAAGCCGAGGTCGCGCAGCCGGCCGGCGTCGTCGGGGGTCATGGCGGAGGAGTCCGTGCTGAGCCGCTCGGCGTACTCCATCATGGCGACCTCCGCCTCGCTCAGTCCGGCGTCGTGGTAGTCCCGGGCGATGCGCTCGAGCTCGGCTTCATCCATGATCGTCAGGGTCTTGCGACCGTGAGCGAGACGGCAGTGCTGCGAGCGGAGCGCCTGGGCGGCCGCGAGCGTGACCAGCTCGTACCGGCGCTTGCCGAGGGTCGGCACGATCGTGCGGACGAGATCCTCGAACGCGCGGAACGCCTCGGGGTTCGTGCTCAGTACGCGGGTGTACTCGGGGACGTATCCGAGGTCGTCGATGTCTTCGGCATACAGTTCGGCGACGGCTCCGGTCGCTTCGGACGGTTCCGGGCTCTCGATGATGGACACGGTGGTCTCCTCCCATACGGACCGCCTCATTCTCACGCGCTCGCCCCGCCGAGCACCACTGCCCTGCGCATCCATCCCCGTCGAGTCCGCGCACATTGCACACGCCGCGCGGGGCGAGCGTGCAAAGATTGCGGACTCGACGGTGGGGATCGGGTCAGTGGGCGAAGGCGACGTCCTCGGACGGGGAGTCGGCGGGCTTCCGGAGGAAGAAGGAGCCTGCGACCGCGAACAGGGAGATGATCGCGCCCGCGACGAACGCCGCCCGGATGCCTCCCGCCTGCGCGGCGTCCACTCCTGCGCCGCCCGCGGCCAGGGCTGTGCCCTGCAGCGTCAGGACCGCGATGAGCAGGGCCGTGCCCGCCGCTCCGCCGACCTGCTGGATGGTGCCCAGGATGGCGCTGCCGTGCGAGTACAGGTGCGGCGGCACCGCACCGAGACCGGCCGTGAACAGCGGCGTGAACATCATCGCGAGGCCGAGGCTCATGGTGACGTGCGCGGCGATGACGAGTCCGACCGGCGTGTGCTCCGTCACCATCGTGAGCGACCACAGCACGAGGCTGACAAGGATCGAGCCGGGAACGACGAGCACGCGCGGGTCGAAGCGGTCGTACAGGCGGCCGACGAACGGCGCCGCGAGCCCCATGATCAGCCCGCCCGGGAGCAGGATGAGCCCGGTCGCCAGCGTGTCGAGGTGCAGTACGTGCTGCAGGTACAGCGGCAGAACGATGATCACGCCGAACATCGACGCGGTCGTGATGGCCATCAGCACGATCGAGATGGTGAAGATGGGGAACGTGAACGTCCGCAGGTCGAGCAGGGCCCGATCCTTGCGCTGCAGGAGCAGCTGGCGCGTGATGAACGCCGCCAGACCGAGCACTCCGACGATCAGCGACCCCCACAGCATGACCGGGCTCGCGGACGACCCGCCGGACTCGCCGGAGAGGGTGAGCCCGTAGACCAGTCCTCCGAACCCCAGTGCCGAGAGGATGACCGACAGCACGTCGATCTTCACCTTCTGGGTCTCCGTCACGTTCTCGACGAACTTCATGCCGATCAGCAGCATCACGAGCGCGATCGGCAGCACGATCAGGAAGATCCAGCGCCAGGGCAGGAAGTTCAGGATGAGGCCCGAGATCGTCGGCCCGATGGCCGGCGCGACCGAGATGACGATCGACACGTTGCCCATCGTGCGCCCGCGCATCGCCGGCGGCACCAGGGTCATCAGGGTCGTCATCAGCAGCGGGATCATGATCGCGGTGCCCGATGCCTGGATCACGCGCGCCGCGACCAGCACCAGGAACCCGGGAGCCAGGGCCGCTGACAGGGTGCCGAGCGAGAACAGCGACATCGCCGCGATGAACATCTGCCGCGTCGTGTACCGCTGCAGCAGGATGCCCGTGATCGGGATCACCACGGCCATCGTCAGCATGAATGCCGTCGAGAGCCACTGCGCAGCGAGGGCGTCGACGTGGAGGTCGTCCATCAGCTTCGGGATGGCGACGGTCATGATCGTCTCGTTGAGGATCACGACGAACGTGGCCGCGAGCAGCAGCCAGATCACGCGCTGGTCGCGCGGGGCGATACGCGGCGCGGCGGCGGGCGCGGCCGGCTGCCCGATGGCGCCGGCATCGACCGAAGGCACTGGTGAGGTCTTCTCAGTCACCGCTACAACTTATCGGGGACCACTGACGCTGGGAGTGTCCGTGACCTGAACTGTGGATGAGTTCGCTCACCGCAGAACTGGGGAATAAAACGCCCGCTCAGCGCCCCAGGCCGGCCCGGTCCACCCGGCGGTGGTACCGCATCCCCGCGACGCCTCCCAGGATGGCGCCGGCGAGGCTCACCACCGCGACCACGACGGCCGTGATGATGCCGGTGAGCGTCACGGATCCTTCGCCCAGCGGGATGCGCGGGAAGCTGTTCAGGCTGCCGAGGATGTTGTACTGGCTGCCGAAGATGAGGGTCAGCACGGCGACGACCACGGCGATGATCACCGCCCACAGCCACACCGCGATGCCCTGCTTGACGCCGTCGAAGCGCGCCATCCGCCCGGCCACGTACCCGCCGCAGAAGTAGGCGACGAGCAGGATGACGACGAGCGCGATCGCGCCGACGAGCCCGACCGTCGACGCGTTGGCGTTGGCCTGGTCGATCGCGCGGTCGGCGCTCCCCGCGGTGCCGAGGCCGACGGCCGCGCCGGCCGCTGCGACCAACGCGGTCAGCAGCACCGCGGTTCCCGTCGCGGTGAGCCAGCCGAAGAAGGCCGAGCCGAACTTCATCCCGCCGAACTCGCTGCGCTCGCGGGCGACGACGTCCTCACGGAGGGTGTGCGTCCCGTCCCCGTATGTCCCGTCCGGGTGGATTCCGTCGACGGGAGCCGTTGCGGGCGCAGCCGTGGTCGGAGCGCCGGCGCCGTCCCTCACGGCCTCGCGGTCGCGCACGGCCTCGCGGTCACGCACGGCGTCGCGGTCGCGCACAGTGTCAGCGGCCGCCCGGTCTTCGGGCGGCAACGGTCGATCGGTCATGGCGTGCCTCTTCCGGTTCGCCCGCGCATGGCGGGTGGTCGTCGGTCGATGAGCACGGTAGGCCGACCCTGAAGCGCTCCATAGGCGCTTGATTTCCGCCCCGAGCGGGAGGATCATCCCGCGCTCCCGCGGACCAGCCCCTACCCGCCGAGCCCCGCCACGGCCCGCACCGCCTCGCCCACGGCGGGAGCCACCGCGGCGAGCTGCTCGGCCGTCACCTCCGGCCCCCACGAGAACCGCACCGCCGTGCGGGCGACGTCCTCCGGGTACCCGAGCGCGAGGAGCACGTGCGACGCGTCCTCGCTGCCGGCGGCGCACGCCGAGCCGCTGGACGACACGACACCGCGCCGTTCCAGCTCCAGCAGCACCGCCTCCCCGTTGATCCCGGGGAACACGAACGACGCCGTCCCGGGCAGCCGCGACGTGGGATGCCCGGTCAGGGATGCGCCTGGCGCCTCAGCGAGCACGGCGGCGACGAACGCGTCCCGCGCTGCGGCAACGGCCGTCGCCCGCTCCTCGAGCCCGGCGACGCTGAGCCGCGCAGCCGTCGCCAGGGCCACCGCGCCGGCGACGTTCTCCGTCCCCGAGCGGCGGCCGCGCTCCTGACCTCCGCCATGGATGACCGGCTCCAGCGGGATGCGCCCTCTCACGTACAGCGCACCGACGCCCTTCGGCGCTCCGAGCTTGTGGCCGGAGACGCTCAGCGCATCCACCCCCAGCTCCCGCACGTCGAGCGGCAGCCAGCCGGCCGCCTGTACCGCATCCGTATGAAAGGGGATGCCGTGCTCGTGCGCGATAGCGGCAAGCTCGGCGATGGACTGCACCGTACCGACCTCGTTGTTGGCGAGCATCACGCTCGCCAGCGTCGTGTCGGGCCGTACGGCGGCGGCGAACGCTTCGGCCGTGACCAGGCCGTCCGGTCCGACCGGCACGAAGGTCACCTCGAAGCCGTGCAGCCGCACCAGGTAGTCCACCGACTCGAGCACCGCCTCGTGCTCGATCGGTGTCGTCACGATGTGGCGTCCGCGCGGGTTCGCCAGCGCGATTCCCTTCACGGCCAGGTTGTCGGCTTCCGTCCCGCCCGAGGTGAACGTCACCTCCGACGCGCGGCAGCCCAGCCAGTCTGCGACCGCCGAGCGGGCGTCGGTGAGCCCGCGGGCGGCCGATTCGCCGACGGCGTGGTGGCTCGACGGGTTGCCGAAGTCGCCCGTCAGGTACGGCCACATCGCCTCCAGCACCTCCCGGCGGAGCGGGGAGGTGGCGGCCGCGTCGAGGTAGATCACTCCACCACCACGTCCAGTCCGAGGTCGAGCGAGCGGACGCTGTGGGTGAGCGCGCCGGACGAGATCACGTCGACGCCGGTCTCCGCGATCGCGCGGACGGTGGGGAGGCTGACGTTGCCGCTGGCCTCCACGATGGCCCGTCCGCCGACAAGGGCGACGCCTTCGCGCAGCTCGTCGAGGGTGAAGTTGTCGAGCATGATCGTGTCCACCCCGGCCGCGAGCACCGGCGCGATCTGGTCGATGCGGTCGACCTCGACCTCCAGGTGCGTGGTGTGCGAGAGCTGTTCGCGCACCCGCAGCAGCGCATCCGTCACCGACAGGCCGGTCTGCGCGGTGAGGACGGCGAGGTGGTTGTCCTTCGCCATGACCGCGTCCGAGAGGGAGTAGCGGTGGTTGTGGCCGCCGCCGGCGCGGACGGCGTGCCGCTCGAACGCGCGCAGGCCCGGGGTGGTCTTCCGCGTGTCCACGATGCGGGCGGAGGTGCCGGCGACCTCGGCGACGAACGCGGCCGTGAGCGTTGCGATGCCGCTCATGCGCTGGACGAAGTTGAGGGCGACGCGCTCGGCCTGGAGCACCGAGCGGGCCGGTCCCTCGACCGTCGCGAGCGCATCCCCGGCCGCGAACGTCGCGCCGTCGGCGACGTGCACGTTCACGGCGATCGCCGGATCGGTCAGCGTCATCGCGGCCGCGAACACCTCGCCGCCCGCGAAGGTGCCCGGCTCGCGGCCCACCAGGCGCGCGGTCGCGCGAGCCGTCTCGGGGATGAGCAGCTGGCTGGTCACGTCGCCCCAGGGGGCGTCCTCGACGAGGGCGGCCTGGACGGCGGTGTGGATGAGCTGGCGGGTCAGCATGCTGCGGGAACCTCGAGACGGGTCGGCTGGGGGAGCAGGACGGTGTGGGCTGGCTCGCCGGAGCCGGCGAGCGGGAAGTCGGAGCGGAAGTGCGCCCCGCGCGACTCTTCGCGGGCGAGCGCCGCGGCGACGACGAGACGGGCGAGGGTGAGGAGGTTCGCATCCTCTCCGGACCTCGCCCCGGCATTGGCGTCGGGCATCGCGGTGGCGGCGAGCTCGTCGGAGGCCGCGGCGAGGCGTGCCCCGTCGCGGTGCACGCCGGCGGCCTCCCACATCAGCGCGCGCAACCGGTCGCGGTCGAAGGTGCGGAGAACGGGATGCGGCGAGCCGGCCGCGACAGATCGTGCGGCGTCCGCCTCCACCCGCACCGCGCGTTGCGTCCACACGGGAGGCTCGGCCCACGGAGCATCGATCGCCCCGGCCGCCCGATGGGCGAACACCAGACCTTCGAGCAGGGAGTTGGAGGCGAGCCGGTTGCCGCCGTGCGCCCCGGTGCAGGCGACCTCGCCGACGGCGAACAGGCCGGGGACGCTGGTGCGCCCCTCGGTGTCCGTCGCGACGCCGCCCATCGCGTAGTGCGCGGCCGGGGTGACAGGAAGTGGACGCCGGGCCCAGTCGTGGCCGGCGGCGCGCGAGGCGGCGTCGATCGTCGGGAACCGCCGGGCGAGGAACGCTGCGCCGAGCGCCGTCGCGTCGAGCAGCACGGGGCGACCGCCCTGCGCGGCCATCTCGACCGCGATGCCGCGGGCGACGACGTCGCGGGGCGCGAGCTCGGCGTCGGGGTGGGCGTCGAGCATGAAGCGCTCGCCGGCGGCGTTCCGCAGGACCGCGCCTTCGCCGCGCACGGCCTCGGAGACGAGGAACGCGCCTGCGCCCGCGTCGCCCGCCGCGCCATCGCCCGCGTACAGCGCGGTGGGATGGAACTGCGTGAACTCCAGATCGGCGAGCATCGCCCCGGCGCGCCAGGCCGCCGCCACTCCGTCACCCGTCGCGACCGACGGGTTGGTGGTGTGCGCGTACAGCTGGCCCCAGCCTCCCGTGGCCAGCAGCACCGCGTCGGCGTCGATGGTGAGTGCCTCGCCGTCGACCCACAGCGACACCCCGGCGGCCCGGCCGTCCTCGACGATGACGTCGCGGAGGAACGCGCCCCCGACGACCGGGATGCGCGCCGCCGTCACCGCGGCGACCAGCGCCCGCTCCAGCTCGGCGCCGGTCGCATCCCCTCCGGCGTGCAGCACGCGGGCGGAGGAGTGGGCGGCCTCGAGGCCGCGGGCGAGCGTGTCGCCGTCGCGGTCGAACGCCGCGCCGCGGGCGATCAGCTCGCGGACGCGGTCGGGGCCGTCGGAGCAGAGCGCCTCCACCGCTTCGCGGACGTTGAGCCCGGCCCCCGCGCGGAGGGTGTCGGCGACGTGCGCCTCCACCGAATCGTCGGGGAAGAGCGCCGCCGCGATGCCGCCCTGGGCGTACGGCGTGCTTCCGGAGGCGACGGACGACGACTTGGTCACGACCGTGACGTCATGGCCGAGCGTGTGCGCTCGCAGCGCCGCGGTCAGCCCCGCGATGCCGCTCCCGACCACGACCACACGGCTCATGTCAGGCCGCCATCGTGGTGTCGGGCCGCGCCGCCAGCATCCGCTCGAGCGCCACCCGCGCGGGCTCCGCGACGGACGCGGGAACGGTCACCTGGTTGAGCACCTCGCCGCGGACGAGCCCCTCCAGCACCCAGGCGAGATACCCGGGGTGGATGCGGTACATCGTCGAGCACGGGCACACCACCGCGTCGAGGCAGAAGATCGTGTGCTGCGGGAACTGCGCCGCCAGCCGCTGCACCAGGTTGATCTCGGTGCCGATCGCGAAGGTGGAGCCTGCGGGCGCCGCCTGGATCGCCTTGACGATGTAGTCGGTGGAGCCGTACTCGTCGGCCGCATCCACCACATCCATCGGGCACTCGGGGTGCACGATCACTCGGACGCCGGGGAACTCGGCGCGCGCGTGCTCGATCTGGCCGACCGTGAAGCGCTTGTGCACCGAGCAGAAGCCGTGCCACAGGATGACCTGGGCGTCCTGCAGCGTCTCGGCGTCCGTCCCGCCCCACGCCTTGCGCGGGTTCCACAGCGGCATCCGCTCGACCGGGATGCCCATGGCCTTCGCCGTGTTGCGGCCCAGGTGCTGGTCGGGGAAGAACAGCACGCGCTGCCCCCGCTCGAACGCCCACTCCAGCACGGTCGCCGCGTTCGACGAGGTGCAGACGATGCCGCCGTGCTCGCCGCAGAAGGCCTTCAGGGCGGCGGACGAGTTCATGTAGGTGACCGGGATGACGGGGACGCGGCCGTCGGCGTCCGGCTCGGTGCCGTACAGCTCCTCCAGCTGCTCCCAGCACTCCTCGACCGAGTCGAGGTCGGCCATGTCGGCCATCGAGCAGCCGGCGGCGAGGTTGGGGAGGATGACCCGCTGCTCGGGACGCGACACGATGTCGGCCGTCTCGGCCATGAAGTGGACGCCGCAGAACACGATCGCCTCCGCCTCCGGCCGGGCCTTGGCCGCGTTGGCGAGCTGGAAGGAGTCGCCCACGAAGTCGGCGTACTGGACGACCTCGTCGCGCTGATAGAAGTGGCCCATCACCGCGACGCGGTCGCCGAGGGTCTCCTTGGCGGCGCGGATGCGGTCGCCGAGCTCCTGGGCCGTGGCGGTGCGGTACTCCTCCGGCAGCTCGCCCTGCCGAGGGGCGTTCGCCGGGATGGGGTCGCCGAGCGACGCGCCGGGCCCGTAGGAGGGCGTCGCGCTGTCGAACGTCCACGGCGCCTCCACCAGGTCGGGGGTGCAGGTGTCGCCGTCGAGCTGCCCCGACGCGATGAGCCGGATGGTGGTGTCGACCGAAGCGATGGTCATGCGTTTCTTCCTTCGAACGGATGCTGCTGGCGGGGGAGCGGCCCCGCGTCGGCGAGGTCGATCTGGTCGTTGTAGCGGTACAGCCGCGGCGGACGGTGCGGCGTGCCGGTGAGGTACTCGTCGGTGGCGACGACGGCCCCGGAGGACTCGATCGTGCGGCGGAAGTTGGCCGGGTCGAGGGCGCGGCCGAGCACGGCCTCGTGCACCCCGCGCAGCTGGGCCAGCGTGAAGCGCTCGCCGAGGAACGCGTGGGCGATGCGGGAGTACTCCATCTTCGTGCGAAGGCGCCAGAGGGCGTACTCGACGATCACGTTGTGGTCGAAGGCGAGCTCGGGCAGGTCGTCGGCGGGGAACCAGCGAACGTTCTCGCCGACGCTGGCGCGCTCGGCCTCCTCGCTGCGGACGAGTGCCCAGTAGACGACGGAGACGACGCGCTCGGCGCCGGGGGAGCGGTCGGCGTCGCCGAAGGCGTACAGCTGCTCCAGGTAGCTGGGCGTCAGGCCGGTGGTGTCGTTGAGCGTGCGGGCAGCGGCGTAGGGGAGGTCCTCGCCGACCCGCAGCGGTCCGCCCGGCAGGGCCCAGCGTCCCTCGAACGGTTCGCGGATTCGGCGCACGAGCGGCAGCCACACCTGCGGGACGCCGCCGGTCTCGTCGTCGGTGCGCAGGGCGAAGATGACCGTCGACACGGCGAGGATCGCACTCGCGCGTTCGTGCCGTGCCGTCATGGCCGCTCCCGTCACCTAAAGGTCAACTTGACTCTAACGTGCTGATCATCTTAGTGTCATCTCGACCAGAACGCCAAACGCCTCCCTACACGCTGAGATTTGCGCCAAATCTCTGTTATGACGGGCGCATTACCGAGATTTGGCGCAAATCTTCGCGTGCGCACGGGACGGCGGGAGCGGATATGCTGGCCGGACAACCGAATACCGGGCCAACGAGGTCGATGCGGGAGAGTCGCGCGAGCGCGACACCGAAGGAGCAATCCTCCCCGACAATCTCTCAGGTACGCGTACCGCATCGGACTGGCCACTCTGAAAAGCAGGATGGCGCCCGCCGTCCTCGCCCACGGTGAAAGCCGCGCATCCCTCAGGGAGGCGAGGTGAAACTCTCAGGCCGGATGACAGAGGGGGAGTTCTTCCCGGGAGCGGCGACGCCCCCGCAGCCCCCGGCCGACGGCCGGCGATCGGAGAACTCATGACCTCGCAGAGCACGCCAGACGGTACGAACGCCGAGCGCACCTCCCCGCTCCACGACGCCCATACGGCGGCCGGCGCCTCCTTCACCGACTTCGCCGGCTGGCAGATGCCGGTCCGGTACTCCTCCGATCTCGCCGAGCACCACGCCGTGCGCACCGCCGCCGGCCTGTTCGACCTGTCGCACATGGGCGAGATCGTGCTCCTCGGCCCGGAGGCCGGTCAGGCGCTCGACTATGCGCTCGCAGGCAAGCTCTCCGCCCTCAACGTCGACCAGGCGAAGTACAGCCTCCTGCTCTCCCGCTCCGGCGGCATCGTCGACGACCTCGTCGTGTACCGCACCGGCGACGACCGCTACATGGTGGTCGCGAACGCGTCGAACCGGGATGCGGTGGCCGCCGAGCTGCGCGACCGGACCGCGCCGTTCGACGTCGAGGTCTTCGACGAGTCCGACGACATCGCCCTGATCGCCGTGCAGGGTCCGGCCGCCCTCTCCATCCTGCTCGCGACGCCGGGCCTGTCGGCCGACGCCGGGGCGCTCGGCGGCTCCGACTTCGGGGAGCGCCTCTCGGCCCTCAAGTACTACTGGTCGCTCCCGGCCGAGTTCGAGACGCATCCCGTGCTCATCGCTCGCACCGGCTACACCGGCGAAGACGGCTTCGAGCTCTACCTCGCGCCGGACAACGCGCGCGCCCTGTGGGATGCCCTGCTCGAGGCGGGAGCCGATCAGGGCCTCGTCCCCGCCGGCCTCGCCAGCCGCGACACCCTGCGCCTCGAGGCCGGGATGCCGCTGTACGGCCACGAGCTCGGCCTCGACACGATGCCGGCGCAGGCGGGACTCGGCCGGGTCGTCAACCTCGCGAAGGACACCGACTTCGTCGGCCGCGCCGCCAGCGAGGAGGGGCCGGACCCGGAGGCCCGTGTGCTCGTCGGCCTCGCCGGGGAGGGCAAGCGCGCTGCCCGCGCCGGCTACCCGGTCTTCGCGCACGACGATACGACCGGTGACGACGCCGAGGTCGGCGTCGTCACCTCCGGCGCGCTCTCCCCGACGCTGGGCATGCCCATCGCGATGGCCTACGTCGCCCCCCGCTTCGCCCGTGAGAACACCGTGCTCCAGGTGGATGTGCGAGGCACCCGCCTCCCGTTCACCGTCACCGCCCTCCCCTTCTACAGCAGAAAGAAGCGCTAGCCATGGCCGCAGAACGAGACCTGAAGTACACGCCCGAGCACGAGTGGCTCCTGGTCGATGGCGACGTCGCGACCGTCGGCATCACGGCCTACGCGGCCGAGAAGCTCGGTGACGTCGTGTTCGTGGAGCTGCCCGAGGAGGGCAGCGACGTCACCGCCGGCCGCGTGGTCGGCGAGATCGAGTCGACCAAGTCGGTCGGCGAGCTGTTCGCCCCGGTGAACGGCACCGTCGCCGAGGCCAACAGTGCCGTGGTCGACGCCCCCGAACTCGTCAACTCCGACCCGTTCGGCGAGGGCTGGCTGGTGAAGGTCCGCTTCACCGAGCTGCCCGACAACCTCCTGAGCTACGACGAGTACGCCGCCCTGACCGGCGAGTAAGGTTCCCCCACCTCACATGACCGACCTCTTCCCAGCGCGTCACATCGGCACCGACGGCGACGCGCAGAGCACCATGCTGTCCGCGATTGGCGCGGCCGCCTCCCGCGAGTGGGCCTCCGTGGAGGACCTCGTCCTCGCGGCCGTCCCCGACTCCATCCGCGTGGACGCCGGGCGCGAGTCCGTGCTTCCGGCTCCGCTGAGCGAGCGCGCCGCCCTCCGCGAGCTGCGCGCGCTGGCCGCCCGCAACACCGTCAACCGCAGCCTGATCGGCCTCGGCTACTACGGCACGATCACGCCCGCGGTGATCAAGCGGAACGTGCTCGAGAACCCGGGCTGGTACACCGCGTACACGCCGTACCAGCCGGAGATCTCGCAGGGCCGGCTGGAGGCGCTGATCAACTTCCAGACCATGGTCTCCGACCTCACGGGCCTCGACACGGCGAACGCATCGATGCTCGACGAGGGGACTGCGGTCGTCGAGGGGATGCTGTTGGCGCGCCGCGCATCCAAGGCGAAGTCGCCGCGTTTCGTCGTCGACGTCGACACGTTCCCGCAGACGCTGGCGCTGCTGCGCAACCGGGCGGACGCGGTCGGCATCGAGCTGGTCGTGCTCGACCTGGCGAGCCTCCCGGCGGATGCCCCGGAGTTGAGCGACGCCTTCGGCTTGTTCGTGCAGTACCCGGGCGCCTCCGGGCGCGTGTGGGATCCGAGCGCCGTCATCCGCACGGCGAAGGAGGCGGGGGCCGTCATCGTCGCCGCCGCCGACCTGCTCGCCCTCACCCAGCTGCGCGCCCCCGGCGAGCTCGGAGCGGATGTCGCGGTCGGCACGAGCCAGCGCTTCGGCGTCCCGATGGGGTTCGGCGGCCCGCACGCCGGCTACATGGCGGTCCGCAAGGGCCTCGAGCGGCAGCTCCCCGGCCGTCTGGTCGGAGTGTCGCAGGATGCGGTCGGGAAGCCCGCCTACCGGCTCACGCTGCAGACCCGCGAGCAGCACATCCGCCGCGAGAAGGCGACCTCGAACATCTGCACCGCGCAGGTGCTCCTCGCCGTCATGGCGGCGATGTACGCCGTCTACCACGGCCCTGCCGGGCTTCGCGCGATCGGTCGCCAGGTGCACCTGACGACGGCCGCCGTCGCCCAGGCGCTCCGCGCATCCGGTGTCGAGGTCGTGTCGCGCTCGTTCTTCGACACGCTGCAGGTCGAGGTGGACGACGCGGCCACCGTCGTCGCCCGCGCGCACGACCGCGGCCTCCTGTTGCACGCGACCGACGCCGGTCTCGTCTCGCTGAGCATCGACGAGGAGTCGGCGGAGGACCTCCGCGACGGCGACTTCCCGCTCGGCGACCTCATCGAGGTGCTCGGCGGCACGGTCGACGGCGTCCCGGCGCTCACGCTCTCCGGCGAGGCGTCCTACGACCCGGTGCTCGCGCGCGAGTCCGAGTACCTCAGCCACCCGGTGTTCAACACGCACCACTCCGAGACCGCGATGATGCGCTACCTGCGCCTGCTGCAGGACCGCGACTACGCCCTCGACCGCGGCATGATCCCGCTCGGGTCGTGCACCATGAAGCTCAACGCGGCGACCGAGATGGAGGCCGTGACCTGGCCGGAGTTCGCTGCGCTGCATCCCTTCGCTCCGGCCGCCGACGTGGCCGGCTCGCTGGAGCTCATCGACCAGCTGGAAGAGTGGCTCGCCGACGTCACGGGGTACGACACCGTCTCGCTGCAGCCGAACGCCGGCAGCCAGGGCGAGCTCGCCGGACTGCTCGCGATCCGCGGGTACCACCGGTCGCGCGGCGACCTGCAGCGCACCGTGTGCCTCATCCCGCAGTCCGCGCACGGCACGAACGCGGCCTCCGCGGTGCTCGCCGGCATGAGCGTCGTCGTCGTGGCGACGGACGAGCTCGGCAACGTCGACCTCGACGACCTGCGCGCCAAGATCGCCGAGCACGCCGACACCCTCGCCGCTCTGATGATCACCTACCCGTCGACGCACGGCGTGTACGAGCACGAGGTCGTCGCGATCACCCAAGCCGTGCACGACGCCGGCGGCCAGGTGTACGTGGACGGCGCCAATCTCAACGCGCTGCTCGGCTACGCCCGGTTCGGCGACTTCGGCGGCGACGTCAGCCACCTCAACCTGCACAAGACCTTCTGCATCCCGCACGGCGGCGGCGGCCCGGGTGTCGGTCCGGTCGCGGCCAAAGCGCACCTCGCGCCGTTCCTGCCCGGCCACCCGCTCGCGCAGGACGCGACGCACCCGATCGCGGGCGGCGGCCGCGTCGAGCACGGCGGAGCGCCGGTCTCGGCGGCCCCGTACGGCAGCCCGAGCATCCTGCCGATCAGCTGGGCGTACGTCCGGATGATGGGCGCAGAAGGCCTGAAGGATGCGACGGGAGCGGCCGTTCTGTCGGCCAACTACGTCGCTGCGCGGCTGCGGGAGCACTTCCCGGTGCTCTACGCGGGGGAGGACGGCCTCGTCGCGCACGAGTGCATCCTCGACCTGCGCCCGCTGACCGAGCGCACCGGGGTCACGGTCGACGACGTCGCCAAGCGGCTCATCGACTACGGCTTCCACGCGCCGACGATGTCATTCCCCGTCGCCGGCACCCTGATGGTGGAGCCGACCGAGAGCGAGGACCTCGCCGAGCTCGACCGCTTCGTGGCCGCGATGATCGCGATCCGCGAGGAGGCCGACGCCGTCGCGGCGGGGGACTGGCCGTCGGACGACAACCCCCTGCGGAACGCGCCGCACACCGCGGAGTCGGCGGTCTCGTCCGACTGGACGCACCCGTACTCGCGGGAGCAGGCGGTCTACCCGGTCCCCGCTCTCGTCCGGAACAAGTACTGGCCCCCGGTGCGCCGCATCGACCAGGCCTACGGCGACCGCAACCTCTTCTGCGCCTGCCCGCCGCCCGAGGCCTTCGCCTGACCCACCCCTAACCGCCTCCGCCCTTCACCCCCACCGTCGAGTCCGCAAACTTTGCACGCTTCGCCCCGCGATTCCGTGCAAAGCTTGCGGACTCGACGGCGGGGGTCAGGCGAAGATGTGGGGGAAGAGGGCGACGGCGAGGGGATAGCCGACGAACGAGACGATGTCGATGATCGTGTGGGCGACGACGAGCGGCATCACGCGGCCCCAGCGGGTGTAGCACCAGCCGAAGACGATGCCCATGATCGCGTTGCCGACGAACGGGCCGAAGCCCTGGTACAGGTGGTAGCTGCCGCGCAGCACCGCGGCGCCCAGGATGATCGACCACGTTCCCCAGCCCAGCTGGCGCAGGCGTGTGAAGAGGTAGCCGACGATGATGACCTCCTCCTGGAGCGCGGCACGAAGCGCGGCGAGGATGAGCACCGGCACCGTCCACCAGTGCGCGTCGAGCGTCGACGCCTCCACCGTGACCGTGATCCCGAGCAGCCGGGTGAGGGCGTAGAAGAGGATGCCGGGGATGCCGATCACGAGGAACAGCAGCGCCCCGCCGCCGAGGTCGCGGGCGGGACGCGTGAGGTCGAAGCCGATGCGACGGAAGCCGCTGCGCTGCGGCTGCCAGAGCAGGTAGATCACCAGGGCGACGGCGAACAGCGGGAACAGATTGCCGAGCACCTGGTACAGGAAGTCGAAGACCTCCCGGCTCGACTGGGCGGGGTTCACCTCCGCCTTCTGGTCCGCCAGGGGCGTACTCTGAGTCGCACGGTCGATGATGGTGACGATGGAGTAGATCGCCGACTGGCCGAGCGACAGGCCGAGCACGATCGCGACCTCCCACCAGAGGCGGGGGCGCGCGGCGCGCTCCACGGGGGTCTCTCCGGCCCAGGTCAGCGCGTCAGCCATACCGGCATCCTGCCAGCCCGGACCGCAAACCATTCAATCGTTGCATTGCACGATCAAATCCACCGTTTTTGTGCGCATCGTGCACGAATCCTCCGACTGAGTTACCACTCTGTAACGTTTTCCCGCGCTGTTTTGCAATCACTGGCAGCGATACCTAGGGTCATTCTTATCCCGCGCGGACCAGGCTTCTCGCATGCCCGTTCCGACGCACACTTCGCACAGGAGGAACATTGCACATCAACGGAAGAAAGGGCAGGTTCGCGGTCAGCGCGGTCGCCGTCGCAGGCGTCGCAGCACTCGCGCTGTCGGCCTGCACCACGTCCGGGAGCACCAGCACCTCGTCCGCTGCCAAGGGCGGCACCGTGACGGTGGCGGTCGTGAACGACTTCACCTCGTTCAACTCGCAGACGCCGCAGGGCAACCTGGACACCAACGGCCAGGTCGGATACCTCAACGGCTCGTACGGGACCGGTTTCCAGTACATCGACAACAACTACAAGATCGTCCACGACGACAAGTTCGGCACGTTCGAGAAGACCTCGGACGACCCGCTGACCGTCAAGTACACCCTGAACAAGGACGACAAGTGGTCTGACGGCGAGCCCGTCACCGCCGATGACATGATCCTCGCGTGGGCCATCGCCTCCGGCCACTACGACTCGGCGAAGTTCGACGATGACGGCAACGTCACCAGCGGCACGCAGTACTTCCAGATCGCGGGCTCGACCGCGGGCATCGACGCGACCGACTTCCCGACGGTCAGCAACGACAACCGCACGATCACCCTCAAGTACGCGACGCCGTACGTGGACTGGGAGCTCGTCAACCCGATCGCGCAGCCCGCGCACATCGTCGCCAAGAAGGCGGGCCTCTCCTCGGCCGCCGACCTGACGAAGCTGCTGAAGGGCCTGCCCAAGGGCGACCCGGCGAACCCGGCTCCGGCCGACCCGACGCTGAAGAAGGCGGCGGAGTTCGTCAACACCGGCTACGACGTGACCGCGTTCCCGACCGACAAGGACCTGCTGGTCTCCTCCGGCCCGTTCGTCGTCTCGTCGTGGACCCCCGGCCAGTCGCTCACGATGACGCCGAACAAGTACTACGCCGGCGGTCTGAAGCCGAACGTGGACAAGATCGTGTTCCGCATCATCCCGGACGCGAACGCCCAGGTCACCGCTCTCCAGAACGGTGAGGTCGACATCATCAACCCGCAGGCGTCCGCCGACACGATCACCGCGCTCAAGCAGACCAGCGCCAAGATCCTCACCGGTGCTCAGGCGTCGTACGACCACCTCGACCTGAACTTCGGCTCGCCGGTGTTCAAGGACGAGAAGGTCCGCGAGGCGTTCCTCAAGACGATCCCGCGTCAGCAGATCCTCGACTCGATCGTCACGCCGGTCGACTCGAAGGCGAAGGTCCTGAACTCGCAGATCTTCCTGCCGAACCAGGAGCAGTACGAGGGCAGCGTCAAGCAGAACGGATCTGACAAGTACGACAAGGTCGACATCGAGGGCGCCAAGCAGCTGCTCGCCGGTGCCACCCCGACCGTGCGCATCCTCTACAACACGAACAACCCGAACCGTGTCGACGAGTTCCAGTCGATCTCGGCCTCGGCCGCGAAGGCCGGCATCAAGGTCGTCGACGCCGGCTCGCCCGACTGGAGCAAGCTGCTCCCGGGTGGCGACTACGACGCCTCGCTCTTCGGCTGGATCAGCCCGGGTGCAGGCACCACGCAGCTGCCGCAGGTGTTCGCCTCGCAGGGTGGCGGAAACTACAACCGCTACACCGGCACCAACGACCTGGCCCTCAAGTCGCAGACCACCCTGGACAAGGATGAGCTGACGAAGATCGAGTACCAGATCGACAAGCAGACCTTCACCGACGGCTACGGTCTGCCGCTGTTCCAGCTCCCGGGTGTCTTCGCGACCACCTCGCGGGTTGACGGCGTCAAGTACAACGGCGGACAGTCCGGTCCGTTCTGGAACTTCTGGGAGTGGTCGGTCAAGTCCTCCAAGAAGTAACAGCTCCGCAAGTGAGAGTGCCCGGGTGAACCCCGGGCACTCTTACTGCGGCGGGGCGTCGGTTCCGGCCGGCGCCCCGTATCATGTAGTCGGTGGACGTGATCCGTCCGCCCCGTGAGATACGCGCCTGGCGGCAAACCCCCCTCCGCCGCACCCCCGATCGGCGCGTCCTGTCAGTGAAGGTTTTGAACCTATGGCGAGTTTCATCCTGAGACGCCTTCTGGTCTCAGTGCTCATCATCATCGCCGCCTCGTTCCTGATGTACATGCTGGTCGCCTATAGCGCCGACCCGCTCCAGGATCTCCGAGGCAGCAATTCCCCCAATAAGACGCAGCTCATCAACGCGCGCATCCAGCTCCTGCAGCTCGACGTCGCGCCGCCGCTGCGCTGGCTGCTCTGGCTGGGCGGTGCGGCCAAGTGCCTCATCCCGTTCGCCAACGCCTGCGACCTGGGGTCCACCGTCTCCAACGCGAAGGTGACCGACATCCTCCCGCAGGCCCTCGGGTCGACGGTGCAGCTGGTCACGTTCGCCCTCATCCTCGCGATCCTCCTCGGTGTCACCATCGGCATCGTCACCGCCCTGCGGCAGTACAGCGGACTCGACAACGTCGTCACGTTCCTCAGCTTCTTCCTGTACTCGCTTCCTGCGTTCCTCGTGGCGGTTCTGCTCAAGGAGTTCGTCGCGATCGGCTTCAACAACTTCCTCGCGCACCCGACCATCCCCTGGTGGGTGGCCGTGCTGATCGGGCTGGTGGCCGGACTCATCTGGCAGTCGCTGATCGGCGGTGACCGGAGGCGGCGTCTGCTGACCTTCGTCATCTCGGGTGTCGCGACGGCGGGCGTCCTGCTGCTCATGTCGGCGATGAACTGGTTCCTCATGCCGGGCCTCGGCCCGGTGGTGATGATCCTGCTGATCGCCGCGACCGTGATCGGCGCCACGGCGCTCATCTCGGGACTGCAGAATCGGCGGGCGCTCATCTCGGCGGCCATCGCGGGCGCGATCAGCCTGGTCTGCTACTTCGCGCTCCAGCCGCTCTTCGACGTCTCCACCATCGGCACGATCATCATCCTGGCGATCGTGGCCATCATCGTGAGCCTCGCGATCGGCTGGTTCGTCGGAGGCTACGACCGCGGCCAGAACATGCGGATCTCGGTGATCGTCACGATCGTCTCGGGCTTCCTGATCATCGTCGACCGCTTCATGCAGGCGTGGCCGCAGTACTTCCAGGACACCAACGGCCGCCCCATCGCGACCGTCGGCTCCTCGACCCCGGGCCTCGAGGGCGATATGTGGGTCACCGGCCTCGACACGTTCACGCACCTGGTGCTGCCGACGATCGCCCTGCTGCTCATCTCGTTCGCGTCCTACACCCGCTACTCGCGTGCCGGGATGCTCGAGGTGCTCAACCAGGACTTCATCCGCACCGCGCGCGCCAAGGGCCTGCCGGAGCGGACCGTCGTCGTGCGTCACGCCTTCCGCAACATGCTCATCCCGATCACGACCCTCGTCGCCTTCGACGTGGGAGCGCTGCTCGGTGGTGCGGTCATCACGGAGCGCGTGTTCGCCATCCCGGGCATGGGCTCGCTGTTCAACCTCGGCCTCAGCCGCGGCGACCTTAACCCCGTCATGGCGTACTTCCTCGTGATCGCGGCCATGGCCATCCTGTTCAACTTCCTGGCAGACCTCGCGTACGCCGCACTCGACCCGAGAGTGAGGGTCCGATAAATGTCCGTCAACGACACACGTATCGCCGATGAGCTGCAGGCGCCCAGCGCCCCGCCCGTCAGCCAGGGGAAGCTCGTCTGGAAGCGGTTCCTCTCCAACAAGGTCGCCGTCGCCAGCGCCATCCTGTTCATCCTGATCCTGCTGTTCTCGATCTCGGCGATCGGGCTGGGTCCGATCCCCGGCTGGTGGAAGTACAACTACACCGAGCTGAACGACCAGGTGCAGCAGGGCTCCCCGACCTGGGAGCACCCGTTCGGCCAGGACCGCATCGGCAAGGACTACTTCGCCCTGACGATGCGCGGCATCCAGAACTCGATCCTCGTCATGGTGGTCCTCGGACTCATCGCGAGCGTCGTGGGTGTCGTCGTGGGCGCCGTCGCGGGCTACTTCCGCGGCGTGGTCGACGCGATCCTGATGCGCATCACCGACGTGTTCATCGTCATCCCGGCGCTGGTCATCGGCTCGGTCGTCGGTCACGCGTTCGGCGGTCTCGGCGCGTTCTTCCTGGCGTTGATGCTCGGGTTCTTCTCCTGGATGGGCATCGCCCGTCTGGTTCGCGGTGAGTTCCTCTCCCTGCGCGAGCGGGAGTTCGTGGAGGCGGCCCGCGTGGCCGGCGCCTCGGACGCGCGCATCATCTTCAAGCACATCCTGCCGAACGCCATCGGCGTCGTCATCGTGGCCTCGACGCTGATCATGGCCTCGGCCATCCTGCTCGAGACCGCGTTGTCCTACCTCGGCTACGGCATCCGTCCGCCGGACGTCTCGCTCGGCCTCCTGATCAGCTCGAACCAGTCCGCGTTCCAGACACGGCCGTGGCTGTTCTGGTGGCCCGGTGCGTTCATCGTGACGCTCGCGCTGCTCGTCAACTTCGTCGGCGACGGCCTGCGCGACGCGTTCGACCCGCGCCACCGCCGGTTCAACCTCCGCAAGATGCGGGAGCAGGAGCCGGAGGAGGGTGAAGGCGACGGCCGGAGCCCGAAGACCGGAGCGGCCCTCGCGGAGGACGTGCTGTGACGCCCGCCCGCGTCGCGCTGCTCCCGGCCGGTTCAGGCCAGGAGCAGCGCGGCGACGGTGCCCGCGAGCAGGAGCACCAGCACCGCGAGTTCGACCAGGTGCCAGCGCACCGTGACCGGCGTCTCGTCGGCACGACCCGCGTCGATGGCGCCCGCATCCTGCAGCATGCCCCAGCGGCGGCGCACGACCTCGGCCGCCGCGCCGGACTCGGTGCCCAGCAGGTCGCCGGGGCGGCGCACGCTGTCCTCGACGCGCGGGCGGCCGATGCGGCCCTTCGTCTCGTTGCGGGTTGCGCGGAGCGTGCTTCCGGTGCCGGGCGCGGGAGCGGCCCACACCGGGATCTTGCGGCCCGGGGTGTACAGCGTCAGGGCGTACTTGGTGTCCACCGCGATCAGCGCCTCCCACGGGATGCGGACGGTGCGCGTGACATTGACGACCGTGATGCCCTCGTCGGCGACCGTCAGCTGCGGACGCCAGAGCATCGCCCACGCGACGAACGCGAACAGCGCGCCCGGCACGATGTAGAGCAGCCGGGCGTCGTGGACGCTGAACAGCAGGCCCATGGTCAGGGCGGCAGCGGCCGCCCAGATCAGAACGGCAAGGACCCGGTTGAACCGGGACACGAAAACCTCGCGTTCGGCGGGAGAGACGTAGGGCATGGGTCCATGCTCTCATCCCGCCGGAACGCCCCCGAAAGGAACCACGAATCATGACCGAGACCAACCCGGTCCGGGCGACGGCGCAGGCCGGCGGCCCCGTCCTCGAGGTGAACGACCTCTCCGTCGACTTCGGTGTGGACGGCGTCTGGGTGCCCGCCGCGAAGAACCTGAACTACCAGATCAAGGCGGGCGAAGTGCTCGCGATCGTGGGTGAGTCCGGTTCGGGCAAGAGTGCGAGCTCGATGGCGATCCTCGACCTCCTGCCGAAGAACTCGCGCGTCCGCGGCTCCATCAAGCTGGACGGCCGCGAGCTGACCGGCCTCAGCCAGCCGCAGATGCGGCGCGTGCGCGGTCGTCAGGTCGCCGTGATCTTCCAGGAGCCGATGACGGCGCTGAACCCCGTGTACACGGTCGGCTTCCAGATCGTCGAGACCCTGCGCATCCACTTCGGGATGTCGCCGCACGAGGCCAAGGAGCGTGCGCTCGAACTGCTCGCCATGGTCGAGCTGCCCGACCCGAAGAAGGCGTTCAATTCGTACCCGCACCAGCTCTCCGGCGGCCAGCGCCAGCGCGCGATGATCGCCCAGTCGATCTCGTGCGACCCGAAGCTGCTGATCGCCGACGAGCCGACCACCGCGCTCGACGTGACGGTCCAGGCCGAGATCCTGGAGCTGCTGCGCAGCCTTCGCGACCGTCTCGACAGCGCGATCCTGCTGATCACGCACGACATGGGCGTTGTCGCCGACCTCGCGGACAACATCGTCGTGATGCGCAAGGGCGACATCGTCGAGTCGGGGACGGTGGCGGAGGTCTTCGCCGAGCCGAAGCACCCGTACACGATCGCCCTGCTCGACGCCGTTCCGCACCTCGGCCAGCGCGAGGACGAGGAGATCGACACGACGGCCGCCCTCGCCGCCGGCACGGAGAACCCGGATGCGTCGTTCACCGAGCGCATCCGCGCCAACGAGCGGGCGGCGCAGGCCGAGCACGAGAAGGCCGAGATGGACAAGCGCGAGGTCGTCGTCGACTTCCGCAACGTCGCGATCGAGTATCCGAAGCACGGCCGCGTGCCCGCGTTCCGCGCGGCGAGCGACATCGACCTGAAGATCCACGAGGGCGAGGTCGTCGGCCTCGTGGGCGAGTCGGGCTCCGGCAAGACGACCCTGGGCCGCGCCGCGATCGGCCTGCTTCCCATCCACTCGGGTCAGCTCGTCGTCGCCGGGCAGGACATCAGCAGCCCGAGCCGGGACGAGATCCGCAAGCTGCACCGTAACGTCGGCATCGTGTTCCAGGACCCGTCGTCGTCGCTGAACCCGCGCCTCCAGATCTCCGACTCCATCGCCGAGCCGCTGCGCCTCGCGAAGAACCTCAAGGGCGCGGAGCTCTCGAAGGAGGTCGACCGCCTGCTCGACAGCGTCGAGCTTCCGCGCGCCTACCGCAGCCGGTTCCCGCACGAGCTGTCGGGCGGCCAGAAGCAGCGCGTCGGCATCGCCCGCGCCCTGTCGCTGAAGCCGCAGGTGCTCATCGCCGACGAGCCGACGAGCGCGCTGGACGTGTCGGTGCAGGCGCGCGTGCTGCAGCTGATGCAGACCCTCCAGAAGGAGATGAACTTCGCCTGCCTGTTCATCACCCACGACCTCGCCGTCATCGACGTGCTCGCCGACCGCATCGCGGTGATGCACCACGGCCGCCTGGTCGAGGTGGGCACGCGCGACGAGATACTCCGCTACCCGAAGGAGGCGTACACGCAGCGACTGCTCGCCGCCGTGCCGCTTCCGGACCCGGAGCAGCAGCGCGCCCGTCGCGCCCTGCGCCTGGAGCTGCTCGCCGCCGGTTCCGACGACACCGCGCCCGCCCCGACGATCGTCGAGGAGCCTCCGGCGCCGGAGCCGCCGGTCGCCCAGGGGCTCTGAGCCGCTCGACGACACAGGGGAGGGTCGGTCCAACAGGACCGGCCCTCTTGGCGTCTGCGGCGGAGGAAACCCTGCACGGGCCGCGACCACGGCAAACGGTGGAGATCCGGAAAGACACGCCCCTGCTGCGCACGAATGGGAGGTGCGGGCGGCGGTGACCGCGCGAATGTCCTCCGTTTCGCAGGGCTGAAGGGCTCGCTGACAGCGGACACAGGAGAAGGGGGGCGGATCCACGATAGAATGGACCGTTCCCCTTCTTCCTTCTGACGAGAGTCGAGTCTGTACGCATGTCCGAGAACGCCGTCGCCCGCCGCGATGATCTGCGAAATGTCGCGATCGTCGCCCACGTCGACCACGGCAAGACCACGCTGGTCGACGCCATGCTCAAGCAGACGAACTCCTTCGACGCGCACGCGCACGTCGAGGAGCGCGCGATGGACTCGAACGAGCTCGAGCGCGAAAAGGGCATCACCATCCTCGCCAAGAACACGGCGATCTCGTACAAGGGCAAGCACGCCCCGAACGGCCCGATCACCATCAACGTGATCGACACCCCGGGCCACGCCGACTTCGGCGGCGAGGTCGAGCGCGGCCTCTCCATGGTCGACGGCGTCGTCCTGCTGGTGGATGCGTCCGAGGGCCCGCTGCCCCAGACCCGTTTCGTGCTGCGCAAGGCGCTCGAGGCGAAGCTCCCCGTCATCCTCGCGGTCAACAAGACCGACCGCGGTGACGCCCGCATCGACGAGGTCGTCGGCGAGAGCCAGGACCTCCTGCTCGGCCTCGCGAGCGACCTCTCGGACGACGTCCCGGACCTCGACCTGGACGCGATCCTCGACGTCCCCGTCGTCTACGCGTCCGGTCGCGCCGGCGCTGCGAGCCGCAACAAGCCGGCGAACGGCGAGCTGCCTGACAACGACGACCTCGAGCCGCTGTTCGAGGCGATCCTGGAGCACATTCCGGCGCCGAGCTACGACCCCGAGGCCCCGCTGCAGGCGCACGTGACCAACCTCGACGCGTCGCCGTTCCTCGGCCGCCTCGCGCTGCTCCGCATCTTCAACGGCACCCTGAAGAAGGGCCAGACCGTCGCCTGGGTCCGTCACGACGGCGACGTGCACAACGTCCGCGTGACCGAGCTGCTGATCACCAAGGCGCTCGACCGCTACCCGGCCGAGTCCGCCGGCCCGGGCGACATCGTCGCCGTCGCCGGTTTCGCCGACATCATGATCGGTGACACGCTGGCCGACCCGGACGACGTGCGACCCCTTCCCGCGATCCACGTCGACGAGCCCGCGATCTCGATGACCATCGGCACGAACACCTCGCCGCTGGTCGGCAAGGTGAAGGGTCACAAGCTGACCGCGCGCATGGTGAAGGACCGCCTCGACCGCGAGCTGGTCGGTAACGTCTCGCTCCGCGTCCTCGACATCGGCCGTCCCGACGCGTGGGAGGTGCAGGGCCGCGGTGAGCTGGCGCTGGCCATCCTCGTCGAGCAGATGCGCCGCGAGGGCTACGAGCTCACCGTCGGCAAGCCGCAGGTGGTCACCAAGAAGATCGACGGCAAGACGTACGAGCCGTTCGAGCACCTGACCATCGACGCCCCCGAGGAGTACCTGGGTGCGATCACGCAGCTGCTCGCCGCCCGCAAGGGCCGCATGGAGAACATGGCGAACCACGGCACCGGCTGGGTCCGCATGGAGTTCATCGTTCCGTCGCGCGGTCTGATCGGCTTCCGCACCGAGTTCCTCACCACCACCCGCGGCACGGGCATCGCGAACGCGATCTCGCACGGCTACGACGAGTGGGCCGGTCACATCGTGACCCGCAGCAACGGCTCGATCGTGGCCGACCGCGCCGGCGTCGTGACGCCGTTCGCCATCATCGCGCTCCAGGAGCGCATGACGTTCTTCGTGAACCCCACGGAGGAGGTCTACGAGGGCATGGTCATCGGCGAGAACTCGCGCGCGGACGACATGGACGTGAACATCACCAAGGAGAAGAAGCTCACCAACATGCGCTCCTCCACGGCCGACACGTTCGAGTCGATGACGCCGAGCCGTCAGCTGACCCTCGAGGAGTCGCTGGAGTTCGCCCGCGACGACGAATGCGTCGAGGTGACGCCGGAGGCCGTGCGCATCCGCAAGGTCGAGCTGGATGCGACCGCCCGCGGTCGCGCCGCCGCCCGCCTCAAGCGCCAGGACGCCGCAGCCGTCTGACCTGCCCGCTTACCGAGGGGTCGCAACACGCCGTTCTGGCTCAGCCAGAACGGCGTGTTGCGTCCTCTGGATGGCCGCTGACGGCACTGCCTAGCCAGGGCTGGTCGGTCATCCGGGAGAATGGATGCATGAAACGCCGCCTCGTCGCCCTGCCCCTCGCTGCCGTCCTGCTCCTGGGCGCCGCCCCCGCGCTGACCGCGTGCAGCTTCCAGGGCGTCGTGAAGGATGTCTCGGGCGGCAACGTCGACCTGGGCGGCAAATCCGTCCCGGCGGACTTCCCGAAGGAGGTCCCGCTCGCCGACGGCGACGTCGTGTTCGGCGCCGGCCTCGGTTCCGGCGCCGACAAGGTGTGGAACGTGACCGTCAAGGTCGAGAACGGCGACGCCTACACCGCCATCGAGAAGCAGCTCACCGACGCCGGGTTCACCGGCCAGTTCGGCACCCGCGGCCCGAACGGCGGCGGCACCGGGACGTTCAGCAACGGCACGTACGGCGTGCTCGTCGTGGTGACGGACGCGGGAAGCAACGGCTGGGTCGCCAACTACTCGGTGTCGAAGGGCGGCACGCCGAGCCCGACGCCGTCGGCCGGCTAGGCGAAGAAGCTAGGCGAAGAGCCCGGCTCCCACGTACGAGCCCTCTTTCGCACCGGGCGGCACCGCGAACACGCCGGAGCCGACGTGGCGGACGTACTCGTTCATCAGGTCGTTCTGCGCCAGGCGCTGCTGGATCGGGATGAACTGCTTCCGCGGATCCCGCTGGAACGCGATGAAGAACAGCCCGGCGTTGAGGCGACCCAGCTCGTCGTTGCCGTCGACGAAGTTGTAGCCGCGACGGAGCAGCTGCGCGCCGCTGTTCATCGTGGGATGCGCGAGCCGCACGTGCGAGTCGGGGTCGATCTTCGTGCCGCCGTCCTTCGCCAGCGCCAGGAAGTTGGGGTCGCTGAACTCGGTGCCGCCGGAGAGCGGCGCCCCCTCGCCCTTGTCGCGGCCGATGATGCGCTCCTGCTCGCCGAGCTGCTGGCGGTCCCAGGTCTCGATGACCATGCGGATCTTGCGGGCGACGAGATAGGAGCCCCCGGCCATCCACCCGGCGCCGTCGCTCCCGGAGGCCCACACCTGGTCTTCGACCACGGTCTGGTCCTCGGACTTGATGTTGGCTGTGCCGTCCTTGAAGCCGAACAG
This sequence comes from Leifsonia sp. 466MF, assembly GCF_900100265.1. Classification (NCBI taxonomy): domain Bacteria; kingdom Bacillati; phylum Actinomycetota; class Actinomycetes; order Micrococcales; family Microbacteriaceae; genus Leifsonia; species Leifsonia sp. 466MF. The sequence continues at coordinate 1,223,657 of NZ_LT629696.1, forward strand.
GTTGCGCGGGGTCACCTGGGCTCGGGAGGTCGACGACGTGCGGCCGAAGCCGAGCTGCGACCAGCGGATCGCCGCGCGCCCGAAGGCGATGCGGGAGAGGTTGCGGATGGCGTGCACAGCCACCTGCGGGTCGTCGCTGCACGCCTGCACGCACAGGTCGCCGCCGGTGATCGACTCCTGCAGAGCGTCGCCGGGGAACCGGGGCAGGTCCACAAGGGCCTCCGGGCGGCGGGAGGCGATCCCGAACCGGTCTTCGCCGCTCGCCGTGCGGAACAGCGTCGGACCGAAGCCGAAGGTGAGCGTCAGGCCGCCGGGCGGCAGGTCGAGCGCCTCGCCGGTGTCGTCCGGCGGGGCGTCCATCGGTCCGGATGCTGGGCCGTACTTGCCGGCGGGACGCCCCTGCGTCATCCGCGCGGCGGCGGCCGTCCAGTCGTGCAGCAGCTCGATCAGCCCGTCCCGGTCGAGGCCCGGGGAGGTGTCGAAGGCGGCGAAGTGGAGGCGGTCCTGCGCAGGTGTGGTGATGCCGGCCTGGTGGGCGCCGTAGAACGGGTACGTCGTGGCGGAGGCAGCGGTCGCGCCGACCACGACACGGTCGGCCGCGACACCCGCGCCGATGCCGACGAGCCCGGCGCCGACCGTCGCGCCCGCGAGGCCGAGCATCCCTCGACGGGACAGGCCGGAGCGCCCGGTGACCTGGTCGGCCTCCGGGCGCTCGGCGTCGTGGTGGTTCTCGGTCACGCGCCCTACTTGACGATGATCGAGGTCAGGTGGCTGAGCGGTTCGCTGAGCGCGTTGACCTGGTCGGAGAGCTCCTTGACCTGCTCGGTGCTGAGCTCCGTGTAGCTGACGAAGCCGTCGCCTGAGCGGTACTGGGCCAGCGTCTTCTCGATGGTCGTGAACTCGCCGTCGAGCTTCGCGACGACGTCCTTGCCGTTGCTGCCCTTCTGCTCGGCGATGTCGCGGACGACGCCGTAGGCCACCTGGGCGCCCTCGAGGTTGGCCTGGAAGTCCTGCAGGTCCGTGTGCGAGAAGGCCTCCTCCTCGCCCGTGATCTTCGACCCGGCGACCTCCTCCATCAGGCCGATGGCGCCGTTGGAGATCTGGTCGATGGTGAGCGTGAAGTCCTTCGCGTGGACGAGGTCGTACAGGCGCTGGGTGTCGGTCACGAGCTTGTCGGCGAGCTGCGTGCGCGTTGCGGCGTCGGACGGCGTGTACCCGGCGGGAGCCCACAGGTCCTTCTCGATGCGGTGCCAGCCGGTCCACTCCTGGCCCTCGGCCAGGTCGGCCTCGCGCAGGTCGAGGGCGGGGTCGAGGTCGCCGAACTGCTCGGCGGTCGGCTCGATGCGCTCGTAGAAGGAGCGGGCCGCTGCGTACTGCGCGCGGGCGGCCGTGTCATCGCCGCCAGCGTAGGCGGTGGCGAAGGTCTTCGTCGCGGTCAGCAGCGCACCGGACTGGTCCTTCACGTAGCCGGTGTAGTTGGCGACGGCCTGGGCGACCTGCTTGCTCTCGCTCTGCGAGACCGTCTTGCCGGTGCCCGGGGTGACGGTGAATTTGGCGACGTGCGCCGGCTCGCCCACCATCCCCTTGCGGCAGGCCGAGAAGTAGTCGCCCTCAGGGAGCTGGACCACGTAGTTGACGGTCGTGCCCGGGCCGATGTTCTCCTTCTCGCCGACGATGCGCAGCTTGTCGGTGGCCAGCAGCTCGAACTCGTTCACGTCGGTGCCCGTGTTGGTCACCTGGAAGGTGATCGGTCCGGCCTTCGCGGTGTTGGTGGACACCGTGCACTTGTCGTCGCTCAGGGTGACCGCGATGGCCTCGTCCGAGGCGGTGGCCTGGTTCGGGACGCAGCCGGTGAGCGCGGCGGCCAGGGCGGCGGTCCCCGCGAGGGATCCGGCGACGGCCGTGAGGCGGCGTAGGGTCGAGCGGGAGGCGAGCGTGCGGGTGGTCACCGGGCGCTGTCGAGGCATGGGTGTGCTGTTCTTTCTCTTGTGGTGCAGTGAGGGGTCAAGAAGAGGGGGTCACGACGCGATCGGCGCGTGCGGCGCCGAAGCCGCGGCCGGGGCCGTCGGCGCGGGTCGTGCGGCGGAACGGTGCTGCCGGATGTAGAAGTAGCCGACCACCGCGAGGTAGATGAACCAGGCCGCGACCTGCAGTGCGGTCGGCGACGGGTTGAAGTTGAGGATGCCGGCGGCCAGGGTGCCGTACCAGCTGGAGGCGGGGATCGCGCGGCTGATGTCGTACGCGTGGACGCCTCCGCCGGGGAGCAGGCCGGCCTCCTGCAGGTCTCCGAGCCCGTAGGCGAGCACGCCGGCGGCGACGAGGATGAGGAAGGCGCCGGTCCAGGTGAAGAACTTGCCGAGGTTGATCTTGACCATTCCGCGGTAGAGCAGGAAGCCGATGACCGCGGCGGTGGCGATGCCGAGGAGGGCGCCGACGGCCGGCTCCCAGCTGCCCCCGGTGCTCGCGACGGTCGCCCAGACGAAGAGCGAGGTCTCGATGCCTTCGCGTCCGACGCTCAGCATGGCGAGCAGCACGACGCCCCAGCCGGCGCCGACGAGCGCGGAGTCGAGCCGGTTCTGGAGGGTGGACTTCATGCTGCGGGCGGTCTTGCCCATCCAGAACACCATCCAGGTGACGAACCCGACCGCAACGAGCGACAGGGAGCCGCCGAGGATCTCCTGCGCCTGGAAGCTCATGCCGTAGGGGCCCCAGGTGAGGACGGCGCCGATCCCGAGCGGGACGATGAGCGCGATGCCCACGCCGATCCAGAGCTTGGACAGCACCTCGGTGCGGCCCAGCTTCACCACGTAGGCCACCAGGATGGTGACGATGAGCGCCATCTCGAGGCCTTCGCGGAGGCCGATCAGGTAGTTCGCGAGCACAGGTGACCTTCGTCGGGGGAGGGGTTCATGATTGGTAAGGCTAACCTTACTGAATCGAGCGTAGAGCACCGTCCTGGATGTGTCCAGATAGGATGCGAGGATGCTCAGCCGGATCGTCAGCGCCATCCTCCTCGTGCTGGCGGGAGCGGTCTTCGGGGCGATCGGGACGGTCGCCCACCAGTACTCGGTGACCTGGGGGATCCCGATCCCGCTCGGGCTGATCGGCTCGCTTCTCGCGTTCACGGCCCTGCTCGTGGGCCTGCGTCTGCTCGGGCACAGCCGGCTGCCCGCGCTGCTCGCGGCGCTGGGCTGCATCGCCGTCATCCTCCTGTTCGCGCAGCAGAGCGCGGGCGGCTCCGTGCTCATCCAGAACGACCTCGCCGGACAGGTGTGGCTCGCAGGGCCCATCCTGATCGCGGCGATCGTGATCGCCTGGCCCGATGTGAAGACCCGGCAGCCGGCCCGCGACGGCCTAAGCTAGAGGGACAGCTCCACCTGAAGGGATCCGATCCACTGTGACCTATGTCATCGCTCTCCCGTGCGTCGATGTGAAGGACAGGGCCTGTATCGACGAGTGTCCGGTCGACTGCATCTACGAGGGCGAACGGTCGCTGTACATCCACCCCGACGAGTGCGTCGACTGCGGCGCCTGCGAGCCGGTCTGCCCGGTCGAGGCGATTTACTACGAGGACGACCTGCCCGAGGAGTGGAAGGACTACTACCGCGCGAACGTGGAGTTCTTCGACGACATCGGCTCGCCCGGCGGAGCGTCGAAGGTGGGTGTGATCTCCAAGGACCACCCGCTGATCGCCGCGCTGCCGCCGCAGGCGCACTGAGCCTCGGCGCACCGATGACGGCATCGATGGCCGCGCCGGCGAAGGAGCGCTGACGTGGCGCTGCAGGAGCTCCCGGACTACCCCTGGGATCAGATGGCGCCGTATGCCGAGCGGGCGCGGGCGCATGCGGACGGTCTTGTCGACCTGTCGATCGGCTCGCCGGTCGACCCGACGCCGGACCTCATCCGCGAGGCCCTCGCCAGCGCGACGGACGCGCACGCGTACCCGCAGACGGTCGGGACGCCCGCCCTGCGGGAGGCGATCGTCGACTGGTTCCACCGCCGGCGGGGCGTCCGCGGGCTGACGGTCGAGAACGTGCTGCCGACCATCGGCTCGAAGGAGCTCGTCGCCCTGCTGCCGTTCATGCTCGGACTCGGCGACGGCGACATCGTGGTGCATCCGCGCGCCGCGTACCCGACGTACGCGATCGGCGCGGCGATGGCCGGCGCGACCGCCGTCGCGAGCGACGACCCGGCCGAATGGCCGGAGGGAACGCGCTTGATCTGGCTGAACTCGCCGGGCAACCCGGACGGCCGCATCCTCTCGGTCGAGGAGCTGCGCGCGGCCGTCGCCCGCGCCCGCGAGCTGGGCGCCTACATCGCCAGCGACGAGTGCTACGCCGAGCTGGGCTGGGAGGCGCCGTGGGATGCGGAGCGCGTTCCGAGCATCCTCGACCCGCGGGTCATCGGGCAGGACCGCCGCAACGTCCTCGCGGTCTACTCCCTCAGCAAGCAGTCGAACCTCGCCGGTTACCGCGCGGCGTTCGTCGCGGGGTGCAGCGCCATCATCGGGCGGCTCGTCAACGTCAGGAAGCACGCCGGCCTCATGCTGCCGGCGCCGCTGCAGGCCGCGATGGTCACCGCGCTCGGCGACGAGCGGCACGTGGAGGCGCAGAAGGCGCTGTACCGCTCCCGTCGCGACCTGCTGAAGCCGGCGCTCGAGGCCGCGGGCTTCTGCATCGACCGCAGCGAGGGCGGCCTCTACCTGTGGGCGACGGAGGGACGCGACGCCTGGGAGAGCATCGGACGGCTCGCCGACCTCGGCATCCTCGCCGGCCCCGGCCACTTCTACGGCGACTTCTACCCGGAGCACGTGCGCCTGTCGCTCACGGCGACCGACGAGCGGGTGGCCGCGGCGGCGGAGCGGCTACGGGCGTTTGGAGACAACCTCTAACGGGTCGCCGGCCCCTTTGCCCGATGCCGCAGTTGTCGCCGGCGTTCGTTAGGCTGTACCGGCACGGCCTGTCGAGCGGACGGCGCCGGGCAGCGCTGCCACGATCGGCGCGCACCTTTGACCACCCATATGGGCGACTAACCCACCAGGAGGCGTTGTGAGCGGACTCGGCACCGAGAGCACTGGCACCGAGAAGGCCGTAGCGGAGGCCGAACTCGCGACGGCCTCTCTGACCTATCCGGGCGGTGTCGCCGAGTTCCCGATCCGGCCGAGCGTCGACGGGGCCTCGAGCATCGACTTCTCGACGCTGACGAAGCAGACCGGGCTGACCAGCCTGGACTACGGCTTCGTGAACACCGCCGCCACGCGCTCGTCGATCACGTACATCGACGGCGAGCAGGGCATCCTGCGCTACCGCGGCTACCCGATCGAGCAGCTCGCCGAGAACTCCACGTTCCTCGAGGTGGCGTGGCTGCTCATCCACGGCGAGCTGCCGTCGACGTCGGAGCTCGCGGAGTTCGACGAGCGCATCCGCCGGCACACCCTGCTGCACGAGGACCTGCGCCGCTTCTTCGACGCCCTCCCGCACGACGCGCACCCGATGTCGGTGCTGTCGAGCGCGGTGTCGGCGCTGTCGACCTTCTACCAGGACTCGCTGAGCGTCCACGACCCGGAGCAGATCGAGCTCTCGACCATCCGTCTTCTCGCGAAGCTCCCGGTGATCGCCGCCTATGCGCACAAGAAGAGCCTGGGCCAGGCATTCCTGTACCCGGACAACTCGCTGAGCTTCGTGGACAACTTCCTGCGCCTCAACTTCGGCACCCTCGCGGAGCCGTACGAGGTGAACCCGGTGCTGTCGCGGGCGCTCGAGCGCCTGCTCATCCTGCACGAGGACCACGAGCAGAACGCGTCCACCTCGACCGTCCGTCTGGTCGGGTCGACGCAGGCCAACCTGTTCGCCTCCGTCTCCGCCGGCATCAACGCCCTCTACGGCCCGCTGCACGGCGGAGCGAACGAGGCCGTTCTGCAGATGCTCGCCGGCATCCGTGACTCGGGCGAGAGCGTCCAGAAGTTCGTCGAGCGCGTCAAGAACAAGGAGTCCGGCGTCAAGCTGATGGGCTTCGGTCACCGCGTCTACAAGAACTTCGACCCCCGCGCCAAGCTCGTGAAGCAGTCTGCCGACGAGGTGCTCGAGGCGCTCGGCGTGCACGATCCGCTCCTCGACATCGCGAAGGAGCTGGAAGAGGTCGCGCTGGCCGACCAGTACTTCGTCGACCGCAAGCTGTACCCGAACGTCGACTTCTACACGGGCGTCATCTACAAGGCGATGGGCTTCCCGACGCGGATGTTCACCGTGCTCTTCGCGATCGGCCGCCTGCCGGGCTGGATCGCGCACTGGCGCGAGATGAACCTCGACCCGCAGACGAAGATCGGCCGCCCGCAGCAGCTGTACGTCGGCTCGCCGGAGCGCGATCTCGGCCGCTGAGCCGCATCCACGACTCGACGTCATCTCGGAGGGATACGCTCCTTCAGAGACGGCGGTACCGGCCGACGAAGGAGCGACGTGGGCGACGACACCCCCCGACTGAGGCGGCACCATCGGGTCCTGAGGGTGATCGGCGGCGTGCTCGCCGTCCTCCTGGTGCTGGTCGTCGTCGCCGGGGGCATCGGCGTGTGGACGATCACGCGCTCGTTCCCGCAGACCGCCGGGTCGGTGGATGTCCCGGGCCTCACGAAGCCGGTCACGGTGTACCGCGACGACGCCGGCGTGCCGCAGCTGTCCGCATCCACCGCCGACGATCTCTTCCGCGCGCAGGGGTACGTGCACGCGCAGGACCGCTTCTGGGAGATGGACTTCCGCCGTCACGTCACCGCGGGCCGGCTGTCGGAGATGTTCGGCGCGAGCCAGGTGCCGACCGACACCTTCATTCGCACGCTCGGCTGGCGTCGCGTCGCCGAGCAGGAGGTGAAGCTGCTCGATCCGACATCGTTGCGGTACTACCAGGACTACGCGGATGGCGTGAACGCCTACCTCAAGCAGCGGTCGGGCGCGGGGCTGTCGCTGGAGTACGCCATCCTCGGCCTGCAGAATCCGTCCTATAAGCCGGAGCCCTGGACGCCCGCGGACTCGATCGCGTGGCTGAAGGCGATGGCATGGGACCTCCGGTCGAACCTCGAGGACGAGATCGACCGCGCGCTGCTGGCGACCAAGCTGAAGCCGGAGCAGGTCGCGGAACTCCATCCCGGCTACCCGTACACGGGCCACCCGACGATCACCGACCTCGGCGGCGGGAATCCGCGGACCGTCACGCCGGATGCCGAAGCGGGTGCCGCGGGAGCCGCGGACCAGTCCTCTGCGGACGCCTCCGCGCCGGCGCCGACCGCATACGCGTCGCAGCTGGAGCAGGTGGCCGCGAGTGTCGACTCCCTGCCGCAGCTGATGGGTCCGGCCGGCGACGGCATCGGATCCAACTCGTGGGTGATCGGCGGGGCGCACACCGCCAGCGGCAAGCCGCTCCTCGCCAACGACCCGCACCTCGGCGCCGCCCTGCCGTCGGTCTGGTACCAGATGGGCTTGCACTGCACGACGGTGGGGCCGGAGTGTCCGTTCGACGTGTCCGGCTTCAGCTTCTCCGGCTTCCCGGGCATCATCATCGGCCACAACGACCGCATCTCCTGGGGCTTCACCAACCTGGGTCCGGACGTCGCCGACCTGTTCGTCGAGAAGGTCACCGGCGACACGTACGAGTACGACGGCCGGCAGGTGCCGCTCGAGAAGCGCACGGAGCGCATCCGCGTCGCCGGCGGTAAGGACGTGACGATCACCGTCCGGTCGACCCGGCACGGGCCGATCGTGACGGACATCGGCGATGCGTACGCCGTGATCGCGAAGGACCAGGCGGGCAAGCTCGGTGTGCCCGCGCAGCAGTTCCAGCTGTCGCTGGCGTGGACGGCGCTGACCCCCGGCACGACCGCGAACGCGATCTTCGCCTTCGACACCGCCCGCGACTGGCCGAGCTTCCGGGCGGCGGCGCAGCAGTTCCAGGTTCCGTCGCAGAACCTGGTCTACGCCGACGTGGACGGCAACATCGGCTACCAGGCGCCCGGTCTCATCCCGGTCCGCTCGGGTGGCGACGGGACGATGCCGATGCCCGGCTGGAGCAGCGGGTACGGCTGGACGGGCACCATCCCGTTCGAGGAGCTGCCGTCGGTGTTCGACCCGCCGGCCGGATACATCGTCACAGCGAACAACGCCGCCGTCGGGCCGGGTTTCCCGCGGCTGATCACGGCGGACTGGGACCAGGGGTACCGCGCCAACCAGATCGAGGTGCGCCTGAGCGCCCTGATGGCGCAGGGGAAGAAGCTGACGTCGAAGGACATGTCGGACATCCAGGCGGACACCTACGACGCGAACGCGGCGAACCTCGTCCCGGTGATCCGCGCGGTCGCCGAGAAGCCGGATGCGTCCGCCGACGTGCAGCAGGCCGCCCGGCTGCTCGCCGACTGGGACTACCGCGACGATGCGGACAGCGCGGCCGCCGCCTACTTCGCGGTGTTCTGGCGGGAGCTGCTCCACGACATGTTCGCCCGCAAGATCCCGGCGGCCACCGCGCCGACCGGCGGCGACCGCTGGTTCACCGTCGTCGCCTCCCTGCTCGGGCAGCCGGAGTCGTCGTGGTGGGCGGACTCGGACCTCGGCACGTCCGACCGCGACTCGATGATCGCCTACGCCGCCGGTCAGGCGTGGAAGGAGACCGCCCACCAGCTGGGCGGCGACGTGTCGTCGTGGCGCTGGGACCGCCTCCACACGCTCACGCTGAAGAACGCGAGCCTGGGGGAGTCGGGCATCGCCCCCATCGAGGCGCTGCTGAACCGCGGGCCCTGGCACGTGGGCGGCGGCAGTAGCGTCGTGGATGCGGCGGGCTGGGATGCGACCGTCGGGTTCGCGGTGCAGCGCGTGCCGTCGATGCGGATGGTGGTGGACCTCTCCGACTTCGACAAGAGCACGTGGATCAACCTCACGGGAGCATCCGGTCACGCGTTCGACGCGCACTACACCGACCAGACCGACCTGTGGGCGGTGGGGAAGACGCGCCCGTGGCCGTTCACCCCCGCCGCGGTGAAGAAGGCGGCCGACCAGACCCTGACGCTGCGTCCCGCGCGCTGACTCCAGCTCCTCCTCCGAGGATTCGTGCTGAATGTGCGGAAAGCGCGCCGCTGAACGCACATTCGGCACGAATGTCAGTCAGGGGGAGGTGAGGGCGGCCCACGCCATGCGCTCGAGGACGGGGCGCACGACGCCGGGCGCGACCTGTAGGGCGCCTACGCGCGCGGTGTGCGGCGTCGAGTTCAGGAGGCCGAACGTGGCCTGCACGCGCACGCGCAGCTCGTCGTCGGCGAGGGCGGGGTGCAGGGTGCCGAGCACGCCCATCCACACCTCCACGTAACGGCGCTGGAGCCGGCGGACCTGGCGGCGGGCAGCATCGTCGAGCGAGTCGAGGTCGCGGTCCTGCACGCGGATGGTGTCGGGCTCTCCGAGGGCGAAGTCGATGTGGAAGCCGATCAGCGACCGCAGGGCCGTCGCCGCATCCGCCGCAGCCTGCTCGACCGCCTGACCGCCTGCGAGCAGACGCTCGCTCACCCCGATCAGGAGCGCCGACAGCACGGCCTGCTTGGAGGAGAAGTGACGGTACACCGCCGGGCCGCTCACGCCGACGGCCGCCCCGAGGTCTTCGATCGAGACGCCGTTGAAGCCGCGCTCGGCGAAGAGCGTCGCTGCGGACTCGAGCAGCGCGGCACGCCGGTCGGCCTTGGCCTGGCTGCGCTGCGTCGGCCGCTCGAGGGGAGCGGCGGGACTCGGCTGGGTCATCGTCCTCGATGGGGTCGGGCCGCCCGGTCGGCGACGCTGGACTTTTCGGTTAATGAACACTAACCTAAAAACCGAGTTAGTGACCACTAACCGGATGTCGACGACGACATATGGAGCAGCATGCCGACCCTGACCAGTGAGGCGTCCGCGACGGACGCCCGGTTCGAGCAGAACGACGCCGCCCAGCGCGAGCTCGTCGCCGATCTGCGGCGGCGACTGGCCGTCGCGGCGGCCGGCGGCCCCGAGCGCGCCCGCGAGCGTCACGTCGCCCGTGGCAAGCTGCTGCCGCGCGACCGCATCGACGCCCTGCTCGACGAGGGCAGCCCGTTCCTCGAGCTGGCTCCGCTCGCCGCCACCGGGATGTACGACGACGAGAGCCCGGCGGCCGGCGTCATCGCCGGGATCGGCCTGGTCGCGGGCCGCCACGTCATGGTCGTGTGCAACGACGCGACGGTCAAAGGCGGGACGTACTACCCCATGACGGTCAAGAAGCACCTGCGGGCGCAGGAGGTGGCACTGGAGAACCGGCTGCCCTGCATCTACCTGGTCGACTCGGGAGGAGCGTTCCTGCCCATGCAGGACGAGGTCTTCCCGGACCGCGACCACTTCGGTCGCATCTTCTACAACCAGGCGCGGCTCTCCGCGGCGAAGATCCCGCAGATCGCCGCCGTGCTCGGCTCGTGCACCGCCGGCGGCGCCTACGTGCCCGCGATGAGCGACGAGACGGTGATCGTCCGCAACCAGGGCACCATCTTCCTCGGCGGTCCTCCGCTCGTGAAGGCGGCCATCGGCGAGATCGTCAGCGCGGAGGAGCTCGGCGGCGGCGACCTGCACGCCCGTACGTCCGGCGTGGTCGACCACCTGGCGGAGGACGACGAGCACGCGCTCGCCATCGTGCGCGACATCGTCGCGACGCTCCCGCCGCCCGCGGCGCCGGCCTGGGCGGTCGAAGCGCCGGTCGAGCCCGCGGCCGATCCGGCCGAGCTGTACGGGGTCGTCCCGGTCGACGTGCAGGCGCCCTACGACGTCCACGAGGTGATCGCGCGCATCGTCGACGGCAGCGGCTTCCACGAGTTCAAGCCGGAGTACGGCACCACACTCGTGACCGGCTTCGCACACATCCACGGGCATCCCGTCGGCATCGTCGCGAACAACGGCGTGCTGTTCAGCGAGTCCGCCCTCAAGGGCGCGCACTTCATCGAGCTGTGCGACCAGCGCGGCATCCCGCTGCTCTTCCTGCAGAACATCTCCGGCTTCATGGTCGGCCGCGACTACGAGGCGGGCGGGATCGCCAAGAACGGCGCCAAGATGGTCACGGCCGTCGCTACTGCCCGCGTGCCGAAGCTCACCGTGGTGATCGGCGGGTCCTTCGGCGCCGGCAACTACTCCATGTGCGGCCGGGCCTACTCGCCGCGCTTCCTGTGGATGTGGCCCGCCGCCCGCATCTCGGTGATGGGCGGCCAGCAGGCGGCCAGCGTTCTGGCCACCGTCAAGCGCGACCAGCTGGACGCGCGCGGCGAGGAGTGGTCCTCCGACGACGAGGCCGCGTTTCGCGCCCCGATCGCCGCCCAGTACGAGGAGCAGGGCAACCCGTACTACTCGACCGCCCGGCTCTGGGACGACGGGGTGATCGACCCCGCCGAGACCCGCACCGTGCTGGGCTTGGCGCTCGACGTCGTCTCCCGCTCGCCGCTGCCCGACACCGCCTTCGGGCTCTTCCGGATGTGATCGCGTGACCACCACCCCCTTCCGCACCGTCCTCGTCGCCAACCGCGGCGAGATCGCCTGCCGCGTCATCCGCACCCTGCAGCGCCTGGGCATCCGCTCGGTCGCGGTCTACAGCGACGCCGACCGCGATGCGCCGCACGTCGCGCTCGCCGACGTCGCCGTGCGCCTCGGACCGCCCGCCGCGCGCGAGAGCTACCTGGATGTCGACCAGATCGTGGATGCGGCCCGCCGCACCGGCGCCGAGGCCGTCCACCCCGGCTACGGCTTCCTCTCCGAGAACCCGGCGCTCGCTGAGGCGTGCGAGGCGGCGGGCATCGTGTTCGTCGGCCCGGGCGTCCACGCGCTGGAGGTCATGGGCGACAAGATCACGGCGAAGCACGCGGTCGCCGAGCACGACGTTCCCACGATCCCCGGGATCGCCGAGCCGGGCCTCGGCGACGACGACCTGATCGCCGCCGCCGAGCGCATCGGGTTCCCCGTGCTGGTGAAGCCGTCGGCGGGCGGCGGGGGCAAGGGGATGCAGGCCGTGCGTTCCGCTGCCGAGCTCCCGGAGGCGCTGCGGGCGGCCCGACGCGTCGCCGCGGCCGCATTCGGCGACGACACCCTGTTCTTGGAGCGGCTGGTCGCCTCCCCTCGCCACATCGAGGTGCAGGTGCTCGCGGACCGCCACGGCGGGATCGTGCACCTGGGCGAGCGCGAGTGCTCGCTGCAGCGCCGTCACCAGAAGGTGGTGGAGGAGGCGCCGTCGCCACTGCTGGATGAGGTGACCCGGGCGCGCATCGGCGAGGCCGCCTGTCGTGTCGCCGAGAGCGTCGGCTATGTGGGCGCAGGCACGGTGGAGTTCCTGGTGTCGGCCGAGGCGCCGGACGAGTTCTTCTTCATGGAGATGAACACCCGGCTGCAGGTCGAGCATCCCGTGACCGAGCTGGTGACGGGTCTGGATCTCGTCGAGCAGCAGCTGCGGATCGCCGCGGGGGAGCCGCTGTCGTTCGCGCAGGAGGACGTGCGCCTGAACGGCCACGCCGTCGAGGCCCGCGTCTACGCGGAGGACCCGGAGCGCGGTTTCCTTCCCGCGGCCGGCCACGTGCTGGCGCTGCGCGAGCCGGAGGGCGACGGCGTGCGGGTCGACAGCGGCATCGTCGCGGGCATCCCGATCGTCACCGACTACGACCCCATGCTCGCCAAGATCGTCGCCTGGGGCGAGGACCGTGACCAGGCCTTCGCCCGGCTGCGCGGCGCGCTCGCCGGCACGAGTATCCTCGGCGCGGTCTCCAACCTGGCGTGGCTCGTCGGGCTCGTCTCCGACGACGACGTCCTGGCCGGACGGATGGACACCACCCTGATCGACCGCCGCTTCGCCGAGCAGACGCCCGCGCCGGTGACCGAGCCGGAGCTGATCGCGGCGGCGCTGTTCGCGCACCGTGATCGCTGGCAACAACCGCCGGCGGGAGTCGGCGCGGTGTGGGGTGCGCCGACGGGATGGCGTCCCGGCCGGGCGCGACCGGTGCGGTACGACGTGGACGGGGTGGCGGTGTCCGTCAGCGGACCGGTCGAGGATGCGATGGTCACCGTGGTTCGGGATGCAGCAGATACGTCGACGCCCGACGCCCGCCGCGCCTCCCTTCGTCTGCGCGAACCGGATGCGGCGGGCCGCCCCGCGGTCGCCCTCCTCGACCTCGACGGAGAGACCATCCGCTTCGACATCGCGCGCGACGGCGACACCGTGTGGCTGGCGCGTGAGGGCCGCTCCCGTCCGCTGCGGCTGCGCGACCGCGCGACGCGCCTCGCCGAGCGGCTGGCCGCGGTCGACCGCGGGACGCTCGCGGCGCATCCCGAGCTCCGCTCGCCCATGCCCGGCACCGTCGTCGCCGTCCCGGTCGAGACCGGCGCGCGCGTCGCCGCGGGCGACACGGTCGTCGTGGTCGAGGCGATGAAGATGGAGCACCGCCTGGTGGCGCCCGTCGACGGCGTCGTCGCGGTGCACGTCGGCCCCGGCGACCTCGTGCGGCTCGATCAGCTCGTCGCCCGCGTCGACGCCGACGAGGCGGACGCTGCCGACGCTGCCGACGCGACCCTGCCCATCCCGAGCACTTCCGACGTTCCGCCCCAACCGGCGGACGCGGCGCCGACACGACCGGCCGCCGCACAGCGATAGTCACCACAAGAGACAGGACCCGCATGACCATGCAGATGACCCGCCCCACCGGCCCCGCGGCCGGAGCCGCCGGAGCCGACGACACCGATGTCGCCGGCTTCCAGCTCACCGACGAGCAGCGCCGCCTCCGCGACGAGGTCCGCGACTTCGCCGACACGGTCGTCGCGCCCGCCGCCTACGAGTACGACACCAAGCGCAGCCTCCCGTACGACATCATCGCCGAGATGGGCCGGATGGGCCTGTTCGGTCTCCCGTTCCCGGTCGAATACGGCGGGCAGGGCAAGGACTACCTCTCCCTCTGCCTCGCCGTGGAGCAGCTGGGACGCGTCGACCAGTCGATCGGCGTCACCCTGGAGGCCGGTGTCGGGCTGGGCGCCATGCCGATCTTCCGCAGCGGCACCGAGGAGCAGAAGCAGCAGTGGCTGCCGATGCTCGCCCGCGGCCAGGCGCTCGCCGGTTTCGGGCTCACCGAGGCCGAGGCGGGCTCCGACGCGTCCGGCACGAAGACCACGGCCGAGCTGCGCGACGGCGAGTGGGTGATCAACGGCACCAAGCAGTTCATCACCAACTCCGGCTCGGACATCACGCGGCTGGTCACCATCACGGCGGTCACCGGTGAGGAGCGGCGCGCGGACGGATCGATGAAGAAGGAGCTGTCGGCGATCATCGTCCCGACCGGCACCCCCGGCTTCGTCGCGGAGCCCGTGTACGACAAGGTCGGCTGGCACACCTCGGACACGCATCCGTTGACCCTCACCGACGTGCGCGTCCCCGAGGCGAACCTGCTGGGGGAGCGCGGCCGCGGCTACGCGAACTTCGTGGCGACCCTCGACGAGGGCCGGGTGGCGTTCGCCGCGCTCTGCACGGGTGCCGCGCAGGGCTGCCTGGAGGAGGCCATCCGCTACGCCAAGAGCCGGAACGTGTTCGGACGGCCGATCGGATCCAACCAGTACATCGCCTTCAAGATCGCGCGGATGCAGGCTCGGGTCCACACCGCCCGGCTCGCCTACTACGACGCCTGCTTCAAGCTGATGGCCGGCAAGCCGTTCAAGATGGAGGCCTCCGTCGCCAAGCTGGTCTCCAGCGAGGCCGCGATGGACAACGCCCGCGACGCCACGCAGATCTTCGGCGGCTACGGCTTCCTCAACGAGAACCCGGTCGCGCGGCACTACCGCGACTCGAAGATCCTGGAGATCGGCGAGGGCACGAGCGAGGTCCAGCTGATGGTGATCTCGCGCGCCCTGGGCTTCTCCGCCTAACCTGAATCCGCAGCCGACAGCTCCTGAGTTTTTCCGCGCAGCACCCGGCGTGTCGCCGGAAAAACTCAGGAGCTGATGGCGAGAGACCCTCGAAGGGGAGGACGCATGATCGACAAGACCGTCGGAAGCGCCGCGGAGGCCGTCGCCGACATCCCGGACGGCAGTACGCTCGCCGTCGGCGGGTTCGGCCTGTGCGGCATCCCGAGCGCGTTGATCCAGGCGATGCTCGATGCGGGGACCACCGACCTCGAGGTGGTCAGCAACAACTGCGGCGTCGACGACTGGGGCCTCGGGCTGCTTCTCGCCGAGCACCGCATCCGCAAGATGATCAGCTCGTACGTCGGCGAGAACAAGGAGTTCGCTCGTCAGTTCCTCTCCGGCGAGCTGGAGGTCGAGCTCACCCCGCAGGGAACGCTCGCCGAGAAGCTGCGGGCGGGCGGCGCGGGCATCCCCGCGTTCTTCACGCCCGCCGGCGTCGGCACCCAGATCGCGACGGGAGGCCTCCCGCGCCGCTACGCCGCCGACGGCTCCGTCGCGGTCGCGAGCGAGCCGAAGGAGGTGCGGACGTTCGACGACGCCGAGTACGTGCTGGAGCGGTCCCTCCGCCCCGACTTCGCCCTCGTCCACGCCGCGAAGGGCGACCGGCACGGCAACCTCGTCTTCCATGCCGCCGCGATGAACTTCAACCCGCTCGCCGCGATGGCCGGCCGTGTCACCATCGCCGAGGTGGAGGAGCTGGTCGAGCCGGGCGAGCTCGATCCCGGCGCCGTGCACTGCCCCGGCATCTTCGTCCAGCGGGTCGTGCACGCGCCGGGCGTCGAGAAGCGGATCGAACGGCGCACAGTCGCCGAAGGGAGCGCACGATGAGCCTCAGCCGCACCGAACTCGCCGCCCGGGTGGCGCGCGAACTGGAGAACGGGCAATACGTCAACCTCGGCATCGGCATGCCCACGCTCATCCCGAACTACATCCCGGAGGGTGTCGAGGTCATCCTGCACTCGGAGAACGGCGTGCTCGGCGTCGGCCCGTATCCCGCCGACGACGCGGTCGAGCCCGACCTCATCAACGCGGGCAAGGAGACGGTCACGGTGAACCGCGGCGCCGCCTTCTTCGACTCGTCGCTGTCGTTCGGGATGGTGCGCGGCGGACACGTCGACCTGGCCGTCCTCGGCGCGATGGAGGTCTCGGAGCGCGGCGACCTCGCCAACTGGATGATCCCCGGAAAGATGGTGAAGGGGATGGGCGGCGCGATGGACCTCGTCTTCGGCGCCAAGCGGCTCATCGTAATGATGGAGCATGTCGACCGCGAAGGCCGGCCCAAGATCGTGACCGAGTGCAGCCTCCCGCTGACCGGCACGGGATGCGTCGACCGGATCATCACCGACCTGGCCGTCATCGACGTCACGGACGACGGGCTGGTGCTCCGCGAAGTCGCCGCGGGCGTCACCGTGGACGACGTGGTCGCCGCGACCGGCGCACCGCTGCGCGTGGAACTGGAGGAGGCGGCATGAGGGAGATCGAGCAGCGGGGGCTCTACTACGAGGAGTTCGAGCCGGAGACGCGGTACCTGCACCGGCCGGGGCGCACGGTGACGGAGGCCGACAACGTCCTCTTCACGACCCTGACCATGAACACGCAGGCGCTGCACCTGGACGCCGCGTGGTCCGCCCGGCAGCCCTTCGGGGAGCGGCTGGTGAACTCCATGTTCACGCTGGCGACGATCGTCGGAGCCTCGGTGACCCAGCTGACGCAGGGCACGATCGTCGCGAACCTGGGGTTCAGCGAGGTCGCGTTCCCGCATCCGCTGCACCACGGCGACACGCTCTACTCGGAGACCGTCGTGCTCGCGAAGCGGCTCTCCGCCTCCCGGCCGGGGCAGGGCATCGTCACGCTCGAGCACACCGGACGCAACCAGGACGGGGTCGTCGTCGCCACGGCGACGCGTCAGGTGATGGTGTGGTGTCGGGACGTCTCTCCGGTCGCGTCCGATCCGGGCGCAGCGGGAGGCGACGGGTCGGACGAGATCCTGTGAGCGACGCCCCATTCCCCTGGGGGCCGGCGCTGCTGTTCTGCCCCGCCGACCGCCCGGAGCGCTACGCCAAAGCGATCGAGCGGGCGGATGCGGTGATCCTCGACCTGGAGGATGCGGTCGACCCGGCCGCGCGGCCCGCCGCCCGGGAAGCGCTCGTCGCGTCGGAGCTGGATCCGGAGCGCGTCATCGTCCGGGTCAACCCGGCCGGGACCGACGACCACGACGCCGACCTGTCGGCGCTCGCCGCGACGCCGTACCGCGCGGTGATGCTTCCCAAGGCCGAGCGGCCGGCCGACCTCGACGGGCTGCGCGACTACGCCGTCATCGCTCTCTGCGAGACGGCCGCCGGCGTTCTCGCGGCGCCGTCGCTGGCGGCCGCGCCCGGCGTGATCGCGCTGATGTGGGGCGCAGAAGACCTCGTCGCCTCGCTCGGCGGCACGTCGAGCAGGCACCCCGACGGACGGTACCGCGACGTCGCCCGCCATGCGCGGTCGGCGGTGCTGCTGGCGGCGGGCGCCGCATCCATCGACGCCGTCGACACGGTTCACCTCGACATCGCCGACCTCGCCGGACTCGCGGCCGAGGCGGAGGACGCCGTGGCCGTCGGGTTCGCGGCGACGGCGTGCATCCATCCCGGTCAGGTGGAGACGATCCGGGCCGCCTACCGGCCCGATCCGGCCGAGGTACAGGCTGCTCGCGAGCTGCTCGCGGCGGCCGAGAACGCGGGCGGGGGAGTGTTCCGGCATGAGGGCCGGATGGTCGACGGACCGGTGCTCGCGCACGCCCGGACGGTGCTCCGGCGTTCGTGATGAAACTGTGACCTAGCTTTCCTCCACGGTTCACCCGTTTCGTCCTTCGCACGTCGGAGGCATGTCGTACGCTGCAAGTGTTCAATTGGGAATCCGCCGTTCTCGAATCGATTCGAGGGCAATCGATTCGCGGGGAACGGACATACGCGGCGGTTGGAGGTCGCGGGGGAGGGGGAGACATGCCACAGCTGTTACCCCTGCGCCTGCTCGAGACCGTCGGCCTCCGCAGCAGCGCCACTGCCGACCCGCGCGCCGGCTCCGCCGAGCCGCCGACGGGCGTTATCGACGTCGACCCGGCAATCGCGAGCACCGGCCCGCTGTCGATCATCGCGCCCCGCCGCATCGGCGAGAGCGACCTCGCGGTGTACCCGCTGTCGCTCGGCGCGAGCGTCTTCGGCTGGACAGCAGACGGCGACACGTCCCTCGCCATCCTCGACCGTTTCACCGAACTGGGCGGCGACTTCATCGACACGGCCGACAGCTACGTCGGCGGCCGCAGCGAGGTGCTCATCGGCAAGTGGATGCGCGAGCGCCGCAACCGCGACCGCATGGTCGTGGCGACGAAGGTTGGGCGGCACCACGACAACCCGGGCCTCGGCTCCGTGAGCATGATCCGCGCGGTCGAGGCGTCCCTCGAGCGGCTGCAGACCGACCACATCGACCTGCTCTACTTCCACGAGGACGACCCGGAGACTCCGCTGGAGGACAGCCTGGCGACGGCCGAGTGGCTGATCGAGAGCGGCAAGGTGCGGTACCTGGGCGCATCCAACTTCAGTGCGGACCGCCTGATCGAGGCGCGCATCCTGGCATCGTCGGGCTTGCCGAAGTTCGTCGCCATCCAGACGCAGTACAACCTGATGCACCGCAGCGAGTTCGAGAGCGCCCCGCGCATCGTCGCGGCGGCGCAGGGGCTCGCGGTGATGCCGTACTACGCCCTGGCGAACGGCTTCCTCACCGGCAAGTACCGCAGCAAGGGCGACCTGACGGCCGGGGCGCGCAGCGTCCGCGCCGCCGCCTACGTGAACCGTCGGGGCCAGCGCGTGCTCGCCGTCCTCGACCGCATCGCGGCCGAGCACCACGTGGCGCCCGCCAGCATCGCGCTCGCCTGGCTGCTCGCCAAGCGGACGATCGCGGCACCTGTGGCCAGCGCCAGCCGGCCGGATCAGGTCGACGCGCTGATGGCCGCCGCGGGCATCCGCCTCACGCGGTCGCAGATGCTCGACCTCGACCGCGTCTCGGAGTAGCTCGCGCCTGCCCGGCCCGCCCGCGCAGACGTGGGTCGCAACGCGCCGTTATTCGGGTCGCATAACGGCGTGTCGCGACCCACAGCTGGTCGCGCCGGTCAGACCTCGCCGAGGATGCGGTCGAGCGCCCGGTGCAGGGCGGCGCCCGCGGCGATCGGGTCGCCGACGTAGCCGCCGGCGAGTGCGCCGTCGCGCGCGAGGATGAGGTCGTCCGCGGCGTCTCCCGGCCGCGGGTGGCCGATCTGGCGGAACAGCTCCTCGATGCGGTCGGCGTACCAGTCGCGGTGCGCGGTCACGGCGACACGGACCGGGTCCGTCTCGTCGGCGAACTGCGCGGCGGCGTTGATGAAGGGGTCGCCGTGGAAGCCGGGGCTGACGGCCTGGTCGTTGATCGAGTCGACGAGGGCGCGAGCGATGTCGCGTGGGTCGTCGTGCTTGGCCTCCTGCTCGGCGAACCATTCGCGCACCTGGCGGTCGCGACCCTCGACGTACGCGATGATCAGCAGGTCCTTCGACCGGTAGTGCTTGTAGAACGTCGCCTTCGTCACACGGGCGCCCGCGATGATGCGGTCCACGCCGACGGTGTGGATGCCCTCCTGGTAGAAGAGCTGATCCGCCGTCGCGAGGATCTTGACCTTCGACGGCGCGGGCGGCCGGATGGTCGCTCGGGCACTTACGACCATCCGGCACGACTCCTTTTTCGGGGGAGGCTGGGTCGCCTCCGCATTGCTGTTCGTAGGGCCGATCGCATCCGGCGCGGGGCACCGGACACGATGGCTTTCACAGTATAGCGGTAGACAGACGAGTCTGTTTGTCCTCTTTTTCCCAGCCACGGCATCCCGCGTGCTCTGGCGTAGGGTGGAGGGGATGAACAGCGCAGTCGACCTCCCGCTCGGTATGGCCGACCTCACCTTCGCGGCGTCCGGCGAAGCGCTGGTCCGGCGGACGGTGCTCCCGAGCGGAGTCCGCATCCTCAGCGAGCAGGTGCCCGGCGCACGCAGCGCAACACTCGGCTACTGGGTCGCCGTCGGCTCGCGCGATGAGAGCGACGGCCAGCCCGGGCATCCCGGCTCCCTCGGCTCTACGCACTTCCTCGAGCACCTCCTCTTCAAGGGCACGCGCACCCGCACCGCCCTCGACATCGCCGTGTCGTTCGACTCGGTGGGCGGCGAGCACAACGCCATGACGGCCAAGGAATACACCTGCTACTACGCGAAGGTCCAGGACCGGGACCTCGCGATGGCGGTCGAGGTCATCGGCGACATGCTCACGTCGTCGGTGCTCGACGCGGCCGAGTTCGAGAACGAGCGCGGCGTCATCCTCGAGGAGCTCTCCATGGCGGAGGACGACCCGGCCGACGTCGCCAACGAGCGGATGTTCCAGGCCGTCCTCGGCGACCACCCGCTGGGCCGTCCCATCGGCGGTCGCCCCGACACCATCCGTGCCGCGAGCCGCGACGGCGTGTGGGAGCACTACCGCGCCAACTACCGGCCGCAGGACCTCGTGATCACCGCCGCGGGCGCCGTCGACCACGAACTGCTGGTCGCCGGCGTCGAGCGGGCTCTCGCCGCCGCGGGCTGGGATCCGGAGCTCGTCGCCACCCCGGTCGCCCGCCGCCCTGCGGTCCCCGCCGACATCCGCCGCGGCAGCCCCATCGTCACGGTGGAGCGCCCCATCGAGCAGGCCAACGTGTTCGTCGGAATGCCCGGGATCCTGGCCACGGACGACCGCCGCACGACCATGAGCGTGCTGAACTCCATCCTCGGCGGCGGGATGTCGAGCCGCCTGTTCCAGGAGGTGCGCGAGCGTCGCGGCCTGGCCTATTCGGTCTACTCGTTCTCTGGCTCGTACTCCGACGCCGGCGTGTTCGGCCTCTACGCGGGATGCACCCCGGCGAAGGCACGCCAGGTCACCGAGCTGATGCTCGACGAGCTGCGGCGGCTCGCGTCCGGCGGCGTGACGCCCGACGAGCTGCGCCGCGCGGTCGGCCAGCTGTCCGGTGGCGCGGCCCTCGCCCTCGAGGACTCCGACACCCGCATGTCCCGTCTCGGCCGCGCCGAGATCACGCTCGGCGAGTTCGCCGACCTCGATGAGAGCCTCCGGCGCCTCCACCTCGTCACCGCAGACGATGTGCGCGCCCTCGCCGCCGATCTGGCGGACCGGCCGGTCTCCGTCGCCGCGGTGGGGAGCGTCACCGACGACGTGTTCGCCGGCCTCGCCTCCTGACCCGCCCTTCCTTCCGTTCCATCTCCGAAAGGTCCCGCTCGTGCCCCACTACATCTACCTCGTGCGCCATGGCGAGCAGCAGGATGCCGAGCACGGCCTGCCGGACGGCCCGCTCTCCCCGCGCGGCAAACGCCAGGCGCAGCTGGTCGCCGAGCGGCTGAGCGGCATCCCGTTCACGTCGATGTACCACTCGCCCCTGGTGCGGGCGACCCAGACAGCCGAGATCATGGCCGAGCGGATGCCGGCGCTCGAACCGCAGCCGTCGAGCCTGCTGTTCGACTGCATCCCCTCCGGTCCGACCCCGGACATGCCCAAGGCGTTCGAGTCGTTCTTCGGCCCGGTGACGGAGGCGGAGATCGAGGCGGGCCGCGCGCAGATGGATGACGCCGTGCACGAGTTCCTCACCCCGGCGATGGGAGACCGGCACGACCTGCTGGTGACCCACAACTTCGTGATCGGCTGGTTCGTCCGGCACGTGTTCGACGCGCCGGACTGGCGCTGGCTCGGCCTCAACCAGGCGAACTGCGGCCTGACGATCATCCGCGTCCGCTCCGCCAAGCCGCCGGTGCTGGTGGTGCACAACGACCTCGGGCATCTGCCGGTCGAACTGCGTACAGGGCTCCCCGAGCTGCAGCCGGTCTGACCCGCCCCGGCCAAGCAGCGAACAGCTCCTGAGTTTTTCGGCCTCCGAGCGCCGATTCGGCCGAAAAACTCAGGAGCTGTTGGCGTCAGTGGAGGGGCTTGCGGAACCAGTCGGTCGCGTTGGGGTTGTCGTTGTACGGCTGGATGGGCTCGTAGCCGTGCGAGCGGTACAAGCCGCCGGCCGCCTCCAGACTCGCGTTCGTGTCGAGCACCAGCTCGGTCGCACCGAAGCCGCGGGCGCGCAGCTCCAGCTCGGCGAGGATCGCCCGGCCGTACCCGTTGCCGCGCTGCGTCGGCGTCACCCACAGGTGCTTGATCTCGTACCGCACGACCGGCACGCCCTCCTCGATCTCCGACAGCGGGACGCGCAGCTCGCGGATCCCGCCGCATCCCACCTCCACGCCTTCGTCGTAGGCGAGCAGGAAGACGCCGTTCGGCGCCACGAACTGGCCAGGATCCGGGAACGAGGTCCGGTACGCGCCCTGCGAGCTCGGGAACGTCTCCGCGCGCTCGGCGAAGTAGTCGGACAGCATCCGGTGGGCGGTCGCGTCGGTGACGGCGACGTCTGCGAAAGACACCATCGGCCCAGCGTAACGCGGCCCGCGGGTAGGCTGATCGGGTGAGCATTCGCGTGGCCGTCGCCGGAGCGACCGGAAAACTGGGAAGCGTGGCGGTCCGTCTCATCGAGGAGGCCGACGACTTCGAGCTCGTCGCACGGCTCGGCTCCCGCTCACCGCTGGAGGACATGCTCGGCGCGGACGTGCTCGTCGACATGACGCTTCCGCAGGTCAGCCCCCGGATCGTCGCCTTCGCGGTCGATCACGGCCTCAACGTTCTCGTCGGGACATCCGGCTGGTCGGCGGACCGCATCCTCGACCTGGAGCGTCGCGTCGCCGAGCACGAGGGACGCGGCGCCGTCGTCATCCCCAACTTCTCCCTCGGCTCGGCCCTGGGCACCGCGTTCGCCACCGTCGCCGCCCGGTTCTTCGACTCCATCGAGATCGTGGAGACGCACGGTGCGGGCAAGGTCGACTCGCCGTCCGGCACGGCGGTGCGCACGGCCGAACTCATCGGCGCCGCACGCGCGGCGAAGGGCCCGGTGGAGGCGCCGCACTCCGACCAGCGCGCTCGCGGGCAGCAGGTCGCGAGCGTGCCCATCCACAGCCTCCGGATGCGCGGGGTCGTCGCCCAGCAGCAGGTGATCTTCGGCGGCGCCGGGGAGCAGCTGACCATCCGCCACGACACGATCGGCCCCGAGGCGTACGAGGCGGGCATCCTCCTCGCGCTGCGCGCGGCCGCCACCGCGACCGGGGTGACCGTCGGCCTCGACAAGCTCGTCGACCTCGGGATCGCCGAGCCGAGTGGCGAGCCGCCGCGCCCGACCGTCCGGGATGCGGGCGACGACGGCACCGACCCGACGCGATAAGAGACCGGCCGCCATGAGAAACCGTTTGGCCGCCATCCTGATGGCGGTCCTCCTGCTCGTCTACCTCGTGCTGGTCACCCAGCGCGCGGTCATGCTCGTGCTGACCGGCGAGCCGGTCGGCATCGCCATGGGTGTCGCGCTGATCGTGCTCCCGTTCATCGCCGCGTGGGCCATCGGCCGGGAGCTGCTGTTCGGCGCGCGCACCGAGCGTCTGGTGCGACAGCTGGATGCGGAGGGCGCGCTCCCCGTCGAAGACCTGCCGACCCGTGCGAGCGGCCGACCGCTCCGGGACGCCGCCGATGCGGAGTTCCCGCGGTACCGCGCCGAGGTCGAGGCGGAGCCGGAGAGCTGGCGCGCCTGGTTCCGGCTCGGGCTCGCCTACGACGCGTCCGGAGACCGGCGTCGGGCGAGGGAGGCACTGCGGCAGGCGATCCGCCTCGAGCGTGCACAGGCGAAGGCGGAACGTCCCGCGGCACGCTGAGCACCCGGCTCCGGATGCCGGCGGCGGGAGTGCAACTGCGTCAGGCCGCGCGCACCTCGACGAGCCGGTCCATCGCATCCTCGATCGTCGGATCCCGGAACTCGAAGCCGTCGTCGAGTAGCGCCTTCGGCACCACCAGCTGATCCGCGAGCAGCAGTTCACGGCCGGCGTCCTGCAGCGCCAGCTCGATCGCGAACTTCGGCACCGGCAGGAGGTACGGCCGTCGCACCGCCTGTGCGAGCGCCCGCACGATCTCTCCGGCCGTCGCGGGCGTCCGCCCGGCGATGTTGACCGGCCCCTCGAGCGACGAGGTCAGCAGATGGACGAGCGCTGCCGCCTCGTCGTGCAGGCTGACCCAGGGCCAATGCTGGTGTCCGCCGCCGAGCGGTCCCGCGAGTCCCGCCTTGGCGAGCGGGAGCAGCGGTTTCAGGGCGCCGCCGCGGCCGATGACGACACCGGTCCGCGCGAGCGCCACCCGGGTGGACGATGGCGCGAGCCGGGCTGCCGCCTCCCACGCGTCGACGACATCGGCGAGGAATCCCCGCCCCTTCGTCGCCGCCTCGGTCAGCTGCTGGCCCGGGCGGTCGCCGTAGTAGCCGACGGCGGAGCCGCTGACGAACACATCGGGCGGGGTGTCGGCCCGGCGCATCCCCTCGGCGAGCGTGCCCGTTGCCTGCAGGCGCGACGACAGGATGCGCCGCTTGGTCGCGCGTGTCCAGGGCAGTCGCTGCAGTGAGCTGCCGGAGAGGTTGACGACCGCGTCGGCCCAGTCGAGAAGCGCGGGGTCGATGGAGCGTTCCTCCGGCGCCCAGCGGAACTCGTCGGCGCCGGCGGGCTCGCGGCGGACCAGCCTCCGCGTCTCGTGTCCCGCCGCGGCCAGCTGGCGGCGCAGCTCGCCGCCGATCATGCCGGAGGCCCCGGCGAGCAGTACGCGCATGTCCGGCCGCCGGCGGATCAGGCGAGCGACGCGTCGAGGGTGATCGGGATGCCGACCAGCGCCCGCGACACCGGGCAGGTGCTCTTGGCCTCATCCGCGAGGCGCTGGAAGTCCTCGTCCGAGAGCCCGGGAACGCTCGCGGTGACGGTCAGGTGGCTGCCGGTGATGCCCTGAGCCGGGTCGAAGGTGACCGCGGCGGTGGTCCGGATGCTCTCCGGCGCGTTGCCGAACTGCGCGAGCACGTTCGAGAAGGCCATGGAGAAGCAGGCGGCGTGCGCCGCTCCGAGCAGTTCCTCCGGGGTGGTGACCTCGGCGCCGCCCTCGGAACGGGCCTTCCAGTTGACGGCCAGTTCCGCCGCGTGCGACGAATCGAGCGTGACCGTTCCCGAACCGCTCCTGAGATCGCCGTTCCAGACGGTGGTGGATGCGCTGGTGACTGCCATGAAGACCTCCTCGTGACGCTCCGCCGCCGAGCGCGGCCGGGCGTCTCCCACCCTAGTGACGGGTTCCGACACCGTCACCGGGTGCTGGGCGGATTCCCGGCTGGGCCGCTCGCTCAGGCGTCGACGCGGCGCCGGATGAGCCGCGCGCGCACCAGCAGCAGGTACAGCTGGCAGCCCAGGCAGTATCCGAACACGGAGTTGAGGAAGGCGGCGGCGAACGCGAGCGCCGCCGCGATCGGGAGGGCGAGCGGCACCCCGGACACAAACAGAACGAGGCCCACGCCGGTGACGAGCAGCCCGACCGCCTGCGCGAAAGTCGGGGGCGCCGGGTCTTCGAGCTCCGTCGGAGGCGCGAGCCGGGGCCGGATCACGGCGCGGAACAGCACGCCGTACGGATGGCGGCGGATGCCCGCGAAGGCGCCCCAGGCGAAGAGGAGCGCGATGACGAGCAGCAGCACAGCGGCGGCGGTCGTCGCACCGACGAGCGAGAGGAACAGGTCGATCAGGAGCAGCACGGCGGTGATCCCGGCGCCGAAACGCGGCGACCGCGGGTCGATGCCCGTGCGAGCGGATGGATCAGGCTGAGACATGGTCACTCCCGAGGATGCGGTGGAGGGTGAGGCGGACATCGTCCGGGCGGGCGGCGCCGCCGATCCGGGCGCGGACCGCGCCCGTGGCGTCGAGGACGAGGGTCGTCGGCGTCTGGAGGATCCCGAAGCGGGTGGCGAGCTCCGGCCGGTCGGTGAGGTCGACCTCGGCGTGAGTGACGCCGTCGACGTCGGCGGCGACGTCGTCGAGCACGCGGGCGGTGGAGCGGCAGGGTGCGCAGAACTCGGTGGAGAACTGCAGGAGGGTGGCACGGCCGCCGAAGCCGTCGACGCCGATCTCGGCGGGGATGACGACGTCGTGGGTGCGCACCGTCCGGGCCCGGCCGGTCGTCGCGCGCCAGAGGAGGCCGGCCGCCGTGACGACGGCGACGAGCCCGAGCAGGATGCCGAGAGCCGCGAATCCGTTCACAGGTCGGGACGCTACGCCGACGCTGTGGACAGCGCAGCTAATGTGACCTCCCGTGACGGCGACCCGATAGCCTTGTGCCATGGCTGCTTCCGAGAATCCGTTCGGCCAGGTCCTCGTCGCCCTGGTCACCCCGTTCACCGCTGATGGCGAAGTGGACTGGGCGGCGGTCGAGAAGCACATCGACGACGTGATCCGCGCGGGGGCGGACGGCATCGTGGTCACGGGCACCACGGGGGAGACCTCGACGCTGACCGACCCCGAGAAGCTCCGCCTGGTCGAGGTGGGCAAGTCCGTCGCCGACGGCCGGGCCAAGATCATCACCGGCGGCGGCTCCAACGAGACCGCCCACGCCATCCAGCTGTACCAGCAGAGCGAGAAGGCCGGGGCCGACGGCGTCATGGTCGTCACGCCGTATTACAACAAGCCGACGCAGGCCGGCATCCTGACCCACTTCCGGATGATCGCCGACTCGACCGACCTTCCGGTCATCCTCTACGACATCCCCGGCCGGACCGGCGTCCCGATCAAGTACGAGACCATCCTCCGCATCGCGAAGCATCCGAACGTGCTCGCGATCAAGGACGCGAAGGGCGACTTCAGCGAGGTCAGCCGCGTGCTCAACCAGACCGACCTGATGTACTTCTCGGGCGACGACGCCAACGTGCTCCCGCACCTCTCCATCGGGGCGAGCGGGCTCATCGGCGTCACCGCCAACATCGCCGCGACCCCGTACCGCCAGATCGTGGATGCGGTCAACGCAGGCGACCTGGCGACCGCCACCGCCGCCCACATGAAGCTCGAACCGCTGGTGCGCGCCGTGATGACACACGTGCCCGGTACCGTTGCTGCCAAGTACATCCTCCACGGCCTCGGCCGCATCTCGAGCCCCCGCGTGCGTCTGCCGCTCGTCGGGCCCGAGGAGTGGGAGGCCGCTCAGATCGAAGACGAGCTCGACCTCGTCACAGACATCCCCGGTGTCGACTTCTCGAACTTCCGCCCCGACCGCAACGCGGCCGCGGGCGGTGCGCTCCCGAAGATCGCCGGGACCACACGCTGACGACCGCACAGGCGGTCGAACACATGGCGGGCGCGCGAAGCCCCGCAAAGAACACAGAAATAGGAGGGCACATGCCCAACCTCGTCGCCGAGCCT
The DNA here is from genome assembly GCF_900100265.1 of Leifsonia sp. 466MF. NCBI lineage: Bacteria > Bacillati > Actinomycetota > Actinomycetes > Micrococcales > Microbacteriaceae > Leifsonia > Leifsonia sp. 466MF. The sequence goes on from NZ_LT629696.1 coordinate 1,250,969, forward strand.
CCCGCGCTCGAACCCGGAACACTCCGCATCATCCCGACGGGCGGTCTCGGTGAGATCGGCCGCAACATGACCGTCTTCGAATACGAGGGAAAACTCCTCATCGTCGACTGCGGCGTCCTCTTCCCCGAGCAGGACCAGCCGGGCGTCGACCTCATCCTCCCCGACTTCGCCCCGGTGCGCGATCGCTTGGATGACGTCGTCGGCGTCGTGCTCACCCACGGGCACGAGGACCACATCGGCGCTGTTCCGTACCTGCTCAGGCTGCGGCGCGACATCCCCCTGATCGGCTCGGGCCTGACGCTGGCCCTGGTGGAGGCGAAGCTCAAGGAGCACCGCATCCAGCCGTACACGCTGACGGTCAAGGAGGGTCAGGTCGAGCAGCTCGGCCCGTTCTCCCTGGAGTTCGTCGCGGTCAACCACTCCATCCCGGATGCGCTCGCCGTGGCGATCACCACCCCGGCCGGGGTCGTGCTCCACACCGGCGACTTCAAGATGGACCAGCTGCCGCTCGACGACCGCATCACCGACCTGCGGGCCTTCGCGCGCCTCGGCGAGAAGGGCGTCGACCTGTTCCTCGCCGACTCGACCAACGCCGACGTGCCCGGCTTCACGCCGCTGGAGCGCTCGATCGGCCCGGTGCTCGACGCCGTCATCGCCCGGGCGCCCCGTCGCGTGATCGTCGCCAGCTTCTCCAGCCACGTCCACCGCGTGCAGCAGGTGCTCGATGCCGCCGCCGCGAACGGCCGCCGCGTCGCCCTCCTCGGCCGCTCGATGGTCCGCAACATGACCATCGCGGCGGAGCTCGGCTACCTCAAGGTCCCCGATGGCGTGCTCATCGACTACAAGAAGGCCGCCGACCTCCCCGACGACGAGATCGTCTACATGTCGACCGGATCGCAGGGTGAGCCCATGGCCGTGCTCGCGCGGATGGCGAACCTCGACCACCAGATCGAGGTCGGTCCCGGCGACACGGTGATCCTGGCGTCGAGCCTGATCCCGGGCAACGAGAACGCGGTCTACCGCGTCATCGACGGGCTCACCAAGCTCGGTGCGAACGTCGTGCACAAGGGCAACGCGAAGGTCCACGTCTCGGGCCACGCGGCCGCGGGCGAGCTGCTCTACTGCTACAACATCCTGAAGCCGAAGAACGTCATGCCTGTGCACGGCGAGTACCGCCACCTGGTGGCCAACGCGCGCCTCGCCATGGACACCGGCGTTCCCGAGAAGAACACGATCCTGGCGGAGGACGGCTCGGTCGTCGACCTGCGCGACGGCGTCGCCCGCGTGGTCGGCCAGCTCGACCTGGGCTTCGTCTACGTCGACGGCTCCAGCGTCGGCGAGATCACCGACGCCGACCTGAAGGACCGCCGCATCCTGGGCGAGGAGGGCTTCATCTCGATCATCGTCGTCGTGGAGGCCGCGACCGGCCGCATCGTGACGGGCCCGGAGGTGCACGCCCGCGGTTTCGCGGAGGACGACGCGGTGTTCGACGACGTCAAGCCGAAGATCGCCGCCGCCCTCTCGGAGGCCGCCCACAACGGTGTCCGCGACTCGCACGCGCTCTCGCAGGTGGTCCGCCGGACCGTCGGCCGCTGGGTCAACACCAGCTACCGCCGCCGGCCGATGATCGTGCCGCTGGTGATCGAGGCCTGACCCGGCCTCGCGCAGGCCGGCCGGGATCGTTACCCGCCGGAAACACGCCGGTGGATAACGTTCGTCCATGAACGCGTTCCACATCCGCCCCGCCGTTCCCGGCGACGCCCGGGTGCTCGCGGACATGCTGGTGGAGGCCGCGAACTGGAATCCGGTGCGCACCAGGCCGCGGGTGACGGTCCTCGACGATCCGTCCGTCCGCCACTACATCGCGGGCTGGCAGCGGCCGGGCGACTTCGGCTGCGTGGCCGAGGACGCCCGCGGCGTGCCTGTCGGCGCCGCCTGGGCACGCCTGTTCTCGCCGAGCGACCCCGGCTACGGCTTCGTCGCGGCCGGGGTGCCCGAGCTGACGCTGGGCGTCTACCCCCAGTGGCGCGCGCAGGGTGTCGGCCGGGCGCTGCTGCGCGAGCTGGCGCGCGACGCGGCGGCCCGCGGCCACGCGCGACTCAGCCTCAGCGTCGAGCGCTCCAACTTCGCCCAGCGCCTCTACATCAGCGAGGGGTACGTGACGGTCGCCTCGGGAGAGGGCTCCGACACGATGGTGCGCACAGTTCGCTGACGGGGCCGGATTTCCACAACTCAGGCGAACACGAGTTCCTGGGCGACTGAGCGTCACGATCTCGGAGTGCGCGCGTCCTTCTGATCAAGAGGTCCCTTTCTGGATCTTTGACACGAAGGAGTAGTCATGGGTTGCATTGTGTATTACGGACTGTATCCGCTCTTCGGAGCCCTGTTCCCGGGACGCAAGCGCTGCCGAATGTAGGTGAGTGCTGCGAGCCGATCGCCCCGGAACGTTGGGTGACGTCAGAAAGCACGAATGGCTCTCGCCCTCTCAGGGCGAGAGCCATTCGTCTCACAACCGGAATTCGGTCGCCACACGGTCGCTCCGACGAGTTGTGCACACTCCCCGCGGCGGGCCGGATTTCCACAACTCAGGCGCGGGAACCGCGTGATGACGGGGGCACGACGTACCGTTGTGCCATGGCTACGAGCACCAAGTCGAATGCACGCGCCCGGAACTCCGGTCGCGGCGGGTCGACCGCGCGCAAGCCGGCGTCGAAGACCGCGCAGCAGAAGACGGTCGCCTACCCGGCAGCCGATGCGGGGTCCAGTCCGCTGATCCGCGCGTGGATGGGCCTCGCCCACCTCACCGGCGCCGCATTCCGTGCGCTCGGTCCGGAGAAGCTGGCGAAAGAAGAGCGCCGTGACGGGTTTCCGTTCTTCCTGGTCCTGCTAGCAGCCGCCGGTGCCGTCATCGAGTGGTTCTTCATCAACAACCAGGTCGCGCGCATGCTGGACGCATCGACGTTCGGTCTGCTCTTCGGGCGCGTGGCGTTCGCACTCCCGGTGGTCATGGTGCTGTTCGCCGCGTGGCTGTTCCGCCATCCCAGCTCGGTTCACGACAACACGCGCATCGGCATCGGCCTGAGCATCCTGCTGCTCACGGTGTCCGGGCTGTGTCATCTGTTCAGCCCGCACCCGTCGCCGAGCGACGGCGTGAACGCGCTCGCGCAGGCGGGCGGTGTGCTGGGGTGGCTGATCGCCGCGCCGCTGTCGCTGCTGATCACGCCGTACGGCGCGGGCGCCGTCATCATTTTGCTGCTGATCCTCAGCCTCTTCATCATCACCAAGACACCGCCGAACAAGCTGCCCGAGCGCATCCGTGAGCTGTACGCCTACCTGTTCGGGGCGCAGCTGCCGACGGAGGACGAGCGTCAGGAGGCGAAGGAAGCCCGATCGAAGCAGGTCGAGCTCGACGGCGTCGACGACGAGCCGGAGCAGGAGGCGAACCTGCCCTGGTGGCGCCGGAACAAGTCGCAGCGCGAAGAGGACCCGGAGTACGACGCCGCCCCCGCGGACGGCCTCACCGAGGTCTTCGGCGCAGGGCAGCGGGGCAAGGGGGAGTTCGCGACCGCCCTCGAACCCGACCCGGCCAGCGACCACTACAACACCGAGGTGCTGAGCGAGCTCGCCAACGCCGAGGACGCCCTGCAGCGCTTCACCGGAGAGCAGCCGCCGACGGCCGTCGCGCCGCTCCCGCCCGTGGGCGGGGCGCCCGGAGGCGCGGCCGTGCTCCCCGGCTTCCAGGCCGGCGCCGAGGACTTCGACGAGGATGTCGCCCCGCCGGCGCTCCCAGAGCCGTCCGCCCCGTACAACCTCCCGTCCGCGACCATGCTCTCCGCCGGAACGCCCGCGAAGACCCGCTCCGGCGCGAACGACGAGATCGTCGCCGCCATCACGTCCGTCCTCACCCAGTTCGGTGTGGACGCGAAGGTCACCGGCTACTCGCGGGGCCCGACGGTCACGCAGTACGAGATCGAGCTCGGCCCCGGCGTCAAGGTCGAACGCGTCACCGCGCTCAGCAAGAACCTGTCGTACGCCGTCGCGAGCAACGAGGTCCGCATCCTCTCGCCGATCCCGGGCAAGAGCGCGATCGGCATCGAGATCCCGAACAGCGACCGCGAGATCGTGTCGCTCGGCGACGTGCTGCGGTCTCCCGCGGCCACGAAGAGCGTCCACCCGATGACGATCGGCGTCGGCAAAGACGTCGGCGGCGGCTTCGTGGTCGCCAACCTGGCCAAGATGCCCCACCTGCTCGTCGCCGGTTCCACCGGTTCGGGCAAGTCGAGCTTCGTCAACTCGATGATCACCAGCCTCCTGATGCGCGCGAAGCCGTCCGAGGTGCGGATGGTGCTCATCGACCCGAAGCGCGTCGAGCTGACCATCTACGGCGGCGTCCCGCACCTCATCACGCCCATCATCACGAACCCGAAGAAGGCCGCCGAGGCCTTGCAGTGGGTCGTGAAGGAGATGGACATGCGGTACGACGATCTGGCGAGCTTCGGCTTCCGCCACATCGACGACTTCAACCGCGCCGTCGTGAACGACGAGATCGTCCTGCCCGCCGGCAGTGAGCGGAAGCTGAAGCCGTATCCGTACCTGCTCGTCGTCGTCGACGAGCTCGCCGACCTGATGATGGTCGCGCCGCGCGACGTGGAGGACTCGATCGTCCGCATCACGCAGCTGGCACGCGCATCCGGCATCCACCTTGTGCTCGCCACCCAGCGACCCTCGGTGGATGTCGTGACCGGACTGATCAAGGCGAACGTCCCTTCGCGGCTGGCGTTCGCGGTGACGAGCGTCACCGACTCGCGCGTCATCCTCGATCAGCCGGGCGCCGACAAGCTGATCGGCCAGGGCGACGCCCTGTTCCTGCCGATGGGTGCGTCCAAGGCGATCCGCGTGCAGGGTGCGTGGGTGAACGAGGATGAGATCCAGAAGGTCGTCGACCATGTCACCCGGCAGGCGCGGCCGGAGTACCGGCAGGACGTCACGGTGTCGGCCGAGAAGAAGCAGATCGACTCGGATATCGGCGACGACCTCGAGCTCCTGCTCGCGGCCGCCGAGCTCGTCGTGTCGTCGCAGTTCGGCTCCACGTCGATGCTGCAGCGCAAGCTGCGCGTCGGCTTCGCGAAGGCCGGCCGGCTCATGGACCTGCTGGAGTCCCGCGAGATCGTCGGGCCGTCCGAGGGGTCCAAGGCCCGCGACGTGCTCGCCACGGCGGAGCAGCTCCCGCAGGTGATCGCGCGGCTCCGCGGCGAGGAGCCGCCCGCAGGCGTGGCCCCGTCCGCGCCAAGCGCGGCGGCGGGAGCGGGAGCGGGCGCGTCCGCTGCGCTCGGACCCGCTGCCGGGGCCGGCGACGCCGAGATCGACGACCGCTACGGAAACGACCCCGTCGCGGCGATGACGGCGGGCTATCCTGAGGTCGAGGGCGACTCCGACGAGGACGCCTGGCAGCTGACCGACAGAGAGTAGACGACCACGATGTCGGTGCCCGACACGCCTCCGCCCGCAGCGGCGGACGGCGGAACAGAGCACGTGAGCAACTGGAACCTGCCCAACGCGATCACCGTGGTGCGCATCCTGCTCGCTCCACTGTTCGTCTGGATGCTGCTCGCCGACGGCGGAGACGACGGCTGGCTCCGCTGGGCGGCCGCAGTGCTCTTCATCGTCGCGATCGCGACGGACGGCGTGGACGGCGCCCTGGCCCGTCGCCAGGGGCTCGTCACCGATCTCGGCAAGCTCCTCGATCCCATCGCCGACAAGGTGCTCACCGGGGGTGCGCTCATCGCGCTGTCCATCCTGGGGGAGCTGCCCTGGTGGGTGACCGTCGTGATCCTGGTGCGCGAGATCGGGATCACCGTCTACCGCTTCGTCGTGATCCGGCAGGGCGTCATCGCCGCCTCGCGTGGCGGCAAGATCAAGACCATCGTCCAGTCGGTGGCCATCTCCTTCGCGCTCGTCCCGCTGTGGACGGTGTTCGGAGACTGGATCTTCTGGGTCAACGGCATCCTCATGACCGCGGCCGTCATCCTCACGGTCTGGACCGGCATCGACTACCTCTGGCAGGCGTGGAAGGGCCGGAGAGCGAAGCATGCCGTCGCCTGATCCATCAGCGACAGAGACGGTCGTCCACGCGTTGATCCAGCGCAGGCTCACGATCGCGGTGGCCGAGTCGCTCACCGGCGGCCTCCTCACCGCCGAGCTCACCAGCGTCCCCGGAGCCTCCGCCGTCGTCCTCGGGGGAGCGGTGGTCTACGCCACCGAGTTGAAGCGCACCCTGCTGGGGGTGGACGCCGCTCTGCTCGCGGCGGAGGGCCCCGTCCATCCCGAGGTCGCCCGTCAACTGGCCGTCGGCGTCCGCGATCGTCTGGCCGTCTCCGGCCGCCCGGCCGACATCGGAGTGGCGACGACGGGAGTCGCCGGACCCGATCCGCAGGGCGGGCGACCGGTCGGCACGGTCTATGTCGGAGTCGCTTCCGATGCGGGTGCGCGGTCCGTCGCGCTCGCTCTCACGGGCGATCGAGACGGCATCCGCCGGCAGACGGTCGTCGAGGCCGTCCGGGCGCTTGCGGACGAGCTCGGCATAACGGGTGTTTGAGACTCCCGGATTACCGCGGGAATACGCGGTGTTTCGGTCTGGTTACACCTGCTGCATTCACAAGAAAAGCCCAGTAGCCCTCGATATCGTGGAGCGCAGGGATGCGGTACATTCGTATCCCATCGATACGTCGGCAGGGTAAGAGAGGGAGGCTCCGAATGATTCTTGTACGTCAGGAAATCGGCGACGTGCTCAGGGACTTCCGCCTGCAAAAGGGTCGTACGCTCCGCCAGGTCGCCAGTAAGGCGAGCGTCGCGCTCGGGTACCTCAGTGAGGTCGAGCGCGGACAGAAGGAGGCGTCGAGTGAGATCCTCGCCTCCGTGGCAGACGCTCTGGAGACGCCGGTCTCGGTCATCATGCGCGAGGTCGGCGATCGGATCGCGGTGCTCGAGGGTCTCGAGCCGGTCATTCCGGACACGGTTCCGGACGAGTTCGTCTCGGCGATGGACTCGGACCTGGTTGCCCGCTGATCCCGCACACTCAGGAGGACGCCCCGCTCTCGGCGGGGCGTCCTTCGTTTACCCCCTCCCGGCTCTCCGAAACTAAGGACCCATGAAGCTCAGCGAGTTCCAGCGCGCCGTCACCGACGAGTTCGGCAGCACCTACGGTCAGACGCTGCTGACCGACCTCGTCCTCGGCGAACTCGGCGGTCGCACGCCCAACGAGGCCATCGCCGCGGGTCTGTCTCCGCGCGAGGTGTGGATCGCGCTCTGCAAGGAGACCGGTGTGCCGCAGTCGCACTGGTATGGCGCGGGAAAGCCTGCCCCGAAGCGCTGACCGTCGGCGCGACACGCCATTTTCGGTTCTCGAAGATATGTTCGGAACTGGCTACACTTCTTCACATCGGCAGTCGAAAACCGGTTGTCCACAGATGCGCGTCCCTCGCTTCGGGTGTCGGACGTCACTCCTAGAGTCGAACCGTAGCGAAGCCCACGAAGGAGAACCGCAAAATGCCATCACCCGCAGACCGCGAGAAGGCCCTGGAAACAGCCCTCGCGCAGATCGACCGCCAGTTCGGCAAGGGCTCCGTCATGCGACTGGGCAGCGACGAGCGCGCCCCCGTCGAGGTCGTGCCGACCGGATCCATCGCCCTCGACGTCGCCCTCGGCATCGGCGGACTGCCCCGCGGCCGCATCGTCGAGATCTACGGCCCGGAGTCGTCGGGTAAGACGACCCTGACCCTGCACGCCATCGCCAACGCCCAGCGGGCGGGCGGCATCGCAGCCTTCATCGACGCGGAGCACGCACTCGACCCCGAGTACGCGCGAAAGCTCGGCGTCGACATCGATGCGCTCCTCGTCTCGCAGCCCGACACGGGTGAGCAGGCGCTCGAGATCGCCGACATGCTGGTCCGCTCCGGCTCCATCGACCTGATCGTCATCGACTCCGTCGCCGCGCTCGTGCCCCGCGCCGAGATCGAGGGCGAGATGGGTGACTCGCACGTCGGCCTCCAGGCCCGTCTGATGTCGCAGGCTCTTCGTAAGCTCACCGGTGGCCTCAACCAGACCAACACCACGATGATCTTCATCAACCAGCTGCGTGAGAAGATCGGTGTCTTCTTCGGCAGTCCGGAGACCACCGCCGGTGGTAAGGCGCTCAAGTTCTACGCGTCGGTGCGCCTCGACATCCGTCGTATCGAGACCCTGAAGGACGGCGCCGACGCGGTCGGCAACCGCACCCGGGTGAAGGTCGTCAAGAACAAGATGGCCCCGCCCTTCAAGCAGGCGGAGTTCGACATTCTCTACGGTGTCGGCATCTCCCGCGAGGGCAGTCTGCTCGACTTCGGTGTGGAGCACGGCCTCGTCAAGAAGTCGGGCGCTTGGTACACCTACGAGGGCGACCAGCTCGGCCAGGGCAAGGAGAACTCGCGCAACTTCCTGATCGCCAACCCGGACATCGCGTCCGAGATCGAGCAGAAGATCAAGATCAAGCTGGGCATCATGGCCGACCCGAACGCGGTGGCGGAAGAGCCGTCCAACGTCGGGTCGATCGAAGACAAGCTGCAGGCTCGAAAGGGCGCGTAACCGTGCCCTTCGCCTCACGGAGGAGATCCTCGTGGTGGTGAAGTTCCCGTCCTCTCCGCAGGACGACCAGGGTGACGGCACGTCGACCGCCGAGGTGGGGGAGCGGGAGCATCTGGCTCCCGTGACCCCGCTCCGGCGAGCGGCCTCCGCCCGCGGTGCCGACGGCGACCAGCATCCGTCGCGGCGCGGCAAGGCCCGCGAGGGCCGGTCGCAGGAAGGCGTTGTGCGGCCAGTGGTCGCATTGCCCGGGGAGGCTCCGGGCGGGGACGGCGTGGCGGGCGCCGCGCGCGGGCGACCCGGTCAGGGGACCGACGCGGGCTTGGACTCCGGGTGGAACAACACCTGGGGCGCCGAGCCCCCGGCGCCATCGATTCCCGACGAGGCGGAGGTCGACGAGGAGACGGTTCGGCAGGCGCGCAAGACGTCCGGGGTCGCGATCCGTCAGTTGGCGCGGCGGGGCATGTCGCGGTGGGAGCTCGAGCAGTTGCTCACCAAGCGCGAGATCGACCCGGCGGTGTACGGGCCGGAGCTCGATCGGCTGGAGGTGCTGGGCGTGATCGACGACGCAGCGCTCGCTGCGACGCTCGCCTTCACCCAGCACAGCCGGAAGGGCCTCGGGCGCACGGCGATCGAGCAGGAGCTCAAGCGGCGCCACATCGATCCCGTCCTGATCGAGGCCGCCTTGGCCGACATCGGCGACGACGACGAACTGGAGCGCGCGACGGAGCTGGCCGTGAAACGCATGGGGCAGCTGTCGTCCTACGACGACGAGACCGCCCGACGCCGGCTGCACGGGTTCCTTGCGCGCAAAGGGTACGCGTCGGATGTCGTGCGGCAGGCGATGGATGCGGCGTTCGCGACCCGGCGCCCGCGTGGCGGTTCCGGAGTCCGTTTCCAGTAGGCGGGCGTCTGCCGCGCGTCCCGTGACCACGTCGCCTGCGAGGCGGCGAGAAACGTAGACTTGTCGCCATCATGAGCATCCTGGAACAGCACAGCGTCATCGCGCCCTCCGAGGCGGCAGTCCGTCCCGACGGCCGAGCGCGAACCTACGAGGTGCGCACGTTCGGCTGCCAGATGAACGTCCACGACTCCGAGCGCCTCAGCGGCTCGCTCGAAGCGGCGGGTTACATCCCCGCCAACGGTGAAGAGGCCGACATCGTCGTCATCAACACCTGCGCGGTGCGCGAGAACGCCGACAACAAGCTCTACGGCAACCTCGGCCACCTCGCCGGCGTGAAGCGCCGGCACGAAGGCATGCAGATCGCCGTGGGCGGGTGCCTCGCCCAGAAGGACAAGAACGTCATCCTCGAGAAGGCGCCGTGGGTCGACGTCGTCTTCGGCACTCACAACATGGGATCGCTTCCGAGCCTTCTCGAGCGCGCCCGTCACAACGACGCCGCCGAGATCGAGATTCTCGAATCGCTCGAGACCTTCCCGTCGACGCTTCCGACCAAGCGCGACTCGTCGTACTCCGGGTGGGTCTCCATCTCGGTCGGCTGCAACAACACCTGCACGTTCTGCATCGTCCCGTCGCTCCGCGGAAAGGAGAAGGACCGCCGCCCGGGAGACATCCTCGCCGAGATCCAGGCCCTCGTCGACGACGGGGCCATCGAGGTCACGCTGCTCGGGCAGAACGTCAACTCCTACGGTGTGGAGTTCGGCGACCGTCAGGCGTTCAGCAAGCTCCTGCGCGCCGCCGGCCAGATCGACGGGCTTGAGCGCATCCGCTTCACCAGCCCGCACCCCGCAGCGTTCACCGACGACGTGATCGACGCGATGGCCGAGACGCCCAACGTCATGCCGCAGCTCCACATGCCGCTGCAGTCCGGGTCCGACCGCATCCTCCGCTCCATGCGCCGTTCGTACCGCTCCGAGAAGTTCCTCGGCATCCTCGACCGCGTGCGGGCGAAGCTGCCGGATGCGGCGATCAGCACCGACATCATCGTCGGCTTCCCCGGCGAGACCGAGGAGGACTTCCAGGAGACGCTCCGCGTCGTCGAAGCCGCCCGCTTCGCGTCGGCCTTCACCTTCCAGTACTCCATCCGCCCCGGCACGCCCGCGGCGACCATGGAGGACCAGGTGCCCAAGGAGATCGTCCAGGAGCGTTACGACCGGCTCACGGCGCTGCAGGAGCGCATCTCCCTGGAGGAGAACCAGAAGCTCATCGGCCGCGAGGTCGAACTCCTCGTCGCCAACGGCGAGGGCCGGAAGGACGCCGACACGCGCCGGCTCAGCGGCCGCGCCCAAGACAGCCGCCTCGTGCACTTCGAGCTGCCCGCAGGCTCCGAGACGCCGCGTCCCGGAGACGTCGTCACCGTCCGCGTCACCCAGGCCGCGCCGCACCACCTCATCGCCGACTCGGCGGACGGCGCGCCCCTGCGCATCCGCCGCACCCGCGCGGGCGACGCCTGGGATCGAGCGGAGGCCGAGTCCTGCGCCGTGCCCACCCACGGCGGCACGGCGGCGGGCGCCGCAGCGGGCCGGGTCTCCCTCGGACTCCCGACGCTCCGCACCCGCGAGCCGCTCACGTCGCCGGGCGTCGGCACGATGCCGATCTACGACCCGACGGACGGACAGCGCTGAGCGCGGCGCTCGTCCCTCCGCTCGTCGCGATCGTCGGCGCGACCGGCACCGGCAAGACCGACCTCTCGCTGGCGCTGGCCGAGACGATGCGCGTCCGAGGATGGGCCGCCGAGGTCGTCAACGCCGACGCGATGCAGCTTTACCGCGGCATGGCCATCGGCACGGCCAAGCTCCCGGCGGAGGAGTGGCGCGGCATCCCGCACCACCTCTTCGACGTGCTCGACGTCACCGACGAGGCCACCGTCGCCCGCTACCAGCCGGAAGCGCGGGCGCGCATCCAGGAGATCGCCGACCGTGGCGCCGTCCCCATCCTGGTCGGCGGCTCAGGACTGTACGTGTCGAGCGTGCTGTTCGACCTGCGGTTCCCGGGCACCGACCCCGAGCTTCGGGCACGCCTCGAAGCCGAACTCGCCGAGCACGGGCCGGGGATGCTCTTCCAGCGCCTGGCCGAACGCGACACGGAAGCCGCACGGCGGATCGGATCGCGGAACGGCCGCCGCATCGTCCGCGCCCTCGAGGTCGCCGAGCTGACCGGCACCTCCGTCACCGGCGCGCTGCCCGACGAACCGTCCTTCTGGCACCAACCGACCGTCATCATCGGGCTCGCCGCCCCGCGCGACGAACTCGTCGCCCGGCTCGACGCCCGCGTCGACCGGATGTGGGCGGAGGGGCTGCTCGCCGAGGTGACGGCACTGATCCCTGATGGCATCGACCGCGGTGTCACCGCCCGCCGTGCGATCGGCTACGCCCAAGCCCTCGCCGAGCTGCGCGGCGAGCTCTCCCGCGAGGACGCGATCGCCCGGACCCAGCAGCTGACCCGTCGCTACGCCCGCCGGCAGGTCAGCTGGTTCAAGCGCTACCCGGGCATCCACTGGCTCGACTACGACGCCCCGGACCTGGTGGATGCGGCCATCGCGCTGGTGGATTCGGCGGAGGCCGTCGAGCGCGGTGCACCCGCTGCGGGTCGCTAGGCTGGAACGCATGGCGACCATCCACTTCACCAAGGGTCAGGGTACGGGCAACGACTTCGTGCTCTACTCCGACCCGGAGGGGCGCCTGCCGCTCACCGCCGCCCAGATCGCCGAGATCTGCGACCGCCACTTCGGCGTCGGTGCCGACGGTGTCATCCGTGCGGTCCGCTCCGCGCACCTCTCCGAGGGCGAGGCAGCCCTCGCCGAGGACGAAGCGGCCACCTGGTTCATGGACTATTACAACGCCGACGGGTCGCCCGCCGAGATGTGCGGCAACGGCATCCGCGTCTACGTCCGCTACCTCCTCGAGACCGGCCTCGCCGAGCTCCCCGAGGGCGGGACGATCGCCATCGGCACGCGCTCCGGCGTGCGCGATGTGCAGCGCAGCACCAGCGGCTTCCAGGTCGACCTGGGCCGCTGGCGGCTCGACGGCGGCGAGCCGCTCGTCCGCGCCAAGGAGCTCGCCGTCGCTCGGCCCGGGTTGGGCATCGACATGGGCAACCCGCACGTCGTTGTCGCTGTCGCCGACGACTCCGAGCTCGACGCGGCCGACCTCTCCTACATCCCGCACATCGAGCCGGCCCCCGAGCACGGAGCGAACGTCGAGTTCGTGGTGCCGCACGAGCCGCTCGTCGTCGACGGCGTCGGCCGCATCCGGATGCGCGTGCACGAGCGCGGGAGCGGTGAGACGCTCTCCTGCGGCACGGGTGCTGCGGCCGCCGCGCTCGCGGTCCGTTACTGGGCGGGCGAGGGCGCCCCGAACCAGTGGCGCGTGGAGGTGCCCGGCGGCACCGTCGGCGTCCGCATGTTCGCGACGGAGGACGGCGAGCACGTCGGCCTCTCCGGCCCCGCGGCCCTCGTCTTCACCGGCACCCTAGACCTCGCCTGACTCTTTTCCCCCTTCTCTGCTCCCACCGTCGAGTCCGCACAAATTGCACGCGACGCGCCGCGACGGCGTCAAGTTTGTGCGTACTCGACGGGGGAGGGGAGGCGCCAGGGCGTGCGTCAGGCGTCGGCGTGGGAGCGGGCTCGGAGGACGCGGTAACCCTTCGAGGTCGCGGCTCGCGTGGTGGTCAGCTCGGGGAAGGTCGCCTGGATCCATCGCTGGAGGGAATCGCTGCCGAGGTTGCGCTGCACGACGAGCCAGGCGTCCGACCCGGGCTCGAGCCGGGGCAGCCAGCGCTCCAGGATGTTGTGCAGCTCGTTCTTGCCGACGCGGATCGGTGGATTCGACCAGATCGTCGTAAATCGCACGTCATCGGGAACATTATCCGGCGTCACCGGGTTGACATTGGTGAGACCGAGCTTCTGCGCATTCCTGCGCACCACGTCCAACGCTCGGGTGTTGACGTCGACGGCCCAGACCGTCGCATGAGGGGATTCGAGAGCAAGTGTGAGAGCCAGTGGCCCCCAGCCGCAGCCGAGGTCGAGGAACTGACCTCCGGGCGGCGCTGCGGGGACATGGTCCAGCAGCACTCGCGTACCCATGTCGATGCGCTCGGGGCTGAAGATCCCGTTCGCCGTCACCAGCTCATATGTCTGGCCGGCGAGCTGAACGGTGAACGGCCGCAGGTTCATCTCGCTCTCGGGCGCCGGGGAAAAGTAGTGATCTCCGCTGGCCATAAGCAGACCGTACAGGACACGAACAAACTAGGGTTAACCCGGATCGGGGAACTGAATGACTGATAAGACCGACATCCGCGATCACGACGCAGACGACGTGGTCGCGCGCGTGCTCGCCACGCAGGACAACCGTGCAACGGTGACGCTGTTCGGCTCGGATGCGTCCGCACGGGCGCAGGCCCTGCAGGCGGACGCCGTCGAGGGCGGACTGCACGACGGCGAGCAGCTCGACCGCGAGGAGCGCGCGGCGCTCCGGCGTGTGTCCGGGCTCTCCACCGAGTTGCAGGACGTCACCGAGGTCGAGTACCGGCAGCTGCGACTCGAGAACGTCGTGCTGATCGGCGTGTACTCGCAGGGCTCCCTGCAGGACGCCGAGAACTCGATGCGCGAGCTCGCCGCCCTGGCGGAGACCGCAGGAGCGGCCGTGCTCGACGGCCTCCTGCAGCGCCGACCGCATCCCGACCCCAGCACCTACCTCGGCCGCGGCAAGGCCGAGGAGCTGGCCGGGATCGTGGCGGCCCTCGGCGCCGACACCGTGATCGCCGACACCGAGCTCGCACCGAGCCAGCGCCGTGCGCTGGAGGACGTGGTGAAGGTGAAGGTGATCGACCGCACCGCCGTGATCCTCGACATCTTCAGCCAGCACGCCAAGAGCCGTGAGGGCAAGGCGCAGGTCGAGCTCGCGCAGCTCGAGTACCTGCTCCCGCGCCTCCGTGGCTGGGGTGAGTCGATGTCCCGCCAGGCCGGTGGCCAGGTGGGTGGAGCGGGCGCCGGCATGGGCTCGCGCGGACCGGGTGAGACGAAGATCGAGTTGGATCGTCGTCGCATCCACACGCGCATGGCCCGCCTGCGCAAGCAGATCGCCGGCTTCAAGCCCGCCCGCGAGGCGAAGCGCGCGAACCGCAACCGCAACTCGGTTCCGTCGGTGGCGATCGCCGGCTACACCAACGCGGGCAAGTCGAGCCTGCTGAACCGCGTGACCAAGGCCGGCGTGCTGGTCGAGAACGCGCTGTTCGCGACGCTGGATGCGACGGTCCGCCGCTCGGTGACCGCCGACGGCCGGCTGTACACGCTCGCCGACACCGTCGGCTTCGTGCGCAACCTGCCGCACCAGCTGGTGGAGGCCTTCCGTTCGACGCTGGAGGAGGTCGCCGATTCCGACGTCATCCTCCACGTGGTCGACGGCTCGCACCCGGACCCGGCCTCGCAGCTGGCGACGGTGCGCGACGTGATCGGCGAGGTGGGCGCCCGCGACATCCCGGAGATCGTGGTCTTCAACAAGGCCGACCTGATCTCGGCGGACGACCGGCTCATCCTGCGCGGACTGGAGCCGGGCGCGATCTTCGCGTCGGCCCGGACCGGCGAGGGGATCGACGAGGTGCTGGCCGCCATCGCGCGGCTGCTGCCGGATCCCTCCCTCGAGGTGGAGCTGGTGGTGCCGTACGACCGCGGCGACCTCATCTCGGCGCTGCACGAGCGGGGCCGCGTGATCTCGACTGAGTACGTGGAGGAGGGCACCCGCGTGACCGCGCGGATCATGCCCGAATACCACGCGGCGTTCGAACCGTTCGAGGTGGCCGCGACCTCATAGCCACGAGCCGCATCCCGAAGGCCGGGCGGATCCTCTGTGTCACTGGATGACGCGGGAGGTTCCGCCCGGCCTTCTGCGTTGCTAGATTGCCAGACAACCGAAGCGGGCGACCGCCGACGTGGTGCGACAGCCGAGCCCGGCACCCGCCCGAGTGAATCCCTCCCTGTGCCGAGCGGCCTGTGCCGAGCGCGGGTGGGACGTCCTTGTGCCGCTGTCCGACCATCCGAGGAACCCATGAGCTGTACCGAGGCCCGGTTCTCCTTCGAGCTGTACCCGCCGCGCACCGAACGCGCCGCGGCGGCGCTGCCGGGGACGATCGACCTGCTGGCCGCGACGCGTCCGGATTTCATCTCCGTGACGTACGGCGCCGGCGGCTCTTCGCGGACCGCCTCCCTCGACGTGCTGCGCTACATCATCGAGCACACCGACGTCAGCCCGATGGCCCACCTCACCTGCGTCGGCTCGTCGCACGAGGAGGCGCACCGGCTGATCCGCGACTTCCTCGACGCGGGCGTTCGCCGCTTCCTCGCGGTCCGCGGCGACCCGCCGGAGGGGCTGGCCGAAGGGGACGACGGAATCGGGGACATCCGCACGACCGCGGAGCTGGTGCAGCTCATCCATCGCGTCCAGGCCGAGCGGGTCCCGTACGGCGAGCTGGCCGTTCCCGAGCTGCACGCGCAGGCCGTGCTGGAGCATCGCGAGCATGTGCAGATCGCCGTCGCCGCCTTCCCGAACGGGCATCCGTCGTCGCATTCGGTCTCGCAGGACATCGACGCCCTGCTCGCCAAGCAGGCGGCCGGGGCGAACCTGGGGATCACGCAGCTGTTCTTCCACGCCGAGGACTACTTCCACTTCACCCAGCGCGCGGCCGAGGCGGGCGTGACGTTCCCCATCCTGCCGGGCATCATGCCGGTGACGAGCCCCGCACGCCTGAAGCGGATGCTGGAGCTCAGCGGCGAGGACCTCCCGAGCGACCTCGCGATCGAGCTGGAGGTCGAGCCGACCGACGAGGGTCGCCGCGAGATCGGCATCGCCTGGGCGGCCCGGCTCGGCGAGCGGCTGCTCGCCGGCGGCGCCCCCGGACTCCACCTGTACACGTTCAATCAGCACGAGGCCGTCCTGTCCGTGCTGGACCGCATCGGCGCCCTCCCGGCGGCGAGCGAGACCGCATCCACCACCCCGGCGAACCCGGCCACCGAGAAGGAACCAGCATGACCGACACCACCTCCGCCGCTTCGGGCCGCCCCGCGTTCCCGGCGGGCACCATCATCGGCTACCCACGCATCGGCCGCCGCCGAGAGCTGAAGAAGGCCGTCGAGGCGTTCTGGGCGGGCAGCATCGACGCGGACGAGCTGGAGTCGGCTGCGGCCGACCTGCGCGCCGCCACGCGTGAGCGGCTCGCGACCCTCGGCCTCGGCCGCACCGATGCGTCCATCCCGGAGAGCTTCAGCTTCTACGACCAGGTGCTGGATGCGGCGGTCACCGTCGGCGCCGTGCCCTCGCGGTTCGCGGGGCTCGCCTCGGCCGACGGCTCCGTCGACCTGGCCGGCTACTTCACGATCGCCCGCGGCGAGGGGGAGAACCCGCCGCTGGAGATGACGAAGTGGTTCGACTCTAACTACCACTATCTCGTGCCGGAGATCGGCCCGGAGACGGCGTTCCGGCTGGCCTCGGACCGCATCGTCCGCGAGTTCGAGGAGGCCCGCGCTGCGGGGTTCGTCACGCGTCCGGTCATCGTCGGGCCGGTGACCTTCCTGCTGCTGAGCAAGGCGGCCGACGACGCCCCGGAGGGGTTCCGTCCGCTCTCGCGCCTGAGCGACCTGCTGCCCGTCTACGCGGAGCTGCTTTCGCGCCTGTCCGCCGCAGGCGCGCCCTGGGTGCAGCTCGACGAGCCGGCTCTCGTCAGCGAGAGCATCGACGAGCCGCGGGATGCGGTGCTCGGCGCGGTGCGCGAGGCGTACGACGTGCTCGGGCGCGCGTCCGACCGTCCTGCCCTCTTCGTTGCGGCTCCCTACGGGAGCCTCGACGACGCCCTGCCCGTCCTCGCGGCCAGCCCGGTGGAGGCGATCTCCCTCGACCTCGTGCGCGGGTCCATCCCGTCGGGGCTGGACGCGGCGACCGCATCCGCCCTCGCCGGGAAGACACTCGTCGGCGGCGTGATCGACGGGCACAACATCTGGCGCGGCGACCTCGAGGCGGCGTTCGGGAAGCTCACGGAGCTGCTGTCGCTCAGCCCCGACGTGACCGTGTCCACGTCCACCTCGCTGCTGCACGTCCCGCATGACGTGGATGACGAGCCGGACCTCGACGCGCGCTTGACGTCGTGGCTCGCCTTCGCCGACCAGAAGGTCGCCCAGGTCGCCGTGCTCGCGCGCGGGATCGTCGACGGCCACGAGGCGATCCAGGAGGAGCTGACCGCCGCGACCGCTGCGCTCGCCGACCGTGCGTCGGCGCCGGGCGTCCGCGTCCCCGCCGTCCGCGAGCGCGAGGCCGCGCTGACCGAGGACGACTTCCGTCGTGGCGCGTACGCGGACAGGCTGGCGGCGCAGGATGCCGCCCTCAGCCTCCCGTTCCTGCCCACGACGACGATCGGGTCGTTCCCGCAGACGGCCGACATCCGCCGGTCGCGCGCGCAGCTGGCGACGGGCCTCATCACCGAGGCGGAGTACCTGGGCCGCATGCGCGACGAGATCAAGCGCGTCGTCGACCTCCAGGAGGAGATCGGGATCGACGTGATCGTGCACGGCGAGCCCGAGCGCAACGACATGGTGCAGTACTTCGCCGAGAACCTGGACGGCTTCGCGGTCACGCACAACGGCTGGGTGCAGTCCTACGGTTCGCGCTGTACACGCCCGTCGATCCTCTGGGGCGATGTCTCGCGGCCCGCACCCATCACCGTCGAGTGGTCGGCGTACACCCAGAGCCTCACCGACAAGCCGGTGAAGGGGATGCTCACCGGGCCCGTGACCATCCTCGCGTGGTCGTTCGTGCGCGACGACCAGCCGCTCGGCGAGACCGCGCGACAGGTCGCGCTCGCGCTCCGAGACGAGATCGCGGACCTGGAGGAGGCGGGCATCCGCGTCGTCCAGGTGGACGAGCCGGCGCTGCGCGAACTGCTGCCGCTGAAGAAGGCGGCGCAGGGGGAGTACCTCGACTGGTCGGTCGGGTCGTTCCGCCTCGCCACCTCGGGTGTCGCCAACGGCACGCAGATCCACACGCACCTCTGCTACTCGGAGTTCGGCGTCGTCATCGATGCGATCCGGAACCTGGACGCCGACGTCACCAGCATCGAGGCGGCCCGCAGCCGGATGGAGGTCGTCCACGACATCCAGCGTTCCGGCTTCCAGCACGGCATCGGACCGGGCGTGTACGACATCCACTCGCCGCGCGTGCCGTCGGTCGCCGAGGTGACCGAATTGCTGGAGACGGCACTGGAGGCGATCCCCGGCCGTCAGCTCTGGGTGAACCCGGACTGCGGCCTCAAGACGCGCGGGTACGACGAGACGGTCGCGTCGCTGCGGAACATCATCGAGGCGACGCGCGGGGTGCGCGAGCGGGCGGCTGTGAACGCCTGACGCCTTCGCCGAGGCGATCTGCGGCCCCGGTACGCTCACGGCGTACCGGGGCCGTCGTGTTTCGGGAGAGCGTGCGTGTGAGGATGGGCGCATGGTGCGCATCCCGGACGAGGAGTTCGAGCGGATGGTCGGCGACATCTTCGATGCGCTGCCGGACGACATGGTGGGGCCGCTGGAGAACGTCGCCATCCTCATCGAGGATCAACCGGACGGCGCCCGGCCGCGGCTGTTCGGGCTGTACAGCGGACGGCCGCTGACCCGGCGCTCGGTGTACGGGTTCGGCGAGCTGCCGGACCGGATCACGCTGTTCCGCAACAATCTGGAGGCGTCGGCCGTGTCGGAGGACGACCTGCGGGCCCGGGTCCGGCTCACCCTGGTGCACGAGATTGGGCACTACTTCGGGCTTTCCGACGACCGGTTGCGGGAACTCGGCTGGGCCTAGCCCTCACTTCCCGGTGCCACGATTTGGCGCAAATCGCGGTTATGAGGCGGTCATAACCACGATTTGGCGCAAAACGTGGGGTGGGGCGGGCGGGATGCTCAGACCGCGCGGAGGACCGCGACGACTTTGCCGAGAACCTGCGAGTAGTCGCCGAGGATGGGCTCGAAGTTCGAGTTGCGCGGCAGCAACCACGTGTGGCCGTCGCGCTGGCGGAAGACCTTGACGGTCGCCTCCTCGTCGAGCATCGCGGCGACGATGTCACCGTTCTCGGCCGTGTTCTGCGCGCGGACGACGACCCAGTCGCCGTCGCAGATCGCTGCGTCGATCATCGACTCGCCGACGACCTTCAGCATGAACAGCTCGCCGTTGCCGACCAGCTGGCGGGGGAGCGGGAAGACCTCGTCCACCTGCTGCTCGGCCGTGATCGGGATTCCGGCCGCGATACGGCCGACGAGCGGGACCATCGCGGCGTCGCCGACCGGCGTCTGGTTCTCGTAGTCCGGGGCGGACTGCGACGACGACGGCAGGTCGATGAGGATCTCGAGGGCGCGCGGACGGTTCGGGTCGCGCCGGAGGTAGCCGCTCAGTTCCAGCTGGTTCAGTTGATGCGTCACGGACGACAGAGAGGAGAGGCCGACGGCGTCACCGATCTCGCGCATGCTCGGCGGATAACCGCGCTGGCTCACCGACCGCTGGATCACATCGAGGATCGCCAGCTGCTTGTCGCTCAGGTTCTTGCGGCGACGGGTGCCTCCGCGTGCCTGGTTCTCATTCGACACGGGCGTCCTCTCCTGGCGTCGGCGGTCCTGCGGGGATGCTCCCTGCAGGAATGTCGGTGGTTCCTGATCTGATGTCCTCAGACAGTCGAAACTGTATCCGCGTCGGGAAGGGAAGACAAACATGTGTTCGAGTGTGTCGCGAACTTCGTCCCCGAATTCCCGGCCTGAGGGCATCTTGCGGATTCGGACATTCGAAGATACATTCGGAACACAGCTTCGCACCCGCGAGTCTGAGGAGGTCACGACCATGAGCGCAGTACTGATGAGCGAGTCGGTTCCCACCCTTCGTGCGGTCCCGCCGCTGCCGGAGGGAGCACGGGTTCGCCTGCGTCTCACGCGGCGCGGTCGCGCGGTCCTCTCCGCCCTCGTCGCGCTGCCCCTCGTCATCGGAGCCCTCGTGTTCGCACTCAACGGCGGCGGCGCGGTCGCCACCGGTGAGCAGACGCACGTCAGCTTCCAGTACGTCACGGTGGAGTCGGGCGACTCCCTCTGGTCGGTCGCCGAGCGCGTGGCGCCGAACGCCGACCCGCGCGATGTGATCGCCGACATCGTCTCCCTGAACGGCCTCGACTCGGCAGTCGTCTCGCCCGGCCAGCAGCTCGCGGTCCCGGCGAAGTACGCGCACTAGGCGGCGTCCGGACGGTAGGCGCCGTCCGCAACTCGCGGTCGTAAACGGAGGGGATCCGCGGCTCGGAAGCCGGGATCGCCTCCGTTTCCCGTTCCCGGGCTTGCATCTCGTCGGAAGGTCCTCCGTTTCCGTCGCACGGAGGCCGGTGGCGAAAAGGGAGGGGATCGGTCGGCAGGAGGCCGGATTCGGCCGAAACGGAGGTGGATGCGGTCGCAGCACCACCGGATCTCCTCCGTTTCATCGGGCGAGCGATCTCGAGCCCTGCCTGGTGGGGCTCGTCGCGCGGCGTCGCCGGGCGTCATCCGGCGGAAGCGGGGTGACGGCGCTGGCTACGATTGAGGGGTGACTTCTCTTTCCGAGCTGCCCATCCGGGACGACCTGCGCGGTCGGTCCCCGTACGGCGCTCCGCAGCGTCCGGTGCCCGTCGCGCTCAACGTGAACGAGAACACGCATCCCGTCCCGGACGACGTCGCCGCAGACATCGTTGCCCGCGTCGCCGCTGCGGTCGGCGGAGTGAACCGCTACCCCGACCGCGAGTTCACCGAGCTCCGCACGGCTTTCGCCCGCTACCTCGGCCACGGACTGGCACCGGAGAACATCTGGGCGGCGAACGGGTCCAATGAAGTGCTTCAGCACATCCTGCAGGCCTTCGGCGGCCCCAGACGAACGCTGCTCGGGTACGCGCCCACCTACTCGATGTACCCCCTGCTCGCTTCGGGCACCGGGACCGCGTACGTCGCGGCCGCGCGCGACGCCGACTACGAGCTGACACCGGAGACGGCCGTCGCCGAGCTCCGCCGGCACAACCCGGACATCGTCATCCTCTGCTCGCCGAACAACCCGACGGGCACGCCCCTCGGACTCGACACCATCGAGGCCGTCTACGACGCCACCGACGGGATCGTCGTCGTCGACGAGGCCTACGCGGAATTCATGCCGGAGGGCGAGCCGTCCGCGCTGACCCTGCTCCCCGGCCGTCCGCGCCTGCTGATCTCGCGCACGATGAGCAAGGCGTTCGCCTTCGCCGGGGCGCGCGTCGGCTACCTCGCCGCCGACCCCGCGGTCATCGACGCGCTCCGGCTGGTGCGCCTCCCGTACCACCTGTCCGCCATCACCCAGGCAGCCGCGCTGGGCGCGCTCGCGCACGCCGACGAGATGCTCGCGACGGTCGGCGACATCCGCCGCCAACGCGACCGGCTGGTGACGGAGCTCGCACGCCTCGGCTACACGCCCCACCGCAGCGGCAGCAACTTCGTTCTCTTCGGCGGGGTGGACGACCCGCACGCGACGTTCGAAGCGCTGGCCGACCGCGGCATCCTGATCCGGGATGTCGGCATCCCGCACCACCTGCGGGTCACCGCGGGGACCGAGGCCGAGACGACCGCCTTCCTCGAGGCGCTGGCCGCGCTCGGCCGGCCCGCCGCAGAGGACGCGGGCGCCGACGAGGCCCCCGACAGGGCCCAGAGCGCCCCGGTAGACTCGGACGCATGACGAATCGCGCCGCCACGGTCACGCGGGAGACCAGCGAGTCGAGCATCGAGCTGAGCCTCGATCTCGACGGCACCGGAGCATCCGACATCCAGACGAGCGTCCCCTTCTACGACCACCTGCTGACCGCGTTCGCCAAGCACTCGCTCACCGATCTGCGTATCCGCGCGACCGGTGACACCGACATCGACGTCCACCACACGGTGGAGGACATCGGCATCGTCCTCGGCCAGGCGATCCTGGAGGCGCTCGGCGACAAATCGGGCATCTCCCGCTACGGCGACGCCCTGGTGCCGCTCGATGAAGCGTTGGTGCAAGCGGTCGTGGACATCTCCGGTCGCCCGTACCTCGTGCACACCGGCGAGCCCGCCGGCTTCGAGCTGCACCTCATCGGCGGCCACTTCACCGGCTCGATGGTCCGTCACGTCTTCGAGGCGATCACGTTCAACGCCCGCATCACCACGCACATCACCGTGGTGGGCGGTCGCGACCCGCACCACATCGCGGAGGCCGAATTCAAGGCGTTCGCGCGCGCGTTCCGCCAGGCGAAGGCGCTCGACCCGCTGATCAGCGGCATCCCCTCGACCAAGGGCGCGCTGTGACCGTGGCACGCACTCCCGGCAGCGCCCCGCAGGTCGTCGTCTTCGACTACGGGACGGGGAACGTCCACTCGGCCGTCAAGGCGCTCGAGGCCGCGGGTGCGGAGGTCGAGCTGACCGGCGATCGCAAGCGTGCGCTGGAGGCGGACGGCCTGCTGGTGCCCGGCGTGGGCGCGTTCACCGCCGTCGCCGAGGCGCTCAAGGCGTCACACGGAGACGAGGTCGTCGACCGGCGCCTCGCGGGCGGACGACCCGTGCTGGGCATCTGCGTCGGCATGCAGGTCATGTTCGAGCGCGGCGTCGAGAACGGCGTCGAGACCGAGGGGCTCGGCGAGTGGCCGGGAACGGTCGACCTCATCCGTGCCGACGTCGTGCCGCACATGGGCTGGAACACGGTGCGTGCGCCCGAGGACTCGACGTTGTTCGCGGGGCTCCGGGACGAGCGCTTCTACTTCGTCCACTCGTACGCCGCCCAGGACTGGACGCTGGAGGCGTCCGGCCCGTTCGCGCAGCCGAAGGTGACGTGGGCGGATCACGGCTCGCCGTTCGTCGCCGCGGTCGAGAACGGCCCGCTGAGCGCGACGCAGTTCCACCCGGAGAAGTCCGGCCGCGCCGGCATCCAGCTGCTCCGCAACTGGATCGGCACGCTGTAGCCGCCGTCCGGCCTTCGCCGACTCCGGCCCACCCGTCCGCGCCGCGGACCGACACGAGGAAACACATGACCGACTTCATCAGCACGCCCCGGCTCGTCCTCCTGCCCGCGGTGGATGTGGCCGACGGCAAGGCGGTGCGCCTCACGCAGGGCGAGGCCGGCAGCGAGACGAGCTACGGCGACCCGGTGGATGCCGCGGCCGAGTGGAAGGCGGCGGGCGCCGAGTGGATCCACCTGGTGGACCTCGACGCCGCATTCGGGCGGGGCGACAACCGGTCGCTGCTCAAGAAGGTCATCCGCGAGGTGGACGGTGTGAGCATCGAGCTCTCGGGCGGCATCCGCGACGACGCCTCCCTCGAGCACGCCCTCGAGGCGGGCGCGACCCGCGTCAACCTCGGCACGGCCGCGCTGGAGAACCCCGAGTGGGCCGCCAGCGCGATCGGCCGCTACGGCGAGGCGATCGCCGTCGGACTGGATGTGCGCGGTACCACCCTTGCGGCCCGCGGCTGGACCCGCGAGGGCGGCGACCTGTGGGAGGTGCTCGAGCGCCTGGAGGACGCGGGCTGCGCCCGCTACGTCGTCACCGACGTGACCAAGGACGGCACGCTGCGCGGCCCGAACCTGGAGCTCCTGCGCCAGGTGCTCGATCGCACCGAGCGCCCGGTCGTCGCCTCCGGAGGCATCTCCAACCTCGACGACATCGCCGCGCTGCGCGAGCTGGTTCCGCTCGGGCTCGAAGGCGCGATCGTCGGGAAGGCGCTGTACGCCGGCGCGTTCACGCTGCCCGAGGCGCTGGATGTCGCGGGACGCTGACGACGCCGGGACGGGCGCCGCTCCGGAGGACGCGGCGGACGCTGACGGGGTGACGCCGACGGGCCGACCCAGCGCCGAGGGCGCCGCGCGGCTGGCCGGGTTCGCCGCGTCTCTCGCCGACTCGTCCCTCGCCGACTCCGCCGGTCAGCCGTGGCAGGGGCGCGAGTTCGACGACAATCCTTTCGGTGACGACGACGGCTCCGCGCCGCCTGCGCTGCTCGGCGCGCTCGCCGCCTTCCGCGCCGGGGAGACAGGCGCGGAGACCGTCGTGGATGCGCTGCGGGATGTGCGCCTCCTCATCCCGCTGATGGCGGACCTCGGCGACGAGGGCACGAATGACGCGGGGCTGCGCGTCGACAAGACGCAGGAGTTGTCGATCGTGACGGTGGCGGGGCCGGACGGGCGCACCGTCCAGCCCGTGTTCTCCTCGGTGACGGCGTTGCAGGCGTGGAACCCGTCGGCGCGTCCCGTGCCGGTGGACAGCCGTCGGGCTGCGCTCGCCGCCGCGGCGGAAGGGACGGAGCTCATCGTCCTCGACCCGACGTCGGAGACCGAGTTCGTGCTGCGGCGGCCGGCCGTGTGGGCGGTCGCGCAGGGCACGGCGTGGGTGCCGAGCGACCGCGACGCGGAGGTGCGGGAGGCGTTCCAGCGGTCCATCGCCTCCGAGCTCGGTGTGCATGACGTCGCCCTGCTGGCGGGCGATCCCGGCAACCGCCTGGTGGGCGAGGAACTCGTGGTGCGGCTGTCGCTCGCCGCCGGCCTGACGCGCGAGGAGCTGGACGCCATCCTCTCGCGGCTGGCGCAGCGCTGGGCGGCGGACGACGTGATCGCGACGCGCGTCGACTCGCTGCGCGTGCAGCTCGTCGCCTCGGGTGACTGAGGCTGCGGCGATGCGCCGCCGCCGGCCGCTTAGGCTGGAGGCACCATGACCGTCTTCGCCGCCATCGTGCTGTTCCTCAACGCCCTGTTCAACATCTTCGCCTGGCCGCGGTTCTTCACCCGGGTCCGGAAGGATGCGCGGGCTCGGGATGCGTCGGGCCGCGCGACGCCGTTCCTCATCGTCCATGGCGTGCTGCTCGGGGTGGCCCTGCTGCTGGCCGTGCTCTCGGCGGTGGCGGGTGTGCTGCTGCTGGTGGCAGGCTGAGCGCATGGCTCTCAACATCACCGGCGACCCCGAGGCCGACGCGCTGCTCGACCAGTCGCCCTTCGCCCTGCTCACCGGCATGCTGCTCGACCAGCAGATCCCGATGGAGACCGCTTTCGCCGGTCCTGCGAAGCTGCGTGACCGGCTCGGCTCGCTCGATCCGGCGACGGTCGCGGCGCTCGACCCGGACAAGCTCGCGGAGGTCATGAAGCAGACCCCGGCCGTGCACCGCTTCCCCGGGTCGATGGCCGCGCGGGTGCAGGCGCTGGCGGCCGCGATCGTGAGCGACTGGGGCGGCGACACCGCGGCCATCTGGACGCAGGGCGACCCGGATGGCGCCGAAGTGCTGCGCCGGCTGAAGGCGCTGCCGGGCTTCGGCGAGCAGAAGGCGAAGATCTTCCTCGCCCTGCTGGGCAAGCAGAAGGGACTGACCGCCGCCGGCTGGCAGCAGGCTGCCGGCGACTACGGCAGTGAGGGCTACCGGTCGGTGGCCGATATCGTCGACGCCGATTCGCTCGCCCGCGTGCGCGACCACAAGCGGGCGATGAAGGCGGCCGCGAAGGGAAAGTGACCACAGGAAGCGGCTTTCGGCGCCCAGCCGGCCGCCCCTGTGGAGAACCCGCTGCTGTCGGTGGTCGCCGGTAGTCTCGCAGAGCGGGTGGCGCTACAGCCGTCCCGAAGCGAAGGGAGGTCGCCGTGTTCCTGCTCGACGGGATCATCGTCACGAGCGCCAGCGACCTCACTGAGGCGTCCAAGTGCGAGTTCGCTTTCCTGCGCACGCTCGATGTGAAGCTGGGGCGGCTCGAGAAGACCGAAGAGGTCGAAGACCCGATGTACGTGCGCTCGTCGCGCATGGGCGACGAGCACGAGCACCGCATCCTGGAGCGCTACCGCGAGCGGTTCGGGAGCGGCGTGGCCGAGATCGAGCGGCCGGAGCAGCTGACGGCGGAGTCGCTCGCCGACGCGGTGCGTCGCACGTCCGAGGCGTTCGAGCGCGGAGCGGAGGTCGTCTTCCAGGCGACGTTCTTCGACGGTTCGTTCGTCGGGTTCGCCGACTTCGTCGTGCGGCTGCCCGACGGCCGCTATCGGGTGCAGGATTCCAAGCTGGCCCGCAGCGCCCGCGTCACAGCGCTGCTGCAGCTCGCCGCCTACGCGGAGCAGCTGCGGCGGATGGGTGTGGATGTCGACGACACGGTCGAGCTGCTGCTCGGCGACGGCTCGGTGAGCGAACACTCGCTGAGCGACATCGAACCGGTGTACCGCAAGCGGCGCGCGCGGCTTCTGACCATCGTCGCGGAGCACGCGGCGGACACCGGGCCGGTCGTCTGGGGCGACCCGCGTTTCACGGTCGACGGGCGGTGCGACACCTGCGACGCGGAGGTGCAGGCGTCGCGCGACGTGCTGCTGGTGGCGGGTATGCGCGTGACCCAGCGGGAGCACCTCCTCGCGGCCGGCATCCCCACCATCGACGCGCTCGCCGCCTCGACCGGCTCGATCGACGGCATCCCCGAAGGCACGCTCGACGGCCTGCGCGAACAGGCGCGGCTGCAGCTGCAGGCGGTGCCGGACGCTCCGCCGCCGGTGCGGGTGTTCAACGCGCCGGTTCTCGCGGTGCTGCCGCATCCCGATCCCGGCGACATCTTTTTCGACTTCGAGGGCGATCCGCTGTACACCGAGGGAGCCGGTGAGCGCTGGAACCTCGACTACCTGTTCGGGCTGGTCGACCAGGAGGAGCGCTTCACGGCGTTCTGGGCGCACGACTTCGCGGCGGAGCGCGTGGCGCTGGAGGCGTTCCTGGCGTTCGTCCGCGACCGCCGTGCCCAGTTCCCGGGAATGCACATCTACCACTACGCGGCGTACGAGCAGACGCACCTGCTCGCCCTCGCCGCCCGCCACGGCGTCGGCGAAGAGGAGGTCGACGGCCTGCTGCGCGACAACGTGATGGTCGACCTGTATCCGCTGGTGCGGAAGGCCGTCCGGGTCGGGTCGCGGTCGTACTCGATCAAGAAGCTCGAGCCGCTCTACATGGGCGACGAGCTCCGCGAGAGCGACGTGACCACCGGCGCCGACTCGATCACCGAGTACGCCAACGCACGCGACCTGATCGCGCTCGGCCGCCTGGACGAGGCGCAGCCACTGCTCGACGACATCGGCGACTACAACCGGTACGACTGCGTCTCCACGCTGCGCCTGCGCGACTGGCTGATCTCCCGCGCGACGGAGAATGGCATCCCGATCGGCGCGGCGCCGATGGAGGAGACGGAGGCCGCACCCGAGGCGTCGCCCCTTCGCGCCGGACTGCTGGCGTTCGCCGGCGATCCGCTCGACCCGCATCGCGATGCCGACCGCCGGGCGATGGCGCTCGCCGCCGCGGCGATCGACTTCCACCGGCGGGAGCAGAAGAGCTTCTGGCAGTCGCACTTCGCGCGGTTGATCCAGCCGATCGAAGAGTGGGGCGAGACGCGCGATGTACTCGTCGTCGAGAGCGCGACGGTGTTGCGCGACTGGTATCTCGATGAGGGCCAGCGCGTCGAGCGGCGCGAGCTGCTGCTCACGGGCGCCTGGGGTGCGGGCAGTGCCGTCCGCGTGAGCGAGCGCACCGGACCGTACCTGCTCTACGAGTACCCCGGACCCTTCCGTCAGCCGCGTGCGCAGCCCGGTGCGCGCGCCTCCCGCACGGTCGCGGTGATCGACGCGCTGGAAGACGGCTCCATCGTCGTCCGCGAGACGCTGCCGCCCGAGGTCGCCCCCTACCGCGATCTGCCGAGCGCCCTCACTCCGGCCGCTCCACCGGATTCGCGGCGGCTCGGGGAGGCGATCCGCGAGTGGGGGACCGCGCTGCTGATCGCCCGGCACCATGAGACCTGGCCGGTGGATGCGACGATCGACCTGCTGCGGCGCACACCGCCACGAACCCGGTCTGGTGCCCTGGTGCCTGACCCGACGAGCAGTGGAGACGACGGGGCGAGCGACGGCACGGGACGGATCGACGCGGTCGTCGCGAGCCTGCTCGACCTCGACCGGTCGTATCTGGCGGTCCAAGGGCCTCCCGGTACGGGGAAGTCGTATCTGGGCGCGCACGTCATCGCGCGGCTGGTGGCCGAGCACGGCTGGAAGGTCGGCGTCGTCGCGCAATCGCACGCGGTCGTCGAGAACCTTCTCGACCGGGTGGTGGCCGCAGGCCTCGATCCCGAACAGGTCGGCAAGGTTCCGAGCGGGGGCCAGAAGCCGGATCAGGCGGAGGCCGTGGATGACGCGGCGGGGGAGTCGGCCGTCCGTTTCACGCCGCTGTCCGCCAACGGGCATCTAGAGTTCGCCGGCATCAACGAGGAGCGCGGGTTCGTGCTGGGCGGCACAGCGTGGGACTTCGCGAACGCCGGCCGCGTCCCGCGGGGCAGTCTGGATCTGCTGGTGGTGGACGAGGCCGGCCAGTTCTCGCTCGCATCCACCATCGCCGTGGGTGTCGCGGCGAAGAACCTCCTCCTGCTCGGCGACCCGCAGCAGCTGCCGCAGGTGAGCCAGGGGCGGCATCCCGAACCGGTCGACGGCTCCGCGCTCGGCTGGGTGAGCGACGGCCACGACGTGCTGCCGCCCGAGTACGGGTACTTCCTCGCGGAGACGCATCGCATGCATCCCGCTCTCGCGGCCGCGGTGTCGAGGCTCTCGTACGAGGGCAAACTGCGCGCACATGAGGGCGCGTCGGAACGCGAGCTCGGCGGGGTAATGCCCGGGGTGCATCCCGTGCCGGTGCTGCACGTCGGCAACTCGACCGCGTCGCCCGAGGAGGCCGAGACCGTCGTCGCCCTCGTCGACGACCTGCTCGGCCGGTCGTGGAGCGACCCGGCGGCCGGGCGCGACGATGTTCCGCTCGCGGAGGACGACATCATCGTCGTGACGCCGTACAACGCCCAGCTCGCCGAGGTGCGCGCCCTTCTCGATGCGGCGGGTCATCGCGGGGTACGGGTGGGCACGGTCGACAAGTTCCAGGGTCAGGAGGCGGCCGTCGCCATCGTCAGCCTCGCTGCGTCGTCCGCGGTCGACGTGCCGCGCGGCGTATCGTTCCTGCTCATGAAGAACAGGCTCAACGTAGCCATCTCGCGGGCGAAATGGGCGGCGTACCTCGTTCACTCGCCGGAGCTCACGGAGTTCCTCCCGACGACGCCGGCCGGGGTGGGGGAGCTCAGCGCGTTCATCCGGCTGGTGGAAGGAGCAGAGCGCACGGCCGCGCTGCCGGTCGGCTGACGCGCACGCCCGTGACAGCGACTCTGCCGCCGCGAGACGCGTCCTGTTACGCTCATCCCGTGTCACCGGAGGAGCTGCAGACGCTCGCGCACCTGCGCCGGGCCAGGGACCTCATCGACCGCGACTACGCGAAGCCGCTCGACGTCCCGACCATGGCCGCGCGCGCCTACATGTCGCCCGCACACTTCTCCCGCCAGTTCCGGGCCGCATACGGCGAGACGCCCTACAGCTACCTGATGACCCGGCGGATCGAGCGGGCGATGGCCCTGCTGCGCACCGGGATGTCGGTCACCGACGCCTGCATGGCGGTCGGCTGTACGTCGCTCGGGTCGTTCAGCTCGAAGTTCTCGGAGATCGTCGGGATGACACCGACCGACTACCGTGCCCGCGAGCACGAGGCGGTGCGAGCGATGCCGGACTGCATCGCCAAGCAGCGCACCCGGCCCGTCCGGGCGCGGGCCTGAACCCGTCCACAGGCCGCCCGCGCGGGCAGTTATCCACCTGAGCAGTTTTGGAGAAGCGCGGCCGTTCCGGCGTTCCTAGAGTCGACTCATGACCGTTTCACTCCAGTACTCGCAGATCACCGTCCTCGACCCGGAGGAGTCGCTCGCGTTCTACCGCGACGCCCTCGGCCTCGACGTCATCCAGGACGTCACCTCCGGCGACCACCGCTGGGTCACCCTCGGGGTGGCCGGCGACGACGGCGCGGCCGTCGTGCTCAGCGACCCGCACGCGGGCCGCTCCCAGGCCGACGGCGACGCGCTCGCGCAGCTCGTCGTCAAGGGTTCCCTGAGCCCGATCGTCTTCCGCACCGACGACCTCGACACCGCTTTCGAGCGGGTGCGCGCCTCCGGCGCCGAGGTGCTCCAGGAGCCGATCGACCAGCCGTGGGGTCCCCGCGACTGCGCCTTCCGCGACCCGTCCGGCAACATGGTGCGCATCCTCCAGTCGACGCCCGCGACGCAGAACGCCTGAGCCGGAGGCCGGCGTGCGCGGCCGTTCGCCGCGCATGCCGGTCGCCTGCGCCGGCCGCGTGCGTCCGTCACCCGCGTCAGGTGTGGGCGACCGACACCGGAACGAACTCCCGGACCGGATGCGCGATCGTCGCGGCGCACGTGCTCAGCAGGGGCTCAGAGAGTCGCTCGCCCACCTCCACGGTGAGGCGATCGCGACCGTGGGCGAGCTCCACCGTCCAGCCGTGGGGATGCGGACGCTCCGCCAGCGGCCGGAACGCACCGATGCGGTCGTCTCCGGTGTCGGCCCGGGCGAACGCCTCCGCCGCCTGGGCGATGGTGCTGCGGCTGGTGCGTCCGCGCAGCAGCTCCAGCACCACGCGGCCCTCCGCGTGACGCTCCACGATGCGCGACGCGTCCTCGGCTCCGACCCGACCGTAGAGGAGGCCCTCGGGAAACACGACCATCGTCGCGGCGAACCGGTCGCCGCCCAGATGGGAGCACTCCCACGTCAGCTCGGGATGCTCGGCGGCCAGGGCCTCCACCACCGGGCGTCCGCGCACGGCGCAGCACTGGTCGTGGCGAGCGTGCGCGCACACCGCGTAGATCGGCGCCTCGCTCGGCTCGCCGGAGCTCCCGTCGAGCGGGAGAGTCAGGAGTTCGGCCGGGTCGTCGACCTGCCCCCAGTTGATGCTCTCGCGGCCGGGACGCGAGTCCACCAGCGCCCAGCGCCACGAGGTCTGGTCGCGGCGGAGCGGCGCGCGCAGCCGCGTGCGCCGGATCGCCAGCGGACGGATGCCCGCCTCCTCCGCCCGCGCGACGATCCGGGCGCCGAGCGCGGGATCGAGCGCCGAGTCGAAGAACGCGTGGCGACCCCATCCGCTCTCGATCTCCACCAGCAGCCAGCGCTCACCGAAGCCGGCCGTCCCGGCCAGCGGGTCGTGCCGCTCCAGGGCGCGATCGCTGCAGGGCAGCCACCCGGGGGTGCCATGCCCGGCGGATGCGCGCGCCGGTCCGGCGAGATCCGGCGGAAGGCCGGTCACGTCGCCGTCGCGGTCCCGAAGTCGGCGGTCGCGCTCCGCTCGCCGTCGCTCGAGACACCCGCTTCGTCGGCGGGGTCGACGTCCGGGAAGGCGGCGTCAGCCGGGTCGGACACCAGAATGACGATCCCCTCA
Organism: Leifsonia sp. 466MF; assembly: GCF_900100265.1. Lineage (NCBI taxonomy): Bacteria > Bacillati > Actinomycetota > Actinomycetes > Micrococcales > Microbacteriaceae > Leifsonia > Leifsonia sp. 466MF. Next base: position 1,282,846 of record NZ_LT629696.1, read on the forward strand.
CGCAGCAGCCTCCGCGCCACGACGACCGCCGAGCGCTCGTCGAGCGGCAGTTCGCCCACGGCGACCGGTGACCCGTCCAGCAGACGCTCGACCGCTGCTCGCGCGGCGATGGGCAGCGCGACCGTCTTGGTCGGGAGCCGCACGGTGACCGTCTCCACCTCCACCGTGACGTCGACGCCGAGACCGGGCCGTGCGGCGACCACACTGTCGACCGACAGCTCGTCGGCGACCGCGATCGTCGCCAGCGGCCGGACGGCCGCGGGCGGGGTGTCCGACCGCTGGCGGCGCCGCAGGCGGTCCGTCACTGCGGCGGCGACCGCGGACCGGGCGGACGGGTCGCTGAGTGCCTCGATCAGCGCATCCACCGTCTCCTCGACGATGGGTGCGATCGCCGCGGGGTCGGACGGGTCGAAGCCGAGCGGAAGCGAGCTGCGCAGCGCGGCGGCGTCCGCCGCTCGGGCCACGGCCTCGCGCACCACGTCGTGTCGGGTGTACGCGGCGACGCCGATGGTCAGGTGCACCGAGACGCCACCGAGCGCCTCGGCCGAGTGGATCCACCCGCGCGGGAGGTAGAGAACGTCGCCGGGGCGGAACGTCTCGTCGATCGCCGGCGCCTCCTGGGCGCGGGCGGCGACGGCGTCGCGGTGGTCGCTCCACGGCTGGTCGCGCAGCGGGTCCACATGCACCGGCTCGTGGATGCGCCAGTGCTTCTCCCCGGCGATCTGCAGCACGAACACGTCGTGCACGTCGTAATGCGGATCGAAGCCGCGGGAGGACGCGGGCGTGATGTACGCGTTCACCTGGGCGGGATGCCCGAGCTCGGTGGCGAGCTGTCGCGCGAACTCCTGGATGGGCGGCCAGGTGCGGTGCAGCCCCTGGAGCACGAGGGTCGCGCCGTTCGCGAACTCGGCCAGCACCTTCGCGGAGTCGAGTTGGTCGCCTACCTCCGCACCGAAGCCGCCGGGGCCGGTGAACCGCGACGGCGGGAGGACGGAGCCCTCCTTCGCCATGCGGACGAACGGGGTGCGGATCGCCCGGGACGAGACCAGCTCATCCACGGCGTCGACGCTGAAGAGGTCGGAGAAGTCCTCCGGGAGCGCGGACGCGCGGGTGAACAGTGGCTTCCGGCCCCAGTGATCGGTCGCGAACTCCTCGCGGCCGATCGGCACGCAACGCGAAAGCGCGGGCCGGTCGCCCGGCCCGCGCTCGTGGGTCGTCATCAAGCGGACCCGTCGGCTCCGCCGTCGTGGCCGCCGGGGTTCGCTCCGCCGTCGGCCGGGCCTTCGCCTGCGGCCGAGCCGTCGGCTCCGCCGTCGTGGCCGCCCGGGTTCGCTCCGCCGTCGGCCGGGCCTTCGCCTGCGGCCGAGCCGTCGGCTCCGCCGTCGTGGCCGCCCGGGTTCGCTCCGCCGTCCGCGGGGCCTTCGCCGCCGCCGACCGCGTCGGTGCTGATGTCGTCGTCGTTGATGTCGCTCATTCCGTCTCCACTCCGTCTGCGGGAACGCTGACCCCACTCACCCTACGCGTGGCCCACCGCGACCGTAAGGGTCGCTGGATGAACGGGCGGCGTCACATTTCGCAAGACGTTTTGACCACTGTCGTCGGCTCGGGAGAGGCTCGGAGGTGCCGCCACAGCGCTCGCCGGCACATCCCCCCTTCACGAGAGAGAGGCACCGCCATGTCCGACGCCACCCCGTCCACCCCCGCGCTCCCGGAGAAGCCGAAGCGCTCCCGCACCGGCCTCTTCGTCGGCATCGGCATCGCCGTCGTCGCGGTGATCGTGGCCATCGTCCTCGTCGTCGTGAACCTCACGGGATCGGGGGCCGCCACCGCCAAGAGCGTCACGGTGAAGATCGGCACAACGGAGGCGTCCTCGCCGTACTGGGCCGTGCTGAAGAAGGAGGCGGCGAAGGAGGGCATCGACATCCAGACCGTCAACTTCCGCGACTACACGCAGGCGAACCCGGCGCTCGCCGACGGTCAGCTCGACCTGAACCTGTTCCAGCACCTGCAGTTCCTCGCCAACTACGACGTGCAGGCGAAGCAGAACCTGGTGCCGATCGGCGCGACCCTCGTCGTCCCGCTGCCGTTGTACTCGACCAAGCACACGAGCCTCGAAGACATCCCCCAGGGCGGCAAGATCGCCATCCCGAACGACCCGACCAACCAGGCGCGCGCCCTGCTGGTGCTGCAGAAGGCCGGGCTGCTGAAGCTGAAGAACGGCGGCAGCACCCTGGCCACCCCGGCCGACATCGACGCCGCCGCCTCGAAGGTCACCGTCATCCCGGTGGACGCCGCCCAGACGGCCCCGGCGCTCAGCTCGGCCGACGGCGCGATCATCAACAACAACTACGCCCTGACCGCGGGCATCGACCCGAAGTCGGCGCTGTTCCAGGACGACCCGAAGTCGGAGACCGCCGAGCCCTACATCAACGCCTTCGTCGCCCGCGAGAAGGACAAGGACAACCCGACCTACCTGAAGATCGCGAAGCTGTACCACACCAAGGCGGTGACGGATGCGGTGCTCGCCGAGTCGAAGAACACGGCGGTCATCGTCAACCGTCCCGAGTCCGACCTGATCGGCATCCTCGACGACCTGAAGAAGACCATCGAGGCGGCGCAGTAGTGCCCGACACGGCCACCGCGGGTCCCATCATCGAGTTCCGCGGCGTCACCAAGAGCTTCGGCTCTGGCGGCGCCGCGGTTCCCGCCGTCGACCGGCTCGACCTCACGATCGGCCGCGGCGAGATCTTCGGGATCATCGGCTACTCCGGCGCGGGCAAGAGCACCCTGGTCCGGCTGATCAACGCGCTGGAGCATCCCACCGCGGGGGCCGTGATCGTCGACGGACGCGACCTGACGACCATGCGGGAACGCGACCTGCGACAGGTCCGCGCCGGCATCGGCATGATCTTCCAGCAGTTCAACCTGTTCCGCTCGCGCACCGTCTTCGGCAACGTCGCCTACCCGCTCAAGGTGGCCGGGTGGCCGGCCGACAAGCGCAAGCAGCGGGTCGCCGAGCTGCTCGCCTTCGTCGGCCTCACCGAGAAGGCGTGGAGCTACCCCGACCAGCTCTCCGGCGGCCAGAAGCAGCGCGTCGGCATCGCCCGCGCGCTCGCGACGAACCCCGACATCCTGCTCGCCGACGAGGCCACCAGCGCTCTCGACCCCGAGACCACGTCCGACGTGCTCGCCCTGCTGAAGCGGGTCAACCGCGAACTCGGCGTCACCATCGTCGTGATCACGCACGAGATGGAGGTCGTGCGCTCGATCGCTGACCGCGTCGCGGTGCTCGACGCCGGCCGGGTGATCGAGCAGGGCACGGTGTTCGAGGTCTTCTCCGACCCGCAGACGCCGACGGCCCGGCGGTTCGTGGGGACGGTGCTGCGCAACCAGCCCGCCGAGGCGGACATCGAGCGCCTCCGCGGCAAGCACTCCGGGCGGATCGTCTCGGCGCGCATCCACGACGACGGCCGCCTCGGATCGGTGCTGTCAGACGCGGTAGGCCGCCACAACGTGCGCTTCGAGATCGTCTACGGCGGCATCTCCGCGCTGCAGGGCCGATCGTTCGGCAGCCTCACGCTGGAGCTCCTCGGCGAGCCGGGCGACGTGGATGCGCTGATCGCCGAGCTCCGCACGGTGACCGAGGTCGAGGAGGTGGCCGCATGACCGACTGGTCGACCCTGTGGCCGGTGTACCTGGAGTCCATCGGCCAGACGCTGTGGATGGTCGTCGCCACCCTGGTGCTCGGCGGCATCCTCGGACTCGCGCTCGGCGTCCTGCTCTACACGACGCGGCGCGGCGGACTGCTCCAGAACCGGGCGCTCTTCACCGTGCTGAACGTCGTCGTCAACTTCATCCGGCCGATCCCGTTCATCATCTTCATGACCGCGATCGCGCCGCTGACGCAGCTGGTGCTCGGCACGTTCCTGGGCACCCCGGCGGCGATCTTCCCGATGACGATCGCGGCGACCTTCGGCATCTCTCGGATCGTGGAGCAGAACCTCGTCACCATCGAGCCGGGCGTCATCGAGGCGGCGCGGGCGATGGGGTCGAGCCCGTGGCGGATCATCACGACGCTGCTCATCCCCGAGGCGCTCGGCCCGCTCATCCTCGGCTACACGTTCATCTTCGTCGCGATCGTCGACCTGTCCGCCATCGCCGGCAGCATCGGCGGCGGAGGTTTGGGCGACTTCGCGATCTCGTACGGGTACCAGCGCTACAACTGGGCGGTGACGTGGATCGCGGTCATCACGATCGTCGTGCTGGTGCAGGCGGCGCAGTTCCTCGGCAACTGGCTGGCGCGCAAGGCGCTGCGGCGCTGACCGCCGATCCGTGGGTCGCAACACGCCGTTGAGGCGTCGCTGTAACGGCGTGTTGCGACCCACGGATGTGGTGGACGGGCGCGGCGCCGGTCACGGGCCGACGTAACGGCCGACCGGCCGCAGCCGCAACGGCCGCTGTGCGTACTCGTCGAGGGCGTGCACGATCCAGCCGACGGTGCGGGCCGTGGCGAACACGACCTCGCCGGCGTCGTCGCGCATCCCCGTCGCGAGGGTGAGGGCGCCGAGGGCGAGGTCGACGTTGGGATGCGCGCCGGTGCGCTCGCGGACCACGTCGCCGACGGCCTCCACCGCGGCAGTGACGGCAGCATGGCGCGGCTCGTCGGCCAGCATCCCGAGCAGGATGCGCGCCCGCGGATCGCCCGCCGGGTACAACGGCTGGCCGAATCCCGGAACGGGTCCGTGCGTTGCGACCACGGCGTCGGCGACCGCGCGGGCCGGGTCCTCACCGGCGACGACGCGCGCCAGAAGCTGGTGCGCCGCCCGGCTGGCGTTGCCGTGCAGCGGCGAGTCGAGCGCGCCGAGTCCCGCGACGACCACGCCGTACGGGGTGGCGCGGGCCGACGCCGCGGCGCGAGCAGCGAGCGTGGAGACGGCGATGTCGTGGTCGAGGAGCAGAACGAGGGCGGCGTTGAACAGCCGGATGTCGTTGGCCGACGGCGCCGCGGGGGAGAGCCGTGCGAACAGGCGGGAGGCGAGGTCGGGCTGGCCATTCGCGTTCGATGGCGCATCGGTCGGCCCCTGGTCGATGCTCCGCCTCGGCGCGAGCACCTCCACCATCCCGGCGACCAGGCGCTCGGCGGCGGATGCCACGGCGGCCGGGTCGAGGGAGGCGCGCAGCGGGTCGGAAGCCGCGAAGGCGCTCACCGCGACCAGCTGGCGGTCGCGGTCGCCGGCCGCAGCGGGGAGGGCGCGGGCCACGGCCCGCGCAGCGTCGACGCCGGTTCCGGGAGCGAATCGCGCCGCCGCATCCCATTTACCGGTGAGCGCCCAGCGCGCGACGGTCTCGAACGGCTCGGCGGCGAGCTCGTCGACGGGACGGCCGCGATAGCGCAGCTCGCCGTCCTCGATGAGGGCGAAGGCGGTCTCGATCACCATCAACGGGCGACCCTCGGAGTGGCCGCCGTCGGCGGAGGGACGGCGGCGCCTGTTCGCCGCGAAGCGCTCGACCTCCAGAGGGTCGAAGGTCGAGCCCTCCGCGGTGCGTTCGCGTCCGAGCCGACCGCGCGCGACGTACGCGTACAGGGTCTCCAGCTTCACGCCGAGCCGCTCGGCGGTCTGGTCGGCGGTGAGGCGGGGGAGCGCATCCATATTGATCCGATCAACGTTGACGATGTGTTGCATCCACGTTCACACTACCGATATGGACAGGATGGATGACACCCTCATCGACGTTCCCCGCGGCCTCACCAACGTGGTCGCGGCGCGGACGGAGCTCGGCGATGTGCGCGGTCACGAAGGCTTCTACCACTACCGGCAGTACTCGGCCGTCGACCTGGCGCGCGAGCGGACGTTCGAGGAGGCGTGGCACCTGCTGCTCTTCGGGTCGCTGCCGACCCCGGCGGAGCTGGAGGCGTTCCGCGCGCGCATCGTGGCGGCCCGGTCGGTCCCGTCCGAGGTGCGCGACCTGCTCCCGGCGATCGCCCGGTTGACAGCGGGCGGGGACGCGCTGGCCGGTCTGCGCATGGCTCTCACCGCGGTTGCCGCGGCCGACGGGGCGCGTCCGCTGTACGACGAGAGCCCGGAGGCGCGGGTGGAGGACGCCATCCGCACGGCCGCGGTCACGCCCGTCCTGCTCGCCGCGCTCCACGCGCTCGCGGAAGGACGTGAGCCGCTCGAACCCCGGGACGACCTGGGATACGTCGCCGGGTACCTCCAGCTGGTGACGGGTCGCGAACCGACGCCGCAGGAGGAGCGCGCGCTGAGCGCGTACATGACCGCGGCGATCGACCACGGGTTCAATGCCTCCACATTCACCGCCCGCGTGATCGCGTCGACCGGGGCGGATCTCGCGTCGGCGGTCGGCGGGGCGCTAGGCGCGCTGTCCGGGCCCCTGCACGGCGGCGCGCCGAGCCGAGCCTTGGACACGCTGGATGAGATCGGCACGCCGGACCGGACGGACGAGTGGGTGCGGCGCACGCTCTCGGAGGGTGGCCGCGTGATGGGGTTCGGGCATGCGGTGTACCGCACGGAGGATCCGCGTTCGCGCATGCTGCGCGAGTTCGCCGAGGGTTTCGGCGGCCCGCGGGTCGAGTTCGCGGTGCAGGTCGAGCGGCGGGTGCAGGAGCTCCTCGCGGAGCTGAAGCCCGGGCGGGAGCTGCACACGAACGTGGAGTTCTACGCGGGCGTCGTGATGGAGCTCTGCGGCATCCCCCGGTCGATGTTCACGCCGACGTTCGCCGCCGCGCGGGTGGTGGGATGGACGGCGCACATCCTGGAGCAGGCGGCCGACGGGAAGATCCTGCGGCCGTCGTCGCGGTACGTCGGCCCGGCGGCACCCGAGCCGCTTCCGGCGCGGGAGGCCGCCGTTCACTGAGCGGAGCGTGGGCGGCGTATCGTGCGGGGCAGACGATGCGAGGAGGATACGTGACCGCGAGCAGTGAGCTTCTGATCGATGCATTCGACCGGATCGCGGGGGTGGTGCGCAGCACCGTCCGCGGATTGGACGCCGAGACCTTGGGAGGCCGGGTCGACCCGGACGCGAACTCGATCGCGTGGCTGGTCTGGCATCTGACCCGGGTGCAGGACGATCACGTCTCCGAGGTCGCCGGCCGTGCCCAGGCGTGGACGGAGGAGGGATGGGCGGAGCGCTTCGCCCTGCCGTTCGACGTCTCCGACACCGGGTACGGCCACAGCTCCGACGATGTCGCGCAGCTCGCCGACGTGAGCGCGACCGACCTGGTCGGGTATCACGAAGGGGTGCACGCACGTACCGAGGAGTTCGTCCGAACGCTCACCGACGACGATCTCGCCCGCGTCGTCGACCGGCAGTGGGATCCGCCGGTCACGCTGGCGGTGCGGTTGGTCAGCGTGATCTCGGACGACCTGCAGCACGCCGGCCAGGCCGCGTATGTGAAGGGCGTGCTCCAGCGCCGCGGCTGACCGCGCCGTCGGTGCGCGTCACGCCTTCGGCGAGTACACCTTCAGGCCCGCCGGCCGCATCCGGAGGGTGATCTTCCGGGGGTCGCCGGGTGTCTCGGTCGACGCCTCACCGTCGTGCGCGTAGCCCGGGTCGTCGCCCCGCGCCGCGATGGTGATCTCCTCGACGGTCCGCGCCTCGAGCGCGGGCGGCCCCTGCAGGAACGGCAGCCGGGCGACCAGGGCGTCGGTCCTGCCGCCGAAGGCGAGGGCGACCGCGCCGCGGGATCGCGGCTTCCCGCCGGCGAACAGGATGCGCACGTCGAGCAGGTGGTCGTCGAGCCGCCGCCGCTCGATCGGCGCGACCGCGACCGGGTAGTACCGGTCCACGCCGACGAACACCGACCAGACCGTTCGCGGTCGCCCGTCGATCTCGATCTGCAGGGGATCGCCGCGGCGGACGACCCGGATCGCCGCGATCAGCGCCGCGATCGGCTTGCCGAGCCGCTTCTCGTGCTTCTCGCGCTCTTCGACGAACGACGGGTAGATGCCGACCGAGGCCGTGTTCAGCACGGTGATCGTCTCGCCGGTGCCGAAGGTCAGGTCTGCGACGTCGACCTGGCGGCCGGACCCGTCGGCCAGCGCCTGCAGCGTCGCGTCGACGGTGTCGAGCAGGGCGGCCTTCGCGAAGTGGTTGAACGTCCCTCCTGGGAACACCAGGAGCGGGAGGTCCGCGGCCCGAGCGCGTTGGGCGACCGCCGCGACCGTGCCGTCACCGCCGTAGACGCCGAGCACGCGCGGCGGCGTCTCCGCACCGAGCCGGCCCTCGATCACCTCGCCGATGTCGTCGCCGTCCGCCAGCTCGTGGATGTCGGCCTGCGGCAGCCTTTTCCGCAACAGCGGCCCTGGCTCCGGGCCGCCGAGCCCGCGACCGGAGCCCGGGTTCACCACGATGAACACGCCATCGCCGGTGTCGATCGCCGGGAGGTCGATCATGCGTGCCGTGGGCGGGTCGCGGCGCGCGGCGGTCTTCACCGCCGGGGCGGCGAGCTTCAGCGCGACGGCGGCCCCCGCGCCGATCGCCGCGCCCCCGGCGACGTCGGACAGCCAGTGTGCTCCGGTGTGCAGGCGCGAGTATCCGACGCCCGCGGCCAGTGGCGCGAGCAGCGCGCCGGCCGCGGGCCACTCCAGCGCCGCCCCGGTCGCGAAGGCGGCGGCGCTCGCCGTGTGGCCCGACGGGAACGACGGCGAGGTGGGGGAGCGCTCCAGCCGACGCGCGAGCGGGATGGACGTGAGCGCCGGCCGGTCGCCGCCGACCAGTCGCTTGCCGACCAGGTTGGCGACGAAGCTGGCGATGCCGAGCGAGGCGAGCCCCCGCACCGCCGCCCGCGGGCGGCCCAGGGCGACCAGGACGGCCGCCGCGGCGAACCACAACTTGCCGTGGTTGGCCGCGAGTGTGAGGCCGCGCCAGAACCCGTCCGACACCGCGCCCGTCGTGCGCGCGTTGATGCGTGACGCGACCCTCGCATCCCACCTCTTGAGGCGGGCGGGGAGCGAGAGGCGACGGGGAGCGCGGCGCGAGGTGCGCGATCGGGTGCGACGACGGGATGCTGCCATACCGCCAACGTACGCCGGGCCCGCGTGGTGAGGCGCTCATCGCCGCTGTCTGTGGAGAACACCCGGGGTCGCGGAGCTGTGGACGATTGCGCACGACCCGCCCTGTGGACGGCCTCTGCGGGACGTCGCCGCGGGCGGTAGGATCGACGGCGTGAGCACGCACGTCATCTCCCAGCCCAACGAACAGCAGCGCGACGTCGTCGGCAGCGACGAGCACGGCACGCTCGTCCGCAGCCTCAGCACGACCCTTCCGACGGCCCTCGGCAACCTCCTCGCCACGATCGTCGTGCTCGCGTCGCTGGTCATCGGCGTGTGGAGCCTCGTGGCCACCTGGACCGGCAACGCGGAGGACTTCCTGCCCTTCTTCCAGGTCACGGTCGCGGCCACCGTCGTGTCGCTCAACGCGCTCTACGCCCGCCGCACGTTCAGCTACGTCATCACGCTCATCGGCGCGATCCTCTGGCTCTGGGTCTCCGTGACACCGTTCACCCCGTTCTTCCAGGTGCTGCTCCAGGCGATCACCGTGGTGATCATGCTCGCCGGCGTCGTCTTCTCGACCGCCGCGGTGCGCCTCAGCAAGCAGCCTCGCTTCTGAGCACGGACCGGCAGCGCGGGACGGACCCGCACCCGAGCTCCGACCGGACCAGCACCGACCGGACCGGCCTCCCCGACCCGACCGCCCCCGCGGACCCCTCGGCGCCACCGGCCGAGACACTGTCGCGGCGTCGCCATTTCGTCGACCTCTCGCCGCTGCGCGAATCCCCGGCCTTCGCCCGGCTCTGGGCGGGCGGTGCGATCTCCGGCATCGGCTCGCAGATGACCATCGTCGCGGTCGGGCTGCACATCTACGACCTCACGCACTCGACGCTCGCGGTGTCGCTGGTGGCGCTGTTCGCCCTGGTCCCGATGATCGTCTTCGGCCTCTACGGCGGCGTCCTCGCCGACGCCTTCGACCGGCGCACCGTCGCGCTGGTGACCGCGATCGTCGCGTGGTCGTCGACGGCCGCGCTCGCGCTCCTGGCGTGGATGCACATCCCGGTCGTCTGGCCGCTGTACGTCATCACGACGATCAACGCCGTGGCCGGAGTGATGATCGGGGCGACCCGCCAGGCGATCACGCCGCGACTGCTCCCGGTGAGCCTGCTCCCCGCGGCCAGCGCCCTGGGCGGCATCAGCCTGGGCGTCATGGTGACCGTCGGCCCGGCGCTGGCGGGCCTGCTGGTCGCGACGGTCGGCATCCCGTGGACGTACACGGTGGATGCGGTGCTCTTCACGGCCGCGTTCCTGGGCATCTTCACCCTCCCGTCCATCGTGCCGGAGGGCGAGCGGAAGAGCGCGGGCCTCTCCTCGGTGCTGGAGGGTCTGCGGTTCCTCCGCACCGCGCCGAACCTCAGCATGACGTTCGTGCTCGACGTCATCGCGATGACGTTCGGTCAGCCGCGTGCGCTGTTCCCCGCGGTGGGTGCGCTGCTGATCGGCGGCGGACCGATCACGGTGGGCATCCTCACGGCAGCCGGGGCGGTCGGGACGCTGCTCTCGAGCGTCTTCTCCGGGCGGCTCGGCGGGGTCCGCTGGCAGGGCCGCGCGGTCGAACGGGCCATCATCGTCTACGGGGCCAGCATCCTCGGCTTCGGGATCGTGCTGGCGGTGGTCGCCTTCACCGGCACGGCCGGCGGCGGCGCCTCCCTCGTCGAGGCGAACCTGCCCGCACTCATCGCGGCGACGGTGCTGCTCGCCGCGTCGGGAGCGGCCGACAACGTCAGCTCGATCTTCCGGATGACGATCCTGCAGGCCTCCGCGCCGGATGCGATGCGCGGCCGGCTCCAGGGCGTGTTCACCGTCGTCGTCACCGGCGGTCCGCGCCTCGGCGACCTGTACATCGGTGTGCTCGCCGTGACGGGTGCCCTCTGGTTCCCACCGCTCCTCGGCGGCCTGCTGATCGTCGTGCTGGTCGGCGTGATCGCCCGCATTCAGGGCTCGTTCCGCCGCTACGACGCGCTCGCGCCGACGCCCTGAATCCCTCGCCGAAGTGCACGTCGTGGTCGCTATTCGCGCGAAATAACCGCCACGACGTGCACGTCGACGAGGATCACGACTCCCGGACGACCTGGTCCGGCCGCTTGTCGGGCCGGAGCCCGCGCCAGGACGGCTGCCGCAGTCGCCCGGGCCCGGTCCACTCGGCGAACTCGACCTCGCCGACGAGTTCCGGCCGCACCCAGTGGGCGCCGCGCGCGTCGGCGGGCGGCACACCCTCCAGAGGCGGCGTCTTGCGCTCGTGCGCTCCGAGCTTGGCGGCCAGGTCATCCAGGACGCGGTCGGTGAATCCCGTCCCGACCTTGCCGACGTAGCGCAGGGTGCCGCCGTCCGGGATGCCGAGCAGCAGCGCTCCGATGGTGTTCGCCCGGCGCCCGTTTCCGGGGGTCCACCCGCCGATGACGACCTCCTGCGTGAGGTGGTGCTTGATCTTGATCCACGAGCGCGAGCGCCGGCCGGTCGCGTAGGTGCTGTCGCGGCGCTTGGCCATGACGCCTTCGAGGCCGAGCTCCCGGCTGGATGCGATGGCGTGCTCGAGGTCGCCGTCGAACGCCGGCGGCACCTGCACCGGGTCGCCGCGGTCGGGCCGCAGCACCTCGCCGAGGAGTTCACGGCGCTCGTCGTAGGTGTCGCGCGTGTGCTTCCGCCCGTCCACCTCCAGCACGTCGAACACCATGTAGTGCGCGGGCGCTCGTGTGAGGGCGGACTGCACGTCGGCGGGCCGGGTCAGTCCCATTCGCGTCTGCAGCAGTCCGAAATCGGGCCGCCCCTTCGGGTTGAGGGTGACGATCTCGCCGTCCAGGACGAGGTCGTGGTCGCCCGCGAGGTCCACGAGCCCGGCGAGGTCGGGATACGTGACGGTCACGTCGTTGCCGTTGCGGGTGGTGAGCCGCAGCCGGCCGCCACGCACCTCCGCGATGGCCCGGATGCCGTCCCACTTCATCTCGAACGCCCACTCGTCCTCATCGGTCACGTCGACCTGCGAGCCGAGCGTTGCGAGCATCGGGGAGACCGGGTCACCGGTGATCGCCGGACCCGGCTCGCGGGACGTCGCCGCGGAGGCGCGCTTCGATCCCCCCTTGGCCCGATCCTTCGACTCCGAATGTCCGTCCTGCCCCTCCGTCTTCATGAGGTGGATGAGCCAGTTCTTCTCGTCGCCGCCTTGCGCCGTGCGGATGAGCGCGAACTTCCGCGGCTCCCCGCCGAGCCCGCCGTCCGGCTGGCCGTGCAGCGTGGCGATCACCTCGTCGTCGCGCCACTTCTCCAGCTCGTAGTCGCCGTGGTCCCAGATGTCGACGTGCCCGGCGCCGTACTCGCCGTGCGGGATGTCGCCCGCGAAGCTGCCGTATTCGAGCGGATGGTCCTCGGTGTGCACCGCGAGGTGGTTCTGCTTGGTGTCGGTCGGCGTGCCCTTCGGCAGCGCCCAGCTGACGAGAACGCCGTCGTTCTCGAGCCGGAAGTCCCAGTGGAGTCGCCGGGCGTGGTGCTCCTGGATGACGAACGAGCGTCCCTCCCGGGCAGCGGGCCGCTCGGCGGGAACAGGTTCGGGGGTCTTGGCCGCATCCCGCATCGAGCGGTAGGTGGAAAGCCGATCCGGCTCCGACGCGTGACCACCGTGCCCGGCGGAGAGCTCCGCCAGCGGGTCTCCCCGGCGCTTCAGCCGCTGCATGACCTCGCGGTAGTCCAGGTGCTCCAGGTTCTTGGAGGCGAGCTCGCGCCAGGTGCGAGGCGCCGCGACGGTGGGATGGAAGCGGCCGCGCAGCGAGTACGGCGCGATCGTGGTCTTCGCGCCGTTGTTCTGGCTCCAGTCGACGAGCACCTTCCCGGCGCGTAGCGACTTCTTCATGTCGCTCACGATGAGGTCGGGATGGTCGGCTTCGAGCGCGCGCGCCAGCTCGTGCGCCACCGCACTGATCTGGTCGCTGGTCTGCGACCCGTCGAGTGCGGCGTAGAGGTGGATGCCCTTGGAGCCGGAGGTGACCGGCATCGGGTCGAGCCCCATGTCGGTGAGGATGGCGCGGGCCAGCCGGGCGACCTCCGCACAGTCGACGAGGGTGACGCCGTCGCCGGGGTCGAGGTCGAGCACCAGCCGGTCGGGGTTCTTCCGCTCGCCGCCGCGCCCCACCCGCCATTGCGGCACGTGGATCTCGAGGGACGCGATCTGCGCCAGCCAGATGAGCGTCGCGCGGTCGTTGACCAGCGGGTAGGTGTTCGTGCTGGTCTTGTGGGTGATGGATGCCTGGCGCACCCAGTCCGGGGTGGAGGCCGGGTCGAGGTTCTTCTGGAAGAACACCTCCGCCGGGTCGTCGGGCGTCCCGACGCCGTGCACCCAGCGCTTGCGCGTGGCGATCCGGTCGCGCACGTGCGGGATCATCACGTCGGCGACGGCGTTGTAATAGCCGAAGATGTCGGCCTTCGTCGTCCCGGTCTCCGGGTACATGACCTTGTCGAGGTTGGTCAGCTTGAGGCGGTGGCCGTCGATCTCGACGACCTCGGTGTCCTGCGCGGCCATGCCCTCACCGTACGCCCGGGCCGTGCGGTCGCGGATGCGTTCCGGCGCATTCCCTGATCATGGCTTGAAAATGCGACACTTGCCGGACACGATGGGCACATGAGGGCCATTTGGACGGGCGCGATCACCTTCGGTCTGGTCAACGTTCCGGTGAAGGTATACAGCGCGACCGAGGATCACGACGTGCCGTTGCACCAGGTGCACGACGCGGACGGCGGCCGCATCCGCTACCAACGGCGGTGCGAGATCGACGGCAAGGTGATCCCGTACGAGCACATCGTCAAGGCGTACGACGACGGTGAGCGCACCGTCATCCTGACCGCCGAGGACATGGCGTCGCTGCCCTCGGAGCGCAGCCGCGAGATCGACGTGGTGGAGTTCGTCCCGAACGACCAGCTCGACCCGCTGATGTTCGACCGCAGCTACTACCTGGAGCCGGACTCCAAGTCGTTGAAGGCGTACGCGCTGCTGCGGAAGACGCTGGAGGACGAGGAACGTACGGCGATCGTGGAGTTCGCCCTCCGCCAGAAGACCCGGCTGGGCGCGCTGCGCGTGCGCGGCAACCTGCTCGTGCTGCAGACGCTGCTCTGGCACGACGAGATCCGGGAGGCCGACTTCCCGTCGCTGGACCAGACCCCGCGCATCTCGGACCGCGAGCTGCAGCTGTCGAGCGCCCTGATGGAGAGTTTCGCCGGCGATTTCGAGCCGGAGAAGTTCAGCGACGAGTACCAGGACGAGCTGCGCAAGCTCATCGACGCCAAGCTGGAGCAGGGGGAGAGCGTCGACACCGCCGCCACCTTCGGCGAGGAGGCGGAGGAGAAGAAGGGCGGTGGCGAGGTCATCGACCTGATGGAGGCTCTGCAGCGCAGTGTCGAGCGCAGCCGCTCGTCGAAGTCCTCTGGCGAGAAGTCCGACGAGAAGAAGCCTGCGGCGCGGAAGAGCTCCGCCTCCGGATCGAAGTCCGCCTCATCGAAGTCGTCCACCGCATCCACGCGAAAGGCCCCGGCCAAGAAGTCTGCGAAGAAGCCCGCGTGACGCGGCTGAAGCGCAGCAACCCGTCCGGCCCCGGCTACCACCGGAGGATGACGGATTCGGGACCGGTGTACGAGGACGAGGCGGGCAACACGATCGTCGACGAGCGCGAGCTGGAACGCATCCGCTCGCTCGTGCTCCCGCCCGCCTGGCAGGACGTGTGGATCTCGCCGGACGCCCGCGGGCACATCCAGGCCGTTGGCACGGACCAGGCCGGCCGACGGCAGTACCGCTATCACGACTCGTGGAGGCTGCACCAGGATCGCGTCAAGTTCGAGCGGGCCGCGCAGCTGGCCGAGACCCTGCCGTCGGCGCGCCGCAAGGTGACCATGGACCTCCGGGAGGAGGGGTTCGGCCGGGACCGCATCCTCGCCGCAGCCTTCCGCATCATCGACCTCGGCAGCGTCCGGATCGGCAGCGAGGAGTACCTGCATGCCAACGGCAGCCGGGGGCTCACGACCCTGCTCTGCCGGCACGCCCGCATCGAGGACGACGACATCACGCTGACGTTCCCCGCGAAGTCGGCGCAGAAGTGGACGAGCACGATCACCGACGCCGACCTGGCGGAGCTGCTGCGGCAGATCCAGGCGCTCCGTGGCCAGCGCTCGCGGCTGCTGTCGTGGAAGGACGGCACCTGGCACTCCATCCGTCCGGCATCCCTGAACGAGTACATCCGCCGGCAGACGCGGGGCGAGTTCACCGCGAAGGACTTCCGGACGCTGCACGGCACGATCGTCGCAGCGGAGGCGCTCGCCGAGCTGGGTGTCGCCGGCTCGGACTCCCAGCGGAAGAAGCGGATCAGCGCGGCCGTGAACGAGGCGGCCGCGGCCCTCGGCAACACGCCGGCGATCGCGCGCAACAGCTACATCGACCCGCGCATCTTCGACCGTTACCGCAGCGGCGAGGTCATCGACACCTCCGGCGGTCGCGCGCCGGAGCCCGCCCTTCTCGAACTGCTCTCCACCAGCTGACACACGCCAACAGCTCCTGAGTTTTTCGCGCGACACGCCGTCGCGGGGGCGAAAAACTCAGGAGCTGTCGGCGTGGGACCAGGTCAGCGCTTGGCGGGTGCCTGCGCCTTCGTCGAGGCGGAGAGCGGGGAGGCGATCTCCTCCAGCGACTTGCCCTCCGCGTTCACGCCGAGGAACAGCTCCACGAGCCCGGCCGCGATCATCAGCCCGGCCCCGATGTAGTACCCGATGACCACCGAGTGGATGCCGCCCTCGATCAGGTTCCCGAACAGGATCGGGCCGATGATGCCGCCGATGCCGGTTCCGACCGCGTAGAAGAACGCGATCGCCATGGCCCGGGTCTCCATCGGGAAGATCTCGCTGACGGTGAGGTACGCCGCGCTGGCGCCGGCCGACGCGAAGAAGAACACGACCATCCAGCAGGCGGTGAGCCAGAACGCGTCCAGCACACCGGAGTCGAACAGGATGGCCGTCCCGACCAGCAGGACGCCGCTGCCGACGTACGAGAGGGTGATCATGAACTTCCGCCCGACCGTGTCGAACAGGTGACCGAGCAGGAACGGCCCGAGGAAGTTGCCGATCGCGATCGGGACCAGCGCCCACGGCGCCACGTCGTCCGGGACGTTCAGCAGCTTGGTGAGCACCAGCGAATAGGTGAAGAACACGGCGTTGTAGAGGAACGCCTGGCCGATGAACAACGAGAGGCCGAGCACGAACCGCTTCGGGTACTGCGTGATCGCGACGCGCACGATCTCGCCGAAGCCGGTGGAGCGGCGCTGGTGGATCTCGATCTCGCGGTCGCTGGGCACCGCTTCGAGCGTCTGGTGGGTGTCCTTCTCGACGCTCTCCTCGATCTCGTCGACGAGTTTCTCGGCCTCCTCGTCGCGACCGTGGATGAACATCCACCTCGGCGACTCCGGCACGTTCCGGCGGACCAGCAGGATGACGAGGCCGAGCACCGCGCCGAGACCGAACGCGATGCGCCAGCCGATGTTCGGGGCGAAGATGTCGGTGTTCAGCAGGAACACGGTGAGGATGGCGCCGAACGCCGTGCCGAGCCAGTAAGACCCGTTGATGGCCAGGTCGACCAGTCCGCGCCGCCGGGCCGGGATCAGCTCGTCGATCGCGGAGTTGATGGCCGCGTACTCGCCGCCGATGCCGGCGCCGGTGAAGAACCGGAACAGGAAGAACATCCACGGGGTGACGGCGAACGCGGTCAGCACCGTCGCCACCAGGTAGAGGCCCAGGGTGATGATGAACAGCTTCTTGCGGCCGAACCGGTCGGTCAGATAGCCGAACACCAGGGAGCCGGTACAGGCGCCGGCGACGTAGATGGCCGCCGCGAGTCCGACCTGGGCGGTGGTGAGTCCGAGGCCGCTGTCGGGTTCGGTCAGGCGGCTTCCGATGGCGCCGACGATGGTCACCTCGAGGCCGTCCAGGATCCACACGGTCCCGAGTCCGACGACGACGAGCCAGTGGAAGCGGGACCAGGGGAGGCGGTCCATGCGAGCGGGGATGGCTGTGCGGATCGTCTTCAGCGACGCCGCGTTCCTCTGCGATGTGTGAGCTGTCACTCGGGGGACTGTACGGGTCCTGTGTATCCGAAGGGAGAGCCTTGACAAACCGGCGTTCACTTGTTCTCAGGGTCCGGTAGCGCACCGCTGGTACCCCTGTCAACCCCTTGTTGGGGTACGGGGTGCATTGCTTATCGTGGCTAACGAACCACCGACCCGGAAGGCGAGGTGGCGCACCCGAACTGAGAGCACAAACGATGGTCGCCCGTGCGTACACGGGCTGAATGGGATGACACGATGACGACGCTCGAAGTTACCAGCGACCCGGTACGGGACTACCTCAATGCCATCGGCCGCACGCGGCTGCTGACCGCCGACGAGGAAGTCGCCCTGGCCAAGAGGATCGAGGTGGGAGTGCTGGCCGGAGAGCGGCTGGCGATCCGCCCGAACCTGACCCCCCGCGAGAAGCGCGAGCTGCAGTACCTCGCCGATGACGGCAAGCGCGCGTTCGAGCGGTTCATCGAGGCGAACCTCCGCCTGGTGGTGAGCATCGCCAAGCGCTACGCCGGCCGCGGCCTCCCCGTGATGGACCTCATCCAGGAGGGCAACCTCGGTCTCGTCCGCGCCGTCGAGAAGTTCGACTACCGCACGGGCAACAAGTTCTCCACCTACGCCACCTGGTGGATCCGCCAGTCGATCCTCCGCGGGATCGCCGACACGGCCCGCCTCATCCGCATCCCCGTGCACACGGTGGAGAAGATCGACAAGCTGGACCGCATCCGCCGCGACCTGGGCGGGGAGCTGGGCCGCACGCCCACCCTGGAGGAGATGGCCGAGGCCTCGAACCTCGACCCCGCCGAAGTCCACAAGCTGCAGATGAGCGACTCGGAGACCGTCTCGCTGGCCGTGCCGGTCGGCGAGAACGAGGGCGCCGAGCTCGGCGACCTGATCGAGGACGGCGACTTCGCCGGTCCGCCGGAGGCCGTCGAGGTGGAGTTCCGTCACCGCGACCTGGAGGAGCGCCTCCGCGAGCTGCCGCCGCGCGACGCGAAGGTCGTGCGCATGCGCTTCGGCCTCGACGGTCACAAGCCGATGACCCTCGACGAGGTCGGCGAGGTGTACGGCATCACCCGTGAGCGCGTCCGCCAGCTGGAGACCCGCAGCCTCAAGCGCCTCCGCTGCCCGGAGCTGCTCGAGTACCTGCGCTGAATCGAGAGCACGAGAAGAAGGACCCCGCACCTGATCGGTGCGGGGTCCTTCTGCGTGTGGATGCGTGTGGATGCGGTCAGCGGGATGCGGTCAGCGGGATGCGGTCAGCGCCCGGGAGGCGAATCCGCGTCCACCTCGTCCGCGCCGAGCGCGCCGATCTCCTCGGTCAGCTGGAGACCCTGCGAGCTGTTCGACGACGCAGTCAGCTGCTCCAGCCACGCCTTGTTGATGCGGGGGTACCGGCCGCCGCTGTAACGGAAGAGCAGCGGGATGGCCGGGTCGATCCAGATCGCACTGCGACCGTCGCCGACGCCCTGCTCGTCGCGCCAGGAGAAGAAGAAACCCTCCTTGCGGCGGAGCTTCAGTCCGATCACGATCTGCAGGTGCGCCAGCACCCGGTCCTCGAAACCGATCTCGGTGGTGCCACCGTAGACGAGCTTGCCCATAGGAAAAACGTACAGGATGGTTCCCCCGTTCGATGCGACGCCGAACGGCTGCCATGCCCGGATGTTCGCCCACGGGCGTACTGTCGCCGGCATGAGCCCCTCCCGCATCCTGGTCACCGGCGCTACCGGCTACATCGGCGGCCGCCTCGTCCCGCGACTGCTCGCGCGCGGTCACGACGTCCGGGTGCTGGCGCGCTCGCCGCAGAAGCTGACGGACGTGCCGTGGGCGGGCGATGTGGAGGTGGTGGAGGGCGACCTGCACGATGCCGATGCCGTAGCCCGCGCGGTCCGGGATGTGGACGTCGTCTACTACCTCGTCCACTCGATGCGTGCCCGCGGCGACTTCGACGAGGAGGAGTCCGCGGCGGCTCGCACGGTCGCAGAGGCGGCCGAGGCGGCGGGCGTCAGCAGGATCGTGTACCTCGGCGCCCTGCACCCGGACGGCGAGCTTTCACGGCATCTGCGTTCCCGCGTGGCCGTCGGCCGCATCCTGCTCGACTCCGGCGTCCCGACGGTGGTCTTCCAGGCGGGCGTGGTGATCGGCTCCGGGTCCGCCTCGTTCGAGATGATCCGGCACCTGACCGAAGTGCTGCCGTACATGCCGGCGCCGCGCTGGGTGCGCAACCGCATCCAGCCGATCGCCATCCGCGACGTCCTGCACTATCTGCTCGAGGCGGCCGAGCTCCCGCCGGAGGTGTCGCGCGCCTTCGACATCGGCGGCCCGGACATCCTCCGCTACGGCCAGATGATGAACGCCTACGCCCTGGAGGCGGGCCTGCCGCAACGACCGATCGCGTCCCTGCCGGTGTTCACCCCGTGGCTCGCCTCGCAGTGGGTCAACCTGGTCACGCCCATCCCGCGCAGCCTCGCCGTCCCCATCATCGAGTCGCTGCAATACGACTGCGTGATGCGCGAGCACGACATCGACGCCGTCATCGCGCCGCCGCCAGAAGGGCTGACCCCGTATCGCCGGGCGGTCCGGCTGGCCCTGGCGCGCGAGCGGTCGGGGGAGGTGGAGACCAGCTGGCAGGACGCGTCGGTTGCGGGGGCGCCCAGCGATCCGCTGCCGAGCGACCCCGAATGGTCGGGGCACACCGTCTACACCGACCTGCGCGAACGCGACTCGACCGCCGACCCCGAGATGCTGTGGCGCGTCGTCGAGGGCATCGGCGGAGAGCGCGGCTGGTACTCGTTCCCGCTCGCCTGGGCGCTCCGCGGCTGGGCAGACAAGCTGGTCGGGGGCGTCGGCCTCCGCCGCGGACGCCGCGACGCCGACCACCTGAACACGGGCGATGCCCTCGACTGGTGGCGGGTGGAGCGGATCGAGCGGGGGAGCAGCCTCCGGCTGCGCGCCGAGATGCGCGTTCCGGGGCGTGCCTGGCTGGAGCTCGCGGTCCGTCCCCGCGAGGGCGGGGGATCGCAGTACCGGCAGCGCGCCGTGTTCTTCCCGCGCGGACTCTCGGGGCGGCTCTACTGGTTCGCGATCCTGCCGTTCCACGGCGTGATCTTCAACGGGATGGCGAACCGCATCGTGTACGAGGCGGAGCACCCGAAGGCGGCTAGCCGCGTCGCGCGTCCGACCGGGCAGCAGAATCCGGACCGGAGTCCGGCGCAGGGGCATCCGGATCGTTCGAACCCGCACCCACGGCAGGAACCGACGCCAGCGTCGTCTCGCTGAGGTCGCGGAGGAATCGGGTCACCGTGTCACGGTCCTGGGGGCTGAGAGACCGCGCCACCTCGAACCGGCGGGCGTGCTGCAGTCCCATGGTCCGGCGGACCTCGCGGTGCGTCTCCGGCGTGATCTCGACGGTGACGGCACGGCGGTCGGTGGGATGCGGGCGGCGGACGACGTGGCCGGCACGCTCCAGGCGGTCGAGCAGCTTCGTCGTGGAGGCGGTGGAGATATGCAGGTGGTCGGATAGCGCCCCGGCGGTGACCGGGACGTCGGCGTTCATCGACGCGATGATGTACCGCAGCGCCCGCATGTCGGTCTCGTTGAGCTTCATGTGCGTGCGGGATTCGAAGCTGAGCCGCTGGTCGGCGTCACGCCACTCGCGCATCGCGGCGAGCAGCCGGACGATCTGGGCCAGCTCCTCCTCGCTCAGGTCGTCGTGCCGGACGAGTTCTTGTCGCGGGTCGATCACGCGGGGATCGGTGAGGGATGCGGAGATGCGGCGTGCGTCGCGTCGCGCGTCATCCCGAGCCGGTGTCATGCGAACATCCTATTCCCATCCGTAAGAATCGTGCTAGGTTATTTGCTATCCAAGCTAGACAAGGGAGCGCCGGGCATGACACAGCTGCACCCCCAAACGCGGACTCCTGAGGAGAAGGCGACCGGTCAGAACTCGACCGGCGACAGCACTCTGGCGCACGACCTCGCGTCGGTCGAGGAGCGGCTCGACCGCTTCTTCACCGAGCGGATCTCCGCAGCCTCCGCCTACGACCCCTCCTACCGCCGGCTGTGGGAGTCGGCTCGGGATGCGGCCGACGGCGGCAAGCGCATCCGCCCGCGTTTCGTCCTCCTGGCCTACCGCGGACTCGGCGGCGTCGAGCGCGACGTCGCCTGCACGGCGGCTGTGGCGTACGAGCTGCTGCACACTGCGTTCCTGCTGCATGACGACGTGATCGACGGTGACACCGTCCGGCGCGGTCGACCGAACACCGCGGGCGAGTTCGCCGCGGACGCCGTCGCTCACGGGGCGAGCGCCGCCCGGGCCCGGCGCTGGGGCGAGTCCGGCGCCATCCTGGCCGGCGATCTGCTGCTCCACGCCGCAGCCACTGTCCTCGCCCGTGCCGATACAGACGAGTGGACGCGCGAGCGCCTCCTCGACATCCTCGACCACAGCGTGTTCGTCACGGCGGCAGGCGAGCTCGCCGACGTCGCCCTCTCGGAGCGCCTGGGCGACGACGCCCCGGCGCTCGACGACGTGCTCGCCATGACCGAGCACAAGACGGCCGCCTACTCGGTGTCCGGTCCGTTGATGACGGGCGCGCTGCTCGCCGGCGGAGGAGAGGACGTGCTCGCGTCGCTGGCCGAGTACGGCCGGCTCGTCGGAATCGCCTTCCAGCTGGGCGACGACCTTCTCGGCGTCTTCGGCGCGGAGGATGTCACAGGCAAGAGCATCGTCAGCGACCTCCGTCAGGGCAAGGAGACCTCCCTCATCGCGTACGCGCGTGGAACCGCCCGCTGGGAGGAGGTCGCGCCGTCCCTTGGCCGCGGCGACCTCGCGCCGCATGAGGCCGGACGGCTCGCCACCGTGCTCGAGGAATGCGGCGCACGCCGGTTCGTCGAGCGGCTGCTCGCCGACCATGTCGATCGCGCCGTCGCGCTGCTCGACTCCCCATCCATGCCGCCGGCACTGGCCGAACCCCTCGCCGACGTGGCACGCTCCTGCATCGGGAGGATCGCATGACTCGAGCGCCCGAGGCTCCGACGACCACCGTGCCGACCGACCTCGCCACCTACACGGACGCGGCCCACGCCGGCGCGGCCACGATCATCCACGCCTACTCGACTTCGTTCGGGATGGCGACCCGCCTCCTCGCCGCGCAGATCCGTCCCCGGGTGGAGGACGTGTACGCGCTGGTCCGCGTCGCCGACGAGATCGTCGACGGGGCCGCGGCCGAGGCCGGGCTCGACGTCGAAGACCAGCGGGAGCTGCTCGACGCCCTGGAGGCCGACACCGAGCGCGCGATGCGCACCGGGTACAGCGCCAACGTCGTCGTGCACTCGTTCGCGGTGACCGCCCGGGCGACGGGCATCGGTGTCGAGCTGACCCGTCCCTTCTTCGCGTCCATGCGCCGCGACCTCAGCCCCGTGGACTTCACGGCGGAGGAGCTGCGCGAGTACGTCTACGGCTCGGCCGAGGTGGTCGGCCTCATGTGTCTCAGGGTCTTCCTGGCCGACCGTCCGGTGCCGGACGACACGCGACGGAGGCTGGAGGCGGGCGCCCGACGGCTCGGCGCCGCCTTCCAGAAGATCAACTTCCTCCGCGACCTGGCGGTCGATTGGACCGAGCTCGGCCGCAGCTACTTCCCGGGGATCGACCCGGCGCGGCTGACGGAACGGCAGAAGCTCGCCCTGGTCGTCGACATCGACTGCGACCTCGGGGCGGCGGCCGACGTCATCCCCGAGCTCCCGGACAACTGCCGCCGGGCGATCATCGCCGCGCACGGTCTGTTCGCGGAGCTCAGCGACCGCATCCGCGCGACGCCCGCGAGCGAACTGCTGACCCGCCGGATCAGCGTTCCGACCCGGGTGAAGCTCGGCATCCTGACGCGCGCGACGGTCTCGGCCGCACTCCCGCGCTCGCCGCAGGGGGAACGACCGTGACCGGGCAGACCGCGGTCGTCATCGGCGGCGGGATCGCGGGCCTCGCCACAGCGGCGCTGCTCGCCCGCGAGGGCTACGGGGTCACGCTGCTGGAGCAGAACGCGACCCTCGGCGGCCGCGCCGGCTCGTGGGAGCACGACGGGTTCCGCTTCGACACCGGGCCCTCCTGGTACCTCATGCCCGAGGTCTTCGACCACTTCTTCCGGCTGATGGGCACCTCCACGGCCGAGCAGCTCGACCTCGTCACGCTCGATCCGGGTTACCGCGTGTTCTCGGAGGACGGCCGGCCGCCGCTCGACATCCTCGCCGACGGCGCCGCAAACCGCGCGGTGTTCGAACGGGAGGAGCCGGGCGCCGGTGCCGCGCTCGACCGGTACCTGACGGGCGCTGCCGAGACGTACCGCCTGGCCGTCGACCGCTTCCTCTACAGCACCTTCGCCGACCTGCGGCCGTTGTTCGCGTCGGACCTGATCCGCCGGCTGCCCCGCCTCGCCCGCCTGCTGCTCGAACCGCTCGACCGCTACGCCGCCCGCTTCGTCCGCGATGTCCGCTTGCGCCAGGTGCTCGGCTACCCCGCGGTGTTCCTGGGCACCTCACCGGACCGCGCGCCGAGCATGTACCACCTGATGAGCCACCTCGACCTCGACGACGGGGTGCGGTATCCGCTCGGCGGCTTCGCAGCGCTGATCGACCGGGTGGCCGCGCTCGCGGAGGGGGCGGGGGCCCGGCTCGTGACCGGGGCGCGGGTCACCGCCATCCGCACCACCGCCGACGGCGACTCGCCGCGTCCGCGCGCCTCCGGCGTCGAGTACCGGGATGCGTCCGGTGGCGTGCACACCGTCGACGCCGACGTGGTCGTGTCCGGCGCCGACCTGCACCATACGGAGACCGCACTGCTCCCCGAGAAGTTGCGCACGCATCCCGAGAAGAAGTGGGAGCGCCGCGACCCGGGCCCGGGCGTGGTGCTCGCGATGCTGGGCGTGCGCGGCCGGCTGCCGGAGCTGACCCACCACAATCTGTTCTTCACCACCGACTGGGAGGCGAACTTCCAGACGATCTACGGGCCCAACCCCAGCATCCCGGACCCGGCCTCGCTGTACGTCTGCATGCCGAGCACCACCGACCCGGAGGTTGCGCCGGACGGGCACGAGAACCTGTTCGTGCTCATCCCGGTGCCGGCCGATGTGTCGCTCGGCGCCGGCGGACTGAACGGCGCCGGCGACCGCGCGATCGAGCATGCCGCCGACGCGGCCATCGCCCAGATCTCCGCCTGGGCGGGCATCCCGGACCTCGCCGACCGGATCGTGCTGCGTCGCACGGTCGGGCCGGAGGACTTCGCGACCGACCTGAACGCGTGGAGCGGCGGCGCCCTCGGCCCGGCGCACACCCTCCGGCAGAGTGCGTTCTTCCGCCCCGGCAACGCCTCGGCGAAGGTCGACAACCTGCTCTACGCCGGCTGCTCCACGATCCCCGGCATCGGCCTCCCCATGTGCCTGATCAGCGCCGAGCTGGTGCTGAAGCGGCTGCGCGGCGACGGCGGGGCCGGTCCGCTGCCCGAACCGCTTCCCGCCCCGCAGGCGGAGCGGGTGTCGTGACGTTCGTCTACCTCGGCTGCCTGCTCCTCTCGCTGGCGGCGATGGTGCTGCTCGACGCCCGCTTCCGCCTGGTGTTCTGGCGGGATGCGCGCCGGGCGACGATCGTGCTCGCCCTCGGCCTCGCCTTCTTCCTGGCGTGGGATGCCGCCGGTATCCTGCTCGGCGTGTTCGCCCGGGGAGAGTCGCCGCTGATGACTGGCGTCGAGCTCGCTCCGGAGCTGCCGCTGGAGGAGGTCTTCTTCCTCCTGTTCCTCTGCTACCTCACCCTGGTGGCCGTGTTCGGTGCGCGAGCGGTGATGGATGCGCGCCGCCGGCCGACCGACGAGCCGCAGCACGCGAAGGAGCGGGCCCGATGACGTATGCCCTGCTCAGCCTGGTCTTCCTCGCGATCGCGGCGGCCGTGCTCGTCATCGCGCTGGCGACCGCGCGCGACCGGGCGCGACTGGTGCGTCGCTGGTGGGCTCCGATCGCCGTCGCCGCCGTCGTCATCCTGCTGTTGACCGCGGTCTTCGACAATCTGATGATCGCGGCGGGGTTCATGACGTACGAGGACGCGCGCATCAGCGGCGTGCGCGTCGGGCTCGTGCCGCTCGAGGACTTCGCGTACCCCATCGCCGGCCTCCTCCTGCTGCCCGCGCTGTGGCTGCTGACCCGGCGGCGGGGGAGCAGGTCGTGACCGCCGTGGCCCCGGCAGCCCCCTTCCGGCAGCTCGTGCTGGCGTCGCGCCCGCTCAGCTGGATCAACACCGCGTTCCCGTTCGCCGCCGCCTACCTGCTCACGACCGGCCGGGTGGATGCGACGTTCGTCATCGGCACCATTTTCTTCCTCATTCCGTACAACCTGGCGATGTACGGGATCAACGACGTCTTCGACTACGAGTCCGACCTGCGCAACCCGCGGAAGGGCGGCGCGGAGGGGGCGCTGCTCGACCGGTCGGCGCACCGCCGCACCCTGATCGCGGCGGCGGTGACGACCCTCCCGTTCGTCGTGTACCTCGTGATCGTCGGGTCGCCCCTGTCCTGGCTGGTGCTCGCGTTCTCGCTGTTCGCGGTGCTGGCGTACTCGGTGAAGGGCCTCCGGTTCAAGGAGGTGCCGTTCCTCGACTCGGCCACCTCGAGCGTCCACTTCGTCAGCCCCGCCCTCTACGGGCTGGTGCTCGCGGGCGCGGTCTTCACCCCGCAGCTGTGGCTGGTGCTGCTCGCCTTCTTCCTCTGGGGCGTCGGCAGCCACGCGTTCGGCGCCGTTCAGGATGTGGTGCCCGACCGTGAGGGCGGCATCTCGTCCATCGCGACCGCCATCGGCGCGGCGGCGACCGTCCGGCTTGCGATCGTCGCGTGGGCGGCGGCCGGCGTCGCGATGCTGTTCACCGCGTGGCCGGGCCCGCTCGCCGCGGTGCTCGCCCTCCCGTACATCGCGGCCGCCGCCCCGTTCTGGTCGGTGACGGACGCGGACTCCAGCACCGCGAACCGCGGCTGGCGCCGCTTCCTCTGGATCAACTACGCCTGCGGCTTCGTCGTCACCCTCCTCCTCATCCTCTGGTCCTCCCTCCGCTGACCCCCATCCCCCCACCGTCGAGTCCACAAAAATTGCACGCCGATCGCGTGGTCGGCGTGCAATTTGTGCGGACTCGACGGTGGGGCGGAGCGCGCGGGAGAAGAGGGAGAGCGTGCTAGTCGCGCTTCGGGAGCTGCTGCAGCGTCCAGGCGTTGCCGTCGGGGTCGGTGAAGTCGACGAAGCGGCCCCAGGCGAGGTCCGCGACGCCGCGCGCCTCGACGCCGTGCTCTGTGAGGTGCGCGAGGGCCGCGTCGGCGTCGGGCACGACGATCTGGAGGCCCTTCATCGTTCCGGGCGCCATGTCGGTGAGTCCCTCGCCGAACGCGATCGAGCACGCGGAACCGGGAGGGGTGATCTGCACGAAGCGGAGCTCCGGCGAGACCCGCTGGTCGTGGTCGGCGTTCCAGCCGAGCGCATCGACGTAGAAGGCCTTGGCCCGGTCGACGTCCGTGACGGGGAGGATGATGAGCTCGATGCGCCAGTCGGTGATGGTCATGATGACACCCTTTCGTGATCGGTTGATTCCAGGCTAGAGCGGGATGCGGTCAGTTTCCGGCCGCAATATGGTTTCGGCATTTTCGCGGTCGCGCGCGCTATCGTCGTAATCTCCGCCCCCGCCAGAACCGAAAGCGACGCCCCAGCGATGAGCGACTCCCCGGCCGCCCCGAGCCCCTACGAGGTCCTCGGCGTCCGTCCGGATGTGAGCCACGACGACCTGCGCCGCGCCTACCGACGTCTGCTGCGGGAGACCCATCCCGACACCGGCGGCACGGCGGCGGCGTTCCAGGCCGTCCAGCAGGCGTGGGAACTCATCGGCGACCCGGAGGACCGCGCACGGTACGACCGCGGCGAGAGCATCACGGTGGATGCGGTGGCCGGCGACTCCGCCGGCGGCGGGTTCAGCGCGACCTTCCACTCTTCGCGCGGGACGTCGCGCGGCGCGACCGTCCGTGCCCGCAGCTACGGGCATCCCGGCGGCCGATCGCGGGAGCGCTTCCTCTCTCTCATGCGCGAGTGGATGGGCCGGGGCACCGACGACCGCGACCCGTACGATCCCGCCCTGGTGCGCTCCGCACCGCGCGAGATCCGCCAGCTGCTCGCGGTCGCGCTCGCCGAGGAGGCGACGGCACGCGCCGTCTCCGGGCTGGGCATCGGTTTCACGATCTGGAACGACGTGGCTGTGCATCCCTCCACCGACGCGAAGATCGACCACATCGTGCTCGGCCCGGCCGGACTGTTCGCCATCCGCTCGGCGGACTGGGGCGCTCCGGTCAAGCTCGCCAAGGGTGAGGTGGTCGGCGAGGGTATCGGCCCCGACGAGGAGCCCTTCCACGACCTGTACCACGCGGCGAAGAGCTTCGGTCGGCAGGCCGGCGTCCGGTTCACTGGCTACATCGTCGTCGTGCCGGACGACGACCTCGACGTCCCCTTCGATGTCGTGCGGCGCGGCCGGCTGAGCGGCTCGATGCTCGTGCGCCGGTCCCTCCTCCCGCGGCTGCTCCGCGACGGCGCCAACGCGGCCGGGCGCGAGAGCGTCGACCGCGCGTTCGAACTGCGGACCCGGCTGCAGGAGGCCGTGCGGTTCGTCTGAACCCGCTCTAGACACGGCGCGGCCGGCGCGAGCAGAGTGGACGCCATGGTCACCCCACTCGAGATCTTCAGCGGCTTCAGCGTCGACGACATCGCCGCGGCCAAATCCTTCTACGGCGACACCCTCGGGCTCGCGATCAGCGACGGCCCGATGGGCAACCTCGACCTCGAGCTGCCCTCCGGCGGTCACGTGTTCATCTACCCGAAGCCCGACCACACTCCGGCGACGTTCACCATCCTGAACCTCGTCGTGGAGGACATCGACGCTGCCGTCGACGACCTCAACTCGCGCGGGGTGGCGACGGCGATCTACGACGATCCGTCGCTGCCGACCGACGGGAAGGGCGTGCTCCGGGGCCGCGCGGCCGGCCAGGGACCGGATATCGCCTGGTTCCGCGACCCCGCGGGCAACGTGATCTCGGTCCTGCAGAACTGACGGCGCGGCCTCAGGCGCGCTCGTCGTCGCTGTCGAGATCGCCGCTCTGCTGCAGGTCGCGCTCGTGCTCGGGCAGGTCGTCGGTGGAACGCGGGACGGTCGACACCAGCTGGAACGTCGCCTCCTCCGGCCATGACCGGTCGTCGACCAGCTCGTAGACGTCGAACGCCGACGCGCCCACGAAGTCGGACGGCACGCGGATGCGGCTCGGCGGCACATCCACGTCGCTGGGCAGCGTGAGCGTGCGCGCGGGCTCCCCGTTGTCACGGAGGAGCACGGCGCGGAACGCGTGGGGACCGGAAATCGACACGCTGACACGTTAGGCGTGTCGCGCTGAGAGTTCGAGTCCTCCTCGGCTTTCATTCAGCAGCATCCCGACGAAGTCACGGCGGCCGCACGGGAGTTCTACACTGTGCACGTGGAGCCCTTCATCGTCTGTCTCTGGATACTGGCCGCCGCCTGCCTGGCGACCTGGGTGCTGTCCCTCATCACCAACGAGCACTCCTGGGTGGATCGCATCTGGTCGATCGTGCCCGTCGTGTACGTATGGGTCTTCGCAGGTGCGGCCGGTCTCGCGGACGCGCGCCTCGACCTCATGGCGATCCTGGTGACGCTGTGGGGAGCACGCCTCACCTTCAACTTCGCCCGGAAGGGCGGCTACGCGCCCGGGGGAGAGGACTACCGCTGGGTGGTGCTGCGCGGGCGGATGGGCGCGGGGGCGTTCCAGGTCTTCAACCTGTTCTTCATCGTGATCTACCAGAACATCCTGCTGCTCCTCATCGCCCTCCCCGCGTGGACCGCATACCAGCACCGGACGCCGTTGAACGCGCTCGACGTCATCCTCGCCGCCGTGTTCCTCTTCTTCCTCACCGGCGAGACGATCGCCGACCAGCAGCAGTGGAACTTCCACCGCTGGAAGAAGCTTGAGGTGGCGGCCGGCCGCGAGCCGTCGCCGCGTTTCCTCCAGTCGGGCCTCTTCCGGTTCTCGCGCCATCCCAACTTCTTCTTCGAGCAGGCGCAGTGGTGGGTGCTCTTCCTGTTCGGATGCGTCGCCGCGGGATCCCTCCTGCAGTGGACGGTCATCGGGCCGCTCCTGCTGACCGGCCTGTTCATCGGCTCGACTGTGTTCACCGAGAGCATCAGCCGGTCGCGCTACCCGGAGTACGCGGAGTACCAGGCGCGCACCTCGCCGGTGATCCCGTGGTTCCCCGGCCGCGGGGCCGGAGCGGCGCGCGTGTCGCCCGAATCGCGGTGACACACCCCGCGCGACGCTGAGGACCGGGGCTACGGTGGAGGCATGTCCTGCATCCGGTTCAACACCCCCGCCCAGCGCCAGGCCATGCGGAACCACCGGCCGGCCATGCTCACCGCCGAGGAGGCGGCCGCGCTTCACCCGGCACCCGAGGTGACGGAGAGCAAGTTCCGCCGTCTGAGGTTGCTGGCGTCCGACCCGAATCCGAAGATCCGGGAGGCGGTCGCCAGCAGCTACAACACGCCGGTGGACCTGTTCGCGACGCTCGCGAAGGACCCCGACGACGGAGTGCGCGGCTGCGTCGCGAAGAACGAGGCGACGCCGTGCGACATCCTGCGTGAGCTCGCGGACGACCGCTCCGAGACTGTGCGCGGCTGGGTGGCCGTCAACTACTTCGTCCCGGCGGATGTGATGGAGAAGCTCGCGTCCGACCGCAGCCGCACGGTCCGGAGCCTGGTGAAGTGGAAGGCATCGCTGGCGGACGAGGAGCAGGCGCCGGAAGGGCAGCGGGCGGAGAGCCGCCCGGTCCCGGTGGCCTGACATGGCCGGCTCCACCCCGCACGCGACGCCGCCGGACGGCGGCCGCTCCAGCGTCCGCGTCGACTCGTGGGCCTGGGCGGTCCGGCTGTTCAAGACGCGCTCCGCAGCCTCCGACGCGTGCAAGGCGGGCCACCTGAAGGTGAACGGCGACCGCGCGAAGCCCGCCCAACCGGTGAAGGTCGGCGACGAGGTGCGCGCGCTCGTCGGCGGCGTCGAGCGCATCTACATCGCACGCCGCCTGATCACCAAGCGGCTGAGCGCCGCCGCGGCCGCCGACTGCTTCGAGGACCGCACTCCGCCACCCCCGCCACGCACCGAGGCACCGGCCGCCGTGCTGCGCGAGCGCGGCGCCGGACGCCCGACCAAGCGCGAACGGCGACTGCTCGAGCAGCTCCGGGGCCGCTGATGGCGTTCGCGCGCATCGGCATCTCCGGCTGGACCTACGCCCCGTGGCGAGGCGTGTTCTACCCGCCGAAGCTGCCGCACCGCCTCGAGCTGGAGTACGCCGCCGAACGGCTGGACTCCATCGAGATCAACGGCAGCTTCTACTCGTTGCAGCGTCCGACGAGCTATCGGACGTGGGCGGAGCGCACACCGGACGAGTTCGTGTTCTCGGTCAAAGGCGGTCGCTACATCACCCACATCCTGCGCTTGAAGAACGCCAGGGGAGCCGTCGCCAACTTCTTCGCCTCCGGCGTGCTCGCCCTCGGCCCGAAGCTCGGACCGCTGCTGTGGCAGCTGCCGCCGACCCTGCAGTTCGAGGCGGGTGAGGTGGATGCGTTCCTCGGCATGCTGCCGCGCACCACGACCGAGGCGGCTGCGCTCGCCCGCGAGACGACGCTGAAGGAGGACCGCACGCACTTGGCGGCGGGGGAGGAGCGCCCGCTGCGGCACGCGGTGGAGGTGCGCCACGCCTCCTTCGACGTCCCGGAGTTCGCCGCGCTCGCCCGCGCACACGGGGTCGCGATCGTGCTGGCCGACACCGCCGGCCGTTATCCGGTCATCCGCGACACGACCGCCGACTTCGTCTACGTGCGGCTGCACGGCGACGAGGAGCTGTACACCAGCGGGTACACCGACGAGTCGCTCGACCGCTGGGCGGCGGAGCTCAGCATCCACCTCGCCCAGGGCCGGGATGTGTACGCCTACTTCGACAACGACGTGAAGGTGCGCGCCCCCTACGATGCCATGGGCCTGCGTGACCGCCTTTCCGAGTGGACGCCGCGTCCTCACTAGACTCGGGAGCGTGCAGGGTGAGAGCGCCGTGGTGAGTTCGCGGGTGTGGACGATCCCCAACGTGCTCAGCTTCTTCCGGCTCGCGCTGGTCCCCGTGTTCCTGTGGCTGATCATCGTCGGGGAGGACGGCCTCGCCCTCCTCGTGCTGGTCTTCTCCAGCGTGACCGACTTCCTCGATGGCTTCCTCGCGCGCCGCCTGCACCAGGAGTCCCGTCTCGGGCAGCTGCTCGACCCCGCCGCCGACCGGCTCTACATCTTCGCGGCGCTCATCGGCCTGTGCTGGCGCGAGGTCATCCCCTGGTGGCTGTTCCTGGTGATCGTGGCGCGGGATGTGATGCTCGCCGTCCTCGGCGTCATCCTCGCGAACCACGGGTTCGGGCCGCTTCCCGTGCACCACCTGGGAAAAGTGGCCACCTTCTGCCTGTTCTGGGCGCTCCCGCTGCTGATGCTGGGCGAGGCGTTCGAGCCGCTCGCACCCTTCTCCCTCCCGCTGGGCTGGGCCTTCGCACTGTGGGGCGCCTTCCTCTACTGGTGGGCCGGCATCGTGTACATCCGGGAGACGGCACGGGTAATCCGCCTTCCGGCCGATGACAGGAGCCCGCGATCGGATACGCTGGACGGCAAGGAGGTTGACGGTGCCTGAAGACATTAACCCGAACGGCCCGGCCGACGGAGCCGACGACGCCGCCAAGGGCCCCCTGCGGGACGCGGCGGGCAACGAGGACACGACCGCGCGTTTCGGCGAGGAGTTCATCTCGAAGATGTACCCCTCGGGCGAGGTGTCGCCGGAGGAGCAGGAGGCCATCGCCGCCCTGCCGTCCGGCTCCGCCCTGCTGATCGTGCGACGGGGGCCGAACTCGGGCGCCCGCTTCCTCCTCGATGCCGACGTCACGACGGCCGGTCGCCATCCCAACGCGGACATCTTCCTCGACGACGTGACGGTCTCGCGTCGTCACGCGGAGTTCACCCGCCGCGGCACCTCCTTCGAGGTCCGCGACCTGGGCTCTCTGAACGGGACGTACTACGACGGCGTCCGGATCGAGAGCGCGCTCCTCTCCGACTCGGCCGAGGTGCAGATCGGCAAGTTCCGCCTCACCTTCTACGCCTCGCGTCACGACCTCGCCGCAGCGGCGAACGGCTAGTGGCCCGGCCGGCCACCAGGGCCGCCGACGGCGCTCCGGCCCTGCTCAGCATCGGCCAGGTCCTCGCGCGGCTCACTCCCGAGTTCCCGGACCTGTCGTCGTCGAAGCTGCGCTTCCTGGAGGAGCGCGGGCTGGTTGCGCCGGCTCGCACGGCCTCGGGGTACCGCAAGTTCTCGCCGGCCGATGTGGAGCGGCTGCGCGCCGTGCTCGCCATGCAGCGCGACCACTACCTCCCGCTGAAGGTCATCAAGAAATACTTCGCCGATCTGGATGCGGGGCTCGATCCGGCGTTCCCTGGCACCGCGCCCGCGGGGTCCATCCTCGCCGGCACCCGGCGGTACCGGCGTGACGAGCTGCTGCGCGAGGCCGGCGCCGACGCGGAACTGCTGCAGGACGCCGTGAGCGCCTCGCTGCTCCCGGCCTCCGACGTGTACGGCGACGAAGCGCTGACCGTGCTCCGCGCCCTTGCCGAGCTCCGCCGCAGCGGGATCGAGCCGCGGCATCTTCGCGGTTTCCGCGCAGCGGCCGAGCGCGAGATCGGGTTGATCGAGACCGCGCTCGTCCCCATCGCGCGCCGCAACGACGTGAGCAGCAAGGCCCGTACGGCCGAACTCGCCCGGGAGATCGCGGCGCAGCTCGACGTGGTGCGCGGCAGCATCATCCGCTCATCCATCGCCCGGCTGCGTCCGTGACGGCCCCGGCGCCTCGACACGCCGAAACCGAAAGGGCGGATGTCGTTGCCCGGCGACCGCCGCGTGGGTACCGTGGATGAAGCGACGCGGATGCGACGCGCGATCCACAACCCGGGGTGAGAGGCGAACAACATGAGCGAACTGAGTCGTGAAGACGGCGTCGCCCGGTACGACCTCGGACTCCTCTTCACCGACGGCCTCCCCGAGATGGACGACGTGAACGGTTACCGCGGTGCGGTCGCCGCCCGCGCGGCCGGCATCTCGTACCGCCAGCTGGACTACTGGGCGCGCACCGGACTGGTCGAGCCGACCGTCCGCGGTGCCGCTGGTTCCGGTTCGCAGCGCCTGTACGGCTTCCGCGACATCCTCGTCCTCAAGCTGGTGAAGCGCCTTCTCGACACCGGCATCTCGCTGCAGCAGATCCGCACGGCGGTCAACCAGCTGCGCGAGTCGGGCGTCAACGACCTCGCCCAGACGACGCTCATGAGCGACGGCGCGAGCGTCTACCTCTGCACCTCGAACGACGAGGTCATCGACCTGGTCAGCCGCGGGCAGGGCGTCTTCGGCATCGCCGTCGGCAAGGTGCTGCGCGAGGTCGAGTCGAGCCTCGTCGAGCTGGACACGCAGACCGACGCCATGGACGAGCTAGCCGCCCGTCGCGCCGCGCGCACCCGCGCCTCCTAAACTCCCGCCACCTAGCCAACAGCTCCTGACTTTTTCGGCCTCAAACGATGTTTTGAGCGGAAAAACTCAGGAGCTGATTGCTTCTTGCCCGGGTCAGGACTGGGCGGTCGCGTACTCGCCGATGCGGGCGGTGCGCAGCACACGCTCCAGCAGCAGGTCGAAGTTGTGCGCCATCTCCTGAGCGCTCTCGCCCGGCCAGACGTGCAGCGGCTTCGCCGCGCCCTGCGCCTGCTGCAGTGACGTGCGCTCCGGCAGCTGGGGCGACAGCACGAGCGGCCCGAACATGTCGCGCAGCTCCTTGATGCGGAACTGGTGCTCGAGCGACTGGACGCGCGCGCGGTTCACGATGATGCCGAGCGGCTGGAGGCGCGGCGAGAGCCCGCGGCGGATCTCCTCGATCGCACGCAGTGCACGGTCGGCGGCGGCGACCGAGAACAGGCCGGGCTCGGTCACGACGGCCACCCGGTCGCTCGCGGCCCACGCTGTGCGGGTGAGCGCGTTGAGCGACGGGGCGCAGTCGATGAGGACCAGCTCGTAGTCGTGCTCGACGTTGGCGAGCGCCTCCTCGAGCTTCCAGATGTCGCGGATGCTCGGGTGCGGTCCGTCGAAGTTGATCGCGGACGGGCTGCCGATCATGACGTCGATCGTGCCGGAACGGCCCTTCGTCCAGCCGGAAGGGGCGATCGCGGCGCGCACGATCTTCTCCTTGGGCGACGCGAGCACATCGGCGACGTTGAGGTGACCGGCGACCTGGATGTCCATGCCGGTCGAGACATCCGATTGCGGATCGAGGTCCACCACCAGCGTCCGGAGGCCCTTCGCGAACGCCGCCGACGCCAGACCGAGCGTCACCGTCGTCTTTCCGACACCGCCCTTGAGGGAGCTAACGCTGAGTACGTGCACGAGAGCCACGTTACCTTCACTAGTCTTAGAGAACCTAACCGTTTGCTGTGTGGTGTCGACCCCTGCTCGAAAGGTCCCCATGTTCCGAAAGATCCTCGTTGCCAACCGCGGTGAAATCGCCATCCGAGCCTTCCGGGCCGCGTACGAGCTCGGCGCCGAAACGGTCGCCGTCTTCCCGTACGAAGATCGCAACTCGATGCACCGCTTGAAGGCTGACGAGGCCTACCAGATCGGCGAGCCGGGCCACCCGGTCCGCGCCTACCTGGATGTGGACGAGATCATCCGCGTCGCGAAGGAGTCCGGCGCGGACGCCATCTACCCCGGCTACGGCTTCCTGTCCGAGAACCCGGACCTGGCCGAGGCGGCTCGCGCCGCCGGCATCACCTTCATCGGCCCGTCCGCCTCCGTGCTCGAGATGGCCGGAAACAAGGTCACGGCGAAGGAGCACGCGATCGCCGCGGGCGTCCCCGTCCTCAAGTCCACCCCGCCGTCGCGCGACATCGACGAACTTCTCGCGGGCGCCGACGCGATCGGCTTCCCCATCTTCGCGAAGGCGGTCGCCGGTGGCGGTGGCCGCGGGATGCGCCGCGTCAGCAGCAAGGACGAGCTGCGTCCGGCGCTCGAGGAGGCCATGCGCGAGGCGGGCAGCGCCTTCGGCGACCCCACGATGTTCCTGGAGCAGGCCGTGCTCCGCCCGCGTCACATCGAAGTGCAGATCCTCGCCGACGGCACGGGCGAGACGATGCACCTGTTCGAGCGCGACTGCTCGGTGCAGCGCCGCCACCAGAAGGTCGTCGAGATCGCTCCGGCGCCGAACCTGTCGGAGGACATCCGTCAGTCGCTGTACCGCGACGCCGTCGCGTTCGCCCGCTCCATCGGCTACGAGAACGCGGGAACGGTGGAGTTCCTGCTCGACACCGCGGGCGAGCGCGCCGGACAGCACGTGTTCATCGAGATGAACCCGCGCATCCAGGTGGAGCACACGGTCACCGAGGAGATCACCGACGTCGACCTCGTCCAGTCGCAGATCCGCATCGCGGCGGGCGAGACGCTGGCCGACCTGGGCCTCAGCCAGGACACGGTCCAGATCCGGGGCGCGGCGCTGCAGTGCCGCATCACCACGGAGGACCCGACGGCCGGCTTCCGCCCCGACACCGGCAAGATCACGACCTACCGCTCTCCGGGCGGTGCGGGCATCCGCCTCGACGGCGGCACGATCAACCCGGGCGCGCAGATCAGCCCGCACTTCGACTCCATGCTGGCGAAGCTCATCTGCCGCGGACGCGACTTCCCGGCCGCCGTGCTGCGTGCTCGCCGCGCGCTGGCCGAGTTCCGCGTGCGCGGTGTCGCCACGAACATCCCGTTCCTGCAGGCGGTCATGGAGGACCCGGACTTCATCGCCGGCAACGTCTCCACCTCCTTCATCGAGGAGCGCCCGGAGTTGTTCAAGGGCCGTGCGTCGAAGGACCGCGGCACGAAGGTGCTCAACTGGCTCGCCGATGTCACGGTGAACCAGCCCAACGGCCCGCGCCCGCTCAGCGCCGACCCGGCGGAGAAGCTGCCGAAGGTCGACCTGAGTGCGCCGGCCCCCGCGGGCTCGCGCCAGCGCCTGCTCGAGCTCGGCCCGGCCGGATTCGCGGAGGCCCTGCGTGCGCAGAAGGCGCTCGCGGTCACGGAGACCACCTTCCGCGACGCGCACCAGTCGCTGCTGGCCACGCGCGTCCGCACCCGCGACCTGGTCGCCGTCGCCCCCTATGTCGCCCGGATGACGCCGGAGCTCCTCTCGGTGGAGGCCTGGGGCGGCGCGACCTACGACGTCGCGCTCCGCTTCCTCGGCGAGGACCCGTGGGAGCGTCTCGCAACGCTCCGCGAGGCACTGCCGAACATCAACATCCAGATGCTGCTGCGCGGTCGCAACACCGTCGGGTACACGCCCTACCCGACGCAGGTGACCGACGCCTTCGTGCAGGAGGCCGCCGCGACCGGTGTGGACATCTTCCGCATCTTCGACGCCCTCAACGACGTGTCGCAGATGCGCCCGGCCATCGAGTCCGTGCTCGCAACGGGCTCCGCGATCGCCGAGGTGGCGGTCTGCTACACCGGCGACCTGCTCGACCCGGCGGAAGACCTGTACACGCTGGACTACTACCTCCGCCTCGCCGAGCAGATCGTCGAGTCGGGCGCCCACATCCTCGCCATCAAGGACATGGCCGGACTGCTGCGCCCGTCGGCCGCCGAGGAGCTCGTGGCCGCCTTCCGCGAGCGGTTCGACCTCCCGGTCCACGTGCACACCCACGACACCCCCGGCGGCCAGCTCGCCACGCTGCTCGCCGCCTCGCGCGCGGGTGCGGACGCGGTGGATGTGGCCAGCGCCCCCATGGCCGGAACCACCAGCCAGCCGAGCGCCTCCGCCCTGGTGGCCGCCCTCGCCCACACCGAGCGCGACACCGGCATCTCCCTCACCGCGGTCGAGGACCTCGAGCCGTACTGGGAGGCCGTGCGCCAGGTCTACCGCCCGTTCGAGTCGGGTCTGCCCGGCCCCACCGGCCGCGTATACAAGCACGAGATCCCCGGCGGTCAGCTCTCCAACCTGCGTCAGCAGGCGAAGGCGCTGGGCCTCGCGGAGGACTTCGAGCTCGTCGAGGACATGTACGCGGCGGCCAACCGCATCCTGGGCCGCATCCCGAAGGTGACGCCGTCCTCGAAGGTCGTCGGCGACCTGGCCCTGCACCTCGCAGCGGTCAAGGCGGACCCGGACGACTTCGCCGAGAACCCGCAGAACTACGACATCCCGGACTCGGTGGTCGGCTTCATGGCGGGCGAGCTGGGCGAACTGCCGGGTGGATGGCCGGAGCCGTTCCGCACGAAGGTGCTCGCGGGCAAGACGGTCAAGGTCGGCGTCGAGGACCTCTCGGCCGACGACCGCAGCGCGCTCGAGGGGTCGAGCGAGGAGCGTCGCGCGACCCTCAACCGCCTGCTGTTCCCGGCTCCCACCCGCATCTACGAGCAGATGCGCGAGCTCTTCGGCGACCTCTCCGTCGTCGACACGCTCGACTACCTGTACGGGCTCAAGCAGGGCTCGGAGCACGTCATCGAGTTCAGCCGCGGCGTGCGCCTGTACGTTGGTCTGGAGGCCATCGGCGAGGCGGACGAGAAGGGCATGCGCACGGTCATGACCACGCTCAACGGCCAGTTGCGGCCGGTGTTCGTGCGCGACCGCAGCATCGTCGTCGAGACGAAGGCGGCCGAGAAGGCCGATTCCGCGAACCCGGGCCAGGTGGCCGCGCCGTTCTCCGGCGTCGTCACCCTCCAGGTCGCGGTCGGCGACACGGTCGCCGCGGGCCAGGCGGTCGCCTCGATCGAGGCGATGAAGATGGAGGCCGCCATCACGGCTCCGATCGCCGGGACCATCGAGCGGCTCGCCATCCCGAAGACCCAGCAGGTCGACGCGGGCGACCTGCTCGTGGTGATCCAGCCCGCCTGAGCGGGCGCTGATCGGCCGCCCCGGCCCGGGGCGGCCTACAATGACGAGTCGGCGGGACACTCCCGCGGCAGAAGGAGGACGAGACGACGTGGCTGACAGGTCCGACGCCGACGCGCCCGAGGAGCGCGCCCCGCGCGACCTCGTGCCCGCGGATGACGAGCTGACGCCCGCGCGCTCGTTCGAGCCGACGTCGTCGCGCGAGCCGACGCTGGATGTCGAATCGACGCTGAGCATCGCCGTCGACCTCCCGCCGACGCCGCCGCGCGAGATCCCGGAGGACGAGGCCGCCGTCGCGATCGACGAGGTCCCGGTCGACCCGGGATTCGTCGCCTCGCCCGCCGAGCCGACCACCATGTCGGTCGCCATCGTCGCCTCGCGTCTCGCGTCGACGCCCGAGCCTCCGGAGGGTGCATCGGCTCCCGCCGCCGACGTGCCCCCGCTGTCCGCGTCCGATGCGTTCGCCGGCTCCCGCCGCGATCGGCTCCGCGGCGAGCAGTCGGGGCAGCCCGAGCCCGCCGCGATGCTGACCGCGGACCGCCTCCTCGAGGTCAACCGCAAGACGCGTCCCGGCCCGGAGGGACCGTGGCAGCGCTTCGTCTACAACGTCACCTTCCGCACCGTGAACCTGGGCGACTCGGCCAAGGTGCGGGCGCGCAAAGAGCTCGACCACCGCATCCAGAAGCACTTCGAGGGCGGCGCACGTTTCGTACCCGTGCTGACCCGTAAGGGCGGCGTGGGCAAGACCACGGTCACCACGCTGCTCGGGATGGCGCTGGCGTCGGCCCGCGAGGACCGCATCATCGCCATCGACGCGAACCCGGACCGCGGGACGCTGTCGGAGCGGGTTCCGCGCCAGACGCGTTCCACCGTGCGGGACGTAGTGCACAAGGCCGCGAGCATCGGCGGCTTCACCGACTTCTCGGCACTGGTCTCGCGCGACGAGACGCGGCTCGACATCCTCGCGTCCGACACCGACCCCATGCTCTCGGAGGCGTTCGACGAGAACGACTACAACGTCGTCGCCGACCTCTCCGCACGGTTCTACTCGATCGTGCTCACCGACTGCGGAACCGGCATCGTCCACTCGGTCATGCGCGCGACTCTGCAGCGGGCGGATTCGCTCGTCATCGTGTCCGGCGGCAGTGTGGATGAGGCGCGCCTGGCCTCCGAGACGCTCACCTGGCTGGAGGCGAACGGCTACGGCGAACTCGTCCGCAACGCCGTCGTCGCGCTGAACACCGCCACGCACGCCACGAACCTGGTGAAGCTGGAGGAGATCGAGGCGCACTTCCGCTCGCGCGTCCGCGAGATCGTCCGTGTCCCGTACGACCCGCAGCTGGCCGCCGGCTCGGTGGTGTCGTGGAAGGACCTCAAGCCGCTGACCCGCCTCTCGGCCCGCACGCTGGCCGCTCTCGTCGTCGAGGGCCTGCCCGCGGAGCGCGACTGAGCATCCCGACCGTCCGCCCGATCCACCGAGGAGCACCTGTGACCGAGCGTCAGATCCGCCTGTTCGGCGACCCCGTCCTGAAGACCCCGTCCGATCCGATCGGCGAGATCGACGACGGCGTGCGGGGGCTGGTCGAGGACCTGGTGGACAGCGTGCTCCCGCCGGGCCGCGCCGGCGTCGCAGCTCCGCAGATCGGCGTCAACGAGCGCGCGTTCAGCTACAACGTCGACGGGAAGGTCGGGTACGTCATCAATCCCGTGCTCGTCGAGGTGTCGGGGGAGCCGGAGCTGATGGACGAGGGCTGCCTCTCGGTGCCCGGTCTCTGGTTCAAGACGCTGCGCTACCCGTTCGCCCGGGTGACGGGCATCGACCTCGACGGCAACGAGATCGAGGTCTCCGGCACCGGTGTGCTCGCGCAGGCCCTGCAGCACGAGACCGACCACCTCGACGGCAAGCTCTACCTCGACCGGCTGGACAAGGAGAGCCGCCGCGAGGCGATGAAGCAGGTCCGCGAGTCGGACTGGTTCTGACGCCTCGCCGCCCGCGGCACTCGTAGACTGGCCGCATGCGAATCGCGGTCACCGGAGGATCGGGCAAGCTCGGACGCACTGTCGTGCGCGAGCTGCGGAAGTCGGGAGACGTCGTCGTCTCCCTCGACGCGGCGGGGGAGCGTGGTCCTGGTTTCGTCCGCGTCGACCTCACCGACTACGGGCAGACGGTGGATGCGATCTTCGGCGTCAACGACAAGCACGACGGCTTCGACGCGATCGTGCACCTGGCGGCCATCCCGGCGCCGGGCATCCTGAGCGACGTCGCTACGTTCCACAACAACATCCGGGTCACGTACAACGTGTTCCAGGCCGCGCGCCGCGCAGGCATCCGGAATGTCGTGTACGCGTCGAGCGAGACCGTGCTGGGCCTGCCGTTCGACGTGCCGCCGCCGTACATCCCCGTCGACGAGGACTACCCGGCCCGGCCGGAGAGCACCTACTCGCTGGTGAAGCACCTTGAGGAGCAGATGGCGATCGAGCTGGTGCGCTGGGATCCTGCGCTGAAGATCGTGGCGCTGCGCTTCTCGAACGTGATGGACCCGGAGGACTACGCGGCGTTCCCGGCGTTCGACGACGACCCGTGGGCGCGCAAGTGGAACCTGTGGGGCTACATCGACGCGCGGGACGGCGCCCAGGCCATCCGCCGCGCGCTGGAGTGGGACACGACCGGTTTCGACCGCTTCATCATCGCCGCCGCTGACACCGTGATGAGCCGCCCCAACGACGAGCTCGTCGCCGAGGTGTTCCCCGGTGTGCCGCTGAAGCGCGAGCTCGGCGTCAACGACACCCTCCTGTCGATCGACAAGGCCCGCCGCGTCCTCGGCTACGCCCCCACCCACTCCTGGCGCGACGAGGTCTGACCCGCCGTCGCATCCGCCCTTCCTGAGATTTGCGCCAAATCTCGGTTATGGGGGCGTCAAAACCGCGATTTGGCGCAAATCTCGATCCGCGGCGCGGCTGTGGAGAACGCGCGCTGTCCACAGATCGGCGGGCTGCAGGGTCCTGCGGCGGGCGTGTTCGCCATGATGACGGGATGCGAACCCCACCACCCCTCCCACGACCGCTCGTCGGTGTCCCTTTCACTCTGTCGCAGGCACAGCGGCACGGCGTCGACGCGTTGCGCTTGCGCGCCGGCGACATCCACCATCCGTTTCACGGCGTGAATCTGTCGTATGGTCCAGGTGAGCTGCAGGAGCTGTGTCGGGCGTACCTGCGCGTCATGCCGATGCATGCGTTCTTCAGTCACACCACGGCCGCTGAACTCCTCGGCATCCCGTTGCCGGCTGATGCGCCTCGTCGCCCCTTGCACGTGTCGGTGCTCTCTCCACGCACAGCCCCGCACGGTCGAGGGGTGACCGGGCACAGTCTGCGAGAGATCGAAGGGATGGACGTTAGCGGCCTTCCGGTGTCCATGCCCGCTCATGTTTGGTGCCAGCTCTCCGGGATGCTCGGGCCGAGCGATCTCGTCGCTGCCGGCGACCATCTCGTCGGCGCGCGAAACCGCCCTCCGATCGTCACGATCGATCAGTTGGCGGAGACATCCGCCCGCGTTCGCCGGACGAAAGGAGGCAAGGCGCGCGCCTGGGCTCTGTCCCGCATCCGGTTCGGAACCGACTCCCGCCCGGAGAGCTTGCTGCGCCTGTTCCTGGAGGAGCTCGGCATCACGGGCCTCAGGGTGAACGAGCCCGTCCTGGTTGCCGACGGCCGGGTCCTGCACCCGGACCTTGCACTTCCCGACCAGCGCATCGCGTTCGAGTACGACGGAGACGGACACCGGGTCGAGAGGCGCCAGTGGTTCCTCGACATCAAACGTCACGACCTTCTCGTGGCGGCAGGCTGGCGGGTGCTCAGGGTCACCGCCGACGACCTCTTCGCCGACCGCGCCGCATTCGTCCAACGCCTCCAACGATTTGCGCCAAATCTCGGTATTGCGACGCCGAAAACC
Organism: Leifsonia sp. 466MF; assembly: GCF_900100265.1. Taxonomy (NCBI): domain Bacteria; kingdom Bacillati; phylum Actinomycetota; class Actinomycetes; order Micrococcales; family Microbacteriaceae; genus Leifsonia; species Leifsonia sp. 466MF. Next base: position 1,324,983 of record NZ_LT629696.1, read on the forward strand.
GAGATTTGGCGCAAATCGTGAACGAGACGGTCGGGTCAGTGGGCGAGGGAGAAGCCCTCGGTGCGGGGGTTGTCGCTGTAGATGCCGTCGATCACGTCCGCGAAGTCGGCGAGGATGACGTTGCGCTTGATACTCATCTTGGGCGTCAGGTGGCCGCTCGCCTCGCTCAGCTCCGTCGCGAGCACCACGAACTTGCGGACGCTCTCGGCGCGCGAGACGCCGGCGTTGGCGTGGTCGATGGCGCGCTGGATCTCGGCGTGGACGGCCGGATTGACCGACGCCTCGGCGAGGGTCATGTCCTTGTCCTCGCCGTTGTTGGCGAGCCACGTGGGCAGCATCTCGGTGTCGAGGGTGATGAGGGCGGAGATGAACGGCTTCTGGTCGCCCACCACGATCACCTGGCTCACGAGCGGGTTCGAGCGGATGGGGTCCTCGAGCGCGGCGGGGGAGACGTTCTTGCCACCGGCCGTGACGATGATCTCCTTCTTGCGCCCCGTGATCGTGAGGAAGCCGTCCTCGTCGAACGAACCGAGGTCGCCGGTCTTGAACCAGCCGTCGTCGAACGCCGCGGCCGTCGCCTCCGGGTTCTTCCAGTACTCCTTGAAGACGTTGATGCCGCGCACCTCGATCTCGCCGTCGTCGGCGAGACGCAGGTCGACGCCCGGGAGCGCCGGTCCGACCGTGCCGATCCGGAACGTGTCCGGCCGGTTCACGGTCGCGGGCGCCGTGGTCTCGGTGAGCCCGTATCCCTCCAGGACCTTGATGCCGAGGCTGTGGTAGAAGTGGCCGAGGTGCGAGCCGAGCGGTGCGGAGCCCGAAACCGCGAACTTCACGCGGCCGCCCATCGCGGCACGGAGCTTCGAATACACGAGCCGGTCGTAAAGGGCGAACTTGAGCTTCAGTCCGAACGGCACCGAGCCCGCCTCGACGGCCTTCGAGTGCTCGACCGCGACCTCCGCGGCGGCACGGAAGATCTTGCCGCGGCCACCGGACTCCGCCTTCTGCTCGGCCGAGTTGTAGACCTTCTCGAAAACGCGCGGCACCGCCAGCAGGAACGTCGGCTTGAAGCTCGCCAGCGCAGGCAGCAGCTGCTTGGTGTCGGCCTGGTGGCCGACCTTCACGCCGCCGGTGACGCAGAGCACGGCGATGAAGCGGGCGAAGACGTGCGCGGTGGTGATGAAGAGCAGAGTGGATGCGCCACCCGGCTGCTGCACGACCTGCTTGAGCGCCTCGGCCGAGTTGCGCGAGAGCTCGACGAAGTTCGAGTGCGTGAGGACGCATCCCTTCGGCCGTCCGGTCGAACCGGAGGTGTAGATCAGCGTGCCGATGTCGGAGCCCTTGGCGATGCGGCGGCGACGCTCGATCTCCTCGTCGGGCACGTCGACGCCCGCGGCGGCGAGCTTGTCGAGGTCGCCGAGGTGCAGCTGCCAGACGGTGCGGATGTCGGGGAGCTCGGGGTGCACCTCGTCGAAGCGCGCGTGCATCTCGGCGTTCTCCAGGAACACCGCCATCGCGCCGGAGTCGGACATGTTCCACTGGATCTGGGTGGGGGAGGACGTCTCGTAGATCGGAACGAGCACCGCGCCGGCGAACCACACGGCGAAGTCGATGAGAGTCCACTCGTATCGGGTCTTCGACATCAGCCCGATCTTGTCGCCGGGCTCGATGCCGGCGGCGACCAGGCCCTTGGCGAGTGCGATCACCTGGCGGTGGAACTCCGCCGCCGAGACGTCGCGCCAGCCGTCGCCATCCGGGAGGCTGAACAGCGGCTGGTCCGGCGTCTGCGCAACGCGGTCGACGAGCAGGTCGGTGGCGTTGGCGTCCGGGTCAGCAGGGACGATCGCGGGGGTAAGGATCTGTTTCACGGTAGCTCCCTCGATACCGGTGGGCGGGCGTGCGGCCGAATGGCTCGGGGCGATTCGGTTGATTACACTCTAGATGGTCCCGCCACGGCTCGCCCGAGACCCGGCCCGACCGCCCCTCCCTCTCACCATCCCTCCAGGAAGGCCCCACGTGCACGCCATCGGCATCGACATCGGAGGGACCAAGATCGCCGGAGCCCTCGTCGACGAGCTCGGGACGATCGTCCGGGAGGATCGCGTCCCCACCGACGCGACGCGTCCGGAGGAGATCGAGAACGCGGTCGTCGCGATGATCCAGCGCCTCAGCGACGGCCCCGAGGAGATCGCCGGTGCGGGAGTCGCCGCCGCCGGCTTCATCGACGCCGCTCAGTCGACCGTCTACTACGCGCCGAACATCAACTGGCGCCACGAGCCCTTCCGGGAGAAGCTCGAGGAGCGTCTCGACATCCCCGTGATCATCGAGAACGACGCCAACGCGGCCGGCTGGGCGGAGTTCCGCTACGGCGCGGGCCGGCTGGTCTCCGACATGGTGGTCCTCACCATCGGAACCGGTGTGGGGGGTGCGATCGTCAGCAACGACCGCCTGTTCCGCGGCGGCTTCGGCGCGGGAGCCGAGATCGGCCACATGCGCGTCGTACCCGGAGGGCTTCCCTGCGGCTGCGGCGCGCACGGCTGCATCGAGCAGTACGGCTCCGGCCGCGCCCTGCAGCGCATGGCGAACGAGCTCGCGGATGCGGGCGGGATCGGCCAGGGACTCGCGGATGTGCGCAGCCGGACCGGCGCGCTCACCGGGAACGACATCAGCGCCCTGATCACTGCGGGCGACCCGGGCGCGCTCGCCGCTCTCCGCCAGCTCGGCGACTGGCTCGGGCAGGCGTGCGCGAGCCTCGGCGCCATCCTCGACCCGCAGCTCTTCGTCTTCGGCGGCGGCGTCGCCCAGGCCGGCGAGCTGCTGCTGGAGCCCATCCGGCTGGCGTATCTGGAGAACCTGCCCGCCCGCGGCTTCCACCCGGAGCCCGAGTTCGCGATCGCCGAGCTGGTGAACGACGCCGGGGTGGTCGGAGCGGCCGACCTGGCGCGACTGCACGCATCCTCGCTCTAGGGGCAGCGCGGGGATAGGCTTCGGTTCGATGTTCTACTGGCTGATGAAGTACGTGATCGTGGGACCGCTGCTGCGCGGTATCTTCCGGCCGTGGGTCGTCGGCCTCGAGAACATCCCCACCGACGGACCGGTCATCCTCGCGAGCAACCATCTGTCGTTCATCGACTCGATCTTCCTGCCGCTCGAGGTCGACCGGCACGTGTCCTTCCTCGCCAAGAGCGACTACTTCACCCGCAGGGGCCTGAAGGGATGGGCGACCAAGGCGTTCATGAACGCCACCGGCCAGCTGCCCATCGACCGCTCCGGCGGCAAGGCGTCGGAGGCGTCGCTCAACACCGGGCTCGCCGTACTCGCTCGTGGCGAGATCCTCGGCATCTACCCGGAGGGCACCCGCAGCCCGGACGGCAAGCTGTACCGCGGCCGAACGGGCGTCGCGCGGATGATCCTGGAGGCCGGCGTCCCGGTCGTCCCCGTCGCGATGGTGGATACGGCCAAGATCATGCCGATCGGCAAGCGGCTCCCGAAGATCGGGCGCATCGGCATCATCGTGGGGGAGCCGCTCGACTTCTCCCGGTTCGACGGGATGGAGGGCGACCGCTTCATCCTGCGCTCCGTCACCGACGAGATCATGTACGAGCTGCAGCGCCTCGGCGACCAGGAATACGTCGATGTCTACGCCAGCACGGTCAAGGAGAAGCGGGCGACGCTGTCACAGTAGGACGGCCGCATCGGCTTTCGCGATAGGCTCGGATATCCCATCCAAACCCCGAGTGAGCGGAAGACCAGTGCTACAGACCACAGAGCCCGTCGTGCGACCTGACGAGTCCGTGATCGAGGGCCTGGAGTATTGGCGCACTCTCCCGATCAAGCAGCAGCCGGCCTGGCCGGACCCGGAGGCGGCCGCCGCCGCGTCCGCCGAGATCGCCACCCTTCCGCCGCTGGTGTTCGCCGGCGAGGTCGACCAGTTGCGGACGCGGCTGGCCCGGGCCGCCGAGGGTAAGGCATTCCTGCTGCAGGGCGGCGACTGCGCCGAGACGTTCGCCGGAGCGACCGCCGACGCCATCCGCAACCGCGTCAAGACGGTGCTGCAGATGGCCGTCGTTCTCACCTACGGCGCCTCCGTGCCCGTCATCAAGATGGGCCGCATGGCCGGGCAGTTCGCCAAGCCGCGCTCCAGCGACACAGAGACGCGCAACGGCGTCACGCTGCCGGCGTACCGCGGCGACATCGTCAACGGCTACGACTTCACGCCCGAGTCGCGCCAGGCCGATCCGCGCCGGCTGGTGCAGGGGTACCACACCGCCGCATCCACGCTGAACCTCATCCGCGCTTTCACCCAGGGTGGTTTCGCCGACCTGCGCCAGGTGCACAGCTGGAACCGCGGCTTCGCCGCGAACCCGGCCAACCAGCGCTACGAGGGCCTCGCACGCGAGATCGATCGCGCCATCAAGTTCATGGAGGCGGCGGGCGCCGACTTCGACGAGCTCACGCGGGTGGAGTTCTACTCCAGCCACGAGGCGCTGCTCATGGACTACGAGCGGCCGATGACGCGCATCGACTCCCGCACCGGCACTCCGTACAACACGTCGGCGCACTTCGTCTGGATCGGCGAGCGGACGCGCGAGCTCGACGGCGCGCACGTCGACTTCCTGTCCCGCGTGCGCAACCCGATCGGCGTGAAGCTCGGGCCGACCACCTCCCGCGACGACATGCTGCGCCTGATCGACAAGCTGGACCCCGAGCGCGAGCCCGGCCGCCTGACCTTCATCACCCGGATGGGCGCCGGCAAGATCCGGGATGCCCTCCCGCCGCTGCTCGAGGCGATCAAGCGGTCGGACGCGAAGCCGCTGTGGGTCACCGACCCGATGCACGGCAACGGTCTCACCACGCCGACCGGCTACAAGACGCGCCGGTTCGACGACATCGTCGACGAGGTGAAGGGCTTCTTCGAGGCGCACCGCGCTGCCGGCACCAACCCGGGCGGCATCCACGTGGAGCTCACCGGCGACGACGTGACCGAGTGCCTGGGCGGTTCCGAGCACATCGACGAGGAGACGCTGGCGACCCGCTACGAGTCGCTCTGCGACCCCCGTCTGAATCACCAGCAGTCGCTGGAGCTGGCCTTCCTGGTCGCCGAGGAGCTCTCGGCCGCGGGCCGCTGACACCAGCTCGCAGCACCCTCCACAGAAACGGAGGAGCCCACGGCCCCACGGCCGCGGTGCTCCTCCGTTTTCTGCGTTGACGGGCGCGGCGGAGCGGTATCTCCTCCGTTCCGACACGGGTCAGCGCGGCAGACCGCGCCGGTTGCGGCGTCGGTCGCTCAGAACCCGGCGAAGTTGACCGTGATGGTGGAGCCCTTGGGCGCCTGGGTCCCGCCGGCCGGCGACACCTTCGACACGACGAACGCGTTCGGTGCGACGTCGGCGATGGCGCTGTACTTGAGCTTGAAGCCGGCGTCGGTGAGCGCCTTCTTGGCCACATCCCAGGTCTTGCCGGCGACATCCGGGATCGTGACGGGCTCCGGCCCCTTCGACGTCTCCAGCAGCAGCGTGTCGCCGGGGCGCACGGGCTCGTGCTGCGGCTGCGCGGAGATCACGTCGCCCTCCTCGACCGTGTCGCTGTAGCTCTGCGGGCCGGCGGAGGTGAGGAGCTTGACCTTGCTCAGGATGGCCGAGGCGTCCTCCACGGACTTGCCGGCGACATCCGGGATCGCACCGACCGACACGACGAGGTTCACCGACGCGGCCTCGAAGTAGTTGCCGCCGCCGGAGATGTCCGCGCCGTTGTCGGCGCGGGTCGCCGAGATGACGGTGTTGGCGGGCACCTTGGCATCGAACTGCTCGGCGACCGTGCCGACCTTCGCCCCGACGCCGGTGATGGCGCTCTTGGCGGTGTCGATCGTCGTGCCGGCGAGCGGCGGGATGGTCACGGGCTTCGGCCCCTGCGAGACGCGCAGCGTCACCGTGCTGCCGCGCCCCGCGGGCACGCCGGCTCCCGGGTCGGTGCTCGACACCATCCCGGCCGCGACGGTCGTGCTGTACTCGGGTGCCTGCGCCGTCTTGAAGCCGAGCTTCTGCAGCTGCGACACCGCCGCATCCGGCGCCTTGTTGACGACGTTCGGGATGGCGACCAGCGAACCAGGGCCCGCCCCGAAGTACCAGCCGGTGCCGGCTGCGACGCCGGCGAGCACGAGGACGAGAGCGAACAGCCACCAGCCCTTCGAGCGGCGCTTGGCAGCGGCGGTGGTGAGGGTCGTCGCCGCGGCCGGCGTGCTGGACGCGACCTGCTGGCGGATCGCCGGGTTGATGATCTGGGTGTCGCCCTGGTCGATCTCGTACGCGGGCGGCAGCACCATCGTCGGCTGCAGAACGGCCTCGCCGCGGAGCGCCTTCTCGGCCTCCAGCAGGCGATCGAGCATCTCGCGCGCGTCGCGGGGTCGACGGTCCGGGTCCTTCTCCGTCGCCCAGAGGACGAGCTCATCCAGCTCGGCGGGCACGGCCGGGTTCTTGCTGCTCGGCGCCGGCACGGCGTCGTTCGCGTGCTGGTAGGCGATCTGCATCGGCTGCTCGCCCTGGAAGGGCTGCTGGCCGGTGAGCATCTCGTACATCATGATGCCGAGCGCGTAGATGTCGCTTCGGGCGTCGGCGACGCCGCGGGTGACGAGCTCGGGGGAGAGGTACGCGATCGTGCCGAGCAGCGCCTGGCCGGTGGCCGTGTTGGCGCTGGCCGCACGGGCGAGCCCGAAGTCGCCGATCTTGATGCGCCCGTCGTCGGCGAGCAGCACGTTCTCCGGCTTGAGGTCGCGGTGGACGATGCCCGCCTTGTGCGCCGCGGCGAGGCCGGCGAGCACCGCCTCCATGATGTCGATGGTCTGCTCGGGCGTCAGCTTGCCGTAGTCCTTGAGCAGGTCGCGCAGGGTGATGCCGGGCAGGTACTCCATGACCAGGTAGGCCATGTCCGAGTCCTGGCCCTGATCGAAGACGTTGACCACGTTGGGATGTGCAAGCCGTGCGGCCGAGCGGGCCTCCTGCACGAAGCGGCTCTTGAACGTGGAGTCGTCGGCGAGGTGGCCGTGCATGATCTTGATCGCGACGCGGCGCTCGAGGCGCAGGTCGGTCGCGAGGTACACCGTGGCCATGCCGCCTCGGGCGATCCGCGAGCGCACCTGATAGCGGCCGTCGATGAGACGGCCGATCATCGGGTCGGTCTGGCTCGTGGTCACGGATCGAGTCTAGGGAACGAGCCGGGCGAGAACCCTGCAAAACACCGGTGGACGCGGTGGCTGTGATCGGGCTGTGACATTCCGGCTCAGCCGAGCTGGGCCAGCCAGGTGCGCGCCGACGTCTCCCACTTGGCGTAGGCGTCGGGGAACGCCGAGATCTGCACGGCCTGCGCGGCCTGCGTCACGCTCATCCGCGTCCATCCGGGGATGTCGAGGAGGCCACGGGTGCGGCCGGCGTTGGGGTTCCCCGCTCCGCCGTAGAAGGCGAGCGTCGCGCGCGTCGGGTCGAGCACCTGCTCCGGCGTGCCCCATCCGGTGCTCGGCCGCTGCTGGAACAGCCCGAGGGAGTCGCGGTCGCCGTAGCGGACATTTCGGAGGCCGGATTCCTGTGCGGCCGCGGCGAGGGCGACGACGATGCCCTGGTCCGGGACGCCCTGCTGGCGGCCGATGCGGATGATCAGCTGGGCATTCGCGCGCATCTCGTCGGTGAGGGCGACCACCTGACCGGCGGACGCGGTCGGCAGCGGTGCCGGCGCGGCGACGGGGGCCGGAGCGGCGACGGGCGCCGGTGCGGGTGCGTTGAGCGCGGCGGTGGTCATGCCCGGGATACGGATCTTCTGCCCGGGGAAGATCAGGCTGGACGTGCTCAGGCCGTTCGCGGCGAGCACCGCGCGGGTGGTGACGCCGAAACGGCCGGCGATGCCGCTGATCGTGTCGCCGCGCACCACGGAGTACACCGTGGCAGCGGGAGCCGGTGCGGGAGCCGCGGGAGCCGGGGCCGGCGCGGCCGCGGGTGCGGCCTGCGCGAGGGCGAGCACCTGGCCCGGGAAGATCAGGCTCTTCCAGCTGAGGCCGTTCATCGCGAGGACGGCTGCGGTCGAGAGTCCGAAACGGGCCGCGATGCCGGAGATGGTGTCGCCCGACTGCACGCGGTAGGTCGCGGGTGCTGCCGCGACGGAGGTGAGCGGAGCGGACGTGCTCGACGTCGATCCGCTGGGCGTCATCCCGATGGTGCTGCCGAGCGCGGCGCGCTCGAGAGGACTGATCTCGCCGGTGTCTCCGGAGTGGTCGGTCGCGCGGTCCTCCTGGGGCGCCGCCTGTGCGGGCGTGACCAGGTTCAGGGTCACCGCGAGCGAGCTCGCGACCGCGATCGGGACGGTGCCCAGGATGCTGCGCGATCTGCCGGTGTCTGCCAGAGCCATGTGACCCCCTCTTCGAGTGACACGTCGCCCATCACGCTGACACACAAGGAGAGAGGAGTCAACAGGAGTGACGAATGTGACACGGGTTTACATGATCGTAACAATTACTCCCGCTTCTCGCCGGACGGCAATCCGTGGCACGCTGGTGGGGTGACCGAGCACGTCCAGACCACCGAGTGGTTGACCGTACCCGACCTCGTCGAGCTGATGGGACTGAGCGTGAGCCGCGTCCGTCGGCTCATCGAGGACCGCCACCTGGGAGCCAAGCGCGTCGACGGCGTGCTCAAGGTGCCCGCGTCCTTCCTCAAGGACGGCCAGCCGCTCAGCGAGCTGCGGGGAACCCTGATCGTCCTGGCGGACGACGGCTTCAGCGACGACGAGTCGGTGGATTGGCTGCTGACGGAGGAGGAGAGCCTCGGCACATCGCCGATCGAGGCTCTGCGCGCCGGCCGCAAGGCCGAGGTGCGCCGCGTGGCCCAAGCGCTGGCCTGAATCGCTCCCGGCTCAGGGATGGGCCTACGCGCTCCGACGCGTGACCGCGACCGCGAGCTCGCGGAGCTGCCCCTTCGCCGCCGCCCCGAGCGGTGCCGCATCCAACGCCTCGATGGCGCGCGCGACGTTGTCGGCGATCATCCGCTCCACCGTGTCGACGGCCCCGGACTCCCGGATGGTCAGCTGCATCGTCCTGATCTGCTCCGGCGTGAGCTCGGGGTCGCCGAGCAGTTCGTCCAGGGCAGCACGCGCGCCCGAAGGGATGGACTGGCGCGTGAGCGCGATGAGGACCGTCCGCTTGCCCTCGCGGAGGTCGTCTCCGCTGGGCTTCCCCGTCACGTCGGCGTCTCCGAAGACGCCGAGCAGGTCGTCGCGCAGCTGGTAGGCGATGCCGAGGGGGAGCCCGAACGCCCGGAGCGACTCCAGCTGGCCGACGCTCGCTCCGGCCAGGCTCGCGCCGATGAGCAGAGGGGACTCGATCGAGTACTTGGCCGACTTGAAGACGATGACGCGCTCGGCGCGCTCCAGCTGCTCCGAGTCGGGGCGGCCCGACCAGCCGATCTCCTCGAAGATGTCGAGGTACTGGCCCGCCGTGACGTCGATCCGCATGCGGTTGAACTCCGCCCGCGTCGCCCGCCGGGCCGGTGCGCTCACCAGCTGGGTGAGCCCCTCGTCGAACAGCTCGTCGCTGAGGATGAGCAGCAGGTCCCCGAGGAGGGTCGCCGCGCCCGTGCCGAATGTCGCGCCGGAACCGCCCCATCCCTCGTTCTCGTGGAGGTGCTCGAAGCGCTTGTGGGCGGCCGGCTTGCCGCGCCGGGTGTCCGAGTTGTCGATGAGGTCGTCGTGGACGAGCGCGGCGGCGTGGAACAGCTCGAGGGCGCTGGCGACGGAGACCACGGCGTCGAGGGCGCCGCCGGCCGTGACGGCGCCACTGTCCGACCCGTCGTCGCCCGCGTCTCCTGTGGTGCGGACGGCCTGCCATCCCCAGAAGCAGAACAGGGCGCGGAAGCGCTTGCCGCCGCTGAGAAATTCCCTTGAGAACGCCGCTACGGGAGAGAGCTCGTCGGCGATCGAGACGAGAATGGAGGCACGCGCATCGAAGAATCCATCGATTCTTGACTGGATGAGGTCGACGAATCGGATGCTTTCAGACACACGCCTAGCCTAGCCAGACACGTGAGGTCTAGAATCGACCTCACTGAAGCCTCGAACCCGCGAGAAAGAGGGGGAATCGGATGCCGCTTTCGGAACACGAGCAGCGCCTCCTCGAAGAGATGGAACGCAGTCTCTATCAGAACGATGCAGATTTCGTCGCGAAGGTCGGGGGCAAGCGGGCACGTCCCGCCTACCGGTCGATCGTGCTCGGCATCCTGCTCGCCGTCGTGGGCGTCGGCGTGCTGATCGCCGGGGTCTACTACCAGCAGCCGATCGTCGGGATCCTGGGCTTCGTCGTGATGTTCGCGGGTGTCCTCGTGTCCATCGCGCCGGGCAAGCGCGTCGCGGTCGAGCCGGGCGCCGCCGAGCCGAAGAAGGCCAAGGCGCGCGGCGGTCAGACAGGCTTCATGGACCGCATGAACGACCGCTGGGACAAGCGCAACGACGGCGGCGAGGGCTAACCCTCCACTCCGCTCCACACGTTCTTCGACGAAGGGCCGATCTTCTGATCGGCCCTTTTTTGTTGCTCCAGGAGCCGCCCGATCGCTCCACTTTCCTCCACCCGCAAATTCCCCGTCTTTCCGGGCCTTGACGTACCCACTTCGGGGCAATCTGTCCTCAATGCGCGATTTTGTGGATGGAAGTGGAGTAAAGTGGAGCCACACCGCAACCTGGGCCGGGAGAGTGGGGGTGGCAGCCGATGTTCCTCGGTACGCACGCCCCCAAGCTGGACGAGAAGGGGCGCATCATCCTGCCGGCGAAATTCCGGGATGAGCTCGCGTCCGGCCTCGTCCTCACCCGTGGCCAGGAGCACTGCGTCTACGTCTTCTCGCAGCGCGAGTTCGAATCGCTCCACGAGAAGATCCGCCAGGCGCCGGTGACGAGCAAGCAGGCCCGTGACTACCTGCGCGTCTTCCTCTCGGGGGCGAGCGCAGAGGTCCCGGACAAGCAGAACCGGGTGACCATCCCGTCCGCGCTGCGCTCGTACGCGGGACTCGATCGCGACCTCGTCGTGATCGGCGCCGGCAGCCGCGCGGAGATCTGGGACGCCCAGGCCTGGGAGACCTACCTGGCCGAACAGGAAGCAGCATTCGCCAACACGGAGGAGGAGGTGATCCCGGGACTCTTCTGAGCCCGCGTCCCTGGCGCCGGACTCCCAGCCATACGCCCTGACACCACTTCCCCGGTGCCAGGTCGGAATGGATGGGGATCCGGGATCAGGGGCAGGCGACTCGTCCCGAACGACCATGACCGACTCCGACGACACCTCCCGCATCCATACTCCGGTCCTCCTGGAGCGCTGCATCGAGCTGCTCGGCCCCGCGCTGACGCGGCCCGGCGCCGTCTTCGTCGACGCCACGCTCGGGATGGGCGGCCACTCCGCCGGCATCCTCGAGCGCTTCCCGGACGTCACGCTGGTCGGGCTCGACCGCGACCCCGAGGCGCTGGCGATCGCGGGGGAGCGCCTGGAGCGTTTCGGTGACCGCGTGCACCTCGTCCACACGGTGTACGACGGCATCCGCGAGGCCATCGAGGGGCTCGGCTTCGAGGCGGTCGACGGCGTGCTGTTCGACCTCGGCGTCTCCTCCCTCCAGCTCGACCGGGTGGAGCGCGGCTTCTCCTATTCGAAGGACGCGCCGCTCGACATGCGGATGGACGGCACGAGCGAGCTCACCGCCGCGACGGTCCTGGCGGAGTACTCCGAGGCCGACCTGCGGCGCATCTTCCGCGAGTATGGCGAAGAGAAGCTTGCGGGCCGCTACGCCTCCCGGATCGTGGAGTCGCGCGAGCGCGAGCCTCTGGTGCGCTCCGGCCAGCTGGTCGACCTCATCATCAAGGCGACTCCGGTGGCCCTGCAGCGGCAGGGGCATCCCGCCAAGCGCGTCTTCCAGGCTCTGCGCATCGAGGTCAACCAGGAGCTGGCGGTGCTGCAGCGGGCGATCCCTGCGGCCATCGACTCCCTGTCGGTGGGCGGGCGCATCGTCGTGGAGGCGTATCAGTCGCTCGAGGACCGCATCGTGAAGCGCGAGCTGCAGGCCCGCTCCACGTCGAGCGCTCCGGCGGGACTGCCCGTCGAGCTCCCCGAGCACCGGCCGGAGCTGAAGCTCCTCATCCGCGGTGCGGAACTGGCCGACGACGACGAGAAGGCCGCCAACCCGAGGGCCACCCCGGTGCGCCTGCGGGCGGCCGAGCGGGTGCGCCCGGCGAGCGGCGCATCCCACAGCAAAGACGAGACGAGGAGGCGGTCGTGAGCGGCAATCTGGCAGAGGCGGCCCCGGTCACCGGGCGCAGACGTCCCGCGACACTGCGCCCCGCGGCGCTCTGGCGCGGCGGCGCCCTCCCCGCACCGGTGGAGGAGCCGAAGCGGACCCACCTCGAGGTCGTCCCGACCCGGTCCCAGCGACGTGCACGCCCGCGGGCCCTGTACGCGGGGATCGCGGTCGCCACGCTGCTCGCGGTCGTGGTCGCCCAGCTCCTCCTCAGCATCGGCATCTCGCAGGGCGCCTACCAGCTGCAGACGCTGGAGTCGAAGCAGACCGAGCTGCAGCGTTCGTACCAGGCGGTGTCGGAGGACCTCAACCGGGTCGCGTCGCCGCAGAATCTGGCCGCGAACGCCAACGCGCTCGGGATGGTCAGCAACAGCAACCCCGCCTACCTGCGCCTCTCCGACGGAGCGGTGCTGGGGGCGCCGCTGCCGGCGAGCGGGGCCGCGGGCACGGTCACCGGCACGCAGGGCAACCTCGTCCCGAACGCACTGCTCGCGGGCGTCTCGCTGGTGACGCAGCCGCAGCAGACGGCGAATCCGTCCCCAGCGGCGAGGCAGGCTGGGAATTCCACAACTTCGGGTGGGGCTACCGGATCCGGGGCCGCGCCGACCGTACCGTTGCAGGGAGCGTTGCCGACTCCGGTGACGCACTGACGACGGGACGGATGCGGGGCATGGTCAGCAAGAAGATGCTGCGGCGGCGGACCGCCATGACGGTCCTCGCCGTCGCAGCGACCGTCGGCATCCTCGGCGCCAAGCTGGTCGACATCCAGGTGGTCCGGGCGGATGCGCTGCAGAAGCAGTCGGTGACCGCCAAAGAGGTGTCGACGCCGCTGCTGGGCAACCGCGGCGACATCATCGACAGTGACGGCACGGTGCTGGCCACCACGATCTACACGTACACGGCTGCGGCATCGCCGAAGGATGCGATCGCCGGCGGCCGGGCGAAGATGGTCGAGGCGGCCGCGAAGATCGGTGCGATCACCGGCCAGGGGGGCGATGCCGTCGTCGCGCTCCTCGACGCGGCGCTCAAAGAGAACCCGAAGTCGCAGTACGTCCTCATCAAGGCCGGTATGGATGTCGGGACGTTCGACAAGCTCGACAAGCTCCCGTACCCGTGGCTCACCTTCACCAAGAAGCAGGCCCGCAGCTACCCGAACGGCGCCGTCGCGGGCAACCTGCTCGGCTACCTCTCACAGGGCGGCGACGCGGGGCTGGAGGCCAGCGAGAACGGCTGTCTGGCAGGGGAGAACGGCGAGGAGACCTACCAGCGCGGAGCCGACGGCGTCGCCATCCCGGGCAGCACCGTGGTGCAGAAGGAGGCGAAGGACGGCGGCACGCTCAAGCTGACGATCGACTCGGATCTCCAATGGTTCGCGCAGCAGACCCTCGCGCAACAGGTCGCCGCGACAGGCTCCAAGTTCGGCTTCGTGACCGTGGCGGAGGCGAAGACGGGGAAGATCAAGGCGATCGCGCAGGTGCCGTCGCTCGACCCCAACAACATCGATGCGACGGACCCGTCGTTCTGGCGGCTCCAGCCGCTCACCGACCCGCGGGAGCCGGGCTCGACCTTCAAGGCGCTGACCGCCGCGATGCTCATCGACCAGGGCAAGGCGACGCCGACCTCGCAGGTGCTCGCCCCGTACTCGTGGCAGTCAGGCAACGGGGCCGACCTGCACGATTCGGGATTCCACGCACCGCTCCGGCTCACGCTCACCGGCGTGCTCATGATGTCGTCGAACACCGGCATGTCGCAGCTGGGCCGCGCGCTCAGCGACCAGACGCGGTACGACTACCTGAAGAAGTTCGGGATCGGCGATCCCACCGGTCTGCCGTACCCCGACGAGTCCGCCGGCGAGCTCCACCCGGTCAAGGACTGGGACGACCAGACCAAGTACGCGACGATGTTCGGCCAGGGCGTCTCGGCGACCCAGTTGCAGATGGTCGGGGCGTACCAGGCGCTCGCCAACGGCGGCACCCGCATCCCGCTGTCCCTGGTCGAGGGATGCGAGCACCCGGACGGCTCGGTGACGGACATCCCGAACAGCAAGCCGACGCCGGTCGTCTCCGCTCAGGCGGCGGCCACGACACTCGGGATGATGGAGTCCGTCGTCACCGACGGCGAGCTGAAGAAGCAGCTCCAGATCCCCGGGTACCGCATCGCCGCGAAGACCGGAACGGCCCAGCAGCCGGACGGCAAGGGCGGGTACCTGCCGTCGTACTACGTGTCGGTCATGGGCGTCGCGCCGGTTGACGATCCGCAGTACGTCGTTTCGGTCAACCTCGGGTTCCCGACTACCATTACTTCGTCGGCAGCCGCCGCTCCGCTGTTCCACACGATCATGAGTCAGGTGCTGAAGACCTACCGGGTGAAGCCCTCCACGTCGAGCCCGGCGGACTATCCGCCCTACTACTAGAAACAGCGTCAACGGAAAGTGAGCCACGTGACAGGACCGGCGCCCTCTTCACTGCGCCCCGAGCATCCCGTCGCCCGCCCGCTCGCCCAGCTGGTAGCGGAGTTCGGGCTGGATTGCCGCGGCGACCTCGACGGGGTCGAGGTGACCGGTGCGGCTCTCGCGAGCTCCGCCGTCGAACCCGGTGACCTCTACGTCGGCGTACCCGGCCGCAACGCCCACGGCGCGACGTACGCGACCGCGGCGGCGGAGGCCGGAGCCGTCGCCGTGCTCACCGACGAGGAGGGTGCGGCCCTCGCCGCCGAGTCCGGCCTCCCGGTCATCGTCACGCCGGAGCCCCGGGCCGCGCTCGGCGCGGTCTCCGCCTGGATCTACCGCACCGACGAGAACTCGGCGACCCTGTTCGGCGTCACCGGCACCAACGGCAAGACCAGCGTCGTGTACCTGCTCAACGCCATCCTCGGGCAGCTCGGAGTCGTCTCCGGCCTCAGCTCGACGGCGGAGCGCCGCATCGGCGACACGGCGATCACGAGCAAGCTGACCACGCCGGAGGCGAGCGAGCTCCACGCGCTGCTCGCCCGGATGCGCGAGGAGGGCGTCCGCGCCGTCGCCATCGAGGTGTCGGCGCAGGCGCTGACCCGCCACCGCGTCGACGGGATCGTGTTCGACGTCGTCGGCTTCACCAACCTCAGTCACGACCACCTCGACGACTACGCCGCGATGGACGACTACTTCGCCGCGAAGCTCGAGCTCTTCCAGCCCGACCGCGCCCGACGCGGCGTCGTCACGGTCGATTCCGACTGGGGCCGCGCCCTGGTCGAGCAGTCGCGCATCCCGGTCGCCACGCTCTCCAGCTCGCCGGGGGCCGACTCCGAGTGGCTGCTCACCGTGCTCGAGGAGACGCTCACCCGCACCTCGTTCGCCCTCGAAGGCCCGGACGGCCGCCGGCTGGAGACCAACATCCCGCTGCTCGGCGCCTACAACGCGGCGAACGCGGCGCTCGCCATCGTCATGCTCGTCGAGTCGGGGTACGACCTCGACGCGATCGGAGCGGCGCTGGAGCGCGACGGCGGGATCGACGCGTACATCCCAGGCCGTGCAGAGCGGCTTTCCGGCGATCGCGGCCCCGTCGTCTTGATCGACTACGGCCACAGCCCCGACGCGTTCCTCTCGATGCTGAGCGCACTCCGCAAGGTGACCGACGGCCGCATCGTCATGGTGTTCGGCGCCGACGGCGACCGCGACACCACGAAGCGCACCGACATGGGGGCCATCGCGGCCCGCGGGTCGGACGCCGTGGTCATCACCGACTTCCATCCGCGCTGGGAGGACCCGGCGAGCATCCGTGCCGCCCTCCTCGACGGAGCGCGCAGCGCCGTCCCCGACCTCGAGCTGTACGAGGTGCCCGACCCGCGCGCCGCATTCCGCACCGCGCTGTCCCTGGCCGACGAGGGCGACGTGGTCCTGTACGCCGGTCCCGGCCACGAGGACTACCAGGAGGTCGCCGGCCAGCGGCTGCCGTACTCTGCCCGCGACGACGTGCGCCTCGCGCTGCGAGAGGCCGGGTGGCTGTAAATGATCGCCCTCACCCTGGCCGAGATCGCCGAGGCCACCCGCGGCACCCTGCTGCTCGACGGCACCCACGTCTCGCCGGAGACGGTCGTCTCCGGACTGTCCACGACCGACTCGCGCGAGGTCGTCCCCGGCAGTATCTTCTTCGCGAAGCCGGGGGATGTGACCGACGGCCACCTCTTCGCCCCGCAGGCGGTCGAGGCGGGCGCCGCGCTCGTCGTCGTCGACCATCCACTCGAGCTGCCCGTCCCGCAGCTGCTGGTGCAGGACACCGTCGTCGCCCTCGGCGACCTCGCCACCGAGGTGATCGCCCGTGTCCGGGCGCTCGGACTGCTCAAGACCGTCGGCATCACCGGGTCCAACGGCAAGACCACGACCAAGAACCTGCTCCGCGCCGTGCTCGAGCAGGTCGGACCGACGATCGCGCCGCGCGCCTCCTTCAACAACGAGGTCGGCGCACCCGTGACCATGCTCCAGGTGACCGAGGAGACGCAGTTCCTCGTCGCGGAGATGGGCGCGAGCGGAATCGGCGAGATCGCCCGCCTGGTGCGCATGGCGCGCCCGGACGTCGGAGTCGTCCTCAAGGTCGGCCTCGCGCACGCCGGCGAGTTCGGCGGCATCGAGAAGACCCTGCAGGCGAAGACCGAGATGGTCACCGACCTGCTGGAGTCCGACGTCGCCGTGCTGAACATGGACGACCCGCGCGTCGCCACGATGGCGGACAAGACCGTCGCCCGCGTGCTCTGGTTCGGCCTGGACGAGCGCGCCGACGTGCGCGCGACCGACGTCGTCTCCGACCGGAGGGGCACGTCGTTCACGCTCCACCTGCCGCCCCGAAACGGGGCCGAAGGCCCGAGCTCCGAGTCGCAGTCGCGCCCGGTGCGGTTCCAGGTGCTCGGCGAGCACCACGTCATGAACGCCCTGGCCGCCGCCGCCTCCGCGTACGTGCTCGACGTCGACATCGACACCATCGTGTCAGCGCTCCAGACCGTGAAGACGGCGGAGCGCTGGCGGATGGAGGTCATGGGCGGCAGCGATGTGACGGTCATCAACGACGCCTACAACGCGAGCCCGGACTCGATGGCCGCAGCGATCAAGACCCTGGCGCAGATCGCCGAACCGGACGGCCGCACCATCGCCGTCCTCGGCGAGATGAGCGAGCTGGGGGAGTTCTCCGGCGAGGAGCACGACCGCATCGGCCTGCTGGCCGTCCGGCTCGGCATCGACCAGCTCGTGATCGTCGGACCGGCGGCGCGCCGGATGCACATCTCCGCCATCAACGAGGGCTCCTGGGACGGCGAATCCCTGTACTTCGACACGCAGGACGCCGCGTTCGAGCACCTCCGGGGCGCGCTGCGCCCCGGCGACACGGTGCTCGTGAAGTCCTCCAACTCGGCCGGACTGCGCTTCCTGGGCGACCGACTGGGAGAATCGTTCTCGTGAGAGCCCTGCTGACATCCGGTGCGCTGTCGATGGCGTTCACGCTCTTCCTGACCCCGCTCTTCATCCGGCTCTTCCGCCGGCTGCAGTGGGGACAGTTCATCCGCGACGACGGACCGCAGAGCCACCACGCCAAGCGCGGCACCGCGACCATGGGCGGCATCGTCGTCATCCTCGGCACCCTGTTCGGCTACTTCACGGCCCTCCTGCTGACGGGGGATGAGACGAGCGTCTCGGCGCTCCTCGTGCTGTTCCTCATGGTCGGCCTGGGCGTCGTCGGGTTCATCGACGACTTCCTGAAGACCCGGCGCGAGCGCAGCCTCGGTCTCACCGGCTGGGCAAAGGTGGCGGGCCAGGTCATCGTCGCCACCGTCTGGGCCTTCCTCGCGATCCGCTTTCCGAACGGCAACGGCTACACGCCTGCGACGATGACGGTGTCCTTCATCCGCGACCTGCCGGCGATCGACTTCGGCGAGATCACCCGGTACGGCGCCATCGGCGTGATCGTCGGCTACGGCCTCTACCTGATCTGGATCAACTTCCTGGTCGCGGCGACATCGAACGGCGTGAACGTCACGGACGGCCTCGACGGGCTCGCCTCCGGCGCGTCCATCCTGGCGATCGGCGCCTACATCATCATCGGGTTCTGGCAGTCGATCCAGTCGTGCGCGAGCATCAACCTGAACCCCGAGAACGTCGCGAAATGCTACGACGTGCGCGATCCGTTCGACCTCGCGATCGTCGCAACGGCGATCGTCGGCGCGGTCGTCGGCTTCCTCTGGTGGAACACCTCGCCCGCGCAGATCTTCCTCGGCGACACCGGCTCGCTGGCGCTCGGCGGCGCGGTCGCGGCCCTCGCCATCCTGAGCCGCACGGAGCTGCTGCTCGTCCTCATCGGCGGAATCTTCGTGATCGAGGCCGGGTCGGTGATCGTGCAGCGGGCGTACTTCAAGCTCACGCACGGCAAACGCATCTTCCTGATGAGCCCCATCCACCATCACTTCGAGCTGAAGGGATGGGCGGAGGTGACGGTCGTCGTACGGTTCTGGATCATCGGCGGACTCCTCGTCGCCGCCGGCGTCGGGTCCTTCTACCTGGAGTGGCTGGCGACGTGACCGATTCCGACGACACCGCCCGCGCGGGCGACGCCCTGGCGCAGCGCCTGGCCGCTCTGACCAGCTGGCACCACGATTGGAGCGGCCTCCGGGTCGCCGTGTACGGCCTGGGCGTCACCGGCTTCTCGGTCGCGGACACCCTCGTCGAGCTGGGCGCCGACGTGCTGGTCGTCGCGGCGAAGGCCGACGACGAGCGGCGGATGCTGCTGGAGGTCATCGGCGCCGAGCTCCTCGAGGAGCCCGACCTCGCCGCGCCGCCGGAGCGTCTCGTCGCGTTCGACCCTGAACTGGTCATCGCGTCGCCGGGCTTCCACTGGGATCACCCCCTCCTGCTCTGGGCGGAGCAGCGCGGCACGGCCGTGTGGGGCGACATCGAGCTCGCCTGGCGTCTGCGCGACAAGGTCGCCCGTCCCGATGGCGCCGAAGGCCCCGCCGACTGGATCTGCGTCACCGGCACCAACGGCAAGACCACCACCGTGCAGCTCACCGCGACGATGATCCTCGCGGGAGGCAACCGCGTCGCACCGTGCGGCAACATCGGTGTCCCCGTCCTCGACGCCATCCGCGATCCCGAGGGATTCGACGTGCTCGTGGTCGAGCTCTCCAGCTACCAGCTGCACTGGGTCAACCGGAACGTCGGAGGAGAGCTGTCGCCGTTCTCGGCGGCGTGCCTCAACATCGCCGACGACCACCTCGACTGGCACGGCTCGCTCGAGGCGTACATCGCCGCCAAAGCGAAGGTGTACGACAACACCCGCGTCGCCTGCGTCTACAACAAGGCCGACGAGAACACCCTGCACATGGTGGAGGAGGCGGAGGTCACCGAGGGCGCACGCGCCATCGGCTTCGGCCTCGGCGTGCCCGGCCCGAGCGACTTCGGGATCGTGGACGGGATCCTCTGCGACCGCGCCTTCCTCGACGACCGAGCGAACGCGGCGCTCGAGCTGACCACTCTCGACGAGCTGCAGGAGGCCGGGCTCTCGGCGCCGCACGTCGTCGCGAACATCCTCGCCGCCAGCGCGCTCGCGCGATCGTACGGTGTCGCTCCACAGGTCATCCGCGACGTGCTCACGGCCTTCCGGCTCGACGCGCACCGTATCGAGCTGGTGCGCGTCCAGGCCGGCGTGAACTGGGTGGACGACTCGAAGGCCACGAACCCGCATGCGGCCGACGCGTCCCTGCGTGCCTATCCCTCCGTGGTGTGGCTGGTCGGCGGCCTGCTCAAGGGTGTCGACGTGGATGCGCTGGTCGGCCGACACGTCGGCCGCCTTCGCGGCGCTGTGCTCATCGGCGTCGACCGGGAGGCGCTCCTCGCCGCATTCCGGCGACACGCGCCGGACCTTCCGGTGCTGGAGGTCGTCGCCGACGAGACTGATGAGGTCATGCCGACGGCGGTTCGGCTGGCCGGTGGTCTCGCGCACGAAGGAGACACCGTGCTGCTCGCTCCGGCGGCGGCATCGATGGACCAGTTCGCCGACTACGCAGAACGAGGCCGCCGCTTCCAGTCGGCCGTGAACGAGTATTTGGGAGGTGAGGCGGATGACGAGTCCGCCCCGCGTCCCGACGCGCAGGACTGAGCGTCCGAGCGCCCGGTCTCAGCAGAGCGCTGCTCCATCGGCCGCGTCCCGCCCCAGCGCCGCCGCACGCATCGGTGCGCTGACCACCCGCATCCAGCTGGGTCGGGGCATGACGTCCGAATCGGCCAACTACTTCCTCCTGCTCGGCATCACGCTGTTCATGGTCGTGTTCGGCCTCGTCATGGTGCTGTCCTCCTCCTCGGTGGAGGCGCACAACGACGACGACAACTTCTTCTCCCGCTTCTGGTCGCAGGGCGCGTACACGCTGGTCGGCCTGCCGCTGATGTTCCTCGTCTCGCGCATCCCGCGCGGGTTCTGGAAGAAGACGATCTGGTTCTTCCTCGGCGCCGCCTGCTTCCTGCAGCTGCTCGTGCTGCTCACTCCGCTCGGCGTCGAGATCGGCGGCAATCGCAACTGGCTGCGCATCGGCTCGGTCACGGCCCAGCCGTCGGAGGCGATCAAGCTCGCGCTCGTCGTCTGGCTGGGCGTCGTCCTTGCGCGCAAGCGGGATGTGCTCGACCAGTGGAAGCATGTGGCCGTCCCCGTCGTCCCCATCGCGGGAGGCGCGGTCGCGCTCGTGCTGCTCGGCGGCGACCTGGGCACGACCATGATCATGGCGGCGCTCATCCTCGGCGCCCTCTACTTCGCCGGCGTGCGCCTCCGGTACCTCCTCACCGGTGTCGTCGCCGTCGGCGCGCTCGCGGTCGTTGTCGCGCTGTCGAGCGCGAGCCGAGTCGGCCGCATCGCCGCCTACTTCGGCGGGACGAGCGTCGCGAACCCGGACGTGGACTGGCAGATCAAGAACGGCTTCTACGCGCTCGCCTCCGGGGGCGTCTTCGGGGTCGGGCTCGGCAACTCGCACTCCAAGTGGTCGTGGCTGCCCGCCGCCGACACCGACTTCATTTTCGCGATCATCGGCGAGGAGCTCGGCCTCATCGGCGCGGTCGTCGTGCTCCTGCTCTTCGTGATGCTCGCGGTCGTCTTCCTGCGCATCATCCACGCGTCGACCGACCCGTTCGCGCGGGTGACGACGGCGGCCATCATGGTGTGGCTGATCGGCCAGGCGTTCGTCAACATCGCCGTGGTGCTGGGGGTGATCCCGGTGCTGGGCGTCCCGCTCCCACTGATCTCTGCGGGAGGGACTGCGATGATCAGTTCCATGATCGCCATCGGAATCGTGCTGTCGTTCGCCCGGCAGTCGCACCGTGACTCCCAGGCCGCCTCCGAGACCGGTTCGGCGGGCCCCCGGGCATGACGCGGTACCTTCTCGCCGGCGGGGGCACCGCCGGCCACGTGAACCCCCTGCTCGCCGTCGCCGACCGTCTGCGCCGTGACCAGCCGGATGCCGAGGTGCTGGTGCTCGGGACGAAGGAGGGGCTCGAGGCGCGTCTGGTCCCGCAGCGCGGCTACGAGCTCGCGACCATCCCGAAGCTCCCGTTCCCGCGCCGCCCGAACGCGGCCGCGCTGCGCTTCCCTGGCGAGTACCGGCGCAGCATCTCGACCGTCCGCGCCCTGATCCGCGACCGCGGGATCGACGCCGTCGTCGGCTTCGGCGGCTACGCCGCGGCCCCGGCCTACTCGGCGGCCCGACGTGAGGGCATCCCGCTCGTCCTGCATGAGGCGAACGCGCGGCCGGGCCTCGCGAACCGGCTCGGCGCCCGCTACACGCCGTGGGTCGGCGTGGCCTTCGAGGGGACGCCGCTGCCGCATCCCACCTTCGTCGGCATGCCGCTGCGGGTGGAGATCGAGCAGCTGGATGCGGCCGCCGTCCGCCCACAGGCCGCGGCCGAGTTCGGGCTCGACCCCGAACGCCCGACGCTGCTCGTCACAGGCGGCTCGCTCGGCGCGCGCCGGATCAACCAGACCGTTTTCGCACGCGCCGCCGAGCTGACGGCTGCCGGCTGGCAGGTGCTGCACATCCAGGGCGGCCGCGGCGAGCTGACGGACCCCGGCATCGAGCACTACCGGCTGCTCGACTACTGCGACCGCATGGATCTCGCCTTCGCCCTGACCGACGTCGCCGTCGCCCGCGCGGGCGCCGCGACGGTGTGCGAGTTCGCCGCGCTGGGCATCCCGGCGGTGTACGTTCCCTTCCCGATCGGCAACGGCGAGCAGCGGTTCAACGCGGCCGGGGTTGTCGAGGCGGGAGGCGGCGTGCTCGTCGACGATGCCGCCTTCGCTCCGGACTGGGTGGACGGCGAGCTGCTTCCGCTGCTGTCCGACCGTGCCCGTGTTGCCGAGATGGCGCGCCGGGCCGCGTCGGTCGGGGTCCGCGACGGCTCCGACCGCATGGTCGCCCTCATCCGCTCGGCCCTCTGACAGCTCCACTCCGGTGAGCCTCGGGCCGATCCGCAGGGTCGCCGCGTAGCCTCATACTGGATGGAGTCCCTCTCGCGTAACCGAAAGCTGTACCTGTGACGATCAAGCCCGACCTGACCCTCGCCCTCCCGGAGGAGCTCGGAAAGCTCCACTTCGTCGGCATCGGCGGTTCCGGGATGAGCGGCATCGCCCGCCTGTTCCTCGAGGCCGGCTACACCGTGACCGGATCGGATGTGCGGCACTCCGCGAACATCGACACCCTGCGGAACCTCGGCGCGACGATCGCCATCGGCCACGACGCCGCGAACGTCGGCGACGCGGACACGCTGGTCGTCACCGGCGCCCTCTGGCAGGACAACCCGGAGTACCAGCTGGCGCTCTCCAAGGGACTCCCGGTTCTGCACCGGTCGCAGGCCCTCGCCTGGCTGATCAACCGTTCGCGCCTGGTCGCCGTGGCCGGCGCGCACGGCAAGACGACCTCCACCGGCATGATCATCACCGGCCTGCTGGGCCTCGGCGAGGACCCGAGCTTCGTGAACGGCGGCGTCATCGCCTCCCTCGGCACGAGCTCCAAGACCGGCACCGGCGAGCTGTTCGTCGTCGAGGCGGACGAGTCGGACGGCTCGTTCCTGCTCTACGACACGGCCGTCGCCCTGATCACCAACGTCGACCCCGACCACCTCGACCACTACGGCTCGCTGGAGGCGTTCGAGGACGCCTTCGTATCGTTCGCCCGCGAGGCGGACGAGTTCGTCGTGGTCTCGTCCGATGACGCGGGCGCCGTGCACGTGACCGGCCGGCTGCGCGAGCAGTCGCCGGACAAGCGGATCGTCACGTTCGGCGAGGCGGAGGACGCTGACGTCCGCGTCCACTCCATCGTGACCGACGGCCCCGTCTCGTTCTCTCTGCGCTACCAGGGCGAGGACTACTCCGCGCAGCTGCGCGTGCCCGGGCGGCACAACGCCATCAACGCCGGCGGCGCCTTCGCCGTGCTGACCGGCCTCGGATTCGACCCGGCCGCTTCCCTCGCCGCCATCGCCGAGTTCGGCGGAACGGAGCGCCGCTTCGAGCTGCACGGCACGGTGGGAGGCGTCAGCGTCTACGACGACTACGCGCACCACCCGACCGAGGTCGCCGCCGCGCTCTCCGCCGCCCGCACGGTGGTCGGAGACGGACGCATCATCGCCGTCCACCAGCCGCACCTGTACAGCCGCACGCGTCTGTTCGCGCAGGAGTTCGCCGAGACGCTCGAGCGCTACGCCGACGAGACCGTCGTGCTCGACGTATACGGAGCGCGCGAAGACCCGGAGCCCGGCGTGACCGGAGCGCTCGTCGCCGACCGCTTCGAGCATCCCGAGCGGGTGGCCTTCATCGCCGACTGGCAGCAGGCCGCCGACCACACCGCTCAGATCGCCCGGGAGGGCGACTTCGTGATCACCCTCGGCTGCGGCGATGTGTACCGCATCGTGCCCCAGCTGCTCGACTCGCTGCGCCGGGAGCACCCGGACGCGCCCGGCGTTTAGCGGGCTGCTCGGTGAAGCGTCCCCAGGGTTTCGACCGGCAGGAGGTGCCGGCGTCCGCGCCACTCCGGCGCGAGCCGGAGGCGCGCGACGAGCAGCGGCGGGAGTCCGCGCCCGCGCGCGGCGTCGGTACGGTGACCGAGCCCATCCCGGTGATCGCCGATCCCTCGGCCGCGCAGCCCGTTGACGCCGAACCCACGCGTCCCGCCCGCGCCGACCGGCCGACGGACACCTCGCCGTACTCGCGGCTCCCCACGAACCGGGAGATCGACAAGGCGCTGCGAGCGGCCCGCCGGGAGCGCAAACGGCTCGAGCGGGGCGAGGTACGCCGCTTCACCAAGCGGTCGCGCAGGCGCCGCATCGCCTGGCTGGCCGCCGGCGCCGTCGTGGCCGGGCTCGTGCTCTCCGTCGCGCTCATCGCGTACTCCCCGCTGCTCGCGCTGAAGCACATCCAGGTGACCGGCACCTCCCGGCTGGATGCGAAGGCCGTCGAGAAGAAGCTGTCGGATCAGCTGGGCACCCCGCTGCCGCTGCTCGACCAGGCCGGCATCTCGAGAGACCTGGCCGCGTTCCCGCTCATCCGCAGCTACACGGTGGAGAGCCACCCGCCCGACTCGATCATCGTGCGCGTGGTGGAGCGGCAGCCGGTGGGCGTCATCCAGCAGGGGGCCGCGTACACGCTGGTGGATGCCGCGAAGGTGCCGATCTCGAGCAGCGAGAAGCGGCCGGACGGGTACCCCCTGATCGCGGCGAGCGGCGGGGCGGCCGACGTGGATGCCGGCTCCGGCTTCGCGGCGGCGGCCAGCGTCCTGAGCGCTCTCCCGGCCGACGTGCTCGCGCAGGTCGACACTATCGCGGCCAAGACGAAGGACGACGTGAGCTTCACTCTCCGGGGCAACGGTGCGACCGTGGTGTGGGGGAGTGCGGAGGACTCGTCGCTGAAGGCGGCGGACCTGGGCGCCCTGCTGAAGAGCGCGCCGGGATCGTCGCGGTACGACGTCTCCTCGCCCCACAGCGTGACGACGGGATGACCGGGTTGGGCACGACTTTTCCGACACGCCTGACCGGATACCGGGGCGGCGGCCCGGCCCACCTAACGTCGGATCGAGAATTGCATACTCAGCAAGACTTTAAGCCTCAGCTAGAGGTTGAAGGTTCCAGTGGAGGCCGGACGTGACAGCACAACAGAACTACCTCGCCGTGATCAAGGTCGTCGGCATCGGCGGAGGCGGCGTCAACGCCGTCAACCGCATGATCGAGCTCGGCCTCCGCGGCGTCGAGTTCATCGCCATCAACACGGACGCCCAGGCGCTGCTGATGAGCGACGCCGACGTGAAGCTCGACGTCGGCCGTGAGATCACGCGCGGCCTCGGCGCCGGAGCGGACCCCGAGGTCGGCCGTCGCGCCGCCGAGGACCACGCGGAGGAGATCGAGGAGGCGCTCGCGGGCGCCGACATGGTCTTCGTCACCGCGGGTGAGGGCGGCGGCACCGGCACCGGTGGCGCACCCGTCGTCGCGCGCATCGCGAAGTCGATCGGCGCACTGACCATCGGTGTCGTCACCAAGCCCTTCTCCTTCGAAGGCAAGCGCCGCCAGCAGCAGGCCGAGGCCGGCGTGCAGCGCCTGAAGGAAGAGGTCGACACCCTCATCGTGGTGCCGAACGACCGGCTGCTGGAGATCAGCGACCGCGGCATCAGCATGCTGGAGGCGTTCTCCACCGCCGACCAGGTGCTCCTCGCCGGTGTCCAGGGCATCACCGACCTCATCACGACCCCCGGCCTCATCAACCTCGACTTCGCCGACGTCAAGTCGGTCATGCAGGGAGCCGGCTCCGCCCTCATGGGCATCGGCTCCTCGCGCGGCGCCGACCGGGCGATCAAGGCGGCGGAGCTGGCCGTGGCCTCCCCGCTGCTGGAGGCGTCCATCGACGGCGCCCACGGCGTCCTGCTCTCCATCCAGGGTGGATCGAACCTCGGCATCTTCGAGATCAACGACGCCGCCCGTCTGGTGCAGGAGGCGGTGCACCCGGAGGCGAACATCATCTTCGGTGCGGTCATCGACGACACCCTCGGCGACGAGGTGCGCGTGACCGTGATCGCGGCCGGATTCGACGGCGGCGAGCCGAGCACGCGGCCGGCCGCGGTGGATGCGCGCCGCGCCAGCTACATCGAGGCCGGCTCCGAGGAGTCCCAGGTGGCCTCCTCCGCCGAGGTCGAGGCAGGCGAGATCCCCGCGCCCGTGACGACCGACGCCTGGCAGACGGGCGAGAGCCCGGTCACCGAGGCCGCCCAGCAGAAGGACCCGGCGTTCGACGACGAGAATGACGACCTCGACATCCCCGACTTCCTCAAGTAGTCCGCTGGCCGAGCGGCTCGCCGCGGTCCGGGAGGGCGTCGCCGACGCCGCCCGGGCCGCCGGCCGTTCGCCCGACGAGCTGACGACGATCGTCGTGACCAAGTTCCACCCGGCCTCGCTCGTCCGCGAGCTGGCGGCCCTCGGCGTGCACGACGTGGGGGAGAACCGCCACCAGGAGGCGCAGGAGAAGGCGGCGGAGCTCGCCGACCTCGACCTCACGTGGCACTTCGTCGGCCAGCTGCAGAGCAAGAAGGCGCGGCAGGCGCGGCGCTACGCGTCCGTCATCCACTCGGTCGACCGGTTCTCGCTCGTCGACGCCCTCGCCGCGCGCGAGGGCGAAGGCGACCCGGATGTGGACGTGTTCGTCCAGCTGAACCTGACCGACGACCCCGCGCGCGGCGGTGTCGCCGACCGCGACCTCGAACCGCTGGTGGAGCACGTGCTCGCCGCGCCCGGGCTCAACCTGCTCGGGGTCATGGCCGTCGCCCCGCTCGGCGAGACGCCGGCCAGCGCCTTCGAGCGGGTCCGTGCCGCCTCCGACCGCGTCCGCATCCTCGCGCCGGAGGCCACGTCGATCTCCGCGGGGATGTCGCAGGACTACCGCGAAGCCATCGCGGCCGGCGCGACACACCTTCGGATCGGGACCGCCATTACCGGGAATCGGCCGGAGCTTCGTTAATCTCGAAAAGAAGAGTTCGAAGTGCGTGGCGAGGCGTCGACGCGCAGGTCTGTACGGAGGAACCATGGCCAACCCGCTGAAGAAGACGATGGTCTACCTGGGCCTCGCCGACGAGGAACTGGAGTTCGAGGAGCAGCCGCAGGAGCAGGCTCATCACCAGCCGCGCCGCGAAGCACCGGTCCACACCCCGGCCCCGTCGCCGGTCCAGGCCGTCCCCCACCCCGCTCCGGTCGCTCCCGCGGCCGGTCGCGCTCCGGTCACGCCGCTGCGCAAGTCGTCCACCGCACGGAATGCATCGGTACAGGAAATGAACGAGATCCTCACGGTCCACCCCCGCCAGTACCGCGACGCCCAGGCGATCGCCGAGTCGTTCCGGGAGGGCATCCCGGTCATCATCAACCTCTCGCAGATGAGCGAGGGCGACGCCCGCCGCCTCATCGACTTCGCCAGCGGCCTCTCGCAGGGCCTCTACGGCAAGATCGAGCGGGTCACCCCGAAGGTGTTCCTGCTGTCGCCCAGCCACGTCGTCGTCTCGGGCGAGCACGGCGGCCAGGACGCCGAGGTCGACGCCTCCTTCTTCGCCCAGGCCTGAACCTGCGGGCTCCGGCCCGTCGACGCTCGAAGCGCACCGCCTCCCTCTCGTCCATTGCGGACGCTCAGGGGACGCGGTGCGCTTTCGTCCATACTGGGAAGGTGTTTGTCGTCTCCCTCATCGCGACCGTCCTCTACTATGCGTTGCTGCTCTACTTCTTCGTTCTGTGGGCCCGGTTCGTGCTCGATCTGGTGCGCGTCTTCGCGCGCCAGTGGCGCCCGCGGGGCTTCGGGCTCGTGCTCGCCGAGTCGACGTACGTGGTGACCGATCCGCCCATCCGCTTCTTCCGTCGGATCATCCCGCGCGTCTCGATGGGCCCGGTGGCGATCGACTTCGGCTGGAGCCTCACCATGCTCGTGGTGATCATCGGCTTGTACGTGACCCTGGGATTCCGCTGAGCGTCGGTCCGCTGTTCGGGGGAAGGCCCGTTGTATCGTTGACGAGCCGACGCGCCGGACAGGCGCTGGAGTGCGCGACTCCCGCCCGCTTTGCTAGCGTTGGCTGAACGCGTTTCTGTTCCAATTTCACGATCTAAGGTGGCTTGCCATGGCGCTGACTCCGGAAGATGTAGTCAACAAGCGGTTCCAGCCGACGAAGTTCCGCGAGGGCTACGACCAGGACGAGGTCGACGACTTCCTCGATGAGGTCGTCGTCGAGCTGCGTCGCCTGAACCAGGAGAACGAAGAGCTCAAGCAGCGCCTCGTGGCGGCCGACTCGCGGATCGCCGAGCTGCAGCGCAGCGGCGGTCAGGGCGGTGCCGCCCCGGTCGCCGCCGCAGCGCCGCAGGCGGCTGACAACGCCGAGACCGAGCGCCTCCAGCGCGAGAACGAGGAGCTCAAGCAGCGCCTCGCCCAGGCCCAGCAGGAGGCCGCGCAGGCGAAGCAGCAGGCCGAGCAGCAGGCGCAGGCCGCTCCGGCCTACCAGGCGCCCGCGGACGACGCGAACGACCCCAACGCCACCAACAACCTGCTCCAGCTCGCCCGCCGTCTCCACGAGGAGCACGTGCGCGAGGGCGTCGAGAAGCGCGACCAGCTCATCGCCGAGGGTCACGCGACGGCAGCCCGGATCGTCGCAGAGGCCGAGTCGAAGCAGCGCGCGCAGATCAGCGCCCTCGACCAGGAGCGCAGCGGCCTCGAGCGCCGCATCGACGAGCTGCGCACGTTCGAGCGCGACTACCGCAAGGGCCTCAAGAGCTACATCGAGGGCCAGCTCCGCGACCTCGACGCTCCGGTGCAGGGCGGCGGAGCCCAGCCCGGCGGTGCGTCCGGCAGCCGTTCCGCGGCACCCGTGAGCGGCTCCGTCCCGGCGCCGGTCCCCGCGGGCGGCTCCGACGACTCCGGCCAGGGGCAGCAGCCCCCGGCGTTCCCCGGCTTTGGAGGCTAGTCCCTCCCGGTCCAAGGTCAGCATCAGGGCCTTGGCGGTCCTGGCGGTGGTCGCGCTGTGCGTGTACCTGGTCGATCAGATCGCCAAGGTCCTGGTCGTCTCGAACCTGTACGAGGGCCAGCAGATCGAGGTCCTGGGGCAGCTGCTCCAGTTCCATTTCGTCAAGAACGCCGGCGCGGCCTTCTCCATCGGCAGCGGCTCGACGTGGATCTTCTCCATCGTCGGGGTCGGGGTCCTGGGCTTCGTGATCTGGTACGCCCCGCGCATCCGCTCCACCGCCTGGGCCGTGCTGTTCGGCCTCCTGCTGGGCGGCCTGCTCGGCAACCTGACCGACCGGCTGTTCCGCGAGCCGGGCTTCGGGGTCGGTCACGTGGTCGACTTCCTGCAGATCCCGCTGCTGCCGGCGATCTTCAACCTGGCGGACGTCGCCATCGTGTCGAGCATGGCGCTCTTCCTCATCCTCACCCTCCGTGGTGTCGGCCTCGACGGCCGGCATGCGCGCGACGAGGACGAGGATGAGGCGGATGCGGACGCTGAGGCCGCGGATGCAGCGGCCGCGGATGCAGCGGCCGTTGACACCACTCGCCCCGCGCCCGAACCGCACGACGACAAACCGCAGGCCTAGATGGAGTCGCGCAGCTTCCCCGTCCCGGACGGCCTGGAGGGCTCGCGGGTCGATGCGGGTCTCGCCAAGCTCCTCGGGTTCTCGCGCAGCTTCGCCGCCGAGATCGCCGAGGCCGGCGGCGTCACCGTCGACGGCCGCGAAGCCGGCAAGTCCGACCGCCTCTCCGCCGGCTCCTGGCTCGAGGTCTCGTGGCAGCCGAAGTCCGACGTCGAGATCGTGCCGATCGCGGTCCCCGAGCTGACGATCGTCCATGACGACGACGACATCGTGGTCATCGACAAGCCCGTCGGCGTCGCTGCGCATCCCTCTGTCGGCTGGGAGGGCCCGACCGTGCTCGGCGCCTTGGCCGCCGCGGGTTTCCGCATCTCCACCTCCGGCGCCGCCGAGCGCGCGGGCATCGTCCACCGGCTCGACGCGGGCACGAGCGGGCTCATGGTCGTGGCCAAGTCGGAGCACGCCTACACGGTGCTGAAGCGCGCCTTCCACGACCGCACGGTCGAGAAGATCTACCACGCGGTCGTCCAGGGTCACCCCGACCCGCTGACCGGCACCATCGACGCCCCGATCGGCCGGCATCCCCGGTCCGACTGGAAGTTCGCGGTCGTCGCCGGCGGCAAGCCCTCCGTGACGCACTACGAGACCATCGAGGCGTTCCCCTCCGCCAGCCTGCTGGAGATCCACCTGGAGACCGGGCGCACGCACCAGATCCGCGTCCACATGGCCGCTCAGCGGCACCCGTGTGTGGGGGATGCGATGTACGGCGCCGACCCCGTCCTCAGCGCGAAGCTCGGCCTCACCCGGCAATGGCTGCACGCCGTGCAGCTCTCCTTCGACCACCCGGCGACGGGGGAGTGGGTCACCTTCACGACGACGTATCCCGCCGACCTGCAGCACGCTCTGGACGTCCTCCGAGAGTCGTAGGGCCGACGTCGGAGGACGGCCTTAGGCTTAGATCGATGTCCGACTCCTTCGTCCACCTCCACGTCCACAGCGAGTACTCGATGCTCGACGGGGCGGCGCGTGTCAAACCCCTGGTGGAGTCCGCGGCCGCCCAGGGAATGCCCGGCGTCGCGATCACCGACCACGGCAACATGTTCGGTGCGTTCGACTTCTGGCGCACGGCGACCGACGCCGGGATCAAGCCGATCATCGGCACGGAGGCCTACCTCACCCCGGGTACGCACCGCTCCGACAAGACCCGCATCCGGTGGGGCGACGGCGGCGGCGACGACGTCTCCGGGTCGGGCGCGTACACGCACATGACGCTCCTGGCGGCGACGACCGAGGGGATGCACAACCTCTTCCGGCTGTCGTCGTACGCCTCGATGGAGGGCTACTACTTCAAGCCGCGCATGGACCGCGAGCTGCTGAGCAAGTACTCCAAGGGCATCATCGCGACGACCGGTTGCCCGTCCGGCGAGGTGCAGACCCGCCTGCGGCTGGGGCAGTACGAGGCGGCACGGGCCGCGGCGGCCGACTACCGCGACATCTTCGGCAAGGAGAACTTCTTCGCCGAGATCATGGACCACGGCCTCGGCATCGAGCGCCGGATCATGTCCGACCTCATCCGGCTGGCGAAAGACCTCGGCCTCCCGCTCGTCGCGACCAACGACCTCCACTACACGCACGCGGAGGACGCCAAGAGCCACGCGGCGCTGCTGTGCGTGCAGTCCGGCTCGACCCTCGACGACCCGAACCGCTTCAAGTTCGACGCCGACGAGTTCTACCTGAAGACCCCGGAGCAGATGCGGCAGCTGTTCCGCGACTACCCGGACGCCTGCGACAACACGCTCGCGATCGCCGAGCGCTGCGACGTGAAGTTCGACACCGCCGCCAACTACATGCCGCGCTTCCCGGTGCCCGAGGGCGAGACCGAGCAGACCTGGTTCGTCAAGGAGGTCGAGAAGGGCCTCGAGCAGCGCTACCCGAACGGCATCACACCCGAGGTGCGCAAGCAGGCGGACTATGAGATCGGCGTGATCTCGCAGATGGGCTTCCCGGGCTACTTCCTCGTCGTCGCCGACTTCATCAACTGGTCGAAGCGCAACGGCATCCGCGTCGGTCCGGGCCGTGGCTCCGGCGCCGGCTCGATGGCCGCCTACGCGATGCGGATCACCGACCTCGACCCGCTGCAGCACGGCCTCATCTTCGAGCGCTTCCTCAACCCCGACCGCGTCTCCATGCCCGACTTCGACGTCGACTTCGACGACCGTCGCCGCGGCGAGGTCATCAAGTACGTGACCGAGAAGTACGGCTCGGAGCGCGTCGCCCAGATCGTCACCTACGGCACGATCAAGGCGAAGCAGGCGCTCAAGGATTCGGGCCGCGTCCTCGGCTTCCCCTTCTCGATGGGCGAGAAGCTCACGAAGGCGATGCCGCCGCCCGTCATGGGCAAGGACATCCCGCTGACCGGGATCTTCGACAAGAACCACCCGCGCTACAAGGAGGCCGTCGACATCCGGGCGGTCGTCGAGACCGACCCCGAGGCGAAGACCGTCTTCGACACGGCGCTCGGGCTCGAGAACCTGAAGCGCCAGTGGGGTGTGCACGCCGCCGGTGTGATCATGTCGTCCGACCCGCTGATCGACGTCATCCCGATCATGAAGCGGGAGCAGGACGGCCAGATCGTCACGCAGTTCGACTATCCGGCCTGCGAGTCGCTCGGTCTGATCAAGATGGACTTCCTGGGGCTCCGCAACCTCACCATCATCAACGACGCCCTCGACAACATCCGCGACAACCGTGGTGAAGAGCTGGTGCTCGAAGACCTGGAGCTCGACGACCGGCCCGCCTACGAACTGCTGTCGCGCGGTGACACGCTGGGCGTGTTCCAGCTCGACGGCGGCCCCATGCGGTCCCTCCTGCGCCTGATGAAGCCGGACAACTTCGAGGACATCTCGGCACTCATCGCGCTGTACCGCCCGGGCCCGATGGGCGCGAACTCGCACACCAACTACGCGCTCCGCAAGAACGGGCAGCAGGCGATCACGCCCATCCACCCGGAGCTCGCCGAGCCGCTGGCCGACATCCTCTCGACCAGTTACGGCCTCATCATCTACCAGGAGCAGGTGATGGCGATCGCGCAGAAGGTCGCCGGCTTCTCGCTCGGTCAAGCAGACATCCTGCGCCGCGCGATGGGCAAGAAGAAGAAGTCGGAGCTGGACAAGCAGTTCGAGGGCTTCTCGCAGGGAATGCAGGCCAACGGCTACTCGATGGACGCCGTCAACAAGCTCTGGGAGATCCTGCTCCCGTTCTCCGACTACGCGTTCAACAAAGCGCACTCGGCGGCCTACGGGGTCATCTCGTACTGGACGGCGTACCTCAAGGCGCACTACCCGGCGGAGTACATGGCCGCGCTGCTCACCAGCGTCGGCGACTCCAAGGACAAGATGGCGCTGTACCTCAACGAGTGCCGCCGCATGGGCATCACAGTGCTCCCGCCGGACGTCAACGAGTCCAATCTCTACTTCGCCGCCGTCGGCGAGGACATCCGCTTCGGCATGGGAGCCGTCCGCAACGTCGGCGCCAACGTCGTCGAGGGCGTCCGCGAGGCGCGCGAGAGCAAGGGCCGGTTCGAGTCGTTCCACGATTTCCTGAACAAGGTGCCCATCCACGCCGCGAACAAGCGCACGGTGGAGTCGCTGATCAAGGCGGGCGCGTTCGACTCGCTCGGCCACACCCGCCGTGCGCTCGTCGAGGTGCACGAGGATGCGGTCGAATCGGCCGTGAAGATCAAGCGCAATGAGGCCAACGGCGACGTCGGGTTCGACTTCGACAGCCTGTGGGGCGAGGACGAGGTGTCGCAGACGCAGCACCACATCCCGCAGCGGCCGGAGTGGGCCAAGCGCGACAAGCTGGCGTTCGAGCGCGAGATGCTCGGGCTGTACGTCTCCGACCATCCCCTCGCCGGCCTCGAACTGCAGCTGGCGAAGCTCGCCAGCACGGGGATCGCCGAGCTCGTGGCGTCGGAGAACATCCAGGACGGCGAGACGGTGACGATCGCGGGCCTCGTGACGAGCGTGCAGCATCGCGTGGCGAAGGCGTCCGGCAATCAGTACGGCATGATCCAGGTCGAGGACTTCGGCGGCGAGCTGACCGTGATGTTCATGGGCAAGGCGTACCAGGAGTACTCGGCGCAGCTGCAGGGAGACGCGATCGTCGTCGTCCGCGGCCGGGTGAGCCTGCGCGACGACGGGATGAACCTGCACGCGTTCTCGCTGATGACGCCCGACCTCGGGCAGGCGAACGACTCCGGTCCGCTCGTCATCACGATGCCCGACCAGCGGGCGACGACCGACACGGTCATGTCGTTGAGCGAGGTGCTCGCACGGCATCCGGGCGAGAGCGAGGTGCGTCTCCGGTTGGTGAAGGGGCAGGTCGCGCGCGTGTTCGAGGTGCCGAAGCCGGTGACGGTGAGCGCCGATCTCTACGGCGAGCTGAAGGGCCTGCTGGGCCCGCACTGCCTGGTCTGACCGGGGTCCGGAGGGCGCCGGGTCAGACCGGGGTGCCGGGACGCCAGTAGGTGCGCTCGTGGTAGACGAGCGGCGCGTCGTCCTCGCCGAGGCCACCCTGCTCGATCTGCACGACGACCACGGCGCTCTGGTGCACCTGCACGCGCTCGACGATCCGTCCGATCATCCACGCCGTCGTGTCCTTAATCACCGGCAGGCCGTGCGGGCCGCGGTACCAGTGGTCGCCGAGGAACCGCTGGCTGTTGTCGCCGGACAGCGTCTGGGCGACCTCGCGGTTGCGCACCCCGAGGGTGTGGATGACGACGCGATCGGTCTCCGCGATCGCCGGCCAGCTCGAGGCAGACAGCGCCATGTTGAACGTCGCGAGCGGCGGGACGGCGGCGAGTGAGGCGAGCGAGGTCGCGGTGAACCCGACGGGCGTGCCGTCCTCGCGCTGGGCCGTTATGATGGCCACCCCGGCCGCGTGCCGCCGGAACGTCTGCCGGAAGGCCGCGAGGTCGGGGGTCGCGTCGGCAATGGCGCCGTCGGTGGGGTCGGGGGATGCGCTGTTCATACTGTTGGATACAAGCCCGAATCTGTGTGGACCATTCCGCGGGGGAGGGACTCGCCCGAGCGGATAAGGTGGATGGGCCATGATCCAGACCATCGACCTCCGCGGTGTCCAGCCTACTCGCGCCGCCTTCCAGCGACTCGTGCCCCGTCCCGTCGTGGACGTGCAGGTGGCGATGTCGGTCGCCTCCGAGCTGATCGATGACGTGCGCCATCGCGGCGTCGCCGCCCTCGCAGAGCAGGCCGAGCGTTTCGACGGCGCGGCTCCCGCCTCCGTCCGCGTTCCGCAGGCCGAGATCGATGCGGCCGTCGAGGCCCTTCCCGCCGAGGTCCGAGAGGCGCTGCAGGAGGCGATCGCACGCGTGCGCGAGGCGACGGCCGCGCAGGTTCCGCCGCCGACCGAGACCGTCATCCGCCCGGGCGCGTCCATCGTGCAGCGCTGGGAGCCTGTGGAGCGCGCCGGACTCTACGTGCCGGGCGGAAAGGCCGTGTACCCGTCGAGCGTGGTCATGAACGCCGTGCCGGCGCAGATCGCCGGCGTGGCCTCCGTCGCCCTCGCCAGCCCCCCGCAGCGCGAGTTCGGGGGAGCGGTCCACCCGGTCATCCTCGGCGCGGCGGGCCTCCTCGGCATCGACGAGGTGTACGCGATGGGAGGCGCGGGTGCGATCGGCGCGCTGGCGTACGGAGTCGAAGAGCTCGGGCTCGACCCGGTCCAGGTCATCACCGGCCCGGGCAACATCTACGTCGCCGCCGCGAAGCGCGTAGTGCGCGGGCAGGCGGGCATCGACTCCGAGGCCGGAACCACCGAGATCCTCGTGATCGCCGACGACTCGGCGGACCCCGCCTACGTCGCGGCAGACCTCGTGTCGCAGGCCGAGCACGACGAGGCGGCCGCATCCCTGCTGGTCACCGACAGCCCAGCGTTCGCCGAGCGGGTCGTGGCCGAGCTGGATGCGCTGGCCGGCGCCACCAAGCACAGCGAGCGGGTGCGCACCGCGCTGGGCGGCCCGCAGTCCGCGATCGTACTCGTGGACGACCTGGCCGCTGCCGCCGCGTTCAGCAACGCCTACGGCCCGGAGCACCTCGAACTGCAGACGGACGACCCGCAGGAGCTCCTCGGCTCCATCCGCAACGCCGGCGCCATCTTCCTCGGGCCGACGTCGCCGGTGAGCCTCGGCGACTACCTGGCGGGGTCGAACCACGTGCTGCCGACGGGCGGTCAGGCGCGGTTCTCGTCGGGACTCGGCGCGTACTCCTTCCTCCGGCCGCAGCAGGTCGTGCAGTACGACCGCGAGGCACTGCAGGAGGTCGCCGACCGGATCGTCGCCCTGTCGACGGCGGAAGACCTGCCCGCGCACGGCGAAGCGGTCACCCAGCGGTTCCGCACCCGCTGAGCGATAGAATCCCTCCATGTTCTGCCCTTTCTGCCGTCACCCGGACTCCCGCGTCATCGACTCTCGGACGAGCGACGACGGGCTGTCCATCCGCCGCCGCCGGCAGTGCCCGGAGTGCGGCCGTCGTTTCTCGACGACGGAGACGGCGAGCCTCAGCGTGATCAAGCGCAGCGGGGTGGCGGAGCCGTTCAGCCGCGAGAAGATCGTGCTCGGCGTCCGCAAGGCCTGCCAGGGCCGGCCGGTGACCGACTCCGATCTCGCCGTGCTGGCGCAGAAGGTCGAGGAGACCATCCGCTCGACGGGCGCGTCGCAGATCGAGGCCAACGACATCGGTCTGGCGATCCTGCCGGAGCTGCGCGAGCTCGACGAGGTGGCGTACCTGCGCTTCGCGAGCGTCTACCAGGGCTTCGACTCGCTCGATGACTTCGAGGAGGCCATCCGCTCGCTGCGGCTGGCGCACCACGCGGAGCCGGTGCAGGTCGACTAAGCCAGGTATTCTCTTACCGGCATGTATCGCGCACTCTTCGACCTCGTCCTGTCCCGACTCGACCCCGAGCGGGCCCATCACCTCGCCTTCGTGGTGATCCGCGCCCTCCCGGCCGTCGGGCTCGGCGGCCTGGCCCGGCGCTTCACGGCCCCAGATTCGTCGCTCGCCGTCGAGACGCTCGGTCTGCGGTTCGACTCGCCGTTCGGCGTCGCCGCCGGCTTCGACAAAGACGGCGAGGGCGTGCTCGGTCTCGGCGCACTCGGTTTCGGCCACGTCGAGGTCGGCACGATCACCGCCCGGCCGCAGCCCGGCAACGACAAGCCGCGGCTGTTCCGTCTCATCCCGGACCGTGCGGTCATCAACCGGATGGGCTTCAATAACCATGGCGCCGGTGCCGCCGCCAACCGGCTGCTCCGCGTGCGACGCGCATCCCAGCGCCCCGTGCTCGGCGTGAACATCGGCAAGTCTCGGGTCGTCGCCGTCGAGGACGCGACGGAGGACTATCTCACCAGCGCCCGCGCGCTCGCACCGGTGGCCGACTACCTGGTGGTCAACGTCAGCTCCCCGAACACCCCGGGCCTGCGCGGCCTGCAGGAGCTGGAACTGCTCGGCCCGCTCCTCACCGCCGTCAAGGATGTCGCCGGCGCGACGCCGCTCCTGGTGAAGATCGCCCCCGACCTCACCGACGAGCAGGTCGAGCGCATCGCGCGCCTCGCCGTGGAGCTCGGACTCGCGGGCATCATCGCCACCAACACCACGATCTCGCGCGACGGGCTCCGCACCGATCCCTCCGTCGTTGAAGCGGCGGGGGCAGGCGGCCTCAGCGGCCCCCCGCTCGCCGCGCGCTCCCTGGAGGTGCTGCGCCTCATCCGGGCCGTCGTGCCCGCCGAGCTCTGCGTCATCTCCGTCGGAGGCGTCGAGACCGCGGAGGACGTGCAGGAGCGGCTGGGTGCCGGGGCGACCCTGGTGCAGGGCTACACCGCGTTCCTCTACCGCGGCCCGCTCTGGGCCCGGCAGATCAACCGGGGGCTGCTACGCCTCCGGCGTGCCCTGGTGGAACCGTAGGCGCCAGCGTCCGGAGCTGCGCACCCACAGCGAGCTGCGCAGGGTCGCTCCGCGCGCATCCGTCGTTCGTGCGGTGAGCAGCAGCGTCTCCGAGGCGACGCGGTCGACCGCGAGCACCTCCATGGCGGCCGCCTGATCGTCTTCGACGGCCAGCTCGGAGATGATCGCATCCCGACCCCAGAGCCGGCCGGAGCGCCCGATCTCCTCGAACGAGGGATGCAGCAGCTCGGCGAGGCGGGATGCGTCCGAGCGCACCGCGGGCTCCAGCAGCTCGCGCTCCAGTCGCGCGACGACCTGCTCGTCCGTCTCGTCGGCGGCGAGGTCGGCGAAGAGGTCGAGTTCGAGGGAGGCGTCCTGCGCGGGGGCGGGTACGGCGGCTGCAGCGGCGGCAGCTGGTGCAGCCGCGGGCGCCGCTGCCGCTGGTGCCGGCGCCGGCTCCTCCGCGACGGCCGCGCGACCCGGCCAGCCCGGACCGATCGGGATGGGGTCGCCCTTCTGATACGCGAGCGCGACGGCGCGAGCACGCTCGTCCGCCGCTTCGTTGAGCTCGTGGCCCGCGTGGCCCTTGACCCACTCGAAGCGATAGCTGCGGCCCTGCAGGGCACGGTCGAGACGCTCCAACAGCTCGCGGTTCAGCACCGGAGCGCCGTCGGCCTTACGCCATCCCTTGCGCTTCCAGCCCGGCATCCACTTGGTCACCGCGTTGATCACGTACTGGCTGTCGCAGAAGATGTGCAGGTCGTCGCCGAGGTGGGCGGTCGCCTCCAGCAGGTCGATGACCGCCATGAGCTCGCCCTGGTTGTTGGTGCCGTGCGGCCAGCCGCCCGCGGACCAGTGGTCGTCATCCACGTACCAGGCCCAGCCGGCCGGGCCGGGATTGCCGAGGGCGGAGCCGTCCGCCGCCGCGACGATCGCCACGTCAGCTCGGGAACTGGCCGCGCTTGACCTGCGGCTTCGGCAGGCGCATGACCCGCAGCTGCAGTGCGCGCATCGCGGCGTACCAGCGCAGGCCGCGCTCCACCTTCGTCGCGCCGAACTTGGCGCCGATGCGCTTGCGCACCAGGAAGCCGAGCACGAAGCAGTCGATGACCGCGATCAGGAAGAAGCCCCAGAGCGCGAACAGGCCGTAGACCTGCATCTCCGGCCACGGCAGGAAGGTCAGGATGATGACGATCAGCATCACGGGGATGAGGAACTCGCCGATCGAGAACCGGGCGTCGACGTAGTCGCGCACGTACCGGCGCTGCGGTCCGCGGTCGCGAGCGGTCAGATAGCGGTCGTCGCCTGCCGCCATGCCGATGCGCGCCTTCTCGCGTGCCTCCGCCTGCTTCTGCCGGGCGACGCGCGCCGCCTCCTTGCGGTCCGTCGGCACCAGCGGGCGCTTGCGGGCGGCCTCCTGCTGGCGGCGCGAGGGCGTCGGTGCACCCTTGCCCTGCTTCAGCCGGGCAGCCGTCTCTTCGGGGGTCTCGGCGACGGGCGTCTCCGCCTCGCTTGCCGCATTCTGTCGTTTCGCCAACTTCGAGCCTTCGCTTGTGGGGTCCGCTTAAGATTACCCGCATGACAGACAGCCAGCAGACCCCAGTTCCCGCGGCCGCCGACGATGCGTCGGGCGGAGCGACCCCCGGCGTCGAAGGGGAGGTCCGCGCCGCGGTCGAGGCGGGGTTGCCGTCGGCCGTCGCCGACCTCTCGCAGCTCGTCCGCATCCCCTCGGTGTCGTGGTCCGCGTTCGACCCGCAGAACGTGCGCCGCAGCGCCGAAGCCGTCGCCGCGCTTCTGACGGACACGGGGATGTTCGACAGCGTCGAGATCAAGCAGGCGCCGATCGGCGACAGCGACACGCTCGGACAGCCGGCCGTGCTGGCCACGCGGGCCGCGAAGAACGGCCGCCCGACCGTGCTCCTCTACGCGCACCACGACGTCCAGCCCGAGGGGGACGAGGCGAACTGGGACACTCCGCCGTTCGAGCCGACCGTGCGCGGCGACCGCCTGTACGGCCGCGGCGCCGCCGACGACAAGGCGGGCGTGATGACCCACGTCGCGAGCGTCCGCGCCCTGCGCGATGTGCTGGGTGACGACCTGGAGGTCGGCCTCGCCGTCTTCATCGAGGGGGAGGAGGAGTTCGGCTCGCGCTCGTTCGCGAACTTCCTCCAGCAGAACACCGCGGCCCTCGCTGCGGACGTCATCGTGGTCGCCGACTCCGACAACGTCGACGTGAACACTCCCGCGCTGACCGTGTCGCTGCGCGGCAACGTGACGTTCCGGCTCACCGTCTCGACCCTGGAGCACGCATCCCATTCGGGCATGTTCGGGGGAGCGGCACCGGATGCGATGCTCGCCATGGTCAGGCTGCTCGCCACCCTGCACGACGACGATGGCGCGGTGGCCGTCGAGGGGCTCACCTCGTACGACGCAGCGGCCGAGCCGCCGGCGTTCACGGAGGAGCAGCTCGCCGAGGACGCGGCGTTCCTGCCGGGCGTCACCAGCGTCGGAAGGGGGCCGATCCTGTCGCGGATGTGGTCGCAGCCGACCATCACCGTCACCGGCATCGACGCGCCCAGCGTGGCCAACGCATCCAACACCCTGCTGCCCAGCGTCGCCGTGCGGATCAGCTCCCGCGTCGCACCCGGCCAGCCCGCTCGCGAGGCGTACGAGGCGCTCGAACGCCACCTGCGGGCGCACGCGCCGTTCGGCGCGCACATCGCGATCGACGACGTCGACCTCGGCGACCCGTTCCTCGTCGACACCGACGGATGGGCGGCGACCGAGGCGAAGCGCGCGATGACCGACGCCTGGGGCGCCGAAGCAGTCGAGACCGGCGTCGGCGGCTCCATCCCGTTCATCGCCGATCTCGTCCGCGAGTTCCCGGCCGCGCAGATCCTCGTGACCGGCGTCGAGGACCCGGACACGCGCGCTCACAGCCCCAACGAGTCGCTGCACCTGGGCGTGTTCAAGCGCGCCGTGCTGACCGAGGCGCTCCTGCTCTCGCGGCTCAACGGGCGCACCGCATCCTGAGCAGATCCCGCGCTCTGCCGAATTTCCAGTTCGGCGACGTACAATCGACGCAGATTTCGTTCCGAAGTCCCGTTTCACCTTCGTGAGGAGTCCCATGACCGACACAACGCTGACCGCGACCAAGGCCCACGGAGTCGGCCTGACCGACGCCGCGGCATCCAAGGTCAGGAGCCTGCTCGAGCAGGAGGGCCGCGACGACCTGCGTCTGCGCGTCGCCGTCCAGCCCGGCGGATGCTCGGGTCTGATCTACCAGCTGTACTTCGACGAGCGCATGCTCGACGGAGACGCGACCGTCGATTTCGACGGGGTGGAGGTCATCGTCGACAAGATGAGCGTCCCGTACCTCGACGGTGCGTCGATCGACTTCGAGGACACGATCCAGAAGCAGGGCTTTACGATCGACAACCCCAACGCGACCGGTTCCTGTGCGTGCGGAGACTCCTTCCACTGAGCCTCATATAGCACAGAGAAACACATCGGGCCGCCCTCCACAGGGCGGCCCTTTTGTTCGGATCAGGGTGTCAGTCGGAGTAGGGTAGACACAGCCACATACAGTTGCATGTGAACTGTCCAGTAGTCACTCGAAAGGTCACCGGTGCGTCACAATCGCCGTCTCCGATGGGCTGCCATCCCGATCGCCGCGACGCTCGTCGTGGCACTCGCGGGCTGCACGCAGGCTCAGCTGCACGGATTCCTCCCGGGCTTCGTCGAGGGCGAGCCGCCCGTCACGAACCACACCGACCGCATCAGCGGCCTCTGGGTGACCAGCTGGATCGTCCTGCTCATCGTCGGCATCGTCGTCTGGGGCCTCACGCTCTGGGCGGTCATCGTGTACCGCCGCCGGAAGGGCCAGACCGGCCTCCCCGTGCAGCTGCGCTACAACATGCCGATCGAGATCTTCTACACGATCGTGCCGCTCATCCTGGTGCTCGGCTTCTTCGCCTTCACCGCGCGCGACCAGAACGCCATCGAGCAGCCCTACGCGAACCCGGACGTCAAGATCCAGGTCTACGCCAAGCAGTGGGCATGGGACTTCAACTACGTCAGCGACAACGTCTACGACCCGGGAATCCAGGTCCAGCCGGATGACAACAGCGCCACCCCCGGATCGGTCCAGGAGGGCGAGGTCCCGACCCTGTACCTCCCCGAGAACAAGAAGATCACGATCCAGCTCGACTCGCGCGACGTGATCCACTCCTTCTGGGTGCCGGCGATGCTCTACAAGAAGGACGTCATCCCGGGCAAGACCAACTACATGTACTTCGAGACGACCGACCGCACGGGCACCTTCGTCGGCAAATGCGCCGAGCTCTGCGGCGAGTACCACTCCGCGATGCTCTTCAACGTGAAGATCGTCCCGCAGTCCGAGTACGACGCACACATCAAGAGCCTCCGCGCCCAGGGCTACGAGGGTCAGCTGGGCTCCGAGTACGACCGCAACCAGAACCTGCCCGGAACGGGCGCCCCGCAGGGCAACGAGTAGGACGCACAGATGACGACGACAGCACCGGCACCGGGAGCGACCACCGCCCCCAAGCCAGCGCCCACGTTCCTCACCGCGAACGGTGTGGAGCGCAAGGGCAACATCCTCGTGAACTACATCACGTCGACGGACCACAAGACCATCGGGTACATGTACCTGGTCTCGTCGTTCGTGTACTTCCTCATCGGCGGCGTGATGGCGCTGATCATCCGCGCCCAGCTGTTCGAGCCGGGCCTGCAGGTGGTCGCCACCAAGGAGCAGTACAACCAGCTGTTCACCATGCACGGCACGATCATGCTGCTCATGTTCGCGACGCCGCTCTTCGCCGGTTTCGCCAACGTGCTCATGCCGCTGCAGATCGGCGCACCTGACGTGGCGTTCCCGCGTCTGAACGCGCTGGCGTACTGGTTCTACTCGTTCGGCTCGCTGATCGCGGTCGCCGGCTTCCTCACCCCGCAGGGCGCAGCGTCCTTCGGCTGGTTCGCCTACGCACCGCTCTCGAGCACGACCTTCTCGCCGGGAATCGGCGGCAATCTCTGGGTGCTCGGCCTCGGTCTGTCGGGCTTCGGCACCATCCTCGGCGCGGTGAACTTCATCACCACGATCATCACGATGCGTGCCCCGGGCATGACCATGTTCCGCATGCCGATCTTCACCTGGAACACTCTGGTGACGTCGATCCTCGTGCTGATGGCCTTCCCGGTGCTCGCCGCCGCCCTCTTCGCTCTCGCTGCCGACCGCGTGTTCGACGCGCACATCTACGACGCGGCGAACGGCGGAGCCCTGCTCTGGCAGCACTTGTTCTGGTTCTTCGGCCATCCCGAGGTGTACATCATCGCTCTGCCGTTCTTCGGCATCGTGTCCGAGATCTTCCCGGTGTTCAGCCGCAAGCCGATCTTCGGATACAAGACGCTGGTGTACGCGACGATCGCGATCGCCGCCCTGTCCGTCACGGTGTGGGCGCACCACATGTACGTCACCGGCTCGGTGCTGCTGCCGTGGTTCTCGCTGATGACAATGCTCATCGCCGTCCCGACCGGTGTGAAGATCTTCAACTGGATCGGCACGATGTGGCGCGGGTCGCTCACGTTCGAGTCGCCGATGCTCTGGTCGATCGGCTTCCTGATCACGTTCACCTTCGGTGGTCTGACCGGCGTCATCCTCGCGTCGCCGCCGCTCGACTTCCACGTGTCCGACACGTACTTCGTCGTCGCGCACTTCCACTACGTGGTGTTCGGAACCGTCGTGTTCGCCATGTTCGCCGGCTTCTACTTCTGGTGGCCCAAGTGGACGGGCAAGATGCTCAACGACCGGCTGGGCAAGTGGCACTTCTGGCTGCTGTTCATCGGCTTCCACACGACCTTCCTCATCCAGCACTGGCTGGGAGTCGTGGGCATGCCGCGCCGGTACGCCACCTACCTGCCGTCGGACGGCTTCACCTGGATGAACCAGGTCTCGTCGATCGGCGCCGGCATCCTGGCGATCTCGATGATCCCGTTCTTCGTGAACGTGTACCTGACCGCGCGCAACGCGCCCAAGGTCACGGTCAACGACCCGTGGGGCTACGGCCGTTCGCTCGAGTGGGCGACCAGCTGCCCGCCGCCGCGGCACAACTTCACGTCGATCCCGCG
This sequence comes from Leifsonia sp. 466MF, assembly GCF_900100265.1. Taxonomy (NCBI): domain Bacteria; kingdom Bacillati; phylum Actinomycetota; class Actinomycetes; order Micrococcales; family Microbacteriaceae; genus Leifsonia; species Leifsonia sp. 466MF. The sequence continues at coordinate 1,368,968 of NZ_LT629696.1, forward strand.
TATCCGTTCGGAGTCGCCGGCGTTCGACCTGAACCACCCCGAGGCGGGCATCCCGATCGGTGTGGGTCCCGCGAAGGACGCCCCCGACGCCCCTGTGCACGACGTCGCGAACGACGAGGTGAAGTAACCCATGCGCGCCAATGCCATCCTGTTCTGGATCCTGTCGATCTTCTTCCTGCTCTCGGCGGTCGTCTACACGCTGTGGAACCTGCTCGACCAGTCCCACCGCAACGTCGAGTGGGTCGGCACCATCGGCATGCTGCTCGGTGCGATCCTCGCCGCCTTCATCGCGTTCTATGTCGGTCGCTCCCACGCCTCGCAGGGCGGGGAGCTGCCGGAGGACCGTCTCGACGCGAACATCGACGACGGTGACCCCGAGCTGGGTCACTTCAGCCCGTGGAGCTGGTGGCCGGTCGCCCTCGCGTTCGGCGCGGGCCTGGTCGTCCTGGGCCTCGCCGTCGGTTTCTGGATCTGCTACATCGGCGTCGCCTTCGCCCTGGTCTGCATCGTCGGCTGGGTCTACGAGTACTACCGCGGCTACTTCGCGCGCTGAGCGCGCCGTCCGCGCCTGCTGGGGGCCGCCTCCCACGGGAGGCGGCCCTCGCTGCGTGTCCGGGCACTCACGCGTCGCCTGTGGGTCGCGACACGCCGTTATCCCGCCGCCCAAACGGCGTGTTGCGACCCACGGATGGCACGGACGTGGGCACTCAGCGTGCGTGGCGCGCACTCCTCGCGTGTGAGACGCAACACGCCGTTATCCCGCCGCCCAAACGGCGTGTTGCGACCCACGGATGGCACGGACGTGGGCACTCAGCGTGCGTGACGCGCACTCCTCGCGTGTGAGACGCAACACGCCGTTATCCCGCCGCCAGAACGGCGTGTTGCGACCCACGGATGACACGGACGTGGGCACTCAGCGTGTGTGGCACACTCCTCGCGTGTGGGACGCAACACGCCGTTATCCCGCTGGCATAACGGCGTGTTGCGACCCAGGGATGGCACGGTCGTGGGCAACGAGGGCTGCGTCTCCAACTGGCGCTGCGTACGAGTGAGCCGTCGCACCGTCCGGCCCGTCCGGCCCGTGTAATGCAACGCGTCGTCGTCCCACGTTTCGTTCTGTGGGACGCAACACGCCGTTATCCTGCCGTCGTAACGGCGTGTTGCGACCCTCGGAGGTGTCCCGCGCGAGTTGGTCTCGTGCTCCGGCTCGCGCCGAGGCGGCCGCCGGGCCCGGCCTGCTCCGTCCAGTGGACGCAACACGCCGTGGCTGCGACGCCATGGGCGGCGTGTTGCGTCCACCAGGCGCAGAGGATGGGGCCTACAGGGTGAAGGCGAGACAGGCGGCGTCAGCGGCGGGTGAAGCGGACGACGTCGACGGAGACGCGCGTCGCGTCGACGTCTGACGGGACGGCAGCGCCTGCGGCAGCATGACGCGCGGAAGGCCCCATGCCCGCCAGAGCCTCGCGCAAGGGGGGCGTGAGTGCCAGGTCGTATGCGACCGGTTCGCGCGCCAGGAGGGCGTACAGGGGCTCTGCGGCCATGATCACGTCGTCCGCCTTGTCGGCGGGGATGTCGAGCATGGTCCCGGCGGCGCGCAGCGAACCGAGGTGGTCGGCGCGGGGGACCACCACCACGAGGGTTCCGCCGGAACGCAGGACGCGGTGGAACTCCGGGAGGTTGCGCGGGGCGAACACGTCGAGCACGGTGTCGGCCGTGTCCGAGCGCACGGGCAGCGGACGCCAGGTGTCGGCGACGAGGCCGTCCATCCGGTCCGAGGAGCGCACGGCGCGAGCGACCGCTTGAGGGGACAGGTCCAGGGCGAGCCCCAGGGCGTCCGGCAGGGCATACAAGGCTGCTCGGAGGTAGTGGCCGGTCCCGGCGCCCGCATCCAGCACTCGCGTCCCGACGGTGGACGCCGCCACGGCGTCGGCGATGGGGGAGTAGGCGCCGCCTTCGAGCACCAGGTCGCGCGCATCCAGCATCTCGGCGGTGTCGCCCAGGTGTTTGGTGCCTCCGCCCAGAAGAGAGACGTACCCGCGCTTGTTCACGTCGTGGCGGTGGCCGTTGACACAACCGAGGGTGAGGCGGTCGACCGGTTTCAGATCGGCCGCGCAGACGGGGCAGCGCAGCCAGGTGGAGAGGCGGGACGGATCAGCGGACATCGGCAGCCCCTCGGTCAAGCAACGGGAACAACGGGCGGGAACACGAAAGCGCCGGCGCGAATGAACGCACCGGCGCTTCCGACGGAGGCGGGCCTCAGTGGTGGTCGTGACCCGACTCGAGCTCGTTCCGGGTCGGCGGAACGATGCGGTCCTCGAAGAACCAGCGGGACAGGCCAGCGCGCATGCGGTTCGCCGCCGTGATCTTGCCCCGACGGTTCGGACGCAGCATCAGCGGCTCGTAGGACTCGAACGACACCAGACGCCAGCGCTCGTAGTCGCTCAGCTGCTCGTGCACCTCGATGAACTCGCCACCGGGCAGCTTCACGATGCGGCCGCTCTCGTAGCCGTGGAGCGCGATCGAGCGGTCCTTCTTCTGCAACGCCAGGCAGACGCGCTTCGTCACGACGTACGCGACGACAGGTCCGACGAACAGCAGCGCCTGCAGGGTGTGGATGACACCCTCCATCGTCAGCTTGAAGTGCGTCGCGATGATGTCCGAGCTCGCCGCCGCCCAGAAGACCGCGTAGAACGTGACACCGGCAGCGCCGATGGCGGTGCGGGTTGCAGCGTTGCGCGGACGGTCCAGGATGTGGTGCTCACGCTTGTCGCCGGTGATCCACGACTCGAGGAACGGGTAGATCATGACGGTCACGATGAACAGACCGAGGATCGCCACCGGGATGATGATGTTGAACGACCAGGTGCGGTCGAGCCACACGAACTCCCAGCCCGGCGGGACCAGACGCAGGGCGCCGTCCGCGAAGCCGATGTACCAGTCCGGCTGGGTACCGGCCGACACCGGGGAGGGGTCGTACGGGCCGTAGTTCCAGATCGGGTTGATCGTGAACAGCGAGGCCATCAGCACCAGGACACCGAAGACGATGAAGAAGAATCCACCGGCCTTCGCGGCGTACACCGGGAGAACCGGGTAGCCGACGACGTTGCCCTGGGTGCGACCGGGAGCCGCGTACTGCGTGTGCTTGTGGATGACCACGAACATCAGGTGCAGCGCGATGAACGCCACGACGAACGCGGGCAGAAGCAGGATGTGCAGCGTATAGAGGCGCCCGACGATCGCCGTGCCCGGGAACTCGCCGCCGAAGAGCAGGAACGAGATCCACGTTCCGACCACCGGAAGGCCCTTGATGAGGCCGTCGATGATGCGGAGGCCGTTGCCCGAGAGCAGGTCGTCCGGGAGCGAGTAGCCGGTGAAGCCCTCGGCCATCGCGAGGATGAACAGCACGAAGCCGATCACCCAGTTCAGCTCACGCGGCTTGCGGAACGCGCCCGTGAAGAAGATGCGGAGCATGTGCAGGCCGATGGACGCCACGAACAGCAGAGCCGCCCAGTGGTGGATCTGACGGACCAGCAGGCCGCCGCGCACCTCGAAGGAGATGTTCAGCGTGCTCTGCATCGCCGAGGACATCTCGATGCCCTTCAGCGGCACGTACGAGCCGTTGTAGGTGACCTCGGCCATCGACGCCTGGAAGAAGAACGTCAGAAACGTGCCGGACAGCAGGATGACGATGAAGCTGTAGAGCGCGACCTCACCGAGAAGGAACGACCAGTGGTCGGGGAAGATCTTGCGACCGAACTCCTTGACGGCCCCTGAGATGCTGGTGCGGTCTTCGAGGTAGTTCGCGGCTGCCGCCGTGAAGCCACCCTTCTTGGCCGTCGTCGTTGCCGCGGGTGCGGCGGTCGTGGTGCTCAATGGCGCTCCCAGAAGCTTGGGCCGACGGGCTCGGTGAAGTCGCTGCGGGCGACCAGATAGCCATCGGCGTCGACGGTGATCGGCAGCTGCGGCAGCGGCCGCTTCGCCGGTCCGAAGATGACCTGCGCCTCGTGCGTGATGTCGAACTGCGACTGGTGGCACGGGCAGAGCAGGTGGTGGGTCTGCTGCTCGTAGAGCGCCACCGGGCACCCGACGTGCGTGCAGATCTTGGAGTAGGCGACGATGCCGTCGTAGTTCCAGTTCTCACGGCCCTTGGACACGTGCAGGTCCTCGGGCTTGAGGCGCATGAGGAGCACGGCGGCCTTGGCCTTCTCCTCCAGCATGTTCTCCGACTCGTTGAGGCCTTCGGGGATCACGTGGAACGCGCTCCCGAGGGTCACATCCGAGGCCTTGATCGGGGTTCCGGTTGGGTCGCGGGTGAGCCGGACCCCCTTCGCCCACATCGTGTTCGAGAGCAGCTCGACCGGGTCCTCGTTCTCGGGCGCGAGGCCGCGGAAGAGGACGACGGCGGGCAGCGGGAACGCGATCAGCGCGCCGATGAGGCTGTTGCGCACGAGCGTGCGCCGGCTGAAGCCGGACTCCTCGTCGGCCTGACGGAAGATCTCGGCCGCGCGCTCGGTGGTCGCCTCGCTGCCGCGCACCGGGTGGCGGAGGTCGACGCCCTCCTTCTCGTGCATGAGCGCCTTGCCCCAGTGGACGGCGCCGATGCCGATCGCGAGGAGCGCGAGCGCTCCGCCGATGCCGATGAACAGGTTGTTCAGGCGGACCGAGCCAGGGTCGCCGTCGACGATCGGGAAGGCGAGGTAGGCGGCGACCGCCCAGACCGAGCCCGCGATCGACAGGTAGAACAGCGTGTAGACGGTGCGCTCGGCGCGCCGTTCCTTCCGCGGGTCGAGGTCGGTGACGCGCGGGCGGTGAGGCGGGAAGCCGGGGTTCTCGACGGCGTCGCGGATGATCACCGCCGTCCCGGGGTCGCCGGTGCGGTGCGCCTCAGACGAACTGGCGGGCGTCAGCTCGCGACCGCCGTTCTCGTCCTGTGCCATTGCTCTCCTTCTTACGCTGTGGTTCGTGCCTGTGCGGGCCGACTAGTTGGACTTGGCCGTGATCCACACGGTGAGGGCGACGATGGCGCCCAGACCGAAGATCCAGAGGAACAGGCCCTCGGCGACCGGGCCGAGGTTGCCCAGCTCGAAGCCGCCCGGGGACGGGTTGTTCTGAATGTACTTCAGGTACGTGATGATGTCGGCCTTGCCCTGCGGCGTGATGTTCAGGTCGTTGAAGACCGGCATGTTCTGCGGGCCGGTGACCATGGCCTCGTAGATGTGCTCGGCGCTGACGCCGGTGAGCGGCGGGGCGTACTTGCCCTCGGTGAGCGCTCCACCCGCGCCGGCCACGTTGTGGCACATGGCGCAGTTGATGCGGAACAGCTCGGCGCCGTGGGCGGCGTCGCCCTTCCCGTCGAGGTACTTCTGCTCGGGGATGGACGGCCCGGGGGCGAGGGACGCGACGTAGTCGGCGAGTGCCTTGACCTGGTCGTCGGTGAACTGGACCGGCTTCTCCTGCGCCTGCGGGCCCTGCATCTGCATGGGCATGCGGCCGGTGCCGACCTGGAAGTCGACGGCGGCGGCGCCGACGCCGATCAGGCTCGGGGCCACCGAGCTGCCCTGGGCGTCGAGCCCATGGCAGGTGGCGCAGTTGGCCTGAAAGAGCTTCTTGCCCTCGTCGACCGAGTTCTGGCTGGCGGCGGCCACCTGCGGCTCGTCGGCGGACGCGGTGGTCGTCGTGAACGCGGCGTACGCGCCGCCGGTCAGCCCGAGGCCGATCGCGAGCAGCGCGACGGTGGCCAGAGGGTGTCGACGGCCGGCCTTGCGGGCGGGCTTGCCCGTGCGAGGCTGGGTGGCCGGGCGGGGGTTTTTCGGACGCATGGGGTGAAGAACGCTCCTGTTTCCTATCGGATGATGTAGATGACCGCGAACAGTCCGATCCACACGACGTCGACGAAGTGCCAGTAGTACGAGACGACGATGGCGCTCGTCGCCTCCTTGTGGCCGAAGATCTTGACCGCGAACGCACGGCCGATCACGAGGAGGAAGGCGATGAGGCCGCCCGTGACGTGGAGGGCGTGGAAGCCCGTCGTCAGGTAGAACGCCGATCCGTAGGCGTTGGAGCTGAGGGAGATGCCCTCCGAGACGAGGGTCGCGTACTCGAGCACCTGGCCGGAGACGAAGACCGCGCCCATGAGGTAGGTCAGCGTGAACCACTCGACCATGCCCCAGCGCCAGAACTGCAGCAGACCGCCCGTGCGGCGCGGCTGCATGCGCTCAGCGGCGAAGACGCCGAACTGGCAGGTGACCGAGCTGAGCACCAGGATCAGCGTGTTGGTCGCCGCGTACGGGATGTTGAGGTGCTGCGTCTCGGCGGCCCACAGATCGGGCGACGTCGACTTGAGGGTGAAGTAGATCGCGAAGAGCCCCGCGAAGAACATCACCTCCGAGCCGAGCCAGACGATCGTGCCGACGGCCACGACATTGGGCCGGTTGATCGCCGGCGCACTCGCTGAGGGAGAAATGGAGGTGCTCGTCACGTAACCCATTATGGCTGAAAAGAACCCTTGGTTTTCCCACCTGAGGGGCGTGAATCGAGCGGATTTCCGGTTAGGACAGCCTTACCAGGCGTCCAGCGGCCGCTATCGCCGTGGCGTGTCGCCCGCCGATAGGATCGCTTCATGGTCCACACGCAGTCCTGGTCGTCCGTGCTGGCGTCTCTCCTGGCGGGGGAGCACATGAGCGTGGCGGACGCGGCCTGGGCCATGGACCAGGTGATGACCGGCGAGGCGACCGACGCCCAGCTGGCGGCATTCCTCATCGCATTGCGCGCCAAGGGCGAGACGGTGGATGAGATCGTCGGGTTCCGCGACGCGATCCTGGACCACGCCGTGCCGCTGGTGGTGGATCCGATGGCGCTCGACATCGTCGGCACGGGCGGCGACCGCTTCGGCACCGTGAACGTGTCGACGACCGCATCGATCGTCGCGGCGGCCGCCGGTGTCCCCGTCATCAAGCACGGGAACCGCGCCGCGAGCTCGTCGTCCGGCTCCTCGGATGTGCTGGCCGCCCTCGGCATCGACCTCACGCTCCCCGCCGACCGCGTCGCCGAGGTGCTGAAGAAGGTCGGCATCACGTTCGCCTTCGCCAGCGCGTTCCACCCCGGGTTCGGCCACGCCGGTCCCGTCCGCGCCCAGCTGGGCGTCCCCACCGTCTTCAACTACCTCGGACCGCTGTGCAACCCGGCGCGCCCCGAGGCGTCCGCGGTCGGCGTCGCGACGCTCGACCGCATCCCGCTCATCGTCGGCGTGTTCCAGACCCGCGGCGCGACCGCGCTGGTCTTCCGCGGCGACGACGGGCTCGACGAGCTGTCGACCACCGGTCACAGCCACGTCTGGGAGGTCTCGAGGGGCCTCGTCACCGAGCACGACATCGACCCGCGCGATCTGGGCATCCCCCGCGCGCGGATCGACGACCTGCTCGGGAAGGACGCCGCGTACAACGCGGCGGTCGTGCGTGCCGTGCTCGCGGGTGAAGAAGGCCCCGTGCGCGACATCGTCCTGCTCAACGCGGCGGCCGGGCTCGTTTCCTTCGAGCTCGCGTCCGACCCGTCGAGGGTTCAGGAATCCATCCTGGATCGGTTCCGTTCGCAAATGGCGGTCGCTGCTCGAGCGATCGACTCCGGGGCTGCGGCCGCGAAGCTCGACGAGTGGGTGGCGGCGACGCACTGACAAAGTGGAGCATTCCACTGGAATGGAAGGAAGGGTTTCGATGAAGAAGCTCATCAACGACGTACCCGACGTCGTGGCCGAATCCCTCGCGGGCTTCGGCCGGGCACACGCGGACATCGTCACGGTGTCCCAGGATCCGCGCTTCGTCTCCCGGGCCGATGGCCCGGTGCAGGGCAAGGTCGGCCTGGTCAGCGGCGGTGGCAGTGGTCACGAGCCCCTCCACGCCGGCTTCGTCGGCAAGGGGATGCTGGATGCCGCGGTGCCGGGCGAGGTGTTCACCTCGCCGACGCCCATGCCGATCGTGGAGGCCACCAAGGCCGCCGACGGCGGCGCCGGCGTGCTCCACATCGTCAAGAACTACACGGGCGACGTGCTCAACTTCGAGACGGCGGCCGACCTGGTGGCGGCGGAGGGCATCACGGTCCGCTCCGTGGTCACCAACGACGACGTCGCCGTGCAGGACTCCCTGTACACGGCCGGCCGGCGCGGCGTCGCGGGCACCGTCCTGGTCGAGAAGATCGCCGGAGCAGCCGCGGACCGCGGTGACGACCTCGACGCGGTCACGGCCATCGCGGAGCGCGTCAACGCGAATGTGCGCTCGATCGGCCTCGCGCTGACCGACGGCACGGTGCCGCACGCCGGAGAGCCCGGTTTCGTGCTCCCGGAGGACGAGATCGAGTTCGGGGTGGGCATCCACGGCGAGCCAGGTCGCGAGCGCATCAAGCTGGAGCCGGCGGACCGCCTGGTCGACCGGATGATGGATGCGGTGCTCACCGACCTCTCGTTCGACGGCTCGCAGGTGCTGCTGTTCGTCAACGGCATGGGCGGCACGCCGCTGTCGGAGCTGTACATCCTGTTCCGGCGGGCGGCCGAGGTGCTCGACGAGCGCGGCATCACCCTCAGCCGCTCCCTCGTCGGCAACTACGTCACGTCGCTCGAGATGCAGGGCGCATCCATCTCGCTCCTCAAGCTGGACGATGAGCTGACGCAGCTGTGGGACGCCCCCGTCCACACCGCGGCTCTGCGCTGGGGTCTGTAGGAAGCCGGAACGACAACGAGGAGGAGGCGTCGATGACGCTGGACACGAACTGGGTGAGGCAGTGGATCTCCGCCGCGGCGGCATCCATCGGCGAGCACAAGCAGGAGCTGAACACGCTCGACCGGGAGATCGGCGACGGCGACCATGGCGAGAACATGGACCGCGGGCTGCACGCATCGGTCATCGCCCTGGAGAAGCTGCCGGACGACACCACGCCGAACGCGGCGCTGCGGTCGGTCGCCATGACCCTGATCTCGACGGTGGGGGGTGCGTCCGGTCCCCTCTACGGCACGGCGTTCCTGAAGGCGGCCGACCCCGTGGGCGACGCCGCCGCCATCGATGAGAAGGCGCTCGTCGCGGCCCTGGCGGCCGCGCGCGACGGCATCGTGTCCCGCGGAAAGGCCGAACCCGGCGACAAGACCATGATCGACGCATGGACGCCCGCGGTGGACGCCGCTGCGGCCGCCCAGGAGTCCGGGGCTTCGGCCGCGGGCATCCTGGCGGCCGCCGCGGAGGCCGCCGAGAAGGGCGCGGAGGCGACCGAGCCGCTCGTCGCCCGGAAGGGCCGCGCGAGCTACCTCGGCGAGCGGTCGGCCGGACACCGTGACCCGGGCGCCCAGTCGACGGCGCTGCTGCTGCGCGCAGCGGCCCAGACCGCCGAGGCGGCCGGATGACCGGGAAGGTCGGTGTCGTCTTCGTCTCGCACAGCTCCCAGATCGCCGCGGGGATGGTGCAGCTCGCCGGTCAGATGGCGGGCTCGGTGCGCCTGGTCGCGGCGGGCGGGACCGACGACGACGGGATCGGCACCAGCTTCACGAAGGTGATGTCCGCCGTGTCGGAGGCCGACGGCGGCGATGGTGTCGTGGTGATCAGCGACCTCGGCTCTGCTCTGCTCACCGCGGAGACGGTGCTGGACATGCTCGACGAGGCGCAGCGGTCCCGCGTGCGGGTCGTGGACGTGCCGTTCGTCGAGGGCGGCGTCGCTGCGGCTGTCGCCGCCGAGTCCGGCGGAAGTCTTGACGAGGTCGTCGCCGCAGCGGAGGGTGCGGTGGATGCGTGGGCCGGGAGGTCCGGCGGCGAGCCGGCGGCCGCATCCACTCCGGCCGAAGCGGCCGAGCCAGTGGTAACCGAGACCGCCGGTCCGTACGAGCGCGAGGTGCTCGTGCGCAACCCGGAGGGGCTTCACGCGCGCCCTGCGGCGGAGTTCGTCAAGCTCGCCAACACCTTCCCGGTGAAGGTGACCGTCAACGGCAAGGACGCGAAGAGTCTCCTCGGCATCATGTCGCTCGGGCTCACCGCGGGCTCCACCGCGCGCATCTCGTCCGACGACCCTGACGGTCGCACCGCGGTGGACGCTCTCGCCGACCTCGTCGACACCGGCTTCGGCGAGGTCTGACCGCATCCACGCCATCAGCTCCTGAGTTTTTCGCCCGACACGCCGTCGGGAACGCGAAAAACTCAGGAGCCGGCGGTGGGGGACGTGGGGGAGCGGTCGGTGAGGGGAAGCTGCATCTCGCGCTCGTCGGCGGTGCGGTCGAGCGGATAGGGCTGCGTGCGGCCGGTGAACGTGAAGCCGCGGCGGAGGTACGAGCGGATGGCCGGTTCGTTGTCCTCGTGCACCTCCAGCAGCAGGCGGCTGCCGCGCCCGCGCGCCCAGTCGATCACCGCATCCAGCAGGGCGTCCGTCATGCCGTGCTCCCGGCCCCGCCACTCCGGCGACACGTACACGCCGACCAGGTACGGCTCCCGCGACGGCGCGGACTGGAACCCGCCCATGCTGCCGAGCCACCGGCCGTCGTCCGCGACCGCGGCGAACAGCCGGCTCGTCGACGACGTGTTCGCCGCGCGCCTGCGCCAATGCTCGTCAGGATGCGCGCGCGCCTGCTCGAGAGTCTCCAGGAAGGCGATCGGCGCATCCTCGAGCATCTCGAACCGCAGCATGCGGTACGCCTGCCAGTCGTCCTCCGTGCTGGCGCGGACCGTCCAGCCGGTCATGCGGGTCAGTCCCGCGCGGACAGCAGGGTCTCCGCCTCGGCGAGGAGGATCGCCGTGCAGAGCCCGTCGAGCGCGGTCGTCAGCTCGTCGAGCGGCGGGAACGTCGGGGCGATGCGGATGTTCGCGTCGCGCGGGTCGTCGCCGTACGGGAACGTCGCCCCGGCCGGCGTGACCGCGATCCCGGCCTCCTTGGCGAGCTGCACGGCGCGCTTGGCGGCGCCGTCGATCACGTCGAGGCTCACGAAGTACCCACCGCGCGGTGCCGTCCAGGTGCCGCCGCCCCACGGCGCGAGCCGCTCGCGGAAGGCCGCGTCGACGGCGGCGAACTTCGGCTCCAGGATGGCGCGGTGCTTCTCCATGTGCGCGGCGAGGCCGTCGGCGTCGCGCAACAGCTCGGCATGCCGCAGCTGGTTGAGCTTGTCGGGGCCGATGCTCTGGGCCGACAGGTTGTGCAGCATCCACTCGACGTTCGCGGGGGAGGCGCCGAAGAACGAGACGCCCGCGCCCGGGTAGGTGACCTTGGAGGTGGAGGCGAACACGAGCGGGCGGTCCGGGTTGCCGGCCTCCGCGGCGAGGGCGAGCACGTCGATCGGCTCGGGGCGCTCGTCGGTGAGGTGGTGGACCGCGTACGCGTTGTCCCAGATCAGCCGGAAGTCGTCGGCGGCGGGCAGCGACACGAGCGCCCGCACGACCTCCTCCGAGTACACGGCGCCGGTCGGGTTCGAGTACACCGGGACGCAGAACATGCCGCGGATGCTGTCATCCGTCTCCAGCAGCGA